>NZ_JBITSP010000001.1:0-1051786 GCF_044540925.1 Streptomyces sp. NPDC085900 | reverse complement strand
AGCGCCATCACACCGCCGATCAGGAAGAACGCGAACGACGTGACCAGGTACAGCGTGCCGATCGTCTTGTGGTCGGTGGTCGTCAGCCACTTGATCACGACACTGCCGCGGTTCTGGCGCCGGACCGGCAACTCGTCCGTGTAATGGGACCCTGCTGCCGCGGCACCCTGGGGTTCGTTGAGGATGCTCACAGGTTGTTCGTCTCCCGGTTCTTCTCGTGGCTCGTCTGCGCGATGCCGGCGGGAACGTAACCGGTCTGCCCCTTCTTGGCGAGTTCCTTGAGGTGCTGCTCGTAGCGGTCCGGGGAGACGACCTTCACGTTGAACAGCATCCGGGAGTGGTCGACGCCGCACAGCTCGGCGCACTTGCCCAGGAAGGTGCCCTCCTTGTTGGGGGTCACCTGGAAGGAGTTGGTGTGGCCCGGGATGACGTCCATCTTCATCAGGAACGGCACCACCCAGAAGGAGTGGATGACGTCACGCGAGGTGAGGACGAAGCGGACCGTCTTGCCCTTGGGCAGCCACAGGGTGGGACCCGGGTTGTTGGTCTGCGGGTTCCGCGTGGCGGGCGTACCGACGTCGTAGACGCCGCCCGCGTTCGCCGGGAATTCCTTCTTGAACCGGTCCGGGATGGCGGCCAGGTTCGCGTCGGTCTTCGCGTCACCGGTGACACCGCTGACGGGCGTGATGTAGTTGAAGCCCCAGCTCCACTGGAAGCCGACGACGTTGACCGTCACGTCGGGCTTCTTGTCCGTGAGGCTGAGGAGCTTCGACTCGTCACGGGCCGTGAAGTAGAAGAGCACCGAGACGATGATGAGCGGGACGACCGTGTACAGCGCCTCGATCGGCATGTTGTACCGGGTCTGCGGGGGAACCTCGACCTTGGTCCGGCTGCGCCGGTGGAAGATCGCGCTCCAGATGATCAGACCCCACACCAGCACGCCGACGGCGAGCGCGGCAGCCCAGGAGCCCTGCCACAGGGAGAGGATCCGCGGAGCCTCTTCCGTGGTCGGGGTGGGCATACCAAGGCGGGGGAAGTCCTTGTATGTGCAACCGGTGGCGGTCGCCAGGACCAGGCCCGCGGTCATTGCCTGCAGCAGCTTCCGCCGCATCGGGCGCCGCGGCGAGCGGTCGGAGCCGTTGGGACTCACGTAGCGCCTTCCCGAGAGTCTCGCCCGCGCGTGTTGGCTGCGGCCTGCCTTCTTCGGTGGTCGGTCGCCGCCCTGCGTCGGGCAGGGGTTTGGATGTTTATGCGGACCAAACCCTAGCCGACGCGTTCGGAGGGTTCGCGGGGAGGGGGGCCTAGTCGGGTGGGGGTTCGCCGGTTTGGCGGCTGCGGGCGGGTTCTGGCTGGTCGCGCCGCCCCTCGGGCCCCTGGGAGTTAGCGTTGCCGTGTGCCCTACTTCGACGCCGCTTCCAGTGCTCCGCTCCATCCCGTTGCCCGTCAGGCGCTGTTGGCCTCGCTGGACGAGGGGTGGGCCGACCCCGCTCGGCTCTACCGGGAAGGACGCCGGGCTCGGATGCTGCTGGACGCCGCGCGGGAGGCCGCCGCCGAGGCCGTGGGATGCCGGGCTGACGAGCTGGTCTTCACCTCCTCCGGTACGGCGGCCGTACACACCGGCGTCGCGGGCGCGTTGGCGGGGCGGCGGCGGGTCGGACATCACCTGATCGTGTCCGCCGTCGAACATTCCTCGGTGCTCCACGCCGCCGACACGCACGAGGCCGGCGGCGGAACCGTCACCCGCATGGCGGTGGACCGATCGGGGGCGGTGGACCCGGCGGGCTACGCTGCCGCGCTCCGGCAGGACACCGCGCTGGCCTGTCTGCAGTCGGCCAACCACGAGGTGGGGACCGTGCAGCCGGTGGCGGAGGTGGCCGAGGCGTGCCGGGCGGCCGGGGTGCCGCTGCTGGTGGACGCGGCGCAGTCGCTGGGGTGGGAGCCCGTCGAGGGCGACTGGTCGCTGCTGACCGCGAGCGCCCACAAGTGGGGCGGGCCGGCCGGAGTCGGACTGCTGGCCGTCCGCAAAGGGGTGCGGTTCGCCGTTCAAGGGCCCGCCGACGAGCGGGAGTCCGGGCGGGCCGCCGGGTTCGAGAACCTTCCGGCGATCGTGGCGGCGGCCGCCTCGCTGCGGGCGGTGCGGGACGAGGCTGCGCAGGAGGCGGTACGGCTGCGGGAGCTGACGGAGCGGATCCGGGTGCGGGTGCCCGAACTGGTGCCGGACGTGGAGGTGGTGGGCGATGCCGTACGGCGCCTGCCGGGGATCGTCACCTTCTCCTGTCTCTATGTCGATGGGGAGACATTGCTGCACGAGCTGGACCGGGAGGGTTTCTCCGTCTCGTCCGGATCGTCCTGCACGAGCAGCACGCTGACGCCGAGCCATGTGCTGAAGGCGATGGGTGTGCTGAGTGAGGGGAATGTGCGGGTTTCCCTGCCGCCGGAGGTGGCGGCGGAGGACGTGGAGCGGTTCCTGGAGGTGCTGCCGGGGGCGGTGGCGGGGGTGCGGGAGAAGCTGGGGGCGCCGACGCCCACGACCGTGCGGCACCAGGACGCCCTGGTGGTGGACGCCCTGGGCAAGCTGTGCCCGCTGCCCGTCATCGAGCTGGCCAAGGTCATCGGCGAGGTCCCGGTCGGCGGCACGGTACGGGTGCTGGCCGACGACGAGGCGGCCCGGCTGGACATCCCGGCGTGGTGCGAGATGCGCGGCCAGGAGTACGTGGGCGAGGAGCCGGCGGACCACGGTGCCGCGTATGTGGTCCGCCGGGTGTCGTAGTCAGGCCAGGTGCTTGCGGACCTCGGTGGCGGCGTCGTCGCCGTAGGCCTTGGTGAAGCGGTCCATGAAGTGGGCGCGGCGCAACTGGTACTCCTGGGTGCCGACCGTCTCGATGACGAGGGTGGCGAGCATGCAGCCGACCTGGGCGGCGCGCTCGAGGGAGACGCCCCAGGCGAGGCCGGAGAGGAAGCCTGCGCGGAAGGCGTCGCCGACACCCGTGGGGTCGGCCTTGCGCTCCTCGTCCGGGCAGCCGACCTCGATCGGGTCCTCGCCGACCCGCTCGATGCGGACGCCGCGCGCTCCGAGGGTGGTGACGCGGTGGCCGACCTTGCCCAGGATCTCGGCGTCGGACCAGCCCGTCTTGGTCTCGATGAGCCCCTTCTCGTACTCGTTGGAGAAGAGGTACGTGGCGCCCTCCAGCAGTATCCGGATCTCGTCGCCGTTCATCCGGGCGATCTGCTGGGAGAAGTCGGCGGCGAAGGGGATGGACCGGGAGCGGCACTCCTCGGTGTGGCGGAGCATCGCCTCGGGGTCGTCGGCGCCGATCAGGACGAGGTCGAGGCCGCCCACGCGGTCCGCGACGGTCTTCAGCTCGATCTGGCGGGCCTCGCTCATCGCGCCGGTGTAGAAGGAGCCGATCTGGTTGTGGTCGGCGTCGGTGGTGCACACGAAGCGGGCGGTGTGCAGGGTCTCGGAGATGCGGACCGAGTCGGTGTCGACGCCGTGCCGGTCCAGCCAGGCCCGGTACTCGTCGAAGTCGAAGCCGGCGGCGCCGACCAGGATCGGGGTCGTGCCGAGCTGCCCCATGCCGAAGGCGATGTTCGCGCCGACGCCGCCCCGGCGTACGTCCAGGTTGTCGACCAGGAAGGAGAGCGAGACCGTGTGCAGCTGGTCCGCGACGAACTGGTCGGCGAAGCGGCCGGGGAAGGTCATGAGGTGGTCAGTGGCGATGGAGCCGGTGACTGCGATGCGCACGGCGTTGACTCTCCTGTGGGGAGACGGGTTGACGCTTCACGCTACCGGGTCGTAGCTGAGCACTCCAGCGGACCGGGACGAGGCTGCGAAGTGGCCAAAACTACCCGATAGTAGATCTTTCTCGACGGGCGGATCGGTGCTTACGGTTCCGGTATGACGAACCTCAAGGTCCACGCCCCGGTCCCGGTCGACCTCGAAGGCGACATGGCGTCGCTGTGGGGCGACTGCGCCCGGATGGTCCCCCACTGGGCCGCTCCCGACCGGACCCTTCCGCTTCCGGTCTCCCCCTCCCGCATCCACGGTGTCACCGTGCCCTCCACGTCGGCCAGGCTTCTGGAGGCGATGTCCGACTACGGCGACTGAGCGGGCGCGGTGGTCCGGACGACCGGCGCGGTGGTTCTGGTGCCGGCGCCTTGGTCCGGATGACCGGCGCGGTGGTCCGGATCGGCGCGCGTGAGGGAACCGTGCGCTCCCCCGGTGCGTCCCATCGCCGTCCCCCGTCGAGGGGATGCGCGATACGACCCCTCTCCGGCCGTTTTGACAGGGCCGGGTCAGGGTTCTGGGACAGCACGTGAAGGAGCGATGCGGTGACTACGGAGCGACCCGACAAGGACGCCGAGGAGCAGGGCGCCGTGGCGGAGCAGGGCGCTGGTACTCCGGACGCCGCTTCTGAGGGGACGGGGGCGGCGGAGCCGGCGGAAGGCGTCACCGAGGCGGCCGAGGAGAAGGAGGCTGCCGAGAAGACCGGGACCGACGGGGAGACGGAGGCGGCCGGGGAGCCCGAGGCCGATGCCGGCAACCGGGGCGACGGGGGCGACGGGGCCGACGACGAGGTACCGGACGCCACCCCCGACCCCGACGCCGAGCACCCGCGGCCGTCCCGGCGCCGCTCCCCCGTGCTCGTCGCCTCCGTCGCCGCCGCCGTGCTGCTCGTCGGCGGTGGCGGGGCCTACCTCGCCGCGTCGGCCTCCGGCGGATCCGATGGCCGTACGGGCTCCGGGGCCTCCGGGGACGGCACTCCTCCCCCGCCGCTCGCCCTCGACGGCTACGGCGACAGCGGTTCGAACGGGATCGCGCCCGGGGAGCCCAACCCGTACGGCGCGACGTACAAGGTCGTCGGCAGTCTGCCCGGCGGACCGGGCTCGGCGCCCGTGTACCGGGCGGGCGGCGAGGTCACCGAGGCGGAGGTCGCCCGGCTGGCGAAGGCGCTCGGCCTTGACGGGACGCCGGTGGCGCAGGGGCAGGCCTGGCGGGTGGGGCCCGGCAAGGACCCGTCCGGGCCCGGCCTGGTCGTCGACAAGCAGGCGCCCGGGACGTGGACCTACCACCGGTACGCCGCCGGGACCGACGACTGCCGCGACGTCACCGTGTGCCACAAGGACCCGGCCAACCCCGCCGTCGACACCGTGAGCGAGGCGGCCGCGAAGAAGGCGGCGGCGCCGGTGCTGAAGGCGGCGGGTCAGGACGACGCCAAGGTGGACGCGAGCCAGGTGATGGGCGCCCAGCGGATGGTGAACGCCGATCCGGTGGTCGGCGGACTGCCCACCTACGGCTGGACCACCGCGCTGACGGTGAGCGCGCAGGGCGAGGTGGTCGGCGGCAGCGGCCGCTTGAAGGCGCCGGTGAAGGGGGACACGTACCCCGTCCTGGGCGCGCGCCGGACGCTGGACCTGATGAACTCGGCGCCCGTCACCGACCACCGCATGGGCATCGGCGGCTGCGCCAGCCCCGTACCGCTGAAGGACCGGCTGGAGGCGCCCTGCGGGCAGGGGACGCCGGGCGCTACGGCGACGCCGGCGAAGCCCACCCTCACCGTGGAGAAGGCGGTCTTCGGACTGGCCTCGCACACCGTGGCCGGGCGGCCGGCGCTGGTGCCGTCCTGGCTGTATGAGGTGCGGGCGGCGGGCGCGCAGGACGCCTTCACGGTGACGTATCCGGCGATCGACCCGAAGTACCTGGGCTCGGGGGCGTCGTCCGGGCAGCCGACCCCGTCGTCGACCTCCGCTCCGGACACCCGGGACGTGAAGGTCGAGGGCTACATCGCCGACGGCAGGACGCTGACCGTGTCCTTCATGGGCGGGGTGTGCGGCGACTACGCGGCGACGGCGAGCGAGAGTTCCGACGACGTGACCGTGACGGTGACCGAGACGCCGTACAAGAACCGGGTCTGCATCATGATCGCCAAGGAGATGGTGAGGACGGTGCAGCTGAAGGAGGAGCTGGGCGACCGGAAGGTCGTGGGCTCGGACGGCAAGCAGATCCCGCAGATGAAGCCCGGTGCGCGGCTGCCGCGGACGTCGGCCGGGGTGCGGTAGCGCCGCGGTAGGGCGTAGACGCGCGAAGGCGGCGGCCCGGCCGGAGGGGGCCGCCGCCTTCGCGGTGTTCGTCTGCCGTGCGCGACGGCTCAGCTGAAGGAGTCGCCGCAGGCGCAGGAACCCGTCGCATTCGGGTTGTCGATCGTGAAGCCCTGCTTCTCGATGGTGTCGACGAAGTCGATGGACGCGCCGCCCAGGTACGGGGCGCTCATCCGGTCGGTGACGACCTTGACGCCGCCGAAGTCCTTGACGACGTCGCCGTCGAGGGAACGCTCGTCGAAGAACAGCTGGTAACGCAGGCCGGAGCAGCCACCGGGCTGAACGGCGACGCGCAGGGCCAGGTCGTCACGGCCTTCCTGGTCGAGCAGGGCCTTGACCTTCGCCGCGGCGGCGTCGGACAGGATGATGCCGTCGGTGACGGTGCCGGTCTCGTCCGATACGGACATCTACATCTCTCCCGGGTTGTACGGAGACTGCTTGCCGACGGTTTCAACCGCCGGGGCCGCGGATTCATTCCGGGCCGAGCGACTACTTCGTTCTTCGCCCTGTCCTTTCATGCTCGCACACCCGCGAGGAAGCGAACAGCGACCCAGGAGCCCTGTGCCGCTGCGGCACCGGGATTCATGTCACATCGACGCTATGACCGTCGTCAAAGTGACGTGAACCGGGTTATGATAGATAGCGTCAGTTCGACGAAAAGCACTCCCTAGAGAACATCCGCAGAACAGAAAGGGTGCGTGTCGTGACCACCGCCCAGACCCCGGAGCTCGACGTACAGCCGTCTCCGCTCGCCCTGCTGCTGCTCGGCCGCGAGGCCGACCCGAAGAGCGAGCGGGGTGTCGAGTGCCCCGGCGACCTCCCCTCGCCCTCCGACCCCGACCTGGTGGAGCGCGCCCGCGCGGCCAAGGAGAAGCTCGGCGACAAGGTCTTCGTGCTCGGCCACCACTACCAGCGCGACGAGGTCATCCAGTTCGCGGACGTCACCGGCGACTCCTTCAAGCTGGCCCGGGACGCGGCCGCCCGCCCGGAGGCCGAGTACATCGTCTTCTGCGGTGTGCACTTCATGGCCGAGTCGGCCGACATCCTGACCTCCGACGACCAGAAGGTGGTCCTGCCCGACCTCGCGGCCGGCTGCTCGATGGCCGACATGGCGACCGCCGAGCAGGTCGCCGAGTGCTGGGACGTGCTGACCGAGGCCGGCATCGCCGAGCAGGTCGTGCCGGTGTCGTACATGAACTCCTCCGCGGACATCAAGGCGTTCACCGGCCGGCACGGCGGCACGATCTGCACCTCCTCCAACGCCCAGCGGGCCCTGGAGTGGGCGTTCCAGCAGGGCGAGAAGGTCCTGTTCCTGCCCGACCAGCACCTGGGCCGCAACACCGCCGTCCGGGACATGGGCATGTCCCTGGAGGACTGTGTCGTCTACAACCCGCACAAGCCGAACGGCGGGCTGACCGCCGAGGAGCTGCGCGCCGCGAAGATGATCCTGTGGCGCGGGCACTGCTCGGTGCACGGCCGGTTCTCGCTGGACTCGGTGAACGACGTGCGCGAGCGCATCCCGGGCGTGAACGTCCTGGTGCACCCCGAGTGCCGGCACGAGGTCGTCGCCGCCGCGGACTACGTCGGCTCGACGGAGTACATCATCAAGGCGCTGGAGGCCGCCCCGGCCGGTTCCAAGTGGGCCATCGGCACGGAGCTGAACCTCGTCCGCCGCCTCGCGAACCGCTTCGCCCCCGAGGGCAAGGAGATCGTCTTCCTCGACAAGACGGTCTGCTTCTGCTCGACCATGAACCGCATCGACCTGCCCCACCTGGTCTGGACCCTGGAGTCCCTGGCCGAGGGCAAGCTGGTCAACCGGATCGAGGTCGACAAGGAGACCGAGAAGTTCGCGAAGCTGGCGCTGGAGCGGATGCTGGCGCTGCCGTAGGCACCACCTCCCGTGTCACCCGGGACCCCCGTGTCACCCCGAGACGGGCTTCCGCTCGGGGTGCGCGGGGTCGAGGGTGAAGAGGGTGCCGTCGGGGGTCGGCACCAGCAGGGCGCCCCGGTGCGGGACCGGGTCCGCGAGCGAGCCGCCCACGCTGTCCACGCGGCCCGCGCGCGGGTACGACTCCCACAGCAGCGTCCCCGCGTGGGCGTCCAGGGCGGCGACCCGTCCGCTCGCGCTGGCGACGAACAGGCTGCGGCGCCCGTCGGCGATCGGCGGGCCCGGCTGCTCCAGCGTCGTCGCGGTGCTCCACAGGGGCTTGCCGGTCAGCGGCGAGACGGCCGTCAGCCGGCCGTTGGAGGTGACGAAGCACAACACCCCGTGCACCAGACCGACGTGCCCGTCCTGCTGCTGGGACAGCTTGACGGTACGGGACCGGCCGCCGGCGGGGTCGATCAGCGTCACCCGGACGAAGGCGTTGTCCTCCGTGTTCGGATCGGCGCTGCGCCGTTCGACGAACACCGGGCGTCCGTCCAGCATCCCGGCGTAGGTCGCGGTGACCGAGGGGCCGGAACGAAGCCGTCGTAGCCCGCCGTCGGCGGGGTCGAGGGCGAACAGCAACCGCTGCGCGCCGGACGGGGTGTGGTAGTCGGCGCAGTCCGCGAACGCGCGGTCGCCGTCGAGGGCGAACGTGCAGTTGTAGCCGGAGGGCAGCGTCATGCTCCACCGTGCGGCGCCGTCCCGCGGGGAGCGGGCGGTGACCACGGCGCCGTCCGGGGTGAGGACCAGGCCGCCGACGAGTGCCGTCTCGACGTACTGGTTCTGGACCTGCCTCGACCACAGCCGCCTGCCGCCGTCGACGGCGAGGGCGGAGACGGTGGTCGTGTCGTCGTCGCCGGCGGCGTTCCCGATGACCTCCCGCACGAGCAGCACGCCGTCGCGCACGCCCAGGACCTGGGCCCCGTAGCGTTCGAGCGGGGTGTTCCCGGGCCGGGCCGCGGCCCGCCAGAGGGTCCGGCCGGTCGCGGCGTCCACACGGATCGGCAGGGCGCTCTGACCCGCGCAGTAAAAGGACCCGCCGCCCGGCACACACGTCGGATTCGGCCCGGAGCCGAAGCCCCTGATCTCCGGTGCCCGGCTCTTTTTCACCCCCTGGTCGGCGGCCGCGTACACGGTCGTCCGCCAGGGCCGCCAGCCGGCCGGGTAAGCGGCCCAGCGGGTGGCGGAGGCACTGGGCGAAGCGCCCTCCTGGACGGTGCCGCCGCCGCCCTTGAACGGTCCCAGCAGATAGGCGGTGAGCGCGACCGCCAGGACACCGGCCACCGCGACCAGCACCCGCAGTCTGCGGTTGCCGGCGCTGGGAGGGCGCGGCGCGGCCTGCTCCTCGACGGGATGCGCCTCGACGGGATGTGCCTCGACGGGCTGCGCGGAGGCGGCTGCCGGCTGCAGCGTCGGCTGCGGGTCCGGCCGCCGATGGGGCACCGTGGGCATCTCACCCGGCGCCACGTCCGGCAGCGCGGTGACGAACGCGTGGGAGAGCTCGTCCAGTCCGGGGCGGACGCCCGGCTCCTTGGCCAGACACCGGGAGACCACCTCGCGCAGCGGCGGGGGTACGGCGTCCAGCGTCGGTTCGTCGCTCATCACGCGGTACGCCGTCAGATAGGGGCTGTCGGTGTCGAAGGGGCCGCGGCCGGTGGCGGCGAACACCACCAGGGAGCCGAGCGAGAAGACGTCCGACGCGGGGCCCACCGAGCGGGCGTCGGAGAGCTGTTCGGGAGACATGAAGGGCGGGGTGCCCATCATGTGCCCGGTCTCGGTCAGCGTCTGGTTCTCCGCGGCGCGCGAGATGCCGAAGTCGATGACCCGGGGGCCGTCATCGGCCATCAGCACGTTGGCCGGTTTCAGATCGCGGTGCACGACCCCGGTGCGGTGGATGTCGCGCAGCGCCTCCACCAGTCCGAGGACCAGGTTCCGCAGTTGCGCGCCCACCATCGGACCGTCGGCCCGCAGGTGGTCGGCGAGCGAGCGCCCTGGCACGTACTGCGTGGCCATCCAGGGCAGTTCGGCCTCCGGGTCCGCGTCCACGACCGGTGCGGTGAAGGCCCCGCTGACCTTGCGGACGGCCGCGATCTCCTGCCGGAAGCGGGCACGGAACACCGGGTCCGCGGCGTACTGGGCGTGCACCACCTTGACGGCGACCTCACGCCCGGACCGGGACCGCGCCCGGTACACGACACCCATGCCACCGGCCCCGAGCCGGTCGACGATCCGGTACTCACCCAGCGCCCCGGGATCGCCCTCGCGCAGTGCCACCGCCCCGTTCCTCTCCCCCGAAGAGCAGTTCGAGATCACAGGATACGGAACGGGCCGGGGGGACCGTCCCTGGCCGAAGCGCCGGAGGCCAGGCACTTCCTGGAACCGCACCACTGACAGAATCGATCATTCATGCGACGGCCGATGCCTTGAGCGATCGAGGCTGTGGCCGATTTTCTTCTTGCTCCCCTACTAGGCCGCGACAGGTTTGGTACATGAACGCGAAAGATTTTCTGGAACTCATTCGGAAGGTCACCGACACTGAGCCGCGTATGCGTGAGCGCGGCGCGGACGAAGCCACGGACTGGGTGAACGCCTACACCGCAACGGAGGCTGGCACTGCGGCAACTGTCCTCACCGTGACAGCGGCCTCCGAAACAGACCATGCGGCGTTGGAAGCTCAGCTGCACGCCATCCTGGAAATCATGTCGACCGGCCACGTTCAGGGCTCCCAGATCTCACAGATTCGAGAAATCAATCCGCAAGATCTGCCGACCCAGATCCGGGAGTACATCTCCGACCTGCTTGAAGAGTGAGGCTTCATCAGGCCAGAAGAGTCAGTCTACTGACGGTGCACCACCCGATCGCAGAGGACGAAGCGATGTCCTACTTCGTGAACAACACATGGGGGCGTAGAGGAGGGTGGGCGTGCGTGGAGGGCTAGCGGGTGGAGTTCACTCCCCTCTCGGTCGTACCAGCCCCGTCTCGTACGCGATCACCACCAACTGGGCCCGGTCGCGGGCGCCCAGTTTGGACATGGCTCGGTTGACGTGAGTTTTGACCGTAAGGGGGCTGACCTCGAGGCGGTCGGCGATCTCGTCGTTGGAGTGGCCGGCGGCCACCTGGACCAAGACCTCGCGTTCGCGGACGGTGAGGGCGTCCAGGCGTTCGGCGCGGGCCGGGTCGTGGGCGTCGTCGGCGCCGTCGCCCTGGGCGAGGAAGCGGGCGATCAGGCCCTTCGTGGCGGTCGGGGAGAGCAGGGCCTCGCCGCCCGCCGCGACGCGGATGGCGGCGAGCAGCTCCTCGGGTTCGCTGCCCTTGCCGAGGAAGCCGGAGGCGCCGGCGCGCAGCGACTGCACGACGTAGTCGTCGACCTCGAAGGTGGTGAGGATGACGATGCGGACGTGGGCGAGCGAGGGGTCGGTGCTGATCATGCGCGTGGCGGCCAGTCCGTCGGTGCCCGGCATGCGGATGTCCATGAGGACGACGTCGGCCCGCTGCTCCTTCGCCAGCCGTACCGCCTCCGCGCCGTCGGACGCCTCACCCACGACCTCCATGTCGGGCTCGGAGTCGACGAGCACACGGAAGGCACTGCGCAGCAGCGCCTGGTCGTCGGCGAGCAGGACACGGATCGTCATGCGCTTCCCCCGGTTGCGGCGGTACGGGTCTTGATCGGCAGGATCGCATGGACGCGGAAGCCGCCGCCGTAGCGGGGGCCGGTGGTGAGGGTGCCGCGCAGGGCGGTGACGCGTTCGCGCATGCCGAGCAGTCCGTGGCCGCCGCCGTCGGAGGGGTCCTGGTCCTCCCCACTGCCGTTGTCGAGGACCGTGATCTCGATGTTCGGGCCCACGCGGACGACGCTGACCTCGGCCTTCGCCTCGCCGCCCGCGTGCTTGCGGACGTTGGTGAGGGCTTCCTGGATGACGCGGTAGGCGGCGAGGTCCACGGCCGCGGGGAGGGTGGTGCCGTGGTCGGCGCGGGCGACCTCCACGTGCAGCCCGGCGCTGCGGAAGGTGCCGACGAGTTCGTCGAGGCGGTCCAGGCCCGGGGCCGGTTCGGTGGGGGCCTCGGGGTCGCCGGACTGCCGCAGCAGGCCGACGGTGGCGCGGAGCTCGTTGAGCGCGGAGCGGCTCGCCTCGCGTACGTGGGCCAGGGCCTCCTTGGCCTGGTCGGGCCGCTTGTCCATGACGTGCGCGGCGACGCCCGCCTGGACGTTGACCAGGGCGATGTGGTGGGCGACGACGTCGTGCAGGTCGCGGGCGATACGGAGGCGTTCCTCGGCGACCCGGCGGCGGGCCTCCTCCTCGCGGGTGCGCTCGGCCCGCTCGGCGCGGTCGCGGATGGCCTGGACGACGGCTCTGCGGCTGCGTACGGCGTCGCCGGCGGTCGCGCCGATGCCGGTCCAGGCGAAGATCGCGAGGTTCTCCTGGGCGTACCAGGGCAGCGGGCCGCCGAGCATCGCGGCGCCGGTCAGGACGGTCATCGTGAGCAGGCCCAGGCGCCAGGTGGTGGGGCGGTCGGTGGTGGAGGCGACGGTGTAGAGGGCGATGACCGCGGACATGGCGACGGGGGCCCGGGGGTCGTCGACGACGCACTCGATCACGGAGACGGTGCCCGTGAGAGCGAGGACCGTCCTGGGGGCGCGGCGGCGGAACACCAGGGCGAGGGCGCCGAGGGTCATCAGGACCAGGGCGAGCGGGTCGGGGGTACGCACGCCCCAGGTGACGCCGTTCTTGCCGTGCGGGTCGACGAAGGAGCCGGCGACCATGCAGGCCAGTACGCCTGCCGCGAGGGCCGCGTCCAGCGCGAGGGGGTGCGCCGCCAGCCGGCATCGGGTTCGTTCCAGGGTGCCCACGCTTGAACAGTACGGGTGCCCGCTCTGAGCCGGAACGGAAGGTGGCCGTAGCTCCGGGTGCCGTCCTCCGGGGGCCTGCGGCCCCCAGGCCCCCGGTGTCGGCCCTTCGGGCCTCGTCCTCTAACGCCGGACGGGCTGTCCCGGAACCCTCAGCCTGGAATCAACCCGTCGTCGCTCAGCAGCTCCCGCACTTCCTCCAGCGTCGCGTCCGGGGAAGGGAGGATCAGTTCGGAGGGTTCAAGGGAGTCGTCGGGCAAGGGGGTGCCCAGCTCCCTGACCTTGGACAGCAGAGCCTGCAGGGTGGCGCGGAAGCCCGGGCCGTCGCCGTTCTGCATTTCCCGCAGGAGCTCGTTGTCCAGTTTGTCGAGTTCGGTGAGGTGGCTGTCCGCCAGCCTCACCTGGCCCTCCCCCATGATCCGTACGACCATGTCGCCCATGTAGGCCTCCTGGATGTGGCCCCTACTGCTTGTCGAAGCGCGGGGTGTCCTGCGGCTGCTGCTGGGACTGCGCCTCGCCCGTGCCGCCCTCGATCGCCTGCTGCGGCGAACCTCCGGCGAGCTCGGCCTTCATGCGCTGCAACTCCAGCTCTACATCCGTACCACCGGAGATCCGGTCCAGCTCGGCGGCGATGTCGTCCTTGTGCATGCCCGTGGGGTCGTCCAGGGCGCCGGAGGCGAGGAGTTCGTCGATGGCACCGGCGCGGGCCTGGAGCTGTGCCGTCTTGTCCTCGGCGCGCTGGATGGCCAGGCCGACGTCGCCCATCTCCTCCGAGATGCCGGAGAAGGCCTCGCCGATGCGGGTCTGGGCCTGGGCGGCCGTGTAGGTGGCCTTGATGGTCTCCTTCTTCGTACGGAAGGCGTCGACCTTGGCCTGCAGCCGCTGGGCCGCCAGAGTGAGCTTCTCCTCCTCGCCCTGGAGCGTCGCGTGCTGCGTCTCCAGGTCCGTCACCTGCTGCTGGAGCGCGGACTTGCGGGACAGGGCCTCGCGGGCCAGGTCCTCGCGGCCCAGCGCGAGCGCCTTGCGGCCCTGGTCCTCCAGCTTGGACGACTGCTGCTGCAGCTGGTTCAGCTGGAGCTCGAGGCGCTTGCGGGAGGTCGCCACGTCGGCGACGCCACGGCGGACCTTCTGGAGCAGCTCCAGCTGCTTCTGGTACGAGTAATCGAGGGTCTCGCGCGGGTCCTCGGCCCGGTCAAGGGCCTTGTTCGCCTTCGCGCGGAAGATCATCCCCATACGCTTCATGACACCGCTCATGGGCTTCGCGCGCCCCCTTCTGACGGACTTCCAGCTCAGCTCTGCGACAGAACCCACAGTACGGGCCCTGCATCCATTGACGCACTGTTCGGGGACGGATGCGCTCATCCCCAAGGACGACTGCTTCCCCTCCCGCTCCGGCGTAGGGAGTAGGTGTCCCCCTGGGGAAACTGCCCCCTCTGTCCCTTACATGACGACTGGTGTTGCCGGATCGTTCCCCGCGGGGCTGGGGTCCAACCCCGGGCACCCCGTACCCTTGGGTTTTGTGTTCCGTAGCCGTGCCAAGGAAGAGAAGGCCCCCGCCGACAAGGCGGGCGTGACCGACTCCAAGCAGACCCGTGATCCGCAGGCCCCGAAGGGCCGCCCCACGCCCAAGCGCAGCGAGGCCCAGTCGCAGCGCCGCAGCGTGGCCAACACGTCGACGTCGCGCAAGGACGCCGCCAAGCGCCAGCGCGAGGACCGTCGCGCCGCGCTGGAGCGGCAGCGCAAGGCGCTGGCCGGCGGCGACGAGCGGTACCTGCCGGCCCGTGACAAGGGTCCGGTCCGCAAGTTCGCGCGCGACTGGATCGACTCGCGGTTCAACGTGGCGGAGTTCTTCCTGCCCATGGCCGTGGTCATCCTCGTGCTGAGCGTGGTGCGGGTGGCCTCGCTGCAGAACATCGCGTTGCTGCTGTGGCTGGTCGTGATCGTGCTCATCGTGCTCGACTCCTTCGTCAGCGGCATCCGGCTGCGCAAGGCCCTCGGCGAGCGGTTCCCGGACCACAACCGCAAGGGCGCCGTGGCCTACGGCCTCATGCGCTCCCTGCAGATGCGCCGGCTCCGGCTGCCCAAGCCGCAGGTCAAGCGCGGAGAGCGGCCCTGAGCACGGAGGCGTTCACCGGGGGTGCGGCCGATGCCTGGCTCAGCAAACTGGGCGGGCTGCGTGACGTGGTACGGCAGGAGCTGGTGGCCCGGCAGCTCGACGAGCAGATAGCCGGGCGGTTCCCGGTCGGGCAGCGGCTGCGGGTGCTCGACGTCGGGATGGGCCAGGGCACCCAGGCGCTGCGGCTGGCCCGGGCCGGGCACCAGGTGACGGGTCTGGAGCAGGACCCCACGATGGTCGCGGCCGCCCGTGCGGCGCTGGCCGCGGAGCCCGAGGGCATCCGGGAGCGGGTGCGGATCATCGAGGGCGACGGCCGGGACACCGGGGTGCACTTCCTGCCGGGCAGCTTCGACGTGGTGCTGTGCCACGGCGTGCTCATGTACGTGGAGGAACCGGACGCGCTGCTGGCGGGGGTGGCGCGGATGCTGGCCCACGGCGGACTGCTGTCGCTGCTCGTGCGCAACGGAGACGCCCTGGCGATGCGGCCGGGGCTGTACGGCGACTGGGGCGGGGCGCTGGCCGCCTTCGACACCGTGGCGTACCGCAACCGGCTGGGGCTGGATGTGCGGGCCGACCGGCTGGAGACCCTGACCGCGACGCTCGCGGGCATCGGGGCCCCGCTGCACACCTGGTACGGGGTGCGGGTCTTCACCGACACGGTGGCGGACGACGCGGAAGCGCCGGCCGACGTGGACACGCTGCTGGCGGTGGAGGAGCGGGCCGGACGGTCGGACCCCTATCGCCGGGTGGCGGCGCTGCTGCACCTGTGCGGAGTGCGTGACTGAACCCGTTCGGGTGTGCGGCACGGGCCGGACGTTCACCCCGTGGAGCCACTCGGGGCATGGAGACCTCCCGCATGGGCCGACGTGCCCCTGGGCGAGCAGTGAGCACAGGGGGCGGCCGTCGGCGAGGAGCGGGCCGCCCCCTGCCGGGCCCTAGGCCTCCGCGGAGTGCAGGCTCATCGGGCCGTAGATCTCCGTCGAGTCCTCGAACAGCCGGACCTGGTCCGCGCCGCCCTCCAGGAGCGCCTTCCAGTGCTCCCCGATCCAGGACTCGGCGTCTCCCTGCGTGGTGAACTCCTCGGGCTGCACCGCGGGCTGGACCTCCCCGCCGTCGGCCTTCTCGAACCGCCACGTCCATGCCACCATGTACGCCTCCCGTCTCCGATCACCTGCAAAGCAGAAGCCGGATCTTGGTCCGGCTCCAGCCAGAAGCCTAGTCGGACGGGCAGCACCTGCGCAGACACGCGAAAATCACTTCTGTGGAAGTGACTTTGCTCGGTACCGGCGCCCCAGCGGGACTCCCCCGCCCCAACTGCCCCTGTGCCGCCTGTGCGGTGGCCCTCGGCGACGACGCGCGGGCGGCCACCGCCGTGCTGGTGGACGGGACGCTCCTGCTCGACCTGACGCCCGGTGCCGCGTTCGCCGCCGCGCGTGCCGGGCATTCGCTCGGCGGGGTACGGCAGGTGCTGCTGTCGCATCCGCACGACGGGCCGCCCGTGGAGGTGCCGGCGGGGCTGCCGCAGCCGGGGCGGGTGCCGGACGGGCAGGATTCGACGCTGCCGACGGGCCATCGGGTGCGGGCGGTGGCGATGGACGCTCCGGGGACCGGGTACGCGGTGACCGGGCCGCAGGGGCAGCGGCTGCTGTACCTGCCGCCCGGCGGGTCGCCGGCCGGGCTGGAGAACGGGACGACGGAGTCGTACGACATGGTGCTCGCCGATGTGGTGGGCCGGCCGGACGCGCTGGCCAGGCTGCGCGCGGTCGGGGCCGTCGGGCCGACGACGGACGTCGTCGCGGTGCACCTCGACCACGACGTGCCGCCCGGCGCCGAGTTGGGGCGGCGGCTCGCGGCTGCGGGGGCGCGGGCGGTGCCGGACGGGGCGACGCTGACGGTGGGGGTGTACGAGGACGTGCCCGACGTGCCGCGGCGGACGCTGGTGCTGGGCGGGGCGCGCTCGGGCAAGTCGCTGGAGGCCGAGCGGCGGCTGGAGACCTTCCCCGACGTGCTGTACGTGGCGACCGGCGGGACGCGCGACGGGGACTCCGAGTGGGCGTCCCGGGTCTCCGCGCACCGGGAGCGGCGCCCGGGTTCGTGGCGTACGGCGGAGACGTGCGACCTGGTGCCGCTGCTGGCCGAGGACGGGGCGCCGTTGCTGATCGACTGTCTGTCGCTGTGGCTGACGGACGCGATGGACTCCGTCGGGGCGTGGGACGACGCGGTGTGGGCGGACGCCGGTGAGCGTGATCTGCGGGAGCGGGTGCGGGAGTTGGTGGAGGCAGTGCGGGGGGCGCGGCGGACGGTGGTCGCCGTGTCCAACGAGGTGGGCTCCGGGATCGTGCCCGCCACGGCGTCGGGGCGGCGGTACCGGGACGAGCTCGGGCGGCTCAACGCGGCGTTCGCGGGTGAGTGCGAGCAGGTGGTGCTGGTGGTGGCCGGGCAGGCTGTGGTGCTGCGGGGGTGAGGTGGCCGCACATCGGGCACGGCCCCTCTTGGAGGGGCGGTGTTCAGGGTCTCCCGGAAGGGCGGCGGGCGATCAGGCGGTGGGCGTTGGTGGCGAAGCGGTCCAGGACCAGGCGGGTCGTCGCGGCGATCTCGCAGCCGTACGACTCCAGTTCGGCGCGCAGGGCCTCGCTCTGCGGGTGCGGGATCTCCAGGAGGAGCAGGCCCGCGGGGCGCAGGAGGGTGAGGGCGGCGTGGAGTTCCTCGTGGGAGTCCGGGGCGCGGAGCAGGGTGACGACGTCGTAGCGGGAACGCAGGGGCACCGCGACGTGAGGGTCCGTCAGGGCGCCGACGTACGCCTCCTCCAGGCGCTCGACCGCGCGGGCCCACAGGACGCGGGGGTCGGGGTCGACGCCGTCGAAGGCCGTGTAGGGGAACAGTTCCCGCGCGGTGTCGGGGAAGTGCGCCTCGCCGGTCCCGACGTCCAGCCAGCTCTCCGGTTCGGGGTGCAGGCGAAAGACGGCGCGGGCCGTCGAGCGGTGGCGTCGTTGTCGGTCGAGGTCGCTGACGCGGGTACGGAGACGGTTCACGGCGGCTCCCGAAGACGTGCGGCAATTCCCTATAAAAGGGACACAACAGGGAACGTAGGGGATCCCGATCCGGGGGGCAACGACGTCGGGGGCTCGTGGTGGCCATGTGGCGCCGACCTGTTCGACCGGTGCCGGTACTGTTCGGCGAATGAGCTCGCTTAATCTCGACGACTTCACCGATCTGATCGAGCGCCCCGACGGCGGGGTGCGCCGCGACGCCGAGGCGCGCCGGGAGCGTCAGATCGTGCCGCCCGGGTCGCTGGGCCGCCTCGACGACCTGGGTGAGTGGCTGTCCGCGGCGCAGTCCGCGGTGCCGGTGCGGCCGATCGAACGGCCGCGGGTGGTGCTCTTCGCCGGTGACCACGGGGTCGCCGAGCTGGGCGTGTCGGCGCGGCCCGCGGGCGGTGCGGAGCGGCTGGTGCGGGACGTCCTGGAGGGCGGCCGGCCGGTGTCGGTGCTGGCCCGGCGGCTCGGCGTGCCGCTGCGGATCGTCGACATGGCGCTGGACTGCGACCCCGAGTCCCTTCCCGACGAGGTGGTCAGGCACCGGGTGCGGCGCGGCAGCGGACGTATCGACATCGAGGACGCGCTGACCCTGGAGGAGGCCGAGGCGGCCTTCCGGGCGGGGATGGCGGTGGCCGACGAAGAGGCCGACTCCGGTACGGATCTGGTGGTGCTCGGCGATGTGAGCGTCGGCGGGACGACGGTGGCGGGCGTGCTGGTCGCGGCGCTGTGCGGGACCGACGCCTCGGTGGTGACCGGGCGCGGCGGCGAGGCGATCGACGACCTGGCGTGGATGCGCAAGTGCGCCGCGATCCGGGACGCGCTGCGGCGGGCCCGGCCGGTGCTCGGGGACCAGCTGCAACTGCTGGCGACGGTGGGCGGGGCCGACCTCGCCGCGATCACCGGGTTCCTGCTGCAGAGCGCGGTGCGCAAGCTGCCGGTGATCCTGGACGGGGTCGTCGTGGCCGCGTGCGCGCTGGTGGCGCAGCGCGTCGCGTTCCGGGCGCCGGACTGGTGGCTGGCCGCGCACGACAGCGGGGAGCCGGGACAGGCGAAGGCGCTGGACCGGATGGCCCTGGAGCCGCTGCTGTCGCACGGGGTGACGGTGGGCGAGGGAGCGGGCGCGCTGCTCGCGCTGCCCCTGGTCCAGGCAGCGGCGGCACTGGCCGCGGAACTGCCGGAGAAGCCCGAGGGCGGGGACTCGCCGGAGGGCACGGAGCAGCTGGAGAAGGCGGAGTAGGGGGTTCTGTCGGCGGGTTTGGGCCGGTGGGCTTCTGCCGGTGGGCTTCTGCCCGTCCGGCACCGCCGGAACACGCCGTCGCGGCCGGGCGCCGTCGCGGCGGAACACAGGTGGCTGGCGCCACGGCGCCGGAGCCACGGCGGCGCCGGGCGATTCGGCCGGTCCGGCACCGCCGGAACACGCCGTCGCGACCGGGCGCCGTCACGGCGGAACAGAGATGGCGGGCGCCACGGCGCCGGAGCGACGGCGTCGCCGCGGGACCCGGCCGGTCCGGCACCGCCGGAACACACCGGCGCGAACCAGCACCATCGCGGCCAAGCGCCGTCACGGCCAAGCACCGTCGCGGCTGAACGCCGTCGCGGCCGAGCGCCATCGCAACCCAGCACCGTCACGGCCGAACGCCGTCGCAGCCGAGCGCCATCGCGACCCAGCACCGTCGCGGCCGAACACAAGTGGTCGGCGCCACGGCGGCGGACCCACGCCGTCGCGCCGTAAGTGGGCGCGGAAGCAGCCGAAAGTTGTGTCGTTGCCGACCAAGGTTGGACGATTGCGGCGGGCATCGCCCATATGATCCTCTCTCATGGGAGATGCCCGAATTGCCTCGCGACGGGCAGCCGCTTTCGCCGTCTGGTACCTGCGGGCCGTCGCGTTCATCAACTTCCTCAGTGCCGCGTGGGTCTCCCTGGGGCAGGACGTGCGGCGGCACAACCAGGAGAACTTCTTCACGCCGTACCTGCTGACCGCCGGCTTCGCCTCCGGTGTCTTCACGGCGTTCCTCGCCATCACCATGCGGCGCCGCAAGCGAGCCGCGTGGATCCTCAACCTGGCGCTGGCGGGACCGTTCCTGGCGCTGTTCTCGTTCGCCCTGACCTTCGCGGAGATCCGCCAGTACGCCCAGAACTGGATCTCCCTGGCCCTCACCGCCGCCTTCGTGGCCGCGCTGCTGGTGGGGCGCAGGGAGTTCTACGCCAAGGGCGACCGGTCGAACCCGAGGCTCGCCGTCGCCGTGGCCGTGGGCGGCACCCTGGTCGCCTCGCTGCTCGCCGGGCTGCTGGTGACGGTCACCAACCAGGCACCGGACGCGGCGCGTTCGACGTTCCTGGAGCGCTGGCACTACGGCACGTTCCGGCTGATCTCCGTCGCCGTGGACGAGTCCCGCTTTCCCGGCGTCGACGTCCCGAACTGGGTGAACGTCGCCATCAACGTGCTCAGCACGGTCCTCGTCCTCGCCGTGCTCTACGCCGCCTTCCGCTCCCGGCGCGCCGTCGACCCGCTCACCGAGGACGACGAGAAGCGGCTGCGGGAACTGCTCGACAGGCACGGTGAGCGGGACTCGCTCGGCTACTTCGCGCTGCGCCGCGAGAAGAGCGTGGTCTGGTCGCCGAGCGGCAAGGCGGCCGTGGCCTACCGGGTGGTGGGCGGCGTCTCGCTGGCCTCCGGGGATCCGATCGGCGATCCCGAGGCGTGGCCCGGCGCCATCGAGCCCTGGCTCGCCGAGGCACGCGCGCACGGGTGGATCCCGGCCGTGATGGGCGCGAGCGAGGAGGCCGGGTGCGTGTACGCGCGGCACGGGCTGGACGCGCTGGAGCTCGGGGACGAGGCCCTGGTCGAGGTCGCCGACTTCACCCTGGAGGGGCGGGCCATGCGGACCGTGCGGCAGGCCTACAACCGGGTGAAGCGGGCCGGCTACAGCGTCCGCGTCCGGCGGCACGAGGACATTCCGGCCGACGAGATGACGTACCTGCTGAAGCGGGCCGACGACTGGCGTGACGGCGCGACCGAGCGCGGGTTCAGCATGGCGCTGGGGCGGCTCGGGGACCCCGAGGACGGGCGGTGCGTGATGCTCGAGTGCACCGACGGCGACGGGGAGCTGCGGGCCCTGCTCTCCTTCGTGCCGTGGGGGCCGCAGGGGCTCTCCCTCGACCTCATGCGGCGCGACCGGGACTCCGACAACGGGCTGATGGAGTTCATGGTGCTCGAACTCCTGCGCCGCGCCGGGGAGATCGGGGTCACCCAGGTCTCCCTTAACTTCGCGATGTTCCGCTCGGTCTTCGAGCGCGGTGCGCGCCTGGGCGCCGGGCCGGTGCTGCGGCTGTGGCGGTCGCTGCTCAGCTTCTTCTCGCGCTGGTGGCAGATCGAGTCGCTGTACCGCGCCAACGCCAAGTACCGGCCGATCTGGGAGCCGCGCTTCCTGCTCTTCGAGAAGAGCGCGGACCTGCCCCGCATCGGCATCGCGTCGGCACGGGCCGAGGGCTTCCTGGAGGCGCCGGGGCTGCCGAAGTGGATGCATCGCAAACATTTGGAAACACATAGATAAGCACCGGTAACCGCACAGATGAGGACCATCCGGATGAACAGGCTCGCCCGCTGGGCCCGTGCCGAATGGGGGCTCCTGTACGTCACGGTGCGCGACGCGCTGGTGAGGCGGCGCCTGCGGGCGATCCCGATGACCCTCGGGGCGGTGGCGCTGACGGCGGTCGTACAGGTCGTGCAGAACCAGTCCTGGGGCTATGGGCCGGTGCAGCACCTCGGGGCCGTGCGGGCCGAGGATCCGCTCTGGCCGGCACTGCTGCGCACTCCGCTGTCGCTGTTCGTGCCGGCGCTGGACCTGCCCGTGTGGGGCGCCCTGATCCAGATCCTCTTCGTGTTCGGCATCGCGGAGATCTGCCTCGGCCGCCTGCTCACCCTCGTCATCGCCTACACCGCGACCCTCACCGGGACGCTGTACGCGCGCGTGGGCATCGGGCTGGGCTTCGACAGTCTGCTCGGGCTGCCCGCCTCGGACGCCCGCGTCGTGGACACCGGCCCCTCGGCGGCCGTGGTGGGCCTCGCCGTGTTCCTCGGCTGGCGCTACGGCGCCCGCCGCACGGCCGGTGCGGTGGCAGCGGCGATGGCGGTTGAGGTGATGCTCAAGGGCAACCTCGCGGGCAAGGAGCACCTCGCGGCGATCGCGGCGGTGGTCGTGCTGATCGTCCTCTCGCGCCTACGACAGCCCCGGCGCCGTCGCCCACGGCCCCGGGTGGTCCCGGGGCGGCCGGGTGGCCACTCCCCCGCCTCCGGCCCGCACCGGTCGGCGCAGCCGGTCTCGGTGACCGCTCGGGCCAGGCGCTGACGCGCCGCGGCATCAGTGCGGCGGCAGCGCCTGGGGGTCCGGCTTTCCGCCGACCAGGTCCTGGAATCGGCGGCGGGGGCCCGCCCAGCGGCGGTCGTGGCGGTAGGCGCGCAGGGTGGCTCTGGCCCGGGCCTTGGGGCGGCGCCGGTAGAAGCGGCGGGCCCAGGGGGAGCCGGGGCGGGCCAGGCGGACGAGGCCGATCAGGCCGACGAGCGGCACGATCACGCTGAAGATCGCCATGCGGGCCTTGCCCTTGCTGAGAACGGCCAGCGCGAACAGGAAGTTGACGGCGACCGTGGAGATGACGCCGCCGCGGTCGTGCAGTTCCTGCTGACTCATGTCGTTGACCCCGAAGGGCGAGAAGCCGGCGAGGACGAGGCCGACCAGGGCCGCCGTGAGGGCCACGATCTCGACGCTCTTGCGGCCCTCCTCGGTCCAGTAGACGTCGTCGAGGTGCAGGATCAGCGCGAACTCGTCGAGGACCAGCCCGGCGCCGACGCCGAAGAGCACCGCGCAGACGGCCGTGCCGAACCCGTGCCGGTCGCTGGCGACCGCGCCGAAGCCGCCGACGATGGTCAGCACGACCCCGGGGACGACGTGGTGGATGTGCACCCCGCCCGCCTTGACGTTGCCGAAGGGGCCCTTGCCCGCCCGGATGAGGCGGGTGATGACGCGGGTGACGAGGAACGTCAGCACGAACGCGGTGAGCGCGAGAAGCAGGGGGAGTTTGCCCGGCTCGATGATGTTGCGTTGCAGCCAATGTCCCATATGTGCACTTTATTCGCAGCTGCCTCGGTCGCCCTCCCGACCGCCGGGTAACCTGCGCCGGTGCCCAAGACCCCACCCCTCGACGGCCTCCGCTTCGCCTTCGGCACCCTCACCGTGCTCCCGGTGAAGGTGACCCGCTGGGACCGCGAGGCGGCCCGCGCCGGCATGTTGTGCGCCCCGGTGGCCGGCCTGGTCGTCGGCGGCTGCGCGGCCCTGGCCGGCCTCCTGCTGCTGGCGCTCGGCGCGGGGGCGCTGCTCGCCGCCGTCGCCTCCGCCGCCGTACCCGCCGTACTGACCCGGGGGCTGCACCTCGACGGGCTCGCGGACACCGCGGACGGCCTCGGCAGCGGGAAGCCCGCCGAGGACGCGCTGCGCATCATGAAGCAGTCGGACATCGGGCCGTTCGGGGTCGTCACCCTCGTCTTCGTGCTGCTCGCCCAAGTGGCCGCACTGGCCCAGGCCTACGGCGGCTCGTGGGGGCGGGGCGCGCTCGCCGCCGTCGTCTCGGCGGCCGCGGCCCGGCTCGCGCTCACCCTCGCGGCGCGGGCCGGGGTGCCGGCCGCGCGCCCGGAGGGGCTGGGCGCGGCGGTCGCGGGCGTGGTGCCGGTGCGGGGCGCGGTGGCCGTGACGGCCGTCGTGACCGTGGCGGCGGCGGTCGCGGGTGCGCTGCTCGGGACGTACGACGCGGTGCGCGCGGCGGCCGCGGTGCTCGCCGCGCTCGCCGTCGCCGAACTCCTCCTGCGCCACTGCACGCGCCGTTTCGGCGGGGTGACCGGGGATGTGTTCGGAGGGCTGGCCGAGACCGCGGCGACGATGTCGCTGCTGGTGCTGTCGCTGGGGCAGTAATCTCTTCCGCCGTACACGGACAAGGGATCGTGATCGGGGGGCGTTCGTGCCGAAGCTTCGTCGTGCCGTGGCCTGGTTCATCGACTTCTCGCTGGTGCTGGCACTGGCGGCCGGGCTCGCGGTACTCACCTTCCACCGCATGACCGCGCTCGTCACCGACGTGCCCGACCTGGCCACCCACGGCGGCCTGGACCTGCTGACCTCGCACGGCGATGTCGTCGGCGCCTCGGAGCACCTCGGTCTCTCGCTGTGGAACCAGGCGGTCCTCGACGTGGAGGAGGCCTTCGGGGCGCTGATCGCGGCGACCTTCCTCTACCAGTGGGGCTGCCTCGCCCTGGCCGGCCGGACCGTCGGCAAGGGACTGCTCGGGCTGAGGATCGCCCCGGTCGCCGCGCGCCGCGCCGCGGTCCGCGCCGCCGTCACCACGGCGGCGGACATCGCGATCTACGCCGTGGCCTGCGTGCTGCTGGTGGAGGGGTACTTCGTGGCGTCGGTGATGGTGTGGGCGCTCGCGGTCGTCGTCTTCCTCCTCAACGCCCTTCCCGTGCTGGCCCCCACGCGCCGCTCCATCGCCGACCGCGTCGCCGGCACGACGGTGACCGGGTTCGGGATCAGCAAGTCCGCCGCCACGCCCCCAGTTCGTACTTCTTGAGCATCGAGCTCAGTTTCAGGCGGCGGGACTGCGCGCAGAACCGGCTGGTCGGCAGTTCGTACTCCACGTGGAAGACGGCCTTGTCCGCCTCGACGAAGGGCTTGAGGGCCGCGCACTCGCCGTACTGGGCGCACTGTTCGTTGACCGCGAAGTCGAAGTCCTTCACCAGCCGCGGGATCTGGTCCAGGTCGTTCTTCAACCCGACCGCCATGCCCCGGTCGTGGGCCAGCTTCGCGAGCAGCCGGTTGTAGCGGAGCTGGTCGGCGGCGGTGAGGGGGAAGCCGGTGGTGTTGCGGTAGCCGTCCATGTTGTCCGGCTCCACCGCGTCGAAGCCCTTGTCGCGGCACATGTCGAGGCGGGCCGCCATGAGCGGCTCCAGGACGTCGGTGCGGCGGATGTCGAGCCAGCGCTCGCCCTTCCAGCCGTTGCCCTTGCCGATCACCGAGCGGGGGAACTTCCTCGCGTCGGGCCGCCAGTCCTCCCAGGCGCCCGTGGACAGGTAGCAGATGACCTTGCGGCCCTTGCGGTGCAGGGCGGCGACCGTGGCCCTTGACTGGTCGAAGCCGTCGATGTCGTAGACCGGGGCGTCCACGGACATGTCGATCCGGCCGCTGAGCTGCCACTGCCAGGCCACCCCGGGGTGCGGCCGCCAACGCGGGGCGGACGCCTGGGAGTCGGAGTCGGTGGTGCAGCCCGCCAGCAGCAGGAGCAGGGCGAGCAGGAGGGTCGGTCGTCTCAACGGACTGGCTCCAGGGTGGGGGACGGCGTCCCCCAAGGATGAACACCACGCCGATGACGGGGGCGAGCGGGTGCCGGGACCGGAAAATGACCTCGGTGCGACCCACAGGTGAATGCGCCCGGGCATGAGCGAACGCGCGCCACGCGCGTAGTCTCGTCCGCAGTGTTCGACGCACCGGGGAAGGCCCCGCGGAAACCGCACCCTGCCGCCGCATCTAGGGTCGGCTGTCGGGCCCGGTCGACCCACACGTATCGGCCACTGGAACTTCACATCGGAAGCGAGATTTCACCACCGTGACTGCTCTCACTCTCAGCACCGCCGCGGCGCCCGGCCTGCGGGCCGACGCGATCGTCGTCGGTGTCGCCAAGGGCGCTGTGTCCAGGTCCGGGGACCTCGTCGTCGCCCCCGGCGCCGAGGCCGTGGACAAGGCCTACGACGGCAGGCTGGCCGGCGTCCTGGAAACCCTCGGTGCCTCCGGCGCCGAGGGCGAGGTGACGAAGCTGCCCGCACCGTCCGGCTTCAAGGCCCCACTGGTCGTGGCGGTCGGCCTGGGCGCCGAGCCCGAGAAGGACTCCGGCTACGACGGGGAGGCCCTGCGCAAGGCCGCCGGCGCCGCAGCCCGTGCGCTGGCCGGCACCAAGAAGGCCGCCTTCGCGCTGCCGGTCGGGGACGCCGCCGACCTCGGCGCGATCGGCGAGGGCGTGCTGCTGGGCGCCTACTCCTTCGACTCCTACAAGGAGAACGGCAAGGCCGCCAAGGACAAGAACGGCAAGGCGCCGCTCGCCGAGGCGACCCTGCTCGGCGGCAAGCCGCGGGACGCTGCGCACAAGGCCGCGCTCGCCCGCGCCGTCGCCGTCTCCGAGGAGCTCAACCGCGCCCGTGACCTGATCAACACCCCGCCGAACGACCTCAACCCCGAGTCGTTCGCCGCGATCGCGCAGGCCGCGGCCAAGGAGCACGGCATCAAGGTGCAGGTGCTCGACGTCAAGGCGCTGGAGAAGGGCGGCTACGGCGGCATCCTCGGCGTCGGCGCGGGTTCCGCCGCCGGCCCGCGGCTGGTGAAGCTGTCGTACACCTCCTCCAAGGCGAAGAAGCACCTGGCGCTCGTCGGCAAGGGCATCACCTACGACTCGGGCGGCATCTCGCTGAAGCCGGCCGGTCACAACGAGACCATGAAGTGCGACATGAGCGGTGCGGCGGCGGTCTTCGCGGCCGTGGTCGCCGCCGCGCGTCTGGGCCTCGAGGTGAACGTCACCGGCTGGCTGGCGCTGGCCGAGAACATGCCGTCGGGTTCCGCCACCCGCCCCGGTGACGTGCTGCGCATGTTCAGCGGCAAGACGGTGGAGGTCCTCAACACCGACGCGGAGGGCCGCCTGGTCCTCGCCGACGCGCTGTGGGCGGCCTCGCAGGAGAAGCCGGACGCCATCGTGGACGTCGCGACCCTCACCGGCGCGATGGTGCTGGCGCTGGGCAGCCGGACCTTCGGGATCATGGCGAACGACGACGCCTTCCGTACGGCGGTGCACGAGGCCGCCGAGGAGGTCGGCGAGCCGGCGTGGCCGATGCCGCTGCCGGAGCACCTGCGCAAGGGCATGGACTCCCCCACCGCCGACATCGCCAACATGGGAGAGCGGATGGGCGGCGGCCTCGTCGCCGGTCTGTTCCTGCGCGAGTTCGTGGGCGAGGGCATCACCTGGGCGCACCTGGACATCGCGGGCCCGGCCTTCAACGAGGGCGGCCCGTTCGGGTACACGCCGAAGGGCGGCACGGGCACGGCGGTGCGCACCCTGGTCCGGCTGGCGGAGCTGACGGCCTCCGGCGACCTGGGCTGATGTCGCTGTGAGGGAAGGGGGCTCCGCGCGCGGGTAGGGCGGAGCCCCCTTTTCCACGGGCGCTCAAACGAACGTGGGACGTCTCACACACCGGCCCGGCGTCTCGTTCACCTCCGACAAGTGCGAAGATGGGCCACGGCAGGACAGGGCCCCCACCACAGGGCCGAAGAAAGAGCGGCCGGACACCAGCCGCCGACCGGTCAGGGTTGACCGGCGTACGGCGCACATGCATGGAGGACGTGACGTGGCGAACGACGCCAGCACCGTTTTCGACCTAGTGATCCTCGGCGGTGGTAGTGGCGGTTACGCCGCGGCCCTGCGCGGGGCGCAGCTGGGCCTGGACGTCGCCCTGATCGAGAAGGACAAGGTCGGCGGTACCTGCCTGCACCGGGGTTGCATCCCCACCAAGGCCCTGCTGCACGCGGGCGAGATCGCCGACCAGGCCCGCGAGAGCGAGCAGTTCGGCGTCAAGGCCACCTTCGAGGGCATCGACGTCCCCGCCGTCCACAAGTACAAGGACGGCGTCGTCGCCGGCCTGTACAAGGGTCTGCAGGGTCTCATCGCCTCCCGGAAGGTGACGTACATCGAGGGCGAGGGCCGTCTGTCCTCCCCGACCTCCGTCGACGTCAACGGCCGGCGCGTCCAGGGCCGCCACGTCCTGCTGGCGACCGGCTCCGTGCCGAAGTCGCTGCCGGGCCTGGAGATCGACGGCAACCGGATCATCTCCTCCGACCACGCCCTCGTCCTGGACCGCGTACCGAAGTCCGCGATCGTCCTCGGCGGCGGTGTCATCGGCGTCGAGTTCGCCTCCGCCTGGAAGTCCTTCGGTACGGACGTCACGGTCATCGAGGGCCTCAAGCACCTCGTCCCGGTCGAGGACGAGAACTCTTCGAAGCTTCTTGAGCGCGCGTTCCGCAAGCGCGGCATCAAGTTCAACCTCGGCACCTTCTTCCAGAAGGCCGAGTACACCCAGGACGGCGTCAAGGTCACCCTCGCCGACGGCAAGGAGTTCGAGGCCGAGCTCCTGCTCGTCGCCGTCGGCCGCGGCCCGGTCTCGCAGGGCCTGGGCTACGAGGAGCAGGGCGTCGCGATGGACCGCGGCTACGTCCTGGTCGACGAGTACATGCGCACCAACGTCCCGACGATCTCCGCCGTCGGTGACCTCGTCCCGACGCTCCAGCTCGCGCACGTCGGCTTCGCCGAGGGCATCCTGGTGGCGGAGCGTCTGGCCGGTCTGAAGACCGTCCCGATCGACTACGACGGTGTCCCCCGCGTGACCTACTGCCACCCGGAGGTCGCCTCCGTGGGCATCACCGAGGCCAAGGCCAAGGAGATCTACGGTGCGGACAAGGTCGTCGCTCTGAAGTACAACCTGGCGGGCAACGGCAAGAGCAAGATCCTGAACACCGCGGGCGAGATCAAGCTCGTCCAGGTCAAGGACGGTGCCGTGGTCGGCGTCCACATGGTCGGCGACCGCATGGGCGAGCAGGTCGGCGAGGCCCAGCTGATCTACAACTGGGAAGCGCTGCCCGCAGAGGTCGCCCAGCTCATCCACGCCCACCC
Source organism: Streptomyces sp. NPDC085900 (assembly GCF_044540925.1). Taxonomy (NCBI): domain Bacteria; kingdom Bacillati; phylum Actinomycetota; class Actinomycetes; order Kitasatosporales; family Streptomycetaceae; genus Streptomyces; species Streptomyces sp. NPDC085900. The sequence goes on along the minus strand of NZ_JBITSP010000001.1, from coordinate 1,023,011 downwards.
GACGCAGAACGAGGCGATGGGCGAGGCCCACCTGGCCCTGGCCGGCAAGCCCCTGCACTCGCACGACTGACCCTCGGTCGACGAAGCGACGACTCAGACTTCCGCAATTCGTAAGGAGCAACCGAAACCATGGCGGTTTCCGTAACCCTTCCGGCGCTCGGCGAGAGCGTCACCGAGGGCACTGTCACCCGCTGGCTGAAGGCCGAGGGTGAGCGCGTCGAGGCCGACGAGCCGCTGCTCGAGGTCTCGACCGACAAGGTCGACACCGAGATCCCCTCGCCCGCAGCCGGTGTTCTCGCCTCCATCAAGGTCGCCGAGGACGAGACCGTCGAGGTCGGCGCCGAGCTGGCCGTCATCGACGACGGCACCGGCTCTCCCGCCGCCGCCCCCGCCCCGGCCGCCGAGCCCGCCCCCGAGCCCGCCGCGGCTCCGGAGCCGGCCGCCGCCGCCCCCTCCACCGAGCAGGCCGCCCCGGCCCCGGCCCCCACCGCCGAGGCCGCGTCCGGCGGCGGCTCCGCCGAGGGCACGGACGTCGTCCTGCCCGCGCTCGGCGAGTCCGTCACCGAGGGCACCGTCACCCGCTGGCTGAAGTCGGTCGGCGACTCCGTCGAGGCCGACGAGCCGCTGCTCGAGGTCTCCACGGACAAGGTCGACACCGAGATCCCGGCGCCCACCTCCGGTGTGCTGCTGGAGATCACGGTCGGCGAGGACGAGACCGCCGAGGTCGGCGCCAAGCTCGCCGTCATCGGCGCCCCGGGTGCGGCTCCGGCCGCTGCCCCGGCCCCGGCCGCCCCGGCCCCCGCCGCCGCCGCTCCGGCTCCGGCCGCCCCCGCGGCTCCGGCGCCCGCTCCGGCCGCCCCGGCGCCGCAGGCCCCGACGGCTCCGGCTCCGCAGCAGGTCACGACCCCGGCCCCCGAGCCGGTCCCGGCCGCTCCGGCGCCCGCCCCGGCTCCGGCTCCCGCCCCGGCCGCGGCGCCCGCCGCTGCCGCTCCGGCCGCCGCCCAGGCGACCGACGAGGGCGCCTACGTCACCCCGCTGGTGCGCAAGCTCGCCGCCGAGCACGGCGTCGACCTGGCCGGCGTCAAGGGCACCGGCGTCGGCGGCCGCATCCGCAAGCAGGACGTCATGGCCGCGGCCGAGGCCGCGAAGGCCGCCGCCGCGGCTCCGGCGCCCTCCGCCGCTGCCGCCCCGGCCGCCAAGAAGGCGCCGACCCTGGAGGCCTCCCCCCTCCGCGGCCAGACCGTCAAGATGCCGCGCATCCGCAAGGTCATCGGCGACAACATGGTCAAGGCGCTGCACGAGCAGGCGCAGCTGTCCTCGGTCGTCGAGGTCGACGTCACCCGCCTGATGCGCCTGCGCGCCCAGGCCAAGGACTCCTTCGCCGCGCGCGAGGGCGTCAAGCTCTCCCCGATGCCGTTCTTCGTGAAGGCGGCGGCCCAGGCGCTGAAGGCCCACCCGGTCATCAACGCCAAGATCAACGAGGCCGAGGGCACGATCACCTACTTCGACTCCGAGAACATCGGAATCGCGGTGGACTCCGAGAAGGGCCTGATGACCCCGGTCATCAAGCACGCCGGCGACCTCAACATCGCGGGCATCGCCAAGGCCACGGCGGAGCTGGCGGGCAAGGTCCGCGGCAACAAGATCACCCCGGACGAGCTGTCCGGCGCGACCTTCACCATCTCCAACACCGGTTCGCGCGGCGCGCTCTTCGACACGATCATCGTGCCGCCGGGCCAGGTCGCGATCCTCGGCATCGGTGCCACGGTCAAGCGCCCGGCGGTCATCGAGACCGAGGAGGGCACGGTCATCGGCGTCCGCGACATGGCCTACCTGACCCTCTCCTACGACCACCGTCTGGTGGACGGCGCCGACGCGGCCCGTTACCTGACCGCGGTCAAGGCGATCCTCGAGGCGGGCGAGTTCGAGGTCGAGCTCGGGCTGTAAGGATTCAGGGTTCGTACGACGGCGCCCCCGCCCGGAGCTTTCCGGGCGGGGGCGCCGTCGTTCCGGCGGGGCGCCGCCGCGCACGGCCCTGCCCGGCGAGGCGTGTAAGTCTCGTCTCACCTGCACGAAAGCGTCCCCGTGCGCCTCTCCCGAAAGCGCTCACGGCCTTATTGTCTAAACGTCGAACGCCCTTAAGGAGCTCTCATGACCGCGCCCGTCGTCCACTCGCTGCGCGAACAGATCCGCGAGCACATCGTGGAGGGGATCGTCAGCGGGCGCTGGAAGCCGGGCGAGCGGATCGTGGAGCGCCGTATCGCCACCGAGCTGGAGGTCAGCCAGACGCCGGTGCGGGAGGCGCTGCGCGAGCTGGAGTCGCTGCGGCTGATCGAGTCCGCGCCGAACAAGGGCGTGCGGGTGCGGAATCTGACGGCGGCCGACCTGGAGGAGAGCTACCCGGTCCGGGCGGGCCTGGAGGCGATCGCGGCGGAACTGGCGGCGGAGAAGCTGGCGCAGGACTGCTCGGCACTGGAGCCGCACGTGGCCGCGCTGTACGAGGCGGACCGCGCGGCGGACGGCACGGGCCAGGTGCGGCACACGGTGGCCTTCCATCGCGAGCTGGTGCGGGCCGCGGGCAACTCCGTGCTGCTGCACACCTGGGAGGGCCTGGGCATCGAGGTCTTCACGGCACTGTCGATCCGCTGGCTGGGAACCGTTCAGCAGTCGTACGCGGAGGAGCACGAGGAGCTGGTGCAGGCGTTCCGGAGGCGGGACCCGAGGATCGCCGAACTCGTCAAGGCACACGTGCTGGGCTGCGCTCCGCGAGCCTGAGCGCAGCACCGCTCACCTGCGAAAACCCCGGAAATGCGCGGCACCGGGTGCCTGCCCGAAAGACACCCCGTGCCTACTTTCTCGGAATCGAGAAGTTTTGCCCCTGAACCCTTTGATCGATCATCGATCAGGGAGTTATTGTCGCCGACGGGCCTGAACCGAGGCCCCGCGCCCTGTCCTGCCAAAGACAAAGGGCACCCCCGAACCCTTACCGATGAGGGAACCCCCTTCGACTGAGGAAGGCGGCGACATGACCGACCCCAACGCCATCCAGCCGAGCGAGCTCGACCAGCTCCCCGACCGGGACCCGGAGGAGACCGCCGAATGGCAGGCCTCCCTGGACGCGGTCGCCAAGGCGGCCGGCCCGCACCGCGCCGCGTACCTGATGCGCCGCACGCTGGAGAGGGCCGAGGGCACCGGCATCGCGCTGCCCAAGCTCCTCGAGACCGACTACGTCAACACCATCCCCACCGCCGCCGAGCCGGCCGTGCCCGGTGACGAGGCGATGGAGCGCCGTATCACCGCGTGGAACCGCTGGAACGCGGCCGCGATGGTGACCCGGGGCAGCAAATACGGCGTCGGCGGCCACATCGCCACCTTCGCCTCCGCGGCCTGGCTCTACGAGACCGGCTTCAACCACTTCTTCCGCGGCAAGGAGGCCGACGGCTCGGGCGACCAGCTCTACATCCAGGGGCACGCCTCCCCCGGCATCTACGCCCGCGCCTTCCTCGACGGCCGGCTGAACGAGACGCACCTGGACAACTTCCGCCGCGAGTCCGGCGGCAACGGCCTGCCCTCCTACCCGCACCCCCGCCGCCTGCCCTGGCTGTGGGAGTTCCCGACGGTGAGCATGGGCCTCGGCCCCCTCTCCGCCATCTACCAGGCCCGCTTCAACCGCTACCTGACCGCGCGCGGCATCAAGGACGTCTCCGACTCGCACGTGTGGGCCTTCCTCGGCGACGGCGAGATGGACGAGCCCGAGTCGACGGCGGCGCTGGCGCTCGCCTCCCGCGAGGGCCTGGACAACCTGACCTTCGTCATCAACTGCAACCTGCAGCGCCTCGACGGCCCGGTCCGCGCCAACTTCAAGATCGTGCAGGAGCTGGAGGCCCAGTTCCGCGGCGCCGGCTGGAACGTCGTGAAGTCGCTGTGGGGCTCCGCCTGGGACGAGCTGTTCCGGCTCGACACCACCGGCGCGCTCGTACGCCGGCTGCGCGAGGTACCCGACGCCCAGGTGCAGACGTACCAGACGCGGGACGCCGCCTACATCCGCGAGGACTTCTTCGGCAAGGACCCGGCGCTCGCCCAGATGGCGAAGCTGCTGAGCGACGACAAGATCCTCGAGTGCTTCCACCTCTCCCGCGGCGGCCACGAGGCCCGCAAGGTGTACGCGGCCTACAAGGCGGCCGTCGAGTTCAAGGGCGCCCCGACCGTGATCCTGGCCCAGACCGTCAAGGGGCACACCCTCGGCGAGGGCTTCGCGTCGAAGAACGCCAACCACCAGATGAAGAAGCTGTCGGTGGACGAGTTCAAGACGATGCGGGACCTGCTCGAACTGCCCATCTCCGACAGCCAGTTCGTCGACGGCGTGGTCCCCTACGGCCACCCCGGCACCGACTCCCCCGAGGTGCGCTACCTCCAGGAGCGCCGCGCGGCCCTCGGCGGGCCGGCGCCGGCCCGCCGGGTGCACCCGGTGGCCCCGCTGCCGGCCCCCGCCGAGAAGGCCTTCGCCGCCTTCGACAAGGGCTCCGGCTCCCAGAACGTCGCCACCACCATGGCCTTCGTCCGTCTGGTCAAGGACCTGGTCCGGGACAAGGAGACGGGCAGGCGCTGGGTGCCGATCGTCCCGGACGAGGCGCGCACCTTCGGCATGGAGAGCCTGTTCCCGTCCCTCGGGATCTACTCCCCCAAGGGCCAGACGTACGAGCCGGTCGACCGCGACCAGCTGATGTACTACAAGGAGGCCAAGAACGGCCAGATCCTCAACGAGGGGATCACCGAGGCCGGTTCGATGGCCGACTTCATCGCCGCGTCCACCGCGTACGCGACGCACGGCGAGGCGATGATCCCGTTCTACATCTTCTACTCGATGTTCGGCTGGCAGCGCACCGCCGACCAGATGTGGCAGCTCGGCGACCAGCTCGGCCGCGGCTTCCTGGTCGGCGCCACGGCGGGCCGGACCACCCTGACCGGCGAGGGCCTGCAGCACGCCGACGGCCACTCCCCGGTGATCGCGGCGACCAACCCGGCCGCCCTCACCTACGACCCGGCGTTCGCGTACGAGGTGGCGACGATCGTCAAGGACGGTCTGCGCCGCATGTACGGCGAGGCCGCCCCGGGCGAGGACCAGAACGTCTTCTACTACCTCACCGTCTACAACGAGCCGCTCCCGCAGCCGGCAAAGCCGCAGGGCCTCGGTGTCGACGAGGGCATCGTCAAGGGCCTGTACCGCTTCAACACGGCGGAGTCCGCGGGCCTGTCGCCGGTGGCCAACGCCCCGCGCATCCAGCTGCTGGGCTCCGGCACCGCGATCCACTGGGCGCTTCAGGCGCAGAAGCTGCTGGCCGAGGAGTGGGGTGTCGCGGCCGACGTCTGGTCCGCCACCTCCTGGACCGAGCTGCGCCGTGACGCGCTGGAGGCCGACGAGGCCCTTCTGCGCGGCGAGGAGCGCGTCCCCTACGTCCGCCAGGTGCTGCACGGCGCCGAGGGCCCGGTCCTCGCGGTGTCCGACTACATGCGCCAGGTCCCGGACCAGATCGCGCAGTGGGTCGAGCAGGACTGGTCCTCGCTGGGTGCGGACGGCTTCGGCCTCTCCGACACCCGCGAGGGTGCGCGCCGGCACTTCGGCGTCGACGCCGAGTCGATCGTCGTCGCGGCGCTGGCCCAGCTGGCGCGGCGCGGCGAGGTGAAGGCGACGGCCGTGAAGGAGGCCCGGGAGAAGTACGGGTTGTAAGTCGACTGCGGGCCGGTCGCGCAGTTCCCCGCGCCCCTGAAGACAGGCGTGCCTGAGCGGGCCTGCCTTTGAGGGGCACGGGGAACTGCGCGATCAGCCCCCCACACACGCGCACCCGAACACGCACGATGATGACCCTATGCGCGCTGCCCGCCTCATCAAGATGGTGCTTCTGCTCCAGTCCCGTCCCTCCATGACCGCCGCCGAGCTGGCTCGCGAGCTGGAGGTGTCGGAGCGGACCGTCACCCGGGACGCCCAGGCGCTGTCGGAGGCGGGGGTGCCGGTGTACGCGGACCGGGGGCGCGCGGGCGGCTACCGGCTGATCGGCGGGTACCGGACCCGGCTGACCGGGCTGGCCCGCTCGGAGGCCGAGGCGCTGTTCCTGTCCGGGGTGCCGGGCGCGCTGCGCGAGATGGGGCTGGAGGACGCCGCCTCCGCCGCCCGGCTGAAGGTGTCGGCTGCCCTCCTGCCGTCGCTGCGGGACGCCTCCCGCACGGCGGCCCAGCGCTTCCACCTGGACGCCCCGAACTGGTTCACCCAGCCCGAGGCGCCCGCGCTGCTGCCCGCCGTGGCGAACGCGGTGTGGGACGACCGGAGGATCACCGCGCGCTACCGGGGCCGGGACGCCGAGGTCGAGCGGACCCTGGAGCCGTACGGGCTCGTGCTCAAGGCGGGGGTCTGGTACCTGTGCGCGCGGGTCGCGGAGCGGGGGACCTACCGGGTGTACCGGATCGACCGCTTCACGGCCGTCGACGGCGACGGGGAGCGTTTCGAGCGCGACGAGGAGTTCGACCTGCCGGCCTTCTGGGACGAGCGGGCGGAGCAGTTCGCGCGGTCGATCCTGCGGGACGAGGTCGTCGTACGCCTGTCGGACGCCGGAGTGCGGGGACTTCCGTACGTCGTCGACCCCGCGTCCGCGCGGGAGGCGCTGGCGGCCGCCGGCTCCCCCGACGCGGACGGCCGGGTGACGGTGACCCTGCCCGTGGAGTCCGAGGAGGTCGCACACTCGCAGCTCGCGGGGCTCGGCCCGGAAGTGGAGGTGCTGGCGCCGCCGCGCCTGCGGGAGCGGTTCGCGGGCGACGCCGCACGGCTCGCCGCCCTGTACGGGACATAACAATCCGCCGCACTCCACGTGCGCCCCACCCGCCCAGGGCCGATGCTGTACCCGTGATGGACGAGACGGAGTTCTGGGAGCTGGTGGACGCCGCCCGCGAGGCCGCCGAGGGCGACCCCGAGGAGCAGGCGGACCTGCTCGTGGACCGGCTGCTCCAGCTGGAGCCCGACATGGTCCTCGACTTCGCCCGTCACTTCGAGGCCCGCTACAACCGCGCCTACACCTGGGACCTGTGGGGCGCGGCCGCCGTGCTGCTGAACGGGGCCGGCGACGACACCTTCGACTTCTTCCGCTGCTGGCTGATCGGACAGGGGCGGGAGGTGTACGAGAGCGCCGTGCACCACCCCGACGCGCTGGCCGACCTCCTGGACGACTTCGACGAGGAGCTCGACGGCGACGGGGAGGAGCTGGGGTACGCGGCCGACGAGGCGTACGAGCAGCTCACCGGGACGGTGGCGCCCGACCTCGGCATCGCGCCGGCACCTCCCGAGCCGGAGGGGACGCCGGTCGACCTGGAGGACGACCGGGCGCTGGCGGAGCGGTATCCGAAACTGTGGGAACGGTTCAGGGACTGACACAGCCGAGGGGGACCATGGCACGCATCCCGTACCCGGAGCGTCCGGCCGACGGCGTCGCGAAGCTGCCCGTGCCGCTGAACGCCTTCCGCATGCTCTCGCACGCCCCTCCGCTGACGGACACGGCCATCGAGATGGGCCTGGCCGTGCTGCGCGAGTCGACCCTGCCGGTCCGGCTGCGCGAACTGGTGGTGCTTGCGGTGGCGGCGGGCACGGAGTGCGAGTACGAGGCCGTCCAGCACGGTCCGGTCGCGCTCGCCTCGGGTGTGACGCCCGAGCAGCTGGCGGCGATCGCCGAACGGCGTTCCGCGGGCGGGGAGTTCGACGAGAGGGAGTCGGCGGCGCTGACCGCGGCCTTCGAGCTGGTGTCCCGGTGCACCCTGTCCGAGGCCACGCTGACGGCGCTGCGCGCCCGCTTCACCGACCGGCAGGTCGTCGAGATCGTCACGACGACCGGCTACTACGTCATGCTCGCGGGCCTGATGAACGGGCTCGGGGTGGACGTCGACCCGTCCGGGGAGCAATTTCTGGGCCTGGCCGGGGACGACAGGCCCTAGCGGCTCAGAGCGCGGCGGTGCGCCTGCGGGAGGAGTCCGACGGGATGTAGGCGTGCGTCTGGTCCGCGACCGCGTGGTGCATCGGGGCCGCGTTGGCCTGGTCGAGCGCGGACGCGGTGACGGCCGCCGGGCCGAGGACGACGGCGGCGGCCGCGCAGAGCGCGGCCCACGGGCCGAACATGCCCTTGGTCCGGCCTTCGGTCTTGTGCGTGGCGATGCTGTGACTGTTCACTTCTTCCCCACCTTCAGTCAGTGCGTGTGCATGACGATAGGGACGGTGCCTCAGGACGATCCGTGAGGCGGCTGGGAGAAACCTGTGAGGCCATGAGCAGCCCGTACGTGAGGGAGTTGACGCGCGAGGAGCATCTCGCGCATCTGCGGCTGCACCCGGACGCGAGCCATCTGCAGATCCCCGAGTGGGGCGACGTGAAGCCCGACTGGGTGGCGGAGAGCGTCGGCTGGTTCGAGGACGGGCCGCTCGTCGCGGCGGCGCTGGTGCTGTACCGCCCGCTGCCCGGGACGCGCCGGTTCCTCGCCTACCTCCCCGACGGGCCCGCGATCGACTGGTCGGACCCGCGGCTGGAACGGTGGCTGGATCCGCTCGTCGCCCACCTGGAGGAGCGCGGGGCGTTCGCGGTGCGGATCGGGCCGCCGCTCGTCGTACGGCACTGGGCGGCGGGCACCGTCACCGCGGGGATCGCCGACACCGGCGTACGGCATCTGCGCGATCTGCCGGCCGCCGGTGTCGACGGGTTCGCGCTGGACGCCGCCGAGCGGCTGGAGCGGCTGGGGTGGCGCCGGTGCGAGGAGGACGACGGCAGCGGCTTCGGGCTGGGGCAGCCCCGCTACGGCTTCCGGATCCCGCTCGCCGGGCGGTCGACGGAGGACCTGCGGAAGGGCCTCGCCCCGCACTTCGAGCAGGCGTTGGGCACCGCGGAGCGGGCGGGCGTGCGGGTCTCCTGGGGCACGGGCGCCGACCTGTCCGACTTCCACCGCCTGTACGCGGCCACGGCCGCCCGCGACGGCTTCAGGGCCCGTCCACCGGAGTACTTCCGGCGCATGTGGAAGGCGCTCAACGCCGAGGACGACGATCGGCTGCGCATCTACCTCGCCGAGCACGACGGTTTCGTGCTCTCCGCCGCCCTCATGATCAACGTCGGTCCCCGGTCCTGGCACTCCTACCCTGCCTCCGGCCGCCAGGGGCGTGAACTGCGGCCCAGCAGCGCCCTGTTGTGGCGCATGCTGTGCGACGCGCGGGCGGCGGGCGCCGACGTCTACGACCTGCGCTCCATCACCCCTGTCCTCACCGAGAGCCGGTTGCTGGGGCGCCTGCGCTTCAAGGCGGGCACCGGCGGGCGGGCCGTGGAGTACCTCGGCGAGTGGGAACGGCCGGTGGGCAGCCAGGGGAAGGTGCTGCAGCGGGCGGTGCGGGTGTATCTCGGGCGGCGGTGACGCTACGGCGTCCTGCCCTGGAGCCGGGCCGCCAGGTCTCTGATCTCCGGGAGGCGGGCGGTGAGGGCGGCGCCGGGGCAGGAGGTCATGTAGCCGTCGTTGTGGCCCGCGAGGGCGGGGAGGATGGCGGTGGTGCCCGCTTTGTAGCGGCTGAGGCTGTTGCTGGAGGTCAGCCGGACCCGGGAGCGGGGGTCGACGTCGGCCAGGCCCAGTTTCCAGGCGGCGAGCGCGGCGATCGCGTCGGTCATGGCCTTGGGGACGGGGACGCCCGCGGTGAACGTGCCGAGGGCGGCGATACCGGCGGTGCGGTGGTTGAAGCCCTGGGTGTGGGCGCCGGTGACGGGGCGGTCGACGCCGCCCGCGCGGCCCTCGTAGATGGTGCCGCAGCGGTCGACGAGGAAGTTGTAGCCGATGTCGTCCCAGCGGCGGGCGCCGGTCTGGCCGGCGTAGAGGTAGCGGATGATGCGGGGCGCGTCGGCGCAGGCGTAGCCGTTGGGCGAGTCGGTGTGGTGGACGAAGACGGCGACGACCTTGTCGTCGTAGCGCGGGGGCGGCTGCGCGTGCCGGGCGAGGTCGTCGAGCCAGACGGAGCGCGGCACGATACGGGGCCTGGCGGCGGGGTGTGCGGTGGGTACGGGGCGGGCCGGGGCGGCCCGGACGGGACGCTCCGCGTTCCCGTGCTGGACCCCGTCCACGCAGAGCACCAGCCCGAGAACCCCGGCGAGCCCGATGAAGCAGGCGGCCCCGACCCGAGCGGCCCGCGGCAGCCGAACCCCGCGCCGCACCCCACGACACCCGACCGGCGCCCTGGCCCCGGCCACCGCCTCCGAAGAGCCGACAGCCCCACCCTCCTCGCTCCCGGGCGGCGCGGCTGCCTCCGTCGGTGCCGGGGTGTCGGGGGGCGCTTCTCCTTCGGGGCGGGCGGCTTCCCGTGCCCCCGCCGGGCTTGCGCGCAGGGCGCTCAGCAGGCGCTGCGCTCGTGGGGGGCGCAGTGCCCGCGTTCGGCACAGCGTGGCGCGTATGCGTGCTGTGCGTCGGCTTCGAGGCGCCCGCGATCTTCGGACCCGCATGGGTCCACTCTCGGCCGGAAAGGCTTCGCCCGCGATGTGTGCTGTGCCACCCGGTGGAACCATCCTCCTGGTCCGTGACGTTTTTCCGGATGGAGGGGACGGGGGAGGGACACGCACACGCACCACTGATCATCGGGACCGTCCCGCGCGTACTAAGGGGTCTGAGAGAAAGGCGGCTCTGTGGACCTGCTCGACATCCTGCTGATGCTGGTGGTTCTGGCCTACGCGGCATCCGGCTACCGGCGCGGCCTGGTCGCCGGCTGTGTCTCGCTCGCCGGGTTCGTCGGCGGAGCCGTCGTGGGCGTGTGGGTGCTGCCCTGGATGATGGACCTGGTGACGGCGGGGACGACCCGGGCGACGATCACCGCGGTGCTGACCGTGCTGGTCCCGGCGGTGGTGGGACACGAGCTGGCCGGGCGGCTGGCGCTCAGGCTGCGGCGGGAGCTGGACCGGGGGCCGCTGCGGGTGGCCGACGGCGTCGGCGGGGCCGCGGCCAACTCGGTCGCCGTACTGATCGTGGCCTGGGTCGCCGCGAGCGTGGTCGGCGTCTCCTCGTCGCCGCTGGTCACCACGGCGATCCGGGACTCGACCCTGCTCGGCGCCGTGCAGAACCTCATGCCGGACACCACCCCGACCTGGTTCTCCCGGGCCACCTCCGCGCTGACCCAGGCGGGCTTCCCGCAGGTCTTCAACCCGTTCGAGAACGAGTCGACGGCCCGGGTGGCCAAGCCGACCGGCGACAGCGTCACGGCCGCCGCCACCAGCGCCGCCAAGCTCAGCACGGTGAAGATCGAGGGGGTCTCCGGCAACCAGGGCCGCGAGGGCAGCGGGTTCGTGTACGCGCGCGAGCACGTGATGACGAACGCGCACGTGGTGGCCGGCATCGACCACCCGACCGTGCGCATCGGCGGGGTCGGGCAGTCGTACGACGCCCAGGTGGTGCTCTTCGATCCCGACAAGGACGTCGCCGTGCTGTACGTGCCCGGCCTCAGGGCGCCGGTGCTGAGGTTCGACGGCGGTGCCGAGCGCGGTGACTCCGCGGTCGTCGCCGGCTATCCGCAGGACGGCGACCTCGATCTGCAGGCGGCGACGGTCGCGAGCCGCGTCGACGCCACCGGCCAGAACATCTACGGCGACGCCACGGTGACCCGCGAGATCTACTCGATCCGCTCCACGGTCCGCCCCGGCAACTCCGGCGGCCCCCTGCTGACCACGGACGGCCGGGTGTTCGGCGTCGTCTTCGCCCGCTCGACCTCGGACGACGAGACCGGCTACGTGCTGACGGCGGCCGAGGTCTCCTCCGACGCCCGGCGTGCGGCGGGGTCGACGGCGGCGGTGGACACGGGCGATCTGGTGACGTCGTAGCGCGGTCCCCTGCCCGATGATGGAGGGCCGGTCCCCCACACCCGCCGGAGGCTGCCGTGCCCGTCTTCTTCCTGATCTCCCTGCTGGTGGCGGGAGGCGCGCTCTTCCTGGTCGTCCGCAGGCGCCGCGAGGCCGCCAACCGCGATCAGGTCAGAGACTGCACCCCATGAGGACGTCGTCCACGTACGCGCCCTCCAGCAGGAACTCGCCGGGCAGTACGCCCTCCACCACGAAACCCTCGGTCTCGTACAGCCTGCGGGCCGGGGCGTTGTGCCCGAGGACGCGCAGGGTGAGCCGGCGGGCGCCCTGCCTGCGGGCCTCCTCCCGCACCGCGCGCAGCAGCGCCCGCCCGACACCGGCGCCGCGCGCCTCCTCGGCGACGACGAGCCCCTGGATCTGCCGGACATGCGAGTTGCAGACCAGCGGGGTCGGATAGGCCAGCCGGACGTAGCCGACGACCGTGCCGTCGAGTTCGGCGACCAGGTGGTCGCGGGGGCCGAACCGCTCGTTGTAGAAGGGCTCGTACGGCGGCCGGGGCCGCGGCTGTACGGAGTGCAGCGGTGACCAGGTGACGCGGTCGAGGCGGCCCAGTGTCTCCTCGTCGTCGAGCGTGGCGTGACGTATGTGGGGAACGACCATAACGGCCACCTTATGAGTCCTCTGAGGAGAATGAGTCCATGCAACGATCTCGAATCGCGGTGGCCGGTGCGTCCGGACTCATCGGCGGCGCCCTGGCGCGGTCCCTGAAGGCGGACGGACACGAGGTGGTGCGGCTGGTGCGCCGGGCGGCCCGTGCCGAGGACGAGGTGTGCTGGGACCCGGAGGGGCGGTATGTGGACGCGGCCGGACTGGCCGGGTGCGACGTCCTGGTCAACCTCGCCGGCGCCGGGGTCGGCGACCGGCGCTGGACGGACGAGTACAAGGAGCGGATCCGCAACGGCCGGGTGCTCGGCACCGCGGCGCTGGCCGAGGCGATCGCCGGGCTGGAGAACGGGCCGCGGGTCTTCGTGAACGGCAGCGCGATGGGGATCTACGGCGAGACCGGCGACCGGGCCGTCGACGAGAGTGCGCCGCCCGGCCGGGGGTTCCTGCCCGAGCTGTGCGTGGAGTGGGAGGCGGCAGCGGCGCCCGCGCAGGAGGCGGGCGTACGGACCGTGTTCACGCGGACGGGTCTGGTGGTGTCCGGGCAGGGCGGGGCCTGGGGGCGGCTGTTCCCGCTGTTCAAGGCGGGGCTCGGGGGGCGGATGGGCGACGGGCGGCAGTACTGGTCGTACATCTCGCTGCACGACGAGGTGGCCGCGATCCGGTATCTCATCGACACCGACGGGCTGTCCGGGCCGTTCAACCTGACGGCCCCGAACCCGCTGACGAACCGTGAGATCACCGCGGCCATGGGGCGCGTGCTGCACCGGCCGACGCTGTTCGCCGTGCCGGCGCAGGTGCTGCGGACCGTGCTCGGCGAGATGGCCGGGGACGTGCTGGGCAGTGCGCGGGTGCTGCCGAAGCGGCTGCTGGAGTCGGGCTTCACCTTCACGTATCCGGAGATCGAGCAGGCGATCCGCGCCGCACTCTGAGCGCCACCCTGCGCAGCCACGACGTGACCGCATGCGACCGTTGTGCGACCGTGCCCTGTTCATGCGCGACTGCCCTTGACCGATCGCGGCCCTAACCTCGACCCGAACTCGGGTATTCCTGGAGCCCGTTGGGGGCATGACGTCTCCACCGGCCGCGCAACCTCGAGGAGGGGCACGTGCTTGAGCCCGCGTACCAGGCTGACGTCGTGATCGTGGGGGCCGGGGTGGCCGGCCTCTCCGCGGCGCATAGGCTGACCAGCGCAGGAGTGACGACCGCGGTCCTGGAGGCCGCCCCGTGTGCGGGGGGCCGGATGTCGACCGAGAAGGTGGACGGGTTCCGGCTCGACCGCATCGGGCAACTGCTGTCGACGGCGTATCCGGAGCTACGGCTGACGCCCGGTCTCGACGCCCTCGTGCTGCGCCCGTTCGCGCCGGGCGTCCTGCTGCACAGCGACGGGCGGCACCACCGCGCCGGGGCGGTGGCGAGCGCGGGGGGCGCACGGGGCGCACTCCATGCCGTACGCGCCCTGGCGAGCGCCCCTCGCGCTACGGGCGCGCTGCGGGCGAGCGCCCCGCTGGGCACCGCCGTCGACCAGGCCCGGCTCGGCTCGGCGCTGACCCGGCTCGCGGCCATGCCGGTGGAACGGCTGCTGTCCCGGCCCGAGTCGCCCGCCCGCCAGGCCCTCGCCGCGCGCGGTGTGCCCGCCCGCACCGTGGACGGCTTCCTGCGACCGCTGCTCGCGGCCCTGCTGTGCGACCCGGAGCTGACGACGTCCAGCCGGTGCGCGGATCTCGCGCTGCGCTCTTTCGCGGCCGGGCGGCTGTGCGTGCCGGAGGGCGGCGCCGAGATGCTGCCGGAGCTGCTGCGACGGGGGCTGCCGCCGGGCACCGTGCACACCGGGGTCCGGGTGACCTCGGTCTCCACCAACGCGGTGACCACCGCCGAGCACGGCGAGATCCGCTGCCGGGCGGTGCTGCTGGCGACCGACGCGCGGGCCGCCGCCGAGCTGCTGCCGGGCCTGCGCGTCCCGGACTTCCACCGGCTGACGGTGGTGCACCACTCGGCGGACGAGGCGCCGGCGACTGGCGCCTCGCTGCTCCTGGACGCCGACCGCGGCGGCCCGGTCGCACACACGGCGGTGGTCAGCGCGGTGGACCCGAGCCGGGCCCCCGCGGGCCGGGCCCTGATCTCCTCCACGGTCCTGGGGCCGCCCCCGGCCGACCTCGACACCGCCGTCCGCATGCACCTGTCGCGCCTCTACGGCACCTCGACCCGCCGCTGGGAGACCCTCGCCGTCCACCACACCGCCGAGGCCGTCCCCGCCATGCGCCCGCCCCACGACCTGCGCCGCCCGGTGCGTCTGCTGGCCGGCCTGTACGTGTGCGGCGACCACCGGGACACCAGCACCGTCCAGGGAGCCCTGCACTCGGCCCACCGCGCGTCGACGGCCATCCTGACCGACCTCGGAGCGGCAACCCCGATGCACACCTCCGACCCCCTCCCCACGCCCCAGGCCGCCTAGAGCGCCCCGAAAGGGGCGCGGGAAACTGCGCAACCAGCCACAACGACCCCGCACCCAGCACCCCGAAAGGGGCGCGGGAAACTGCGCAACCAGCCACAACGGCCCCGCACCCAGCACACCGAAAGGGGCGCGGGGAACTGCGCGACCAGCCACAACGGCGCCGCACCCGGCACACCGAAAGGGGCGCGGGGAACTGCGCGACCAGCCACGACGGCGCCGCACCCGGCAAAGCACCCCCGCCGTCACGGCGCGCCCCCGCCCCCTCAGCCCAGCGCAGCGACCTTGTCGCGATACCCCCGCACCGGCGCCGAGTCCTTGTACGGCTCCAGCCTGCGCTCGAAGTCCCGCACGTACTCCGTCGCCCGCACCGACCGCATCTCCGCCGCCGCACCCGCCGCCTCCGCCCCCAGCGCGCAGGCCTGGTCCAGTTCGCCCAGGCCCAGCCGGGCGGAGGCCAGCACCACGCGGCAGAACAGCCGGCTGCGGGCGTACGCCGGCGCCCGCAGCTGCAGCGAGCGTTCGGCGTGCTGCGCCGCCGCCCGGAACTGCTGCAGGTCCCGGTGCGCGTGCCCGAACTCGTCGGCGAGCTGCGCCTCGTCGAAGAACCGCGCCCAGTACGGCACTTCGTCTCCCGAGCGCGCCGCCTCCAGCGCGCGCTCGGCCCGTACCAGGGAGGCCGTGCAGTTGCGCACCTCGCCGAGCACGCCGTGCCCGCGCGCCTCGGCCGCGTGCAGCAGCGCCTGCACGACCGGCGGGGCGTTGGTGCCCACGCCCTGCTGGGCCACCCGCGCCAGTTGCACGGCCTCGCGCCCGTGCCCGAGATAGACGGCCTGCCGGCTCATGGTGACCAGCACGTACGCCCCGTACGCCCGGTCCCCCGCCGCCTGCGCGAGCCGCAGCGACTGCACGAAGTACCGCTGGGCCAGCCCGTGCGCGGCGATGTCGTACGAGGTCCAGCCGGCCAGCCGGGTCAGGTCGGCGGCGGCCGCGAAGAGTTTGCGGCCGGTCTGCTCGCCGTAGGCGCCGCGCAGCATCGGCTCGCACTCGTGCTCCAGGTAGCGCACGAGGGCCTGGCGGGCGTGTCCGCCGCCGTACATGTTGTCGAGGGTGCGGAACAGCTCGCCCACCGAGCGCAGCGCGGCGATGTCGCCGGCGGTGACCCGCTGGCCGTGCCCGCGCTCGCCCTGGCCGCGCTGGCGCGGGACGCCCGGGCGGCCCTGCACCGGGATCTTGGGGACGGCCCCCGTTCGGGCCACGCCGGGTGCGGGGGGCGGCTGCTCGCCGCGGGCGACGCGGTCGTCGGCCCGGCCGATCAGCCAGTCCCGGCTGGGCACCACCAGCCCCGCCGGCGTGAACGCGATCTTGCGCAGTTCGGCGTGCGAGCCGGAGTCCTTGCGCCACAGGCCGCCGACGATGTCGACGGCCTCCTCGGGGGTCGAGGCGAACTCCAGCCCGGCGTACACCGGCGCACAGGCGTCGAGCCCGAGGTCCTGGGCGGTGAGCCGGCGCCCCAGCCGCCGGGTGAAGACCTCGGCGATGAGGGCGGGGGTGGTGCCGCGGGGCTGCTGTCCGCGCAGCCACCTGGTCACGGACGTCTTGTCGTATCTCAGGTCAAGCCCGTGTTCGAGACCGAGCTGGTCCACGCGTCGGGCGAGCCCCGCGTTGGAGAACCCCGCTTCTGCGATGAGCGCGGCGAGCTGTCGGTTGGGAGTGCGCTGCGCGGGTCGTTCCGTCATCTGCGGTGCGGTCTCCTGCCTTTCGGGCCTACCCCGCGGCCGACCTGGCCGCCGAGGTGCCCGGATTGCCTGTGAGCAGCCCTTATGGCCTCTGTGAACGGCGCGAATGTAGCGGAGAGTGAGCATGCGGTCGCACACTTCCCCGTTCGTTCATCCGATCGTGTGAGGATTGGCCGCGCGGCTGACGCCCGACGGCCAGTCGTACAGTGGCGTAGGCACGTTTCGTGCCTTACGACTTCCAGGGAGGCGCTTGCCGTGAGTGAGCTGCGGTTCGTCCGCATGGGGTTCGGCACCGAGGCCGTGGACTACCAGGTGGCGTGGGACGAGCAGCGCCGGGTGCACGCGGCGCGGTTCGCGGACGAGGTCCCCGACACCGTGATCCTGCTGGAGCACCCGCCGGTCTACACGGCGGGCCGGCGCACGGCGGACAACGAGCGGCCCCTCGACGGCACCCCCGTCATCGACGTCGACCGCGGCGGCAAGATCACCTGGCACGGACCGGGCCAGCTGGTCGGCTACCCCATCCAGAAGCTGCCGCGCCCGGTGGACGTCGTCGCGCATGTACGGCGCCTGGAGGAGGCGCTGATCCGCACGTGCGCGGAGTTCGGCGTGGAGACCACGCGGGTCGAGGGCCGCAGCGGGGTGTGGGTGCTCGGCGACCCCGTCGAGCAGCGGCCGGCGCTCGGCGGGCTGTCCCTCGACTTCGACCCCCGGCTGACCGACGAGGAGTTCGACCCGCGGCTGAACGGCCCCGAGTACGCCCCGTCCAACGCCGGCCAGCGCCGCGAGGACCGCAAGATCGCCGCGATCGGCATCCGCGTGGCCAAGGGCGTCACGATGCACGGCTTCGCGCTGAACGTGAACCCCGACAACAAGTGGTTCGACCGGATCATCCCGTGCGGCATCCGCGACGCGGGCGTCGCCTCGCTGGCGGGCGAGCTGGGCCGGGACGTCACCATCGCCGAGGTGCTGCCCGTGGTGGAACGGCACCTGAAGGACGTACTCGAGAACGCGGAGCTGAAGCCGCGCCTCGTCGAGAAGACGCCGGCATAAAACCGGCCCGTCCGGCGTTCGAGAACGAGGCCCTTCGGGCCGAAGCGGGGGTCTGGGGGCGGCAGCCCCCAGGGCCGGCGCCGATACCGGGCTTGAAATCAACGGGCGTACCCTTGGGTGCGCCGAGGAATCAATCGCTAGGGAGCCCATCGTGTCCGCAGTCGCACCCGACGGACGCAAGATGCTGCGCCTGGAGGTCCGCAACAGCCAGACCCCCATCGAGCGCAAGCCCGAGTGGATCAAGACCCGGGCGAAAATGGGCCCCGAGTACACGAAGATGCAGAACCTCGTGAAGAGCGAGGGCCTGCACACGGTCTGCCAGGAAGCCGGCTGCCCCAACATCTACGAGTGCTGGGAGGACCGCGAGGCGACCTTCCTCATCGGCGGCGACCAGTGCACCCGGCGCTGCGACTTCTGCCAGATCGACACCGGCAAGCCCGAGGCCCTCGACCGCGACGAGCCGCGCCGCGTCGGCGAGTCCGTGGTCACCATGGACCTGAACTACGCCACCATCACCGGCGTCGCCCGCGACGACCTGGAGGACGGCGGCGCCTGGCTGTACGCCGAGACGGTCCGCCAGATCCACGCGCAGACCGCGGACCGGGAGGGCGGCCACACCAAGGTCGAGCTCCTCGCCCCCGACTTCAACGCGGTCCCCGAGCAGCTGGCCGAGGTCTTCTCCTCCCGCCCCGAGGTGTTCGCGCACAACGTCGAGACCGTGCCCCGGATCTTCAAGCGCATCCGCCCCGGCTTCCGCTACGAGCGCTCGCTGAAGGTCATCACCGAGGCCCGCGACTTCGGCCTGGTCACCAAGTCGAACCTCATCCTCGGCATGGGCGAGACCCGCGAGGAGGTCAGCGACGCGCTGCGGCAGCTGCACGAGGCCGGCTGCGAGCTGGTCACCATCACGCAGTACCTGCGCCCGTCGGTGCGCCACCACCCCGTGGAGCGCTGGGTCAAGCCGCACGAGTTCGTCGAGCTGAAGGAGGAGGCCGAGCAGATCGGCTTCTCCGGCGTGATGTCCGGCCCGCTGGTGAGGTCCTCCTACCGCGCCGGGCGGCTGTACCAGATGGCCGTCGAGAAGCGCGGCGCGTACGTCGCCTCGCAGGCGGTGTGATGGCACGCGGTGCCACGCTAAACGTGTGAATCTGCGCACAAGCAACTACCGCCGGGTAGTGGCCGATTGACGCGGTCCCGGACGTCCTCGCAGTTGGGGACGCCATCGGGGCCGCGTCGACGTTTACGGGACGCGAATCGGGGTTTCATCGGTGTTTGACCGGTCGGTCACGCCCTGGTAACACCAGTCAGTGACCCTGGGTGTACACCCCGTGCACCACCCACCAGTGCCGTCAGCCTCGAGGGGGGACCTCCATCATGCAGGCCGCGCCCGTTCGCGCCACCGCCATCCCGTCGTTCACCGATGCACTCCGTGCCGTCGAGTCGCTGCTCATGAGCAGCGGCCAGCGCACCGCCCGGCGCAACGCCTGGACCTCCGTCCTGGAGGACCGCCGCCGCGCCAAGGACCGTGTCGAGGCGCAGCGCGTCCTCGACCAGGCC
This sequence comes from Streptomyces sp. NPDC085900, assembly GCF_044540925.1. NCBI lineage: Bacteria > Bacillati > Actinomycetota > Actinomycetes > Kitasatosporales > Streptomycetaceae > Streptomyces > Streptomyces sp. NPDC085900. The sequence continues at coordinate 1,003,707 of NZ_JBITSP010000001.1, read as the reverse complement.
CCCGCCGTCCGCCCCTGACACCTCGCGATCCCTTCCCGCCGAGCACCGCCGTCGTCGGCGCTCCCGGGGCCACGTAGACTTCGTGGCATGGCGAGGAAGGACACGGCAGCAGACGCTGCGAACTCCGGGCGACTGAAGCAGATCGTCCTGACCTACAAGATGACCCGCAAGGCCGACAAGAAGATCGGTCTTGTACTCGCGGCTGTCGGCATCAGCATCCTCGGTGTCTTCCTCGCGATCGGTTTCTTGATCGGTCACCCCATCTATCTCGGCATCCTGGGTCTGTTCCTCGCCCTCCTCACGATGGCCATCGTGTTCGGGCGACGGGCCGAGCGTGCCGCCTTCGGGCAGATGGAGGGCCAGCCGGGCGCCGCAGCGGCCGTGCTGGACAACATCGGCCGGGGCTGGACGACGACTCCGGCGGTGGCGATGAACCGCAGCCAGGACGTGGTGCACCGGGCCGTCGGCAAGGCCGGCATCGTCCTGGTCGCCGAGGGCAACCCGAACCGGGTCAAGACCCTGCTGGCCGCCGAGAAGCGGAAGATGAACCGCATCGTCGCGGACGTGCCGGTGCACGACCTCGTCGTCGGCACGGGCGAGGGCCAGATCCCGCTGAAGAAGCTGCGCACGGCCATGCTGAAGCTGCCGCGCGTGCTGACCGGCCCGCAGGTGACCGCCACCAACGACCGGCTGCGCGCCATGGGCGACCTGATGAGCAACATGCCACTGCCGAAGGGGCCGATGCCGAAGGGCATGAAGCTTCCGAAGGGCGGGCCCAAGGCCCGTTGATCCTCCTACGTCGAAGGGGCGCCCGCGGATGCCGCGGGCGCCCCTTCGTGTGTACGGGGGTTCAGGCGCGGACCTCGACGGTGCCGGCCAGCTTGTCGTGCAGACCCCGGCCGTCGCGGTCCCAGATCAGGGCCGGGATCGCGACGCACAGCAGGGCCGTGCGGATCAGGCCTCGCGGGAAGCTGGGGCGGCCCGTGCCGAGGGCGACCACGCGCAGGCCGAACAGGCGCTTGCCGGGCGTGAAGCCGATGGTGCCGACGGTCAGCACGCCGAGGGCGAAGAAGACCAGAAGCGCCCAGTTACCGGTCGACTGCGGGTGGTAGCCGTGCGTGATGAGACCGTATGCGATCAAGAGGCACAGGCCCCAGTCGACGGCCAGGGCGCCGAACCTGCGGCCGGGGCGGGCGATCGAGCCGGGTCCCTCCTCGGGCAGCCCCAGCTGCTCACCGCGGTATCCGAAGTCCACACCGGCTTCCTCGGCGGCCGCGCGGGGGCCGGAGAGCCACGATCCAACTGCTTCCCTCTTGTCCACGCGTCCACGGTACTGCCAGCGTTTCGGGATACGGACAGGTGGGGTCAACCGGACGGCGTCCGGTTAACTTGTGCGAAACAAATGGGTCACGCCCGAGAAATCACCCATCCCTAGTGTCGAGGACAGCGTGTGCCACCGCACTGGCCGCACGAACGAACTACCACCCCGGCAGGCGGTCGGGAGTAGGAGGAGCTGGATGTTCCAGAACGCCGACGAGGCCAAGAAGTTCATCGCGGACGAGGACGTCAAGTTCGTCGACGTCCGCTTCTGCGACCTGCCGGGCGTCATGCAGCACTTCACGGTGCCCGTCGAGGCGTTCGACCCGGACGAGGAGCTCGCCTTCGACGGATCGTCGATCCGTGGTTTCCAGGCGATCCACGAGTCCGACATGGCGCTGCGCGCGGACCTGTCGACCGCCCGGGTCGACCCCTTCCGCCGTGACAAGACGCTCAACATCAACTTCTTCATCCACGACCCGATCACGGGCGAGCAGTACTCCCGTGACCCGCGCAACGTGGCGAAGAAGGCCGAGGCCTACCTCGCCTCCACCGGTATCGCGGACACCGCGTACTTCGGTCCCGAGGCCGAGTTCTACGTCTTCGACAGCGTGCGCTTCGCCACCTCGGCGAACGAGAGCTTCTACCACATCGACTCCGAGGCCGGCGCCTGGAACACCGGCGCCCTCGAGGACAACCGTGGTTACAAGGTCCGCTACAAGGGCGGTTACTTCCCGGTCCCGCCGGTCGACCACTTCGCCGACCTGCGTGCCGAGATCTCCCTGGAGCTGGGCCGGGCCGGTCTGCAGGTCGAGCGCCAGCACCACGAGGTGGGCACCGCCGGCCAGGCCGAGATCAACTACAAGTTCAACACGCTGCTCGCCGCCGCCGACGACCTCCAGCTCTTCAAGTACATCGTGAAGAACGTGGCCTGGCGCAACGGCAAGACCGCGACCTTCATGCCGAAGCCGATCTTCGGTGACAACGGCTCGGGCATGCACGTGCACCAGTCGCTGTGGAGCAACGGCGACCCGCTGTTCTACGACGAGGCCGGCTACGCGGGCCTGTCGGACACCGCCCGCTACTACATCGGCGGCATCCTCAAGCACGCCCCGTCGCTGCTGGCCTTCACCAACCCGACGGTGAACTCCTACCACCGTCTGGTGCCGGGCTTCGAGGCGCCGATCAACCTGGTGTACTCGCAGCGCAACCGCTCCGCGGCCATGCGTATCCCGATCACCGGCTCCAACCCGAAGGCCAAGCGCGTCGAGTTCCGCGCGCCCGACTCCTCCGGCAACCCGTACCTGGCCTTCTCCGCGCTGCTGCTCGCGGGCCTGGACGGCATCAAGAACAAGATCGAGCCGGCCGAGCCGATCGACAAGGACCTCTACGAGCTGGCTCCCGAGGAGCACGCCAACGTCGCGCAGGTCCCGACCTCGCTCCCGGCCGTCCTCGACTCCCTGGAGCGCGACCACGAGTTCCTGCTCGCCGGTGACGTCTTCACGGCCGACCTGATCGAGACCTGGATCGACTTCAAGCGCTCGAACGAGATCGCCCCGCTGCAGCTGCGTCCGCACCCGCACGAGTTCGAGCTCTACTTCGACGTGTGATCGACGCCCTCTCGGTGCCTCCGGCGCCCCCGTCCCGTTTCCCGGGGCGGGGGCGCCGTCGTATGGTTTTCTGCACGACTGTTCGACAGTGGTCGCAGAACTGACGGGGAGATACGGGGATGTCCCAAACGGGGGATGACGAGCGGGAGTTCGACATCAAGTGGGCCGACCGGGCGGAGTTCAAGGAACCCTCCGCGCGGGCCCGGATGCTGGCCGCGCGGTGGCGGGAGAACCCGCCCGAGCCGCAGCCGTTCCGCGCCGACCCGGGGCCGGTGGAACCGCGCCGCTCGTCCTGGGTGTCGACGGCGATCGTCTTCGGGTGTGTGGCGGCCGTGATCGTGCTGCTGGGGTGGGTGCGGTTCCGGGCTCCGTACTAGGACGCGCTCTCACAGGGACCTTTTGCAGCACCTAGGGCCGTTCGGGACCACTTCATGGGAGTGGGCGGGTGCACACTGGACAGCGGGACGAGTGCCTGACTGCGGGGTGAGGCAGATGCAGAGCCGCTTCCGGAGCGACCGGCGACTGACCGTTCGGATGACGGTCACGATGTTCCTGCTCGGACTGCTGTACGTGGGCTTCGTGGCCGCGCTGATCGTGCTGCTGAAGTCGTGGCTGCTCGTCGTGGTGCTGGTCGCGGCGATGTTCGTCGCACAGTTCTGGTTCTCCGACCGGATCGCGATGTTCGCCATGCGCGGGCGGGTCGTGGAACGCGAGGAGTATCCCGAGCTGCACGCGGTGGTCGACCGTCTGTGCGCGATCGCCGACATGCCCAAGCCGGTGGTCGCCGTGTCCGAGATGGACATGCCCAACGCGTTCGCGACCGGCCGGAATCCGGATCACGCGGTGGTCTGCGTGACCACCGGGCTGCTGCGGCGGCTGGAGCCCGCAGAGCTGGAGGGCGTCCTCGCGCACGAGCTGTCGCACGTGGCGCACAAGGACGTCGCCGTGATCACGATCGCCTCGTTCCTCGGCGTGATCGCCGGGCTGATCGTGCGGTTCGCCTTCTACTCGCAGCTGTTCGGCGGAGGGCGCCGGGACCAGAACACCGCCGCCGTCTTCGCCGCCGTGATGGCGGTGTCGGCCGCGGTGTACGCGATCAGCTTCCTGCTGATCAGGGCGCTCTCCAGGTACCGGGAGCTGGCCGCGGACCGGGCGGCGGCGCTGCTCACCGGGCGGCCCTCGGTGCTGGCCTCGGCGCTGACCAAGGTCTCCGGCGACATCGCCCGGATCCCGACGAAGGACCTGCGCACCGCACAGGCCTTCAACGCCTTCTACTTCACGCCGGCCACCGGCAAGGAGCCGGGCATCGAGCGGTTCTTCTCCACCCACCCGTCGCTGGAACAGCGTCTCGACCAACTGGGCCGGATCTCCGCCGAGCTGGGCGAGGCGGCGACCCCCGGAACCTCCGAAACCCCCGGAAAGGCGTGATGCATGGGGCTCCTGGACATCCTGCTCGGCCGCACGAAGCCGGCCCTGCCCGACCTGGACCGGCTTTTCGCGCTGCCGTCGGCGGCCGTGACCCTGGAGGCCGCGGCCGGTTTCACGCCGACCGGCACCGGAGCGGTGTGCTTCGCGACGGTCGAGGGCGCCGCCTTCGAGCAGACGCACCGGGAGGTCCAGGCCCTGCTGGACGCGGACGCCGACCGGGACGGCCCCCCGGTGGAACTCAGCCAGGACGTGTACGGGTACTCCTGGCTGGTCTCGCGCCGCTCCCCCGACCAGCTGTCCGACCTGGTCAACGACCTCCACGCGGTGAACAGTTCGATGGAGGTCAACGGCTTCGGGCCGCAACTGCTGTGCTCCCTGGCCGCGTTCGAGGGTGAGGGCGGCAAGCGACTCGCGCTGGTCTACCTCTACAAGCGCGGCACGTTCTACCCGTTCGCACCGCTGCCCGGCGGCGGGCAGCGGCGCGACAACGCGCTGGAGCTGCAGGTGAAGGCGGCGCTCGCCGGTGACCTGCGGATGGAGCAGGATCTGAGCCGGTGGTTCCCGGTGTGGGGCGCGCCCGGCCTGTAGGTGCCTGCCTGTCGCGCCGGGCCTGCGGGCCCCCGCGTGTTACCTGTTGCGGTCCTGGCGGCGCGACTCCAGGGGGCGCTCGCGGCGGTAGCGGCGCTCCCACTTGGCCTGCTGGTCACGGCGCTTGCGGTAGGCCTGGTAGGTGGCCGGCACCGATCCGGACGAGCCGCCCCCGCCCGACGGCGTCGACGACGACGCGTCGCGGCCGTACTGCAGGTAGAGGAACAGCACGCCGGCCGCGGCCAGCCACCAGACGTGGTTCGAGAATCCTAAGAGGACCAGTACAACGGTCCCGGTGATCAAGATGGTGCCCATGACGGGCCTCCGTGAACGTGGGTCGATTGAGCGATCTGGATGCCGGCGGGGCGCCGGGGGACGGGCGCCCGGCCGTCGGTGCGTAGAGAGTAGCCCCGAGTCCGCAGGGTGATGCCTGTCCTGCGAGAACCGGTGGTGAGCAGCTCCGCTATGCGTGTCCAGCGTAGGAAGCCGGTCACTGCGCGTGCATCCCGTTTTCGCCGCCTACTCCTCCGTGGAGAGCCTCAGACGGCGGTCCATGACGTCCTGGGCCACGTCCGTCAGACGGCGGCGCCGGGAGCGGGCGTGGGAGCGCAGCAGGTGGAAGGCCTCGTCGACGGAGATGGACAGGCTGGCGGCGAGGGTGCCCTTGGCCTGTTCGATGACGATGCGGCTGGTCAGCGCTTGGCCGAGCTGGTCGGCCAGGGCACGGCTCTCGGCCAGGCGGCGTTCGCGGTCCAGGGTCCAGCCGACGACGTCGGTGAGGGACTGGCCGAGTTCCAGCAGCTCGGCGGGGAGTGCGGTGCCGCCGGGCCCCAGCAGCACCAGGGCACCCGGGGTGTCGGCGCCGACATGGAGAGGTACGGCGGCGGCGCGGCCGTAGCCCAGTTCCCGGGCCCGGCGTACGTAGCGCGGCCAGTCGCGGCGGGCCCGGTCGCCGCCCAGGTCGGTGTCCGGCACCGGGGAGCCGGTGCGGCGGGCCTCCGTGCCGGGTCCCTCGTCCCAGGCGACGGCGTCGCGGGCCAGGTCCGTCAGGCTCTCGTCGGTACCGGCCACCTGCGCCGACCCCCGGCCGTCGGGGAAGTACAGGACGATCGCGGCGCAGTCGTCGAACAGCTCGGTTCCGTGCTCGGCCAGGGCCCGGAGCAGGCCGGTGGGGTCGGCGGGGTCCGCGACCGGGCTCGCGGCCAGCTCGACGAACGCCCTCGCCAGCCGCCGCTGTGACACGGGCTTGGTCATCGGTCTCCCACCTCTTGGCCCTTCGCCCTGGGGGCGGCGGCCTCGCCGGCCGCGCGCTACGTTCCGCAGTCTTACGTGTTCCCGCTCGAGTGTCCGGTTCCCCAGCCGAGCAGCAGCTCTCCCGCCAGGATGCGTTCCGCCACCCGGTGGGCCGGGACGCCCTCGCCGAAGGCGTACGCCCTGATCAGCTCCAGCGCGTCGGCCACCGGACGGTCCAGCTGTACCGAGACCATTCCCGCGGCCTGGTGCACCTTGGCCCGCAGCTCGATGCCGTCGTGCAGGTCGAGCACGCCGGCCGGGGGCAGGATCACCGAGCGGGTGAGGGCATCGGCGATCTCGGCGAGGGCGGTCGAGCCGGCCGTCCCGGGTGCCGGGTCGTAGACGGCGAGCGCGCCGACGCAGTTGCCGTCCAGGCTCAGCGGTACGGCGGCCACCTCGGTGATGCCCAGTTCGCCGACGGCGGGGCCGTAACCGGGCCAGCGCTCTGCCAGTGCGGCGCCGTTCGCCACCACCGGCCCGGCCGTGCTCGTCGCGTCCCGGGCGGGGCCCTCGCCGAGCAGGAACTCCAGTTCCTGGGCGGCCCGTGAGGGCTCGTCGGAGGCCGCCAGGGCCAGTTCGTCGAAGGTCCGGCCGACCAGTGTGAGGGCGGCGCCGCCGCTGCCGCAGGCCTCGGCGACACCGGTCATGAACAACTGCCACGTGATGTCCGGCCGGCCGGCCCAGGCGCCGAGCCGCACGGCGAAGGCGTCCTGAAGCCGGGCCGCGGTCCGGTGGCACGCGGACGTCGACCGGTGGACGGCGGCGATGCGCAGGTGGAGGTCCCTGAGGAACGCGTCGGCGCAGTCACCGGCGAGGCGTTCGTGCCGCTCGGCACGGTCGGTCTCGTGCGCCGAACGCGCACGCGCCGCAGCCGCTCTCCGCTCCGCGGAGGCCCGGGGGTCCGAGGCTTCGCCTCCGATGGCCATACCGGGATCGTACGCCCGGGCTCCCGGCGCGGGGCCTGTCGTCCGGACCCGCCGGAAGACGCCGCGCGCCCGTACGTCACACGTCGGGTGCCGCCCTGACCACTCCGGCGGCGATCGCCGCGCCCAGGGCGGCGTGATCGGCGGCGGTCTGGTCGGCGTAGGCGAGGGCGAAGTCGGCGACGGCGCGGTCGAAGGTGTCGGCGTCGCCCAGGTAGGCGGCGATGGCGATGCGGTCGCCGGAGCGGGCATGGGCGCGGGCCAGGGCGGTGCCGCACAGACGGGCGTAGGCGAGCAGCTCGGGCGGGCTCATGCCGGCGACGTCCGCGGAGCCCTTCATGTCCCGTAGTTGGCGCCAGTAGAAGGCACGCCCCTGGGGTCCGCTCATCCACCCCAGGAAGATGTCGCTCGCGGCCTGCGTCAGCCGCTGCCCGGCCACGACGCGGTGCCCGGGATGGACGTACGGCCCGTGCGGCAGATGCTCCTCCAGTACGGAGTTGCGTGCCTCCTTGATCTGCAGGAACAGCAGGTCGTCGGTGTCCCGCCCGGCGAGCAGCACGACGAAGCAGCGCATGCCGACGCTGCCGACGCCGACGACCTTGCGGGCGGCGTCCACGAAGCGGTAGCGGTCCAGGAGCAGACGGCGTTCCTCGGAGAGGGTGGAGCGGTAGTCGCTGAACATCTTGCGGACGGCGGCCATGTCGGAGACGCCGGCGGACTCCAGCAGCGGCGGGTCGTGCACGATCCTTCGGCGGCCGTCGACGACCTCGGTGAGCTTGCCGACGGCGTGCAGGCTGGTGCGGCGGCGGGCGCGGGTGAGGCTGGCGGCGACCTGCCGGCGGCGGCGCGCCGAGCGGGCCAGTGAGCGCAGGCTGTCGGCGTCGATGCGCTCGTACCAGACCTCCAGCTCGCCGCGTCCGGCCAGCCGCCCGATGGTGGTCCGGTAGGCGGCGGCCGCCGCCGTCGCCGCCCGGCGCGCCTTGTCGTCGGCGTGTCCGTTCTCGCGGGCGGCGACGGCCACGCTGGCCGCGAGCCGCTTGACGTCCCACTCGAAGGGGCCGGGGAACGTGTCGTCGAAGTCGTTGAGGTCGAACAGCAGCGTGCGTTCCGGGGAGGCGTACAGGCCGAAGTTGAGCAGGTGGGCGTCGCCGCACAGCTGCACGGTGAGTCCGGTGTGCGGCCGGGAGGCGAGGTCGGCGGCCATGACGGCGGCCGCCCCGCGCAGGAAGGCGAGCGGCGAGCCGGCCATCCTGCCGTACCGGATCGGCAGCAGCTCGGACAGCCGGTCCCTCCCCTGCCGCTCCAGTACGCCGACGGGGTCGGCCCGGTCGACGGGCGCGAGCCAGCCCGCGTGCCCGGACCGCGGCACCCGCTTGCGAGCGGCTTTACCCCGCTGGGCACGGTCGGCCGGGGCGGCGGGGGCGATGGACGTACTCATGGAGCGGACCGGGGAGGTGCGGTGCGGCCGTGGGGCTGGAGGGTCGGTGACGGCAACCGTCTCCATGTGGCCCCGCCCGTCCCGCGCCGTGTGCCGTGTGCCGTGACTGCCGTCCATCTCGCCTCCCGCCGCCGTGTCCGCCTGGGACGGTTCCGGTGATCCCCTCGGCTCGTCGCCTCCTGATCGCAGTGAAGGCGGGAGCCGGGTGGTGCGCATGCCGGGTCCGGCAATCGGGTGACGGGACGCGGGGGCGCGGGGTTCGCGATGATGCCTTCAGGGCCGGGTGCGGCTCGGTGGTGGTTGCTACGGGGTGGAGGGCGCATGGGCGACGGGGAGCGGTACGTCGGGGTGGCGGAGCGGCGGGCGCGGCTGGCGTTGCGGCACCGGCTCGCGGGGCAGGCCCGGGGCGCGGCGCCGGAGGAGATCGCGGACGCGCTCGTCGCGCTGCACGGCACGGACCCGGCGACGGTGTACCTGGCGGTGGGCGCGCGTCTGAGGGATCCGGCCCGGACGGTGCCCGAGACGGACCGGGCGCTGTACGAGGACCGCTCGCTGGTCCGGATGCACGGCATGCGCCACACGGTGTTCGTCTTCCCCACCCCCCTCACCGCGGTCGTGCACGCCTCGACGGGCCTGGCGGTGGCCGCGCGCGAGCGGGCCAAGCTGGTGACCGACATGGCGAGGGCCGGGGCGCCGGACGCGGCCTGGCTGAAGGAGGTCGAGGAGTCGGCGCTGGCCGCGCTGGCCCGCCGCGGCCAGGCGACGGCGGCCGAACTGGCCCAGGACGAGCCGCGGTTGAGGGAGCGGTTCGTGTACGCGGCCGGGAAGGGCTACGAGGGCGTGCACACCGTCTCGGCGCGGCTGCTGCGGGTGCTGGGCGTGGAGGGCAAGGTGGTGCGCGGCCGGCCTCTCGGCTCCTGGACGTCGACCCAGTTCCGCTGGGCGCCCGCCCCCGCCCACCCCGAACTCGACCCGGCCGGTGCCCAGGCGGAGCTCCTCGGACGCTGGCTGACGGCGTGCGGGCCGGCCACCGAGGCGGACCTGAAGTGGTGGACGGGCTGGAAGGTGACCGACGTACGGCGCGCGCTGGCGGCGATCGGCGCGCGTGCGGTGTCCCTGGACGAGGGCACGGGGTACGTCGTCGAGGGCGACGTCGATCCGGTGGCCGGGCCCGTCGAGCCGTGGGCGGCGCTGCTGCCGGGCCTGGACCCGACGGCGATGGGCTGGCAGGCGCGGGACTGGTATCTGGCGCCGGGGCTGCGGCCGTCGCTGTTCGACCGCAGCGGGAACGTCGGACCGACGGTGTGGTGGAACGGCAGGGTGGTGGGCGGCTGGGCGCAGCGCGCCGACGGGGAGATCGCCTGGCGCCTGCTCGACGACGAGGGCGTGGGGCGCGAGGGCGAGGCGGCGATCGAGGCCGAAGTGGACAGACTGCACGGCTGGTTGGGGTCGGCCCGGGTGACGCCGAGGTTCCGGACCCCGTTGGAGAAGGAGTTGGTGGCCTAGCGCCGGTGTGCCGGGCGCCCCCGCGGGAGGGCGCCCGGCACCGGTGGCTCACCTCGAGTAGCGCATCAGTGCCCGCACCATGTGGCACGTCGTGTCCGACGGCGGGTGTACTCCGATGGTCTCCGCCGTGCTGCGGATCGTCTCGTTGCGGGCCTGGTTCGGTACGTACACGCCCGAGTCGAGCAGGGCGATGGCCAACCGCATCGCCTTGAGGCGGCGGTTGTGCGTGACGTACCACTCGCGCGGCCGCCCCGGCGGCAGCGGGCGCTTCTCCACGGGTTCGTACGGCAGGTCGAGCAGGACGGGGCGCTTCACGGTGGACTGGGTCGGCTTCGGCTTCAGTGCGGCAGCGGGCACAGGCATCCTCCTGTCGCGGTGAGGGAGTCGGAACGGGGGTTTCGGCAGCCCCCCAACACCCTCGAACACTTCTTCTAGTGTACTGCTCGCCACTGACAAAAGGCCCTGGCCACAAGGGCTTTCGGCCACCCCTGACGTACCGTGGACCCCATGGAGATCTGGATCAACCCGGCCTGTTCGAAGTGCCGCAGCGCGATCGGCCTGCTCGACGCCGAGGGAGCCGACTACACCGTCCGCCGCTACCTGGAGGACGTGCCGAGCGAGGACGAGATCAGGGACGTACTCGACCGTCTCGGGCTGGAGCCGTGGGACATCACCCGCACCCAGGAGGACGCGGCGAAGGAGCTGGGGCTCAAGGACTGGGCGCGGGACGCGTCTTCGCGCGAGCGGTGGATCACGGCGCTGTCGCAGCACCCCAGGCTGATCCAGCGTCCGATCATCACCGCGGACGACGGCACGGCGGTCGTCGGACGTTCCGAGGAGGCCGTCCGGGACGCTCTGTCCCGTTAGCCGACGGTATCTCCGGCGACGGGATTCCGGGCCTGGACTGCTGTTACCCTCCGCCGCCATGACCTTCGGTGATCAAGGAACGCCGTACGACCCGTGGACGGCGGAGCGGGAGCGCATACGCAGGGCACGACGGGCCCGGGCGGCGACGGCCGCCGCGGTGGGCGTCGTGCTCGTCGCCGCCGCCGGCGCGGGAATGGTGCTGTACTCCGGTGGCGGCAAGGGCGAGGGGGCCGGCGCGACGACGTCGGGGAGCCCCCGGGCAGCCGCCCCCGACGTCCGCGTCTCCGCCTCCCTGCCGTCCGACGCGCCCTCCTCCCTCCCCTCCCTGCTCGCGCGCCCCGTGATCCGGCCCGAGCAGGCGTTCCCCTCGAAGAGCGTCCGCCTGAAGGACGGCTCCCGTTACGAGCGCGTGGACCTGGCCACCACCACCGAGTGCGCCCGCGGGATGTCGCAGCAGCTGGCGGCGGTGGTCCAACAGGGCAAGGGCTGCCTGCGGTTGACCGCGGCGCTGTTCACGGACGCCGACCGCCGCTCGCAGATCACCGTCACCGTGGTGAGTTTCCGGCGGGCGGAGGACTCGGGAATGGTGTTCGGGATGGCCGCCATGGATCCGTTGACGTATCAGGTGGTCTCCCTCGACCCGCCCCCGCAGGCGGGGCTGCCGACCGTGCCGCCAGGGTCGGCGGGCGTGTTCCGGCGACTGGCGACCGTGCGGTCCGTGGTGTTCGCCAACGGGCAGTGGGGCGACGGCTCGGAGACCGGGGAGGCCGCACTGACGAAGGAGACGGAAGGGCTGCTCAAGCGCGTGAACGACACGGTGGTGGCCTACGAGGAGGGCAAGGACGGCAACCTGTGAGTTCGCTCCAAGTCTGCTGTGACGCACGTTACTTCAGTGACTCCCGCAACCGCTGAGTAAGTCTGTTCGGTATCTCGTACATAGCGGCGTACGCTCCCCTACCTCTCAGGAGGCGCGCATGTCGCGCAGGAGAACTCTCGGTACGAAGAAGAAGATCGCGCTGCTGGTGAGCGCGGCGGCGGTGGCGGGCGGTGGTGCCTTCGTCATGGCGAGCACCTCCAACGCCGCGCAGAGTCCGAGGACTCTGTCGGCCGCGGACTCGAACGTCTGCCAGGGCCTGGCCACCGCCCTGGGCAACAACCAGAAGTTCATCGACGGGCAGCGGGCCAACCCCGACGCCCAGTCCGCGGCCCGGATCGCCAACCGCGAGGCGGTCATCGCGCAGATCAAGGTGCAGCAGAAGGCGTCCGGTTGCGTGGTTGGGGAGTCGGCTCAGGGCTCCCAGTCCACTCAGCCCGCGCAGTCGGCCCCGCCCGCGCAGTCCGCCCCGCCCTCGCAGGCCGCCTCGGCGCCCGCGGGAAACGCGAACGCGGGTGGCGCTGCCGCGTCCGGCTCCGCCCAGCAGGTCTGCAAGGGCTCCACCGTGACCTTGTCGGGCGAGGCCGGCGCGCCTGCCGCGTCCAGCAACCAGTTCCCGGCGGGGACGACGCTGAAGGTCACCAACCTGGACAACAACAAGTCCACGACGGTGAAGGTCACTTCGGTCTCCGGCAGCTGCGTCCTGCTGAACAACGCGGCCTTCGAACAGGTCCGTGAGCCCGGCAAGTTCCTGATCCGGCGGGCGGTGATCGAGAAGGTGGGGTGAGCCTCAGGGGTTCAGGAACTCCGTGAGGCGGCGGCCCAGTTCGGGGGGCGCGGACTGCGGCAGCGCGTGATGGGAGACGTCGGGGACCACGACCGTCTCGACGCGCGACAGCAGTCCGGCCGCCCGCGCCGCCACCTCGTGCGGGTCCTGTGTCCTGCTGCTCCCGGCCAGGAGCAGCAGGACCGGCATGTCCAGAACGCGCAGCGCCTGCGGCGCCGGGCGCGGACCGGTCACCGGCTTCGACACGGAGGGGAAGCCGGCGGCCGCCTCCTGGAGGCGGAGCCAGTCGGGGTCGAGGGGAACTCCCCCGGTCTCCCACTCCAGGAAGGCCCGGGCCCTGCGGGGCGAGGGCCGCAGCAGCGACGGCAGGGCGTGCAGCAGGTACGCCGGCCGGAATCCGGCGAAGCACATGGCGGGGTCCAGGAGGAAGAGGCGGCGCACCCGCCCGCGTGCGCGCAGGGCGTGGTGCAGGGCGATCCAGCCGCCGTAGGAGTGCCCGCCCAGGTCGGTCTCGTCCAGGCCCAGGCCGTCCAGGACCGCGTCCAGCCAGTCCACCAGGTCCGCGGCCGTACGGGGGTGACGGCCGCGGACCTCGGTGCCGCGGCCCGCGCAGGCCGGGAGGTCCACGGCGTGGACGCGGTGGGTGCGGGCGAGCTCGGCGGCCTGGGCGTACCAGGAGGCCGAGGTGGCTCCCCCGCCGCCGGGCAGCAGGACGGCCGAGGGTGCGTGCAGCGGGCCGCACCTGTTGACGTACGCCGTCCCGAAGGGCGTGGGAACGGTCACCGCCTCGCGCTCGGCGGGCCACTTCGCCATGACCTTGTCGTACGCGGCCAGGAAACCGTCCATGTCGAACGCGGCGCCCATCGCCTCCGCCTCCTCTATTATCTCGTCGAGCGAGATACTCGGTGAGCGAGACGATACCGGAGAAGGACATGCAGCCCCAGGGCCCGGAACTGGACGTCGTCCATCTGCTGCGCGCGGTGGCCGTCGAGCTCGGTCTGCTCAGCGGCAGGTTCGCGAGCCGAAACCAGATGCATCCGACCGACGTGCGCGCGCTGATCGCGCTGATGGACGCCTCGCGCGCGGGCGAGGAGACGACCGCCGGGCGGCTCGGCGCCGCGCTCGGCCTGAACTCGGCCGGCACGACGGCCCTGGTGGACCGGCTGGAACGGGCCGGGCACGTGCGGCGGGTCCGCTCGGAGCGGGACCGGCGCAGGGTCGTGATCGAGGTGGAGGAGCAGGCGGTGGAGCTCGGCTGGGCCTTCTTCGGGCCGCTGATCGGGCGGACGGCGGAGCTGCTGCGCGGGTACGACGAGCGGGAACTGGCCGCGATCAGGGGATTCCTGGAGGGCGTTCGGGAGGCGGCGGCCGGGGAGGGGTGACCGGCTCGGCCGTCGCCCGTGTTCTCACGCCGTGAATCGCGCCACACCAGCGCCAGGTAACACGGGGTTCACATTCGAGCAATGGACGGGAAATCGCCTGTTGACAGGCTCGCGGGCATCGAACAGCGGCGCCCCAGTGCCGCAGCGCCGCAGCACCCGCAAGTGCGCCTGGACATACCCCGAAGGATGTGGCCCGTGAGCTTCAAGGCTGAGTACATCTGGATCGACGGCACCGAGCCGACGGCCAAGCTGCGTTCCAAGACGAAGATCCTCGCCGACGACGCAAAGGGTGCCGAGCTGCCGATCTGGGGCTTCGACGGGTCCTCCACCAACCAGGCCGAGGGCCACGCCTCGGACTGCGTGCTCAAGCCGGTCTTCTCCTGCCCGGACCCGATCCGCGGCGGCGACGACATCCTCGTCCTGTGCGAGGTCTACAACATCGACATGACGCCGCACGAGACCAACACCCGTGCCGCGCTCGTCGAGGTGGCGGAGAAGTTCGCCTCGCAGGAGCCGATCTTCGGCATCGAGCAGGAGTACACCTTCTTCCAGGACGGCTACCCGCTCGGCTTCCCCAAGGGCGGCTTCCCGGCCCCGCAGGGCGGCTACTACTGCGGCGTCGGCGCGGACGAGATCTTCGGCCGTGACGTCGTCGAGGCGCACCTGGAGAACTGCCTGGCCGCCGGCCTCGGCATCTCCGGCATCAACGCCGAGGTCATGCCCGGCCAGTGGGAGTTCCAGGTCGGCCCGCTGGCCCCGCTGGAGGTCTCCGACCAGCTGTGGGTGGCCCGCTGGCTGCTGTACCGCACCGCCGAGGACTTCGGCGTCTCCGCGACGCTGGACCCGAAGCCGGTGAAGGGCGACTGGAACGGCGCCGGTGCGCACACCAACTTCTCCACCAAGGCGATGCGCGAGGGCTACGACGCGATCATCACCGCGTGCGAGTCGCTCGGCGAGGGCTCCAAGCCGCTGGACCACGTCAAGAACTACGGCGCCGGCATCGACGACCGCCTGACGGGCCTGCACGAGACCGCCCCCTGGGACAAGTACTCCTACGGCGTCTCCAACCGCGGTGCGTCCGTGCGCATCCCGTGGCAGGTCGAGAAGGACGGCAAGGGCTACATCGAGGACCGCCGTCCCAACGCCAACGTCGACCCGTACGTCGTGACGCGTCTGCTCGTCGACACCTGCTGCTCCGCGCTGGAGAAGGCCGGCCAGGTCTGATCCGCGCCCGTGCGAGGGCTTCGAGGGGCGTCCACCGTTCGCGGTGGGCGCCCCTTCTCGTCAAGAAGGCGTCCAAGCAGTGAGAGAAGGCTCCTCGTAGGGGCCGCCGTCTGCTTCAATGGGCCCATGGCCAGCTTCCAGAAGTACACCGCGACGGGTCGCCATGACCTCGAGCCCTTCTGGCCTTCCCGTCAGCACCACGACTTCGACCGGGTGTGTTGCCGCGCGACGAGCGCGCCGGCCCTCTGAAGCCGTACCTCACCCGGCCTCCGGCCAGCGCGCAACGGCGTACGTCCCTCCCGACGAACCTCTCGCGCGAAAGAGCTGACCTCTCATGGCGACCACCCTTCCGTTGTCCTCCACCCCCCTCACCGCTCCCGCCCGGCACCGGCTGCGCGCCGTCGACCCCGACGAGGTGATCGACGTCGCGGAGTTCCTGCCGCCGGGCGCCACCTGGCTGCCCGCGCCGCAGCACGCCCTGCCCACCCTGCCGGGACAGCCGCCGATGGTCGGCTACATCGTCCTCATCCCGGCCGACCGCCCGCACCTCGCCCCCACCGCCCCCGGCCTGCCCGAGACGGCCGGCGACCAGCTCGTCCGGATCGACGGCGTGCAGCGCACCGCCTCCGTCGACGGACGCGAACTCGACCTCACCTACCTGGAGTTCGAGCTGCTCGCCCACCTCGTCACGCACCCGAACCGGGTGCACACCCGCGACCAGCTGGTCACCACCGTGTGGGGCTACGGGCACGTGGGCGACGGCCGCACCGTCGACGTGCACATCGCCCGGCTGCGCCGCAAGCTGGGTGCCGAGCACCGGCAGGCGATCCAGACCGTGCGGCGGGTCGGCTACAAGTACAGCCCGCCGGTCGGCCGTTGAGACCCGTCCGGGCCGGGCAGATCCTCTGCTGACGGCAGAGTTCCGTTCCGTCCCGTGCCCCGACCGGGCAGAGTCACCGGCATGAGACTTCTGGTGCTCGGTGGTACGGAGTTCGCGGGACGGGCCGTCGTGGAGGCGGCCCTCGGGCGCGGCTGGGAGGTGACCGTCCTCAACCGGGGACGGCACCGGTCCCCGGCCGGTGTACGGGAGCTGCGGGGCGACCGCACCGCGCCCGGCGGGCTCGACGCCCTCGCGGACGGCGAGTGGGACGCGGTCGTCGACACCTGGCGGCTGGCGCCCCGCGCGGTGCGGGACACGGCACGGCTGCTGCGGGACCGCGCACAGCGGTATGTGTACGTGTCCAGCTGCTCGGTGTACACCTGGGCGCCGCCCGCCGGGTACACCGAGGACGCGCCCGTGGTCGAGGGCGCCGCCCCGGACGCGGAACAGACCGACTACGCCCGCGACAAGCGGGGCGGCGAACTGGCCGTGCTGGACGCCTTCGGCGCGGAGCGCTCGGTGCTCGTGCGGGCCGGGCTGATCCTCGGTCCGCACGAGAACGTCGGACGGCTGCCGTGGTGGCTGGCCCGGACGGCCCGGGGCGGCCCCGTACTGGCCCCGGGTCCGCGGGAGCTGCCGCTGCAGTACGTCGACGTACGCGACCTGGCCGAGTGGATCGTCGGCGCCGTGGAGCAGGAGCTCAGCGGGCCGTTCAACCTGATGAGCGAGCAGGGGCACGCCACGATGGGTGAGTTGCTGGAGGCGTGCGTGGCCACCACCGGCTCCACCGCGGAGCTGAGGTGGACGGCGCCCGAGGTGATCCTCGACGCCGGTATCGCGCCGTGGACCGAGTTGCCGGTGTGGGTGCCGCCGGGGACCGACATGCACGACGCCCTGCACGCGGCGGACGTGTCCCGCGCGGTGGGGACGGGCCTGGTGTGCCGGCCGGTGGGCGAGACGGTCGCGGACACCTGGGAGTGGCTGCGGTCCGTCGGGGGGACGGCCCCGTTGCGTTCGGAGGCGGCGGTCAAGGGGCTGGATCCGGAGGTGGAGGCGAAGGTGCTGGGAGGGGCGTAGGCAGACGGGTGCCGGGGGGAGACGGACGGCCGGGGGTTCGAGGCGAGACGGACGGACGGCCCCCGGGGTGTACCTGGCACCACCCCCGAACCCGGGGGCCCGGCCCCGTGACCCTCTCCGTCCGCTCGGCCAGACTCTCTGCCATGGACACCAACACGAAGAGCGGCCCTCTCTCCACGAGGGCCCGGGCCGTGGCGATCGCGGCGGGGCGGGGGTTCGTGCTGGCTCTGGTGAGCCTTCCGGGGGCGGTGCTGGGCTTCACGCTCTCGCTGCTGTCGATCGCGCTCGTCCCCCTGGGCATCGGGGTGGTCACCACGCCCTGGGTGCTCACCCGGGTACGGGCGTTCGCGGACTGGCGGCGCGAGATGGCGGCGCGGTGGTGCGGGATGAAGATCCCGTCGGCGTACCGGCCCGTCCCGGACGGGGCCAACGCCTGGGCACGGACGTACGCGATGCTGCGGGACCCGGCGACCTGGCGGGACCTGCGGTGGCTGCAGGTCGACATGACCGCGGGGTACGTCACCGCCCTGCTGCCGGCGGTGCTGCTCGTCTATCCGCTGGAGGGCCTCGCGGTCGCCGCCGGGCTGTGGCGGCCGCTGTCGACGTACGGCGGGTACTGGTACGGCTTCGTGCACGTCACCGACCAGTCCTCCGCCCTCGGCGCCGGTGCCCTGGCCGTCGTGCTGCTCACCCTCACACCCTTCGCCCCGCGCATGCTGACCGCCCACTTCAAGCTGACCCGGGCCGTACTGGGCGCCAGCCAGAGCGAGTTGGCCGAGCGGGTGCGGGTGCTGACCGAGACCCGGCGGGACGCCGTCGACACCTCCGCCGCCGAACTGCGGCGGATCGAACGGGATCTGCACGACGGCGCGCAGGCCCGGCTGGTGGCGATGGGAATGGACCTGGGCACCATCGAGATGCTCATGGACAAGGACCCGGCGAAGGCCAAGCAGCTCCTCTCGCAGGCCCGGCAGTCCTCCGTGGACGCCCTTGCCGAGCTGCGCGAACTCGTGCGCGGCATCCACCCGCCGGTGCTCGCCGAACGCGGACTGGGCGACGCCGTGCGGGCGTTGGCACTCAGGCTGCCCCTTCCCGTCGAGGTGACCGTGGAGTTGGGCGGGCGGGCCGAGGCGCCGGTGGAGTCGGCCGCCTACTTCGCGGTCAGCGAGGTGCTGACCAACGCCGTCAAGCACTCCGGCGCGGACCGGATCTGGATCGACCTGCACCACACCGAGGGCCGGTTGCGCGTCACCGTGACGGACAACGGCAAGGGCGGCGCGGTGATCGGGGCCGGTTCGGGGCTGGCCGGGGTGGAGCGGCGGCTCGGTACATTCGACGGCGTCCTGGCCGTCAGCTCGCCCGCGGGCGGCCCCACCATGGTCACCATGGAGATCCCTTGCGCGTTGTCCTAGCCGAAGACCTCTTCCTGCTGCGCGACGGACTGGTCCGGCTGCTCGAGGCGTACGACTTCGAGATCGCCGCCGCCGTCGAGTCCGGCCCCGAGCTCGCCCACGCCCTGGCCGAGCTGGAGCCGGACGTCGCCGTGGTCGACGTACGACTGCCGCCGACGCACACCGACGAGGGGCTGCAGTGCGCGCTCCGGGCACGCCGGGACAGACCCGGTTTTCCGGTGCTGGTGCTGTCGCAGCACGTGGAGCAGTTGTACGCGCGCGAGCTGCTGGCCGACGGCAGCGGCGGGGTGGGCTATCTGCTGAAGGACCGGGTGTTCGACGCGGAGCAGTTCGTGGACGCCGTACGCCGGGTGGCGGGGGGCGGTACGGCGATGGACCCGCAGGTGATCCAGCAGCTGCTGTCCCGGCGGGCCGCCGACGACCGGCCGCTGGCCCGGCTGACGCCCCGGGAGCGGGAGGTTCTGGAGCTGATGGCGCAGGGCCGCTCCAACGCGGCGATCGCCGGGCAGCTGGTGGTGACGGAACGGGCGATCGCCAAGCACACCTCCAACATCTTCGCCAAACTGGACCTGGAGGTGTCGGACGATGACAATCGCCGCGTTCTGGCCGTCCTCGCCTACCTGGACCATGGCCGGTGAACGGCCGCTGATTTTCTGTAACTTCCCCTGCTCAGAGGGCGGTTGGGAAGCAAAAGCCGAGTAAACCTCTGATTTGTTCGTGGGGCTGCTGAACACCTCTGGGACCACGTCCGTATGAGTGGGAGCCGCTTCACTCCTGTCGGGCGCCTCGATGCCCCGCCAAGCCCGCAAGGAAGTCAGAGGAGTTCCATGGGACGCAACACACGCAAACGCCGTACGCCGCTGGCCACCAAGGCCATAGCCGCATCGGCGGCCCTAGCGCTCGGTGGGGGCGGGCTGATCTGGGCGAACTTCTACGCCTCGGCGCACGAGTCCAACAACTCGGGGCAGAACCAGACGAAGGCCGCCGCCGGTCAGGTGGCGACGATCGCCTGCCCCGACGTCCAGCAGAAGCTGACGAACGTGCCCGAGAAGGCCCGTCAGGGTGTGGCGACGGAGCTCGCGAACCTCGACAAGCAGATCACCGAGGCCTACGCCCGGCTCGCCTCCACGCGCCAGGCGCAGACGCAGGACGCCGGCTTCGTGCAGAACGCGATCGTCGGCCCCCTCAAGGAGAAGCGGGCCGCGACCCTCGACCGGATCCGCATCGACATCCAGCGAGTGGGCGGCCAGGTCGACGCGGCGGGCCTGAGCGCGCTCGCCGCCTGCACCACCCAGAGCGCCAACCAGACCACGGCCGGCGGCCAGCAGCAGAACGGTGGCCAGCAGCAGAACGGCGGTCAGCAGCAGCAGAATGGTGGCCAGCAGCAGAACGGCGGTCAGGCCTCGGCCAGTCCGAGCGCCGGCGCCGGCCAGAACATCGGCGGCCAGGCCGGCAACGGCCCCGTGGCGGCCGACTTCGTGGACATCACCAAGGTCCAGCCGAACGTCGCCGCGAAGCCCCGCAAGACCGGCAACGCCTCCAACGGCACCTTCACCACCCGCTGCGGCGTGAACGCGAACAAGAACCACAACACCGACAACGTCATCGTGGCGCCCGGCGTGAACAACGGCGCGCACCACCTGCACGACTACGTCGGCAACCAGAAGGTCAACGCGTTCTCCAACAACAACACGCTGATCGCGGACCAGACCAGCTGCCAGAACCGGGGCGACCTGTCGGCCTACTACTGGCCGGTCGTGCGGATCCAGAACGGCACGCAGGACTTCGACCAGAACGCGGACGGCGGCGGCAAGGAGGGCAACGTCGGCAAGATCCTGACGCCGGTCCAGGCGCAGATCAAGTACGTCGGCAGCCCCACCAGCAAGGTCACCGCGATGCCGCAGTTCCTGCGCATCATCACCGGTGACGCCAAGACCACCACCAACGGTCTGGCGAACGCCAACGCGCACTGGTCCTGCACCGGCTTCGAGAACAAGGTCCAGCTGACCACGCAGTACCCGATCTGCCCGCAGGGCAGCAACGTGGTGCGCACGTTCGCCTTCCAGTCCTGCTGGGACGGCAAGAACATCGACAGCGCCAACCACCGCACGCACGTGGCGTTCGCCGACGCCAACGGCAACTGCGGCAACGGCTTCAAGGCGATCCCGCAGCTGACCATGCGCCTGGTCTACAAGATCGCCCCGCCGGTCGTGCAGAACGGTCAGGTCAAGAACGCCTACGCGGTGGACGGCTTCCCGGAGCAGCTGCACAAGGCGGCCACGGACCACGACGACTTCATCGCGGTCTTCAAGAACAACCTGGCGAACACCATCGCCAACTGCATCAACCAGGGCAGGCAGTGCCAGTGACGCACGGCTAGCACGACGGGAAAGCGGGCGGTGGGAATCTCCCACCGCCCGCTTTTCGTGTGCGCCGTGCGGCTCAGCCGGTGTGCGACGAGCCGTGCGCGCTGTGGTCGGTGCCGATCTCCTCCTCGCCGCCCAGCGTGGTCTGCAGCGCCTTGACGATCTTGTCCGTTCCGACGGCGACCCACTTGCGGCCGACCAGGTAGTGACCGCCGTAGTCCTTCGCGTCGTTGATCCACTCGCGCTGGCCGCGGTCGGTGGCGAAGGTGGCGAAGATGTACTTGCCGTCGGAGGTCTTGCAGATGGCCTGGCGCACCTCGTCGGAGTCGATCTGCATGTCCGGCTTGCACTTCACCTTGGCCGCCAGGCTCTCCAGGCTGCCGGTGGCGGCCGTGGGGATCTTGGCGGCCGCGTCGCTGTCTCCGGATCCACAGCCCGCCAGCGCCAGGACGGCCACGGCGCCGGCCGCGGCGAGCATCGGTCGGGTCAACCTCATCTGTTCCTCCGGGTCGCTGTGTCTGCCAGGCCCCAAGGGCCCGTCCCCTTCGATACGGCTGTGGGGCGCGGGGCACTCAAATCGGCTGGGGATGCGGGTACTGGTGTGCGAGGGTATGCCGGTGAATCAGGACTGGGAAGATCGCGTGGCCGCCGCCTGGGCCACCTTCGACGAGTATCCGGAAGAGCGGGCGGCGGACTTCCGGGGCGTGATCGACGCCCTCGTCGCCGAGCTGCCGGAGGGCAGCCCGCTCGGCCCCTTCGAGCGGGCCTGCGCCTGGGACTCCACGGGCCACTCCGACAAGGCGGTTCCGCTGTACCGGGAGGCACTGGCGCTCGGGCTGAGCGAGGTCAGCGGCTACAAGGGCCGGCGGGCGAAGATCCAGATGTCCAGTTCGCTGCGCAACGTCGGGCGGGCCGAGGAGGGCGTGAAACTGCTGACGCCCGAACTGGACGCCCCCTCGGACGAGTTGGACGACGCGGTACGGGCCACGCTGGCGCTGTGCCTGTCCAGCCTCGGCCGGGACCGCGAGGGCCTGTCCCTCGTACTCGGCGCCCTGGCGCCCCATCTGCCGCGCTACCAGCGGTCGATGGCGAACTACGCGCGGGCGCTGGTCGAGCCGGAGGACTGAGCTGACGGGCGCGGCGGTGACCATCCGACGATTCGCTCGTTCTGCTGAACGTGCAGTCACAGGATGTCGCCCCGCGCCCCACCTCCCCCAGCGACTCGGTCGTCGACGTAGAGCGGGCCGAGGCCGCGCTCGTCGAGCACTACCCCCGGCTGGTCCGGATCGCCTACCTCGTGCTGCCGCCGAGCCTCGGCCGCAACCGACGCGTGGTGACCGCACACGCCCTCACCCAGCGCGCCCTGCCCAAGGGCCGCACCCCGGCCCCCGTGGTCCCGGCCCAGTCGAAGGGCCGCGACGGCGACCCCGGGTACGCGCTGGTCCGCCTCCAGGTGCTGCGCAACGCGCTGGAGGCGGGGCTCCCGCTGAGGTTCACGGCGCTGCCCAAGCGGTCCCAGCTTCCGCCGCTGCTCCCCCAGGTGTGGGGTCTGCGGCTGTTCCCCCGCTCCGGCGGCGCCGACGAACTCGCCCTGGACCAGCGCCTGTCGGCCCTGTCGGGCCCGGCCCGCGCCGCCTACGTGCTGCGCGGCCTGGAGAAGCTGCCCGACGGCGACGTACGCGAGATCCTCGCGGCCATCGGCTGTGACGACGTGCGGGGTGCGCTGCGCGAGGCCGACGGGGTGCCGGCGAGCCACCATGCCCTGCTGGAGTCCCCCGAGTTCGACCCGTGCTCGCTACAGGCGCGGCCCACCGATCTGATGCGGCGCCGGCAGCACACCAAGGCCGCGCTCGTGGCCGCCGCCGCGCTGGCCGTGACGGGTGCGCTGCTCGGCATGCCCGGCGGCGGCTGGGGCCCGGACGGCGCCGCCGCCCCCGCCTACGCGCAGAACCCGGCCGCCGAGGCCGCCCTGAACCCGGCCCAGCTGACCAAGGTCGCCGCCACCGCGTGGGAGGCCTCGTCGCGTACCGACTTCTCCGTCTGGCCCGCCCGCGGCGAACTCACCGGCGACCGGGCCCTGTTGCGCCGCGCGCTCGCCGTCTGGGCCCGCCCCGGCGAGCGCGTCCGGGTCTCCGCGACGCCGGGCACCCCGTCCGGCGGCCCGTCCGGCCCGCCCCAGCTCCTGTACGCGGGGACGGTCGACAGCGCGCGGGTGGTCATCTTCTACGACGGTCTGCGCATCGTCCGCTACGCCGAGCCGGCCGACGGCACCCAGGGCGCCGCCCTCGACTTCGCACGGGTCGACGGCGCCGACCGGGCGGGGGCGAGCGCGGTGGTGCTGGGCCGGGCCGACGGCAACGTCCGCTATCTGACGGCGCCGTGGGTGACGAAGGCCGCCGAGCGCGACCTGCTCAAGCCGGACGCCGGGGCGACGGACCTCGCGCTCGGCAAGGGGATCACGGCACCGCTGGCCGGCCCGGCCCAGCAGACCGGCGCCTGCACGTCGTGGAACGTGCTGGAGCTGAGCGACGGCACGGGCACCGTGCTGCTGACCGACCTCGGCGAGCTGGTCCCGGCCCGGCTCACCGCCGGCCGCCCCGGCTCGTCCGCGCAGGCCTCGGCGGTCCGGACGCTGCGGGCCTGGGCGCCGTACGCCTGCTCGCTGACGGCGGTGCGTTCGGCGGGTGTGCGGGCGGTCAACGCCTGGACGTACGCCGCGCAGCCGCTGCCGGACGGGAGCGGGTCGGCTGACTGGGTGTGCACGCGCGCGGAGACCTGGCGGGGCGGCGGCACGCGCGTGCTGGCGCAGTTCCGCACCCCGGGCGGCAGGTACGGTGCGGTGGCCGCGAAGGCCGAGAACGTGGCGGCCTGCGGTCCGAAGGATCCGCACGTGCTGGCCGGGGTGCTGTGGAAGTCGGAGACCAAGGGCTGGTATCTGCTGGCGGCCGGGGGCCCGGGGACCTCGTCGGTCGCCGCGTCGGGCGGTGTCGAGGCCTCGGCGCGGGGCAACGAGCTGGCGGTTCCGGCGAAGCAGGGGCAGCAGGCCGAGCTGAAGGGCACTCTCGACGACGGCCGGGTCATCGGTGGGCTGCGTTAGGAAACCCCGCTAGTTGACACTGGCGTCAACAAGTCGGCGCACGAGGGTTCCGCCGGGACTTACTCGTCAGTACATTGACGCCATGTCTAACACGCAGGCCTCGGAGCGGGTCGACCTCAAGGCACGGAAGGTGTCCTTCTCCTGGGAGGACACCCCGCTGCACTGGGTGCCCGGGGACCCGTTCACCACGCACACCATCAACGTGCTGCATCTGCTGCTGCCGGCCGGTGAGCGGTGGTTCGTACACGTCTACAAGCAGGTCCTGCCGTTGATCCGGGACGAGCGGCTGCGCGCGGACGTCATCGGGTTCATCGGGCAGGAGGCGATGCACTCGCAGGCCCATGACGAGGTGCTGCCGCACCTCAGGGAGCTGGGGCTCGATCCGACGCCGTACACCGCGCAGGTCGACTGGTTCTTCGAGAAGCTGCTCGGGGACCGGACCCTGCCGCCCGGCCGGGCGCGCCGGTGGTGGCTGCTGGAGCGGGTCGCGCTGATCGCGGCGATCGAGCACTACACCGCCTTCCTGGGCGACTGGGTGCTGAACGCCGAGGAGTTGGACCGGCGGGGCGCCGATCCGACCATGCTGGACCTGCTGCGCTGGCACGGCGCCGAGGAGGTCGAGCACCGGTCGGTCGCCTTCGACCTGTTCATGCACGTCGACGGCGGCTACCGGCGGCGGGTGCGCACCTGGGCCACCGCGTTCACTGCACTGGTGTTCCTGTGGCAGCGCGGGTCCCGCTTCTTCATGGCGAACGACCCGACGCTCGTCGACGGCAAGGCCTCCTTCAAGGACTTCTACGTCCGCGGCAGGAAGGGCACCCTGCCCGCGACCGGCGACCTGCTCCGGTCCATCCCGCGCTATCTGAGCCGTGACTACCACCCCTCCCAGGAGGGCTCCACCGAGCAGGCGGTCGCCTATCTGGCCTCCTCCCCCGCCGCCACGGCCGCAGAGAAGGGCGCCGCCTGATGCCCAAGCCGCTCACCGTCGCCGCCCTCGCCACGGCCGCGCTGCTCACCCGGCGCGCGCTGCGCCGCCGTGTGCGGGTCTCCCCGCTGTGGCCGATGCCCGCGCTGGACCCGCCCGTCTCCGGCCGGCCCCGCTCCCGGGCCCTGCGGCTGCTGGTCGCCTCGCACGAGACGGTCGCCGACGGCGTCGTACAACTGCGCCTGGAGGGTGAGGATCTGCCGCGCTGGGAGCCCGGCGCCCATCTCGACCTGGTGCTGCCGTCGGGACTGGTGCGGCAGTACTCGCTGTGCGGGGACCCGGAGGACACCTCCTCGTACACGGTGGCCACGCGGCTGGTCACGGACGGGCGAGGGGGTTCGCGCGAGGTGCACGAGCAGCTGGCGGAGGGGATGGAGCTGGAGGTGCGCGGACCGAGGAACCGGTTCCCGCTCGTCAAGGCCCCGTCGTACGTCTTCGTCGCCGGCGGCATCGGGATCACGCCGATCCTGCCCATGCTGCGGGCACTGCCGGAGGGGACCGAGTGGCGGCTGCTGTACTGCGGGCGGTCGCGGGAGTCGATGCCGTACGTGGAGGACGTCGAGAAGCTCGGCGCCGACCGGGTCACGGTGGTCACCGGGGTGCCGGACCTCGACGCGCTCCAGGTGCCCGAGGACGCGGTCGTGTACTGCTGCGGCCCGGAGGGACTGATGGCCGAGGTGGCGGAGCGCTTCGAGCGGGTCCGTCTGGAGCGGTTCGCGCCGCGCACGTCCGGCGGCGCCGCCTTCGAGGTCGAACTCCGGCGCAGCGGACGGACGTTGACGGTACCGGCCGACTCGACCGTGCTGGCCGCGGTGCGGGCCGAGCTGCCGGACACGCTCTACTCCTGCGAGCAGGGCTTCTGCGGGACCTGTCAACAGCGGGTGCTGGAGGGAGAGGTGGAGCACCGGGACGAGCTGCTGACGGACGCGGAGCGTGACGACTCGATGCTGATCTGCGTTTCGCGGGCACGAAGTGATCGACTTGTGCTGGACATGTGAACGCCGATGGTCGGACCGGCCCGTTCGGGGCCGGATCCGATCGGTAAGGTGTTCGCATGAGTACCGGGGTACGCCGCAGGATGGGAGTCGAGGAGCGGCGGCAGCAGTTGATCGGCGTCGCCCTCGAACTGTTCAGCCAACGCTCTCCCGACGAGGTCTCCATCGACGAGATAGCAGCGGCAGCGGGCATTTCCCGCCCGCTGGTCTACCACTACTTCCCCGGCAAACTCAGCCTGTACGAGGCCGCGTTGAAGCGCGCGGCACAGGATCTCGCGGGCCGTTTCGACGAGCCGCACGAGGGACCGCTCGGTGACCGGCTGCGGCGGGTGATGCGCCGGTTCTTCGACTTCGTCGACGAGCACGGCCCCGGTTTCTCGGCGCTGATGCGCGGCGGCCCGGCGGTCGGCTCCTCGGCGACCAACGCGCTCATCGACGCCGTACGGCAGGCCGCCTATGTCCAGATCCTTTCGCATCTGGAGGTCGACGACCCGCCCGCGCGGCTGGAGCTGGTGGTGCGCTCCTGGATCTCGCTCGCCGAGTCGACCGCCCTGATCTGGCTGGACGGCCGGCGCATCCCGCGCGCCGAGCTGGAGGTCCAGCTGGTGCACGACTTCGCCGCGCTGGCCGCGGTGAGCGCCGCCTACGACGAGGAGATGGCGGGGGTGGTGCGCCGCATGATCAAGGACGAACCGCCGGACGGGGCCTTCGCGGACCTCGCCGCCCGGCTGATCACGCTCGCGTCCTGAACGAGGGCCTCAGCGTTCGAACTTGCGGTACGACGGGTCGAGGTCGCGCACCTCGGCGGAGGCGTGCAGGACGATATGGCCGTCCTCGCGCACATGCTTCTTCAGCAGCTCCAGCACGGTCTCGGTCAGCCTCGCCTTCGTCTCCTCGGTGCGGCCGGCGAGCAGCCCGATCATGACGTGCACGACGGCGTGGCCCAGCTCGTCCGGGTCCTCGTAGCCGAACGCGGTGACCTCCGAGGCGCGGAACTGCGTCTTGCACGCC
Organism: Streptomyces sp. NPDC085900; assembly: GCF_044540925.1. Taxonomy (NCBI): domain Bacteria; kingdom Bacillati; phylum Actinomycetota; class Actinomycetes; order Kitasatosporales; family Streptomycetaceae; genus Streptomyces; species Streptomyces sp. NPDC085900. Next base: position 976,647 of record NZ_JBITSP010000001.1, on the reverse strand, counting down.
TCCGGCTTGGCGGCCGCGATCTCGACGAGCGAGGTGTGCAGGTCCCGCGCGAAGCCCTCCCGGTCGAAGTCGACGTGCTTCGAGTGGTCGACGGTGATCTGCGGCATGGGTACTCCCGTTCTACGACAGCTACAGGCTCACCCTAGTAGTGCTTCACTACTAGTTCTTGAGCTGGAGGGCCAGCATGGCGATGTCGTCCTCGTGGTCGCTGCCGAAGGAGGCCAGGAGGGTGTCGCACAGGGCGTCCAGGCCGGGCAGGGCGCCGACGGCGGCGGCGCGCAGTTGTTCCATGGAGGCCGAGAGGTCGACTCCCCGGGTCTCGATCAGGCCGTCGGTGACCATCAGGAGCCGGTCGGCGGGTTCCAGGTACAGCTCGGTGGGCGCCGGGTGTGGCAGGCCGACGCCGATCAGCGGGCCGGCCGCCTTGACGTACTCGGCGTCGCCGGAGTCCCGCAGGAGCAGCGGCGGGATGTGGCCCGCGTTGGCGATGCGGGTGCGCCCGGTGGCGGGGTCGATCAGCACGAGGCACACGGTGGCCGTGACGTCGGGGTGGTAGCGCTGGAGCATCCGGTCCAGCCGTTCGGCGAGCACCGCCGGGTCGCTCTCGTCGACACAGTAGGCGCGCAGCGCGTGCCGGATCTCGACCATGACCGTGGCCGCGTCCAGCGAGTGCCCGACGACGTCGCCGACCGCGGTGAGCACACCCTCGTCCAGGCGCAGCGCGGCGTAGAAGTCGCCGCCGATCTCGGTCTCCCGGGACGCGGGCACGTAGCGCACGGCGAGGTCGACGCCCGGCAGCTCCGGCAGCCGGTGCGGCTCGGGCAGGAAGCTGTGCTGGAGGGTGAGGGCGACATGCCGCTCGGCCTGGTACATCAGCAGCGGTTCGGCGGCCAGCGCGGTGGCCTGCGCCAGTTGGGCGAGCAGGGCCTCGCCCTCGGGGCTGACCCGGCGCAGGCCGCGGGTGGGCGTGGCCAGGCACACCGGGGCCCGGCCCTCCTGGGTGAGGACGAGTGCGAGGCGGGCGTCGTGCTGCACGCCGGGCCGGAAGAACCCGGCGGGCCACAGCGGTGACGGCACCGTGGTGATCTGCACCCCGGCCTGGCCTCGGGTCAGGCGCCGCAGCAGCGCGGCCACGGCCCGGTGCGCGCCCTCGTCCGGCAGGGACAGCCGGGTGCGCGCCCGGTACAGCCCGCGGTAGAGCTCGTCGTCCCGGTCGAGCACGAACACCGCGGCGGGGCAGCCCAGCAGCCGTGCGGTGCCGTCGGCGGCCGCGTCGGCGAGTTCCTGCAGCGAGCGGGCCGCCTGGATGGTGACGATGGTCTCCGACAGCAGCCGCAGCCGTTTCACGAGCGCCTGGTCGTCGGCCCGCAGCCGGGCCGCGCGGACGGCGGCCCGCACCGCCGCCTCGATCTCCTCCGGTTCGGCCGGGACCGTCAGATAGGCCTCGGCGCCCGCGAGCAGGCCCTGGCAGCGGTCGGCGGGCGGCGCGGCGAGCGCGGAGAAGTGCACCACGGGCAGGCCGGACATGTGCGGGCGCTCCCTGAGCCGGCGGCACAGTTCGAAGCCGCTCATGTCCGGCAGGTGCACGTCGACGAGTGCCACGTCGGGCATGGTGCCCTTGCGCAGCCGTACGTCGAGCTCGACCAGCGCCTCGCCGCCGCTGGCGACCGGGACGACCTCGTGGCCGGCCCGGCGCAGCACCGTGCCCATGGCGTACCGGCTGGCGGCGACGTCGTCCACTACCAGCACGGTCGTGCCTGTCAGGTTGCCGTTGTCGTCCATCCTCTGCCCTCGGACAGCACCGGTGGGACAGACCGGGTTCATGGTCTGTCCCACCAAAGTAGTGCCGTGTCAGTCAGTGCGGGAGAAGACGGCGACAGTGCGCCCCGGAACGGCGAAGGTGCCTGATACCCGCTCGTAGGAGGAGGACTTGACGATAGGGTCCGCGCCAGACGCCTGTACCGGGTGCAGGTGGTAGGCAGTACCGGCCAGAGAACCGATTCTCTGCTCCTGCTTCGCCGGCGTCGCGTTGAAGACGACGACCAGGTCGCCCAGCTCCATGGTGATCACTCCGGGCGTCTCGTCCTTGCCCGACAGCGGGAACGAGAGCTTCGACTGCACCTGTCCGGCCGTGTCGAGCGAGAACACGTTCTCCGTCGTACGGATCCTCAGCAGATCACGGTAGGCGGACGAGGCGCCCTCGATCTGCGGGCATCCCACCTTCACCGTGCTCAACAGGGGCTTGGCGAAAGTCCACTTGGACTGGTTGTCGGCTGCCGGCGGCAGTCCGCGGCCGAAGCCGTTGCCGTCGGCGCAGTTCCAGTGGATGGCGTTGAACCAGTCGCCGCTGTCGAAGGAGTTGCGGTCCAGGGACTTCGAGCGCAGCAGGTCGGAGCCGGCCTGGGAGAGGGACGGGCCCTGCGAGAGGGTGGCCGTCGCCATCGCCAGGACCTGCATCCGGGCCCGGTCGGCCGCCGAGGTGTCCCTGGGCAGCTTGTACGTCAGCGCGTCGAACAGTGACTCGTTGTCGTGCGCGTCCGCGTAGGCGAGGGCGTCGCCGGGTGCGTCCGCGTATCCGGCGGGCCGGCCGTTGTAGTCGACCTCGGAGCCCTTGACCTCCTTGCCGTCGGTGTCGGTGAAGGCGAACGACCTGAGGTTGCCGGACAGGCCCACCTTGATCAGGTCCTGGTAGTGCAGCAGGCGGGCCTTCTGCTCGGCCGAAGTGCCGTTGGCCGTGGAGGAGTTCGGGTCGGTGTAGAGACCGGAGGCGAAGCCCTGGACGCCGGGGTCGGAGTCGAAGGGGCCGCCGCCGCGCACCGCGTCCCGCGCCCGGTCGGAGAAGGTCGCGACACCGGTCCCGGCCATGTTCTTCTGCGTGGCCTGGACGAAGCGGGCGTCGTCGGCGACCTCGCCGAAGTTCCACCCCTCGCCGTACATGATGATCTTCTTGCCGTCGACGCCGTCCTTCTTGAGGGTGAGCGCGTCGAGGGCCTTGCGCACGGCCAGGATGTTCGCCTTGGGCTGGTGGCCCATGAGGTCGAAGCGGAAGCCGTCGACCTTGTACTCCTTGGCCCAGGTGACCACGGAGTCCACGACCAGCTTGCCCATCATGGCGTTCTCGGTGGCCGTGTTGGCGCAGCAGGTGCTGTTGGCGACCGAGCCGTCGGCCAGCAGGCGCTGGTAGTAGCCGGGCACGATCCGGTCCAGGACGCTGGTGTCCGCCTCACCGGCGGCCGAGGTGTGGTTGTAGACGACGTCCATGACGACCCGCAGCCCGTCCTGGTTGATCGCCTTGACCATCTTGCGGAACTCGACCGTGCGCGCGGTGCCGTCCGGGTCGGTGGCGTAGGAGCCCTCGGGGACCGTGAAGTGGTAGGGGTCGTAGCCCCAGTTGTAGGCGTCCTTGGCCGCCGTCTTCGCCACGCACTCCTGCTGCTTGTCGGAGTCGGCCGCGTAGGAGGCGAGGTCGCAGTCGGGGCTCGCCTGGTCGGCCTTCTTCTCCGGCACGGTCGCGAAGTCGAAGACGGGCAGCAGATGGACGTACGAGGTGCCCGACTTCGCCAGCGCCCGCAGGTGCTTGGAGCCGTCGCTGCCCTTGTCGGTGAAGGCGAGGTAGGTGCCCTGGTCCTTGGCCGGCACGGTCTTGTCCGCGACGGAGAAGTCCCGGACGTGCAGCTCCTGGATCTGGGCGTCCCTCAGCGGGACGGCCTTGGGCTTGGCGAGGGCCGACCAGCCCTTGGGTGCCAGGGACCTGTCGTTCAGGTCGGCGACGACGCTGCGCCCGGAGTCCGCGGTGAGGGCGACCGAGTAGGGGTCGGTGACCTTGTTGGTGACGACCTTGCGGACGCTGGGCGCCCACACCTTCACCACGTACCGGTACTCCTTGCCCTTCCAGGACGCGGGGCCGGTGACGGACCAGACGCCGGTGGCGGCGTCGCGGTGCATCGGCTTGCGGGAGCCGTCGAGTTCGAGGGAGACGTTCTGCGCGGTGGGCGCCCACACGGACAGCGTGGGACGGCCCTGGTGGAACGTCGGCCCCAGGTCGGCCTTGGTGGCGCCCGTGTACTCGTCGTCGAGGACGCCGGCGATCTGGACGCCCGTGGCGGCCAGTACGGCGCCGTTGGCGGCCCGTTGCGAGGCGACGATCTGGCCGTCGAGGGCGCCGCGCACCCGGTCCCGGTCACGCGGGTCGACGGACCAGGCGGTGTAGTCCTTCAGGTACGGGAACTTCGCCTTCTGGGCGTCGGTGAGCGTGGTCTTCTCCAGCCGCAGCCAGCGCTCGTCGTCGCTGGTCAGCGTCCCGTCCTTGACGGCGATCGAGCCGTCGTGGGAGTACAGCAGCTGGGTGGAGGCGGCGGCGTCGGAGCCGTTCCAGGCGACGGTGTCCCGGTCGATCCAGACCGCCTTGGAGGTGGTCAGGTCGAGGGCGGCGGCCGATCCGGCGGGCTGCGGCAGCAGGTACTTCTCCTGGCCGTTCAGCAGCCACACCTCGTAGCCGTTGGACTTGAGGTCCAGCGACTGGTCGGCGGGCAGGTCCTTGTCGTCGCCCTTGTGGATGATGTAGCTGAGGCTGGTGGCGCCGTCGGTGAGCGGCACCTCGAAGACCGCGCCGTAGGCGTCGGTCCGCACCGGCTTCAGCGGGCTCGGCCAGTCGGTGGGGTGCGCGGCACCGGTCCAGACGTGCAGGCCCCAGCCGTCGTAGTTCCCGTCGGCCCGGTGGTAGTGGATGACCGCCTTCGTCTTGTCCTGCGCCGGGTAGTCCGGGCGGGTGGTCAGCACGGTGTCCTTGCCCTGCTCGATCCACACCTCACCGGTCTTGGTGACGTCGATGGAGCGGTCCGCGGAGACGTCCTTGTTGCCGTCCTTGTCGATGACGAGGAACCCGACGTTGGAGGCGCCCGGCTTCAACTTCACGTAGGCGAAGGCCCCGTAGGCGTCCCGGCCGACGAACGGGTGGCTGGCCGGCCAGTTCGTCGACTCGCCGTCGGCGAGGTCGCCCCAGGCGTACAGGCCCCAGTCGGCGTAGTCGCCGTCCGTGCGCTTGTAGTGGACGACCGCGTAGTCGCGGGAGGAGGCGGTGGGGATCTCCGGGGCGGGCGGGGTGCCGGTGGTGGAGGCCGCCGTGGCGGACGCAGTGTGTCCGGCCGAGTCGACGACGACCGCCTTGTAGCGCAGGGCCGTTCCGGCGGGGACGTCCTTGCCGAGGGTCTGGGTGACCTTGTACGGGGCGTGGTCGGCGGAGCCGAGCACCCGCCACTTGCCGTTGCCGATTTGGGCGGCGAAGACGACCCGGTTGAGCCGGCCGCCGTCCACGCCCGCGGACACCTCGACCGTGCCGGTGGCGCCCGCGTCGGGGGCCTTGAGGGTGACGGTGGGTGCCGTGGCCGGCGGGGCGAGCCTGCCGGCCGCCTTGAGGACGACGGCGGACCCGGCCGGGACGGTGACGGTGACCTTGTTGTCGGCGCCGGAGGTGACGGTGGCCGAAGTGCCGTAGATCCCGCGGTACTTCATGCCCGCCGAACCGGCCGCGAAGGTGGCTGTCTTCGCCTCGCCCGCGTTGTTGAAGGCGACCACGTACTCCTGGCCGGACTTGGCGTCCGTACGGGAGAACGCGTAGACACCGGCGCCGTCGGCCGCGAAGCGCTCGGTCTGAACGCCGTCCGTCAGGGCGGGGTTGGCCTTGCGCAGCTTGCCGAGAGCACCGATCTGCTTGTAGAGCGGTGCTTTCGTGTCGTAGGCGTCGCTCGCGGCGGTCCGGTCGGTGCCGATCTCGTCGTCGTCGAGGTAGTCGGCGACCTTCGAGGCGAACATCGTCTGGCGGGCGTCCTTGTCGCCGCCGGAGCCGGTGAAGCCCTGCTCGTCGCCGTAGTAGACGACGGGGTTGCCGCGGCTGAGGAACATGACCTCGTTGGCGAGGCGGTCCTTGGCGAGCAGCTGGGCGTCCGTGGCCTTGGGGTTGTCCTGCTTCAGGAAGTATCCGATCCGGCCCATGTCGTGGTTGCCGAGGAAGGTGACCTGCTCGTACGCGTTGGCCTTGTCGGTCGTGTACTTGTAGTCGTCACCGAAGACCGAGGCGAGCTTCTGGGCGCTGCCGCCCTGCGAGGCGTACTCGCGGGCCGCGTCCTGGAAGGGGAAGTCGAGGGTGGCGTCGAGGTGCCCCTGGGTGACGTACGGCGACGTGATGGAGGTGTCGGCCGAGTAGACCTCGCCGAACATGAAGAAGTTCTTCCGTCCGTGCTCGGCCGCGTACTTGTCGAGCGCGGTCGCCCACTGGGTCCAGAACTCCGTGTTCACGTGCTTGACGGTGTCGATGCGGAAGCCGTCGACGCCGAAGTCCCTGACCCAGCGCTCGTAGATCTTCTCCATGCCGCTGACGACCTCGGGACGCTCGGTCCACAGGTCGTCGAGGCCGGAGAAGTCGCCGTAGGTGGCGTTCTCGCCGGCGTAGGTGGAGTCGCCGCGGTTGTGGTACATCGTCGGGTCGTTGAGCCACGACGGGACCTTGATGTTCTTCTTGTCGGCGGGCACGGTCGGCGTGCGCGGGAAGGAGTCGGTGTCGACGGCCGGGAACACCTTGCGGCCGTCCGCGTAGTCGGCGTCGTCGAAGGGCCGCCCGTCCTTGGTGAGGTAGGGGAAGGCGCCCTTGGAGAGGTAGTCGTAGGACTTGCCCTCGTAGTCGACGACGTCGGCGGTGTGGTTGGTGATGACGTCGAAGAAGACCTTCATGCCCTTGGCGTGCGCCTTGGAGATGAGGGTCGCGAGGTCCTTGTTGGTGCCGAAGTGCGGGTCGACCTTGGTGAAGTCGGTGATCCAGTAACCGTGGTAGCCGGCCGAGGCGTTGGAGCCGGTGCCCTGCACGGGCTGGTTCTTGAAGATCGGGGCCATCCAGATGGCGGTGGTGCCCAGGCCCTTGATGTAGTCCAGCTTCCCGGTAAGGCCCTTGAGGTCACCGCCCTGGTAGAAGCCCTTGTCGGTGGGGTCGTAGCCGGTGCTCAGGCGTGAGCCCGTCAGGCCGCCCTTGTCGTTGCCGGTGTCCCCGTTGGCGAAACGGTCCGGCATGACGAAGTAGAACTGCTCGCGGGTGTCGTCGTGCCGGGCGGGCTCGGCGGCGAGTTTCGCGTCCGACGGCGGTGGCGGCGGGGAGGCCGCCTGCGCGGCCAGTGGCTGGATCAGGGCGGCGGCTACAGCCACGACAGTGACGGCCGCGACCCGTCTCGCTCTCGGTATCACAGGCGGAAACTCCTTGCGATGACGGCTCTGGTGGGTCCGACCCCGCGTGACCGTACCGCCGACGAAAGGTTTACAGCAAGAGGCTTGAAATTCACAGCAAGAAGTTTCAACTGCAACCTTGACGTGCCCTTCTCAACTCCCCCACGCTCACCACTGGTTGAAAGCCCAACACCCCTTCAACGGAGCCGCACATGAGCAGACACCGACCCCCGGGTGTCCTCCGGCGCACGGTCACTGCCGTCGCCGCCGGCACGCTGGCCGTCGCGGGCGCCGTCGCCCTGCCCGCCGCCGACGCGCACGCCGACACCACCGCCAAGGGCGACGTCATCGCCAACCTCTGGGAATGGAACTGGGACTCCATCGCCTCGGAGTGCACGAACGTGCTGGGCCCCGCCGGCTACGGCGCGGTCCAGGTGGCACCGCCCGCCGAATCCCTGAAGCAGTCCTCGTACTACTGGTGGGACGTCTACCAGCCGTACTCCTACGACCTCAACAGCCGCTTCGGTTCGCGGGCGAAGTTCGCGTCGATGATCAGTGCCTGCCACGCGGCCGGCGTCAAGGTCTACACGGACGCGGTGATCAACCACACCGCCGCCCAGACCGGCGCCGGCTACAACGGCACGACGGTCACCAGCAAGTACGACACCCCTGAGTGGAACCGCTCCGACTACCACGACTCCTCGGACTGTCCCACCTCCGACCTCACCATCCAGGACTACTCCAACCTCACCCAGGTCCAGAACTGCGAACTGCTCGGCCTGCCCGACCTCAGGACCGGCTCGGACACGGTCCGCGCCGGCATAGCCGACTACCTCAACGCGCAGCTCGCCCTCGGTGTCGACGGCTTCCGGGTGGACACGGCCAAGCACATCCCCGAGGCCGACATGGCGGCCATCGAGTCCAAGCTGACCAGCACGACGTCGGGTACGGCGCCGTACGTCTTCCAGGAGATCTACCCGGGCTCGACCCCGCAGCCCTCGGACTACTACGCCTCCGGCGACGTCCTGGACTTCACCTACGCGAGCAGGATGAAGTCGGCCTTCCAGGGCAATGTCAGCGACCTGTCCTCGCTGGCGAGCAGCGGCATCCTGCCGGCGGCGAACTCGGTGTCCTTCGTGACCAACCACGACACCGAGCGCAACGGCCTGCACATGTCGTACAAGGACGGCGACACCTACAAGCTCGCCAACCTCTTCCAGCTCGCCTACAAGTGGTCGACGCCCACGGTCTACGCCAGCTGGGAGTGGACCCAGAGCGACCAGGCCCCGCCCAATTCATCCGGGTTCGTGACCGCCACGGACTGCTCGAACGGCTCCTGGTACTGCCTGGACCGTGACACGGGCGTCGTCGGCATGGTGGCCTGGCACAACGCGGTGGACACGGCGGCGGTCTCCGACTGGCAGACCAAGTCCTCGAACGTGATCGGCTTCGGCCGCTCGGGCGCGGGCTTCTTCGCCCTCAACAACGGCTCCTCCTCCGCCACTTACAGCTTCACCACCGGCATGGCCGACGGCACCTACAGCAACGTCGTCGACGGCGGCGCGACCAAGGTCACCGTCTCCGGCGGCAGCGCCTCGATCACCATCCCCGCCAAGAGCGCGGTCGCCTTCTACAACTCCTCCTACACCTGCACGGTGGGCTGCGGCGACACGGGCGGCGGCTCCGGCTCCACCGGCTCCACGGTCAGCGCGACCTTCAAGGAGTACGTTCCCACCGCGAGCGGCACCGACGTCTACGTCGTCGGCTCGATCGCGGCGCTGGGCGGCTGGGACACCTCGAAGGCGGTCAAGCTGTCGTCGTCCGGTTACCCGGTCTGGTCGGGCGAGGTGGGCGTGCCGATCAACACGTCGTTCACCTTCAAGTACATCAAGAAGGACGCCTCCGGGAACGTCACCTGGGAGTCCAACGCCAACAGGTCTGCCACGACCGCGACTTCGGCGATCTCTCTGAACAACTCGTGGAACGTGGCCGACGCGGACGCCACCGACGTCACGTTCAACGAGTACGCGACGACCGACTGGGGCACCAACGTCTACCTCGTCGGCTCCGTCGCCTCCCTCGGGTCCTGGAACACCGCCGACGCGATCCCGCTGTCGTCGGAGTCGTACCCGACGTGGAGCAAGCTGGTCATCGTGCCCAAGAGCACGGCCTTCACGTACAAGTACATCAAGAAGGACGGCTCCGGGAACGTGACCTGGGAGTCCGGAACGAACCGCTCCTGCACGACGGGCAGTTCGTCCGGGTACTCCACCGCTGACACCTGGAAGTGAGGGGTCACCGCCCGATGTCGTAGGTCACCGGTGACCTCACCGGAACCGTCGCGGTCAGCGCGTCCCCGCTGACCGCGACGGTCGTATGGGGGCGGTCAGCAGGTCGACTTGCCCGTGTAGATGGCCAGAGCCGTGTTCGAGCCCAGGGTCGCCGTGAACTGTCCGCTGGAGTTCACCGTCACGCTCGTGTTGTTCTGCACGTTGCAGTACGTCCCGGCGGACAGTGAGGTCTGGTACGTGCGGCTCAGTGAGCCGGACTCGTGGTTGATGGCCACGAAGCCCTTGGTGCCGCGACCGAAGGCGATGGCGTCGTTGCCGTCGTCCCACCAGTTGGTGACGGCCTGGCCGCGGGTGGCGTTGCGGAAGGCGACCATGCGGATGATCTCGGGCCAGGCGTGCTGGCACTTCCAGCCGTCCTGCCAGCAGGCGTTCACCTGGCCGCCGTTGGGCGGTCCGGCGTCGGCGTTCGACCACTCGTAGCCGGAGTTGATGTCCGGGGCGCCGTAGGGCCAGGCGAGCATGAAGACGTTGGCGAGGGTGTAGTTGGCCCCGTCCTTGTAGTTCAGGGTCGAGCCGTTGCGCTCGGTGTCGTGGTTGTCCACGAAGACGCCCGCCACGGAGCTGCTCATGTACCCCCAGCCCTCGCCGTAGTTCTTCAGGTAGGCGAGGTTCTCGTTGTTGAAGACCCGCTTGAGGTCGTAGGCGTAGCGGAACTCCTGCACGTCCCCGTTGCCGGTGTACTCGGTGGGCTGCACGGCCTCGCCGGCGCCGTAGATGACCTCCTGCTTCCAGTAGGCGTTCGGGTTGGTCAGGCGGGACTTGATGTTGGCGAGGTCGGCGGCGTCGATGTGCTTGGCGGCGTCGATGCGGAAGCCGTCGACGCCGTAACCGAGGAGGGAGTTCATGTAGCCGGCGATGGTGGCGCGGACGTACTCCTCCCCCGTGTCCAGGTCGGCGAGGCCGACGAGTTCGCAGTGCTGGACGTTCCAGCGGTCCTGGTAGTTGGAGACCTGGGAGGTGCAGTCGTCGAAGTCGTACGAGGAGTACAGCCCGGGGTAGTTGTACTTCGTATACGACGATCCGCCGGTGCCGGTGCCGCTGCCCGCGGCCATGTGGTTGACGACGGTGTCGACGACGACCTTCACGCCGGCCGCGTGACAGGTGTTGATCATGTTCTTGAAGGCGGTGGCGTCACCGAGCCGGCCCGCGATCTTGTAGCTCACCGGCTGGTACGAGGTCCACCACTGCGAGCCCTGTATGTGCTCGGCGGGCGGGGAGACCTGGACGTAGCCGTACCCCGCGGGACCGAGGGTGTTGGTGCACTCCTTGGCCACGGAGGCGAAGTTCCACTCGAAGAGCACGGCGGTGACGTCCTTGGTGCCGGGCGGGGAGGCCTCCGCACTCGTTGTGCTCATGACAATGGCGACCGTGGAGGCGGCGACGGCCGCGGAAAGGATTCTGCGTGATGCCATGTGGGGTTCCTTCACCGTTGAAGGTTTTTGCTGCAAGCTTTCAACCAACTTGCGATGACGGAGATGTTAAATGCCCGCTGCCTGAAAAGGCAGCGGGCCGTGTGAAGTTGATGCAAGAAATTTCAGCGCGGCGGGGCGGGCAGCCGGTACAGCACCTGCGGCCGGCCGAACTCGACGAACCGCTCGGCGAGAGTGGCGCCGAGGGCCTCGAGAAGCCGACGGGAGCGGGTGTTGGCCTCCTGGGTGACGGCGACCAGGTCCCGCCCCGGCACGGCGACCGGAGCCCAGTCGGCTACGGCCGTGACGGCCTCGCGCGCGTAGCCGTGGCCCCAGTGCTCGGGCAGCAGTTGGTAGGAGACCTCGGTGCGGCCGTCCCTGGCGTCCGGCTGCACCAGCACCGAGCCCAGCACCTCGTCGTCGGCCCGGCGCACGATGCTCAGCAGGCCCGGTGCGCCCACGCAGAGCCGTTCGCGGGCCCGGACCACCTCGGCGTCGACCGGTCCGCCCAGATGCCGGCGCACCTCCGCGTCGGTCCACATCCGGGAGTGCGCGGGGACGTCACCCGGCTCGACGGGGCGCAGGTGCAGGCGCGGGGTGGTGAGGGAGCGGGGCCACCAAGTGGCCTGGGAAGTGGCGGGCATGAGGGGGAGCATGGCAGAGGCCTGCCGCCCGGGAGGGGTGGCAGGCCTCTGGTGGTGGGGGTGTCAGGTCGTCGTGAACCACACCGTCGTGTCCGAGGGGACCTTCGTCTCGCCGTCCGCCTCCGTCACCTCGCCGCTGGTGAGGAGGACGCGGCCGTAGGACGGGGTGGTGACCGACTCGCCGGTCGTGTTGGCGACGCACACGAACTCGCCGCGCCGGAAGGCGAGTACGCCCTCGGGGGCCCGCAGCCACTCCACCGAGTCGCCCGCGCCGAGGTCGGGGTGGGCGCTGCGGGTGGCGAGGGCGGCGCGGTAGAGCTCCAGGGTGGAGCCGGGGGTGCCGGTCTGGGCCTCCACGCTCAGGTCGCCCCAGCCCGTCGGCTGCGGGAGCCAGCTGCTGCCGCCGCCGAAGCCGTACGAGGAGCCCGTGCGCGTCCACGGGATCGGCACCCGGCAGCCGTCGCGGAAGCCGTCCTGGCCCGCGCCGCGGAAGTACGCCGGGTCCTGGCGGACCTCGTCCGGGAGGTCGACGACGTCCGGGAGGCCGAGTTCCTCGCCCTGGTAGACGTACGCCGAACCGGGCAGCGCCAGCATCAGCAGGGACGCGGCCCGGGCCCGGCGCAGGCCGAGTTCGCGGTCGCCGGCCAGGCGGATCTGGGTGCCGAGGCCGGGCGGGTTGGCGAAGCGGGTGGCGTGCCGGGTGACGTCGTGGTTGGACAGCACCCAGGTGGACGGGGCGCCCACCGGCCGCATCGCCTCCAGGGTGCGGTCGATGACCTCGCGGAGCTCGGCCGCGTCCCAGGCGGTGGACAGGTACTGGAAGTTGAAGGCCTGGTGGAGCTCGTCCGGGCGGACGTAGTTGGCGGTGCGCTCGACGGTCGGCGTCCAGGCCTCGGCGACGAAGATGCGCTCGCCGCTGTACTCGTCGAGGATCAGGCGCCACTGGCGGTAGATCTCGTGCACGCCGTCCTGGTCGAAGAACGGCATGACATCGTTGCCCAGCAGCTTCAGCTGGTCGTGGGCGCCGAGGTCGGGCAGGCCCGCGGCCTTGACCAGGCCGTGCGCGACGTCGATGCGGAAGCCGTCGACGCCCATGTCGAGCCAGAACCGCAGGATGGAGCGGAACTCGTCGCCGACCGCCGGGTGCTCCCAGTTGAAGTCGGGCTGCTCGGGGGCGAAGAGGTGCAGGTACCACTCGCCGGGGGTGCCGTCGGGCTCGGTGACGCGGGTCCACGCCGGGCCGCCGAAGATGGACTCCCAGTCGTTGGGCGGGAGTTCACCGTCGGCGCCCTTGCCGGGGCGGAAGTGGTAGCGCTCCCGCAGCGGCGAGCCGGGGCCCTCGCGCAGGGCCCGCTTGAACCACTCGTGCTGGTCGGAGGAGTGGTTCGGGACCAGGTCGACGATGATCCGCAGGCCCAGCTCGCGGGCGTCGCGGATCAGCGCGTCGGCGTCCAGGAGGTTGCCGAACATGGGGTCCACGGCGCGGTAGTCGGCCACGTCGTAGCCGGCGTCGGCCTGCGGGGAGGCGTAGAAGGGGCTCAGCCACACGGCGTCCACGCCGAGGTCGCGCAGGTACGGGAGTCGGGAACGTACGCCTTCCAGGTCGCCCATGCCGTCGCCGTTGCTGTCGGCGAAGCTGCGCGGGTAGACCTGGTAGATCACCGCGTCGCGCCACCAGTCCCGGCGCTTGGCGACGGTGGCTACGGCGGAGGTCGGGGCCGGGTCGGCGGCAGTGTGCTGCTGGCTCATGGCGTCCTTGATACGTGACTGGGGTGGGGTCATGGGCTGTGGTGCGGAACGGCGGCGGGTCGGGCGACGAGGCGGCCGCGGTCGCAGCGGGGTCGGATGGCGACCGCGACCGCCTCGGGTCCTGTGCCCAGGGCGTCAGCCCTTGGTGCCGCCCGCGGTCAGGCCGGTCACCAGGTTCTTCTGCACGAGGTAGAAGAACGCGGACACCGGTATGGCGATCAGTACCGCGGTCGCGGCCATCAGGTTGCGCTGGGCGTCGTGTTCGCTGATGAAGGTCTGCAGACCGACGGCGAGCGTGTACTTCTGGTCGTCCAGCATGAACGTGGTGGCGAAGGCGACCTCGCCGAAGGCGGTGATGAAGCTGTAGAAGGCGGCGACCGCCAGGCCCGGCTTGGCGAGCGGCAGGATCAGCCGGGCGAAGGTGCCGAAGGGGCTGAGCCCGTCGACGCGGCCGGCCTCGTCGATCTCGAACGGGATGGTGTCGAAGTAGCCCTTGAGCAGCCAGGCGCAGTACGGCACCGCCGTCGAGCAGTAGACGAGGACGAGACCGAGGTAGCTGTCGATGAGTCCCAGGTCGCCCAGGATCTGGTACATCGGCACCATGAGGACGGCCACCGGGAACATCTGGGTGAGCAGGAGCACCCACATGAACTTGCGGTAGCCCGGGAAACGCATGCGGGAGACGGCGTATCCGGTGGTGGCGGCGACCAGGACGCCGAGCACGGTGGTGCCCAGCGAGACGATCAGGGAGCTCTTCAGCCAGTCGAAGAAGCTCGTGTGGTTCAGGACGAACGAGTAGTTGTCGAGCGTCATCTTCTTCCAGATGCCACCCGGGTGGAGGTAGTCGTCCTTGTCCGGGCCGAGGGAGAGGAAGACGAGCCAGGCGATCGGGAAGAGCGCGACGACGCTTCCGGCGATCAGGATGCCGTGGGAGGCGAGCGAGGCGCCGAGGCTGCGCCGGCCGCGCCCGCGGACCTTGCCGGGGGCAGCCGGCTTCGGGCCGTCGTCGGTCGCCGCGGACGAGGTCTGGACAGTGGTCGTACTCATGGGAACTCCTGCCTCAGATCGCGAGCTGCTGCTCATTGCGGTTCAGCCAGCGGCGGTAGAACGAGGTGAAGACGATCAGGATGGCCAGCAGCAGGATGCCGTAGGCGGCCGACTGCGCGAAGTCGCGCGGCTGCTGTCCGAAGCCGAGGTAGTAGGCCCAGGTGACGAGGATCTGGGCGTCCGGGGCGGAGGTCGGGCCGAACAGCAGGAAGATGACGGCGAACTGGTTGAAGGTCCAGATGATGCCGAGCAGGACGACCGTGGAGCTGACCGAGCGCAGGCCCGGGAGGGTGACGTAGCGGAAGCGCTGCCAGGCGCTCGCGCCGTCCATCTCGGCCGCCTCGTACAGCGAGGAGTCGATGGACTGCAGGCCGCCGAGGAGCGAGACCATCATGAACGGCACACCGCACCAGGTGTTGACCATGACGGCGGCGAACCGCTGCCAGAAGGTGTCCTCCAGCCAGGACGGCTGCGGCAGATGCAGTGCGTGGAGGGCGGTGTTGATGATGCCGCCGTCGGAGAGCATGATCCGCCAGCCGAAGACGGTGACGAAGGTGGGCACGGCCCAGGGCACGATCAGCAGCAGCCGGTAGAGGGTGCGGCCGCGCAGCTTCTGGTTGAGCAGCAGCGCGAAGCCGAGGCCGATGCTGTAGTGCAGGGCGACGCACACGGCGGTCCACACGACCGTCCAGATGAAGTGCGACCAGAAGCGGTCGTAGGACAGCGGGCCGAACAGGATGTCCTTGTAGTTGTCCAGGCCGATGAACTTGTAGGTGGCGTCGATGTGGTTGACGCCGATCGTGCGCGCGGTGTTGAGGCTGTTGGCGTCCGTGAGCGTCAGATAGAGGCCGTACACCAGGGGATAGAGCACGAGGACGCCGAGGACGATCACCACCGGGGTGATCATCGCGTACGCGTACCAGTACTTCTGGTAGCTGTGCTTGAGGCGCTGGCCCAGCCCGGGCCGCGGCCCGCGCTCGCCACGGCGTTTGCCGGTGGCGCGGTCGATGGCGACTGTCATGTTCGACACCTTCTGGAAGTTCTACGGCACTGAGAAGAGGCTGGGCGCAGACCGGTGGCCGCCGGGTCCGTCCTCGTAAGGGGGATCCGGCGGCCGCTCGGATTTACTTGCTGAAGTCCGGCACGAGCTTGGCGATGGCCAGTTCGGCGTTGCTCAGGCCCTTGTCCAGGGACTCCTTGCCACCGGCGATCTTCGGCAGCTCGGTGTCCAGCGGACCCCACAGGGAGCTGTACTCGGGCAGCGCGGGCCGCGGCTGGGCGGCGGACAGCACGCCCTGGTAGCCGGCGATGCCCGGGTCGGCCTTGACCTCGGAGGTGTAGGCGTCGGCGCGGGTGGGCAGCGTGGAGTTCTTCAGGGCGATCTCCGTCTGCGACTTGGCGGAGGTCATGAAGTTGACGAACTTCAGGGCCGCCTTCTGGTGCGCCGAGTCCGAGCCCGCGTAGACGGACAGGTTGTGGCCGCCGGTCGGGGCGCCCGCCTTGCCGGTGGAGCCGGCCGGGACGGTGGCGATGCCGAGGTTGGACTTGTCCTTGAAGGCCGAGCCCTTGTAGAAGTTCGTGATCTCCCACGGACCCTGGACGATCGAGGCGACCTTGCCGTTGACGAACGCGTCCTGGATGTGGGCGTAGGCGTCGGCGGTGGTGTCGGCCTTGTGCAGGCCCTTGCCGGAGAACAGGCTCAGCCAGGTGCCGTAGGCCTTCTTCGCGGCGGGCGAGTTCACGGTGATCTTCTTGGCGGAGGCGTCGACCGTGTCGGTGCCCTCGCCGTAGAGGAAGCTCTGGGCGTAGTAGGCCTGGGTGGAGCCCCAGTAGCCGTCGACCTTGGCCTTGTCCTGGACCTTGGCGGCGTCGGCCTTCAGCTCGTCCCAGGTCTTGGGGGCCTCGGTGATGCCGGCCTTCTTGAACAGCGCCTTGTTGTAGACGAGGGCGAGGGTGTCGGTGACCAGCGGGACGCCGTACGTCTTGCCCTGGTACTGGGCCTGCGTGATCAGGCTGGACTGGAACTTGTCCTTGTCCGCGAGGGCGTCGGTGCCGTCCAGCGGCAGGAAGTAGCCCTTCTTGGCGAAGGCGGGGGTCCAGCCGACCTCGGAGCGCAGGATGTCCGGGGCGCCCTTGGAACCGGCGGCGGTGTCGAACTTGTTCTGCGCCTGGTCGAAGGGCACGTTGACGTACTTGACCTTGATGTCCTTGTTGGCGGCCTCGAACTGCTTGACCAGGGCCTTGTACGTCGGCGCCTCATTGGTGGCGTTGGAGGTGTCCCACCAGGTGATGGTGACCGGCCCGCTGCTCTTGTCGCTGCCGCTGTCGCTTCCGCCGCAGGCCGTCGCCGCGAGGGCGAGGGACGCCACCAGCGCGGTGGCCGCTATGCCACGCCGCATGAGTTCTCCTTGAGGGTTAAGCCCGTGTGGTGCGGGATCGGCCCCGTCCGCCGTTCCCGCTGTGTTGCCGACTGCGCCGTTGCGGCGGCCGGGCGTCAGGGAACGTAACAGCGATGTAAGCCTTGCGAAAGACCTTGCAGCAAAAAAGTGCAAGAGGATGCGGAAGTTACGTCGCCGTGACCCCGTGTCGACCGTCACGAGACCCTTGTTCGCCAGGCCTGAGCGGGATACGGCCGGGTTGTGCAAGACTCTGCAAGCTCTTGCCATCCGGCTCCGGCGCGGGAATCATCCCCTTGCGGGACAAGGGGCACCGACCAGAACAGAGGGACCGCGATGACGATACGGCCGGTACAGTCCGGTGCCGTGACCACACGGCTTGCCGACATCGCTGCTCAGGCGGGGGTGAGCGAAGCGACCGTCAGCCGCGTCCTCAACGGCAAGCCGGGCGTCGCCGCCACCACCCGCCAGTCCGTGCTGGCCGCACTGGACGTGCTCGGCTACGAGCGTCCCGTGCGGCTGCGCCAACGCAGCGAGGGGCTGGTGGGGCTGATAACCCCCGAGCTGGAGAACCCGATATTCCCGGCGCTGGCGCAGGTGATCGGGCAGGCGCTGACCCGGCAGGGCTACACCCCGGTGCTGGCCACGCAGACCCCGGGCGGCTCGACCGAGGACGAGCTGACCGAGATGCTGGTCGACCGGGGTGTCGCCGGCATCATCTACGTCTCCGGACTGCACGCCGACACCACCGCCGACATGGAGCGCTACGAGCGCCTGCGTGCGCAGGGCGTGCCGTACGTCCTTGTGGACGGCTTCTCACCCAAGGTGCAGGCGCCCTTCATCTCCCCCGACGACCGCGCCGCGATGACGCTGGCGGTGACGCATCTGGCGTCCCTGGGGCACACGCGCATCGGTCTCGCCCTCGGCCCGAAGCGGTTCGTGCCCGTGCAGCGCAAGATCGAGGGGTTCGTGCGTGCGATGCAGGACCAGCTCGGTCTGAACGCGGAGACCATCGAGAACGACCTCGTCCAGCACTCCCTCTACACGCTGGAGGGCGGTCAGGCCGCCGCCACCGCGCTGATCGGCCGTGACTGCACGGCGATCGTGTGCGCGAGCGACATGATGGCGCTCGGCGCGATACGTGCGGCGCGGCAGCACGGCCTCGACGTCCCGAAGGACATCTCGGTGGTGGGCTTCGACGACTCCCCGCTGATCGCCTTCACGGATCCGCCGCTGACCACGATCCGCAAGCCGGTGCCGGCGATGGGACAGGCCGCGGTACGCACGTTGCTGGAGGAGATCGGCGGAACGCCCGCGCCCCACAGTGAGTTCGTGTTCATGCCGGAGCTGGTGGTGCGGGGGTCGACCGCTTCGGCCCCTGGGGACAGGAATCGTCCCTAGGGCGGAGAATCCGCGGGTTTCGGCGGTACGCCGGGAGTAGGGGCAGGGGTCCGCGCGTTGTAGGAAGTGCGACCTGAACCCAACCGGGGGATGATCGGTGGCGGAAGGCATTTCTGGCAGACTCTGTGCCCATGGGTGACTCGACCGTGACCAGTCTGGGAGACCGTGAGCAGGCGGCCGTTCCTGACTCCCCCACGGCCGCGGAACGGACTCCCGCGAGCCCCCGCCTCCTGGGCCGGCTGCGCACTCCCCGCCGCCCCCGTCTGTGGTTCGAGATCCTTCTGGTCGCGGTGAGTTACTGGACGTACTCGATCATCCGCAACGCGGTCCCGGAGCAGCGCGGCAAGGCGCTGCGCAACGCCGACTGGATCTGGAAGACCGAGCACCAACTGGGCCTCGCCGTGGAGCAGTCGGTCAACCACACGGTGAACTCGGTGTCCTGGCTGATCGTCGGCATGAACTACTACTACGCCACACTGCACTTCATCGTGACCCTGAGTGTGCTGGTGTGGCTGTTCCGCAGTCATCCCGGCCGCTACGCGGCGACCCGGCTGGTGCTGTTCGCGACGACGGGCGTGGCCCTGGTCGGCTACTACCTGTATCCGCTGGCGCCCCCGCGGCTGATGAACGGCAGCCGCTTCATCGACACCGTTCTGATCCACCGGACCTGGGGTTCGATGGCCTCCGGCGACCTCAAGCACATGTCCAACCAGTACGCCGCGATGCCGTCCATGCACATCGGCTGGTCCCTGTGGTGCGGGCTGACCGTCTTCGCGCTGGCGAGCGTGCCGTGGGTGCGGGTGCTGGGTCTCCTGTACCCGGTGGCCACCCTGATCGTGATCGTGGCGACGGCGAACCACTTCTGGCTCGACGCGGTGGGCGGCCTGCTGTGCCTGGCGTTCGGGTTCGCGGTGGCGTGGGCGTGGTACGGAAGGCTGCCGTACGCCCTGCCGAGGACGGTGCCGGAGAAGACGGAGAAGGACGAGCCACTGCCGTCGAAGGCGTAGTTCAGTCCGCTCGGTGCACCACCTGGCCTCCGGTCACCGTCAGCCGTACCGGTGCCTCGGCCACCTCGTCCGCAGGGGCCTTCACGGGATCCAGGGCCAGGGCCGTGAGGTCGGCCCGGTACCCGACGGCGATCCGCCCCGCCTCCCGGGCCTCCCCCGCCGCCCGCGCCGCGTGGCTGGTGCAGCCCTCCAGCGCCTCGAGACCCGTCAGCCCCGCCCGCGCGGAGGCCGCTCCCCTGGGCGCCCGTGCCGTCGCCAGGACGGCCCGCACGTCGTAGTGGGCGATCGGCCAGTCCGAGCCGAGGGCGACCGTCGCGCCCGCGTCCCGCAGGTCCCGCAGCCGCCAGGCGTGCCCGGCGCGGGCGGTGCCCAGGCGGCGGGACCACTCGTCGGTGCCGTCGGCCCGGGTGTACGCGGTGTGCGGCGGCTGCATGGACGCAGCCACTCCCAGCTCGGCGAACCGCGGCAGCAGCGCGTCCGGCGCCGTCTCGATGTGCTCCACGCGGTGCCGGCCCCGGGCGTCGGGCCCGAGCCCCGCCACGACGTCCAGGACGTGCCGTACCGCGGCGTCCCCGATGGCGTGCGTGGCGGTGCGGACGCCGGCGGCGTGCAGGTGCCGTACCGCGGCCGCGTACGCCTCGGGGTCCGGCCAGAAGGCATCCGTTCCCTGGCCGTGGCAGTCCGCGTGCTCCAGCCATGCGGTGCCGCCCTCCACGGTGCCGTCCATGAAGAACTTCACCCCGCCGACCCGCCAGTGCCGGCCCCCGCGCCCCTGCACCTGCACGAGCTCCGCCAGCGCGGCCGCGTCCGCTCCGGGCATGCACCAGGGCGCGAACCGCAGCCGCACCGGCAGCACCGTCTCCCGGGCGACCGAGCCGACCAGCTCCATGTCCCCCGCGTCCATGACGTGCGCACCGGTCAGCCCGGTCGCGGCCATCGCCGTGAGCAGCTCGACCAGGCGGGTGCGGCGGGCCTCGTAGGAGGGCCGTGGCAGCACCTTCGTGAGCAGGTCCATCGCCGCGTGTTCGACGAGGTGCCCGGTGGGCCGCCCGGAGGCGTCGCAGACCACCTCCGAGCGCTGGGCGAAGACCCGCGGCCCGGTGACGCCCGCCGCGGCCAGCGCGGCGCCGGTCGCGAGGGCGGAGTGGCCGTCGTAGAGGCGCAGGAAGACGGGGGTACCGGCGCCGGTCACGTCCTCGACGAGGGCACGGTCGACCGGCCGCCCCTCGAAGGCGTTGTGGTCGAGGCCGAATCCGACGACCCACCCGTCGATCCGCTCGGCCCCGGCCAGCGCGGCCCGCAGCCCCGCCAGGTCACGCACCCCCGACAGGTCCACGCCGGTGGCCATGTCCAGCCCCCACACGGGATGGCTGTGCGCGTCCACGAGCCCGGGCACGAGATGCGCCCCCTCCAGGGCCACGACCTCGGTACCGGGCCCGCGCCACGCGGGTACGTCCGCCTCGTCCCCGACCGCCGAGATCACCCCGTCGCGGACGGCGACGGCGCCGGCGTAGGGGCGTTCGGGGTCGAGGGTGCGGATCTCGGCGCCGGTGAGGATCAGATCGGGGGCGAGCATGACTGGGGTGAACTCCCTTTTCTCGTACGGCTTTCTCGTACGGCTTTCTCGTACGGCTATTCGGCGGGCTCGGCGGCGAAGTCCCGGTACACCTCGGGCCGTTCGCGGCGCAGCCACCAGGCCAGGGCCAGGCCCGCCACGAACACGGCGGGGGCCGTGACGATCAGGACGGTGTCGACGGTGGACGAGGCGCCGGTGAACAGGTCGATGTGGGTGATGACGAGCCCTATCGCGGTGGCGAGCAGCACCGCCGCGACCACCGGCGCGACGATCGTGCGCAGGGCGCCCTCCTGGTGGCTCACCCGCCGGAAGTAGCAGGGCACGGCGATCGCGGCGAGCAGCTGGAGCAGGAACAGGCCGATCATTCCCGGGGTGTTCACCCACAGGAGCAGCTGCTGGTAGGGGTCGGCGCCGACGGCCCAGAAGGCGACGACGACGGCCGCGCCGAGGGCGGTCTGGGCGATCCCGGCGACGTACGGGGAGCGGTGGCGCGGGTGGACGCGGCCCAGCGCCTTCGGCAGGACGCCCTCCTCGGCGAGGGCGAGGGCGTACCGGTTGATCGCGTTGTGGAAGGCGAGGAGCGAGGCGATGACGCTGGTGACGATGAAGACGTGCATCAGGTCGGCCGCCCAGCCGCCGACGTAGGTGGTGATGGCGGAGAAGAACAGCCCGCCGGGGTCCTTGGCGGCCGCGGCGATCACGTCGGCGTTGCCGAAGGCCTGGATGACGATCCAGACGATGAAGGCGTAGAAGAGGCCGAGGAACGCGACGGCCACGTAGGTGGCACGCGGGATGGTGCGGTCGGGGTCTCGGGCCTCGCGGCGGTAGATGACGGTCGACTCGAAACCGGTGAACGCGGCGAAGGCGAAGGCCAGGACGACCGCGGTACCGGAGACCATGACGTGGCCCGGGGCGAAGGAGGCGCCCGACAGGCCGTGCGCACCGCCCTTGACCAGTACCCCTCCCGCGAGGAGCACCAGGATGCCGGTCTCGGCGAGGAGCAGTACGCCCAGCACCTTGGCGCCGAAGTCGATCGAGCGGAAGCCGCCGTAGCCGATGAGGAGCAGGCCGGCGAGGGAGATGGGCAGCCAGGGGACGCCGGTGCCGAACAGGGCGTGCAGGGTGTCCTTGGTGGCGGAGGCGAGGAGGCCGTAGACGCCGATCTCCATGCCGTTGTAGCCGATCAGGGCGAGCAGGGCGGCGCCGATGCCGACGGGGCGGCCGAGGCCGCGGGTGATGTACGCGTAGAAGGCGCCGCCGCTCTTCACGTGGCGGCTCATGGTGGTGAAGCCGACGGCGAAGACGGCGAGGGTGATGCCGGCGATGAGGTAGCCGGCCGGGGCGCCGATACCGCCGAGCAGGATCGCGAGCGGGGCGACGCCGGCCATGACGGTGAGCGGGGCGGCGGCGGACACCACGAAGAACGCGATGTCGGCGCTGCCGAGGGAACCGGAGCGGAGAGTCGCCGTGGCGGCCGGCGTTCTCTCCTCGGGGGTGGTGACGGACATGGGCAAGCCCTTCGGGCGCGGCGGACGGGGAGGATTCCGGGCGTGCGGGTCGGCCGACGGCCCCCGGGCGGGAGGATGGCACCCGGGACCGTAAACCTAAAGGCTTTCGGTTTCGGCAATGTAGCCTCCTCGTGGGCATCCGGGAAGACCTCAAGGGGGACCGCCAACCATGGGACGGCCGCGCACACCGCTCCTCGACCGCGAGCGCATCACCACGACGGCTCTGCAACTGGTCGACGAGCAGGGGGACTTCAGCGTCCCGCAGATCGCCAAGCGGCTGGGGGCGCAGACCGGCTCGGTGTATCACCATGTGGACGGCCGGGACGGGATCGTGGAGCTGCTGCGGGAGCGGGTGGCCGAGGCGATCGACCCCGGGACGCTGGACCTCGCCCCCTGGGACACGGCGCTGGAGGCCTGGGCCCGCTCCTACCGCGCGGCCTTCGCCGCCCACCCGAGGGCGATCCCGCTGCTCATGACCTCACCCGTGCGGGCGCCCCGGGTGCTGGAGCAGTACGAGCGCGCGGTGAACCTCCTGCTGACGGCGGGCTTCGCGGCGAGCGAGGTGATGCCGCTGATCATCGCCCTGGAGAACCTGATCCTGGGGTCCGCGCTGGACCTCGCGGCGCCGGAGACGATGTGGGAGCTGACGGAGCGGACCCCGACGCCCCGGCTGGCGGAGGCGCTCGCCGCGGTGGGCGAGGGGCGGGCGGACCGGGCCTTCGAGGTGGGGCTGGCGGGGTTTCTCGGGCATGCGCGGGCTCTGCTGGGCAGGTGATCCGAGGGCTCGCTCAGCCCCGTGCGCTGCGTTCAGCCCGCGGAGGACCTCGCTCAGCCCCGTGAGTTCTGCTCAGCCCCCTGTAGGACCTCGCTCAGCCCCCGTAGAACAGCTCGTCCACCACCGACCGTGCCCTGCGCGCCGTGCGCCGGTAGGCGTCGAGCATGTCGCCGACCATTCCGTCGCCGAAGCCCAGGTAGCGCCCCACGGCGGCCAGCTCGCGACCGTCCGACGGGAAGGTGTCCCCGGCCCGGCCGCGCACCAGCATCACGGCGTTGCGCACGCGCGTGGCCAGGACCCACGCCTCGTCCAGGATCTCCGCGTCCTCGGCCGAGATCAGCTCGGCGGCACGCGCCGCCGCCAGCGCCGCGCGCGTCCGTGTCGTGCGCAGCCCCGGCTCCGCGTGCCCGTGCCGAAGCTGCAGCAGCTGCACGGTCCACTCGACGTCGGACAGGCCGCCGGGCCCGAGCTTGGTGTGCAGCTTGGGGTCGGCGCCGCGCGGCATCCGCTCGGCCTCCATCCGGGCCTTCAGGCGCCGGATCTCCCGTACGGCCTCGTCCCCGAGCCCGCGCGCCGGGTACCGCAGCGGGTCTATCAGCTCGACGAAGCGGCGGCCCAGGTCCTCGTCGCCCGCGACCGGTTCGGCCCGCAGCAGCGCCTGCGACTCCCAGCCCAGCGACCAGCGGCGGTAGTACGCCTCGTACGAGTTCAGCGTCCTGACGAGCGGGCCCGACTTGCCCTCGGGCCGCAGGTCGGCGTCGATCAGCAGCGGCGGGTCCGCGCTCGGGATCTGCAGCAGCCGCCGCATCTCGGAGACGACCTTGTTCGCCGCCTCGGATGCCTCCCGCTCCCCCACGCCCTCGCGCGGCTCGTGCACGAAGACGACGTCGGCGTCGGAGCCGTAGCCCAGTTCGTGTCCGCCGAAGCGGCCCATGCCGATGACGGCGAACCGGGTCGGCAGCTCCTCCCCCCAGCCGTCCCGCACCACCGCGCGCAGGGTGCCCGCGATCGTCGCCGCGGTCAGGTCGGACACCGCCGCGCCGACGCGGTCCACCAGCGCGCCCGGATCGGCCTCGGCGGGGTGCGTCTCGGTGCCGTAGGAGCCCACGATGTCCGCGGCGGCCGTGCGGAACAGCTCCCGCCGGCGTACGCCACGCGCCGCCGTGACCGCCTGGACCGCGCCGTCCGCGCGGCCGACCGCGGCGAGGATCTCCTGCTCCAGATGGTCCCGCCCGCGCGGCTCCAGCCCCCCGCCGTCGCCGTCGCCGAGCAGCGCCACCGCCTCCGGGGCGCGCATCAGCAGATCGGGGGCGAGCCGACCAGCGGACAACACGCGCGCGAGGTTCTCGGCGGCGGCGCCCTCGTCCCGCAGCAGCCGCAGGTACCAGGGCGTCTTGCCCAACGCGTCCGACACCTTGCGGAAGTTGAGCAGGCCCGCGTCCGGGTCGGCGGAGTCCGCGAACCAACCCAGCAGCACGGGCAGCAGGGTCCGCTGGATCGCGGCCTTGCGCGTCACGCCCGACGCCAGCGCCTCCAGGTGGCGCAGGGCGGCGGCCGGGTCGGCGTACCCGAGCGCGACCAGCCGCTCCCTCGCCGCCTCCGGGCTCAACCGCGCCTCTCCGGGCGCTAGTTGGGCGACGGCGTCGAGCAGCGGCCGGTAGAAGAGCTTCTCGTGCAGGCGGCGTACGACGGCCGTGTGCCGCCGCCATTCGCGGGTCAGCTCGGCGACGGGATCGGCGCGCAGGCCGAGGGAGCGGCCGATGCGGCGCAGGTCGGCGTCGTCCTCGGGGACGAGGTGCGTGCGCCGCAGCCGGTACAGCTGGATGCGGTGCTCCATGGACCGCAGGAACCGGTAGGCGTCGTCGAGTTGCACGGCGTCCTGCCGACCCACGTACCCGCCGGCGGCGAGCGCCTGCAGCGCGTCCAGCGTCGTCCCGCTGCGCAGCGACACGTCCGCCCGCCCGTGCACCAACTGCAGCAGCTGGACGGCGAATTCGACGTCCCGCAGGCCGCCAGGGCCGAGCTTCAGCTCGCGGTCGACCTCGGCGGCGGGGATGTTCTCGACGACCCGGCGGCGCATCTTCTGCACGTCCGCGACGAAGTTCTCGCGCTCGGCGGCCTGCCAGACGAGCGGTTCGAGGGCGGCGACGTACTCCTCGCCGAGCTCGATGTCGCCGGCCACCGGGCGGGCCTTGAGCAGCGCCTGGAACTCCCAGGTCTTGGCCCAGCGCTGGTAGTAGGCGAGGTGGCTGGAGAGGGTGCGCACCAGGGGGCCGTTGCGGCCCTCGGGGCGGAGGTTGGCGTCCACGGGCCAGATGGAGCCCTCGACGGTGGTCTCCGAGCAGACCCGCATCATGTGCGAGGCCAGCTTGGTGGCCGCCCTGAGGGCCTTGCCCTCGTCGGCGCCCTCCGCCGCCTCGCCCACGAAGATGACGTCGACGTCGGAGACGTAGTTGAGCTCGTGGCCGCCGCACTTGCCCATCGCGATCACCGCGAGCCGGCACAGCGCGGCGTCCTCGGGCGCGGCGGCGCGGGCCAGGGCGAGCGCGGCGCGCAGGGTCGCGGTGGCGAGGTCGGCGAGCTCGGCGGCGGTCTCGGCGACATGGGTGGTGCCACAGACGTCACGGGCGGCGATGGCCAGCAGGCAGCGGCGGTAGGCGACCCGCAGGGAGACCGGGTCGGTGGCCTCGGCGAGGCCCCGCTCGAACTCCTCCACGCCCGGGTGCAGGTCGCGCGGTTCGTACGTGACGAGCGCGTGCCAGTCCCGGGGGTGCCGGGCGAGGTGGTCGGCGAGCGCGACGGAGGCGCCGAGCACGCCGAGGAGGCGGTCGCGCAGCGGCTTGGCCGCTATCAGGGTGTCGAGCAGCTCGCGGCGGGCGGTGGGGTCGGGCTGCGCCTCGAGCAGTCGTACGAGACCGAGCAGCGCCTGGTCCGGGTCGGCGGTGGCACCCAGGGCCTCCAGCAGCACCGGGTCGTTGCGCACGGGCATCAGCTCGGCGCTGTCCAGCAGCCGCTCGGCGGCCGAGGCATCGGTGAAGCCGTGCCGCAGCAGCCGTGTGAAGGTACTGCTCCTGCGCCCCGGCGCCGTCATCCGCGGCCTCCCCTCGGATCAAGGTCGTACTGGCCCGAGCCTAACCGCAGGCAGTGACACGAGCGCCCGGGCGGAGACCCCGCCTTCGGCCTGTTCGTCGCCGGACCGGCCGCTGTTCGGTAGCGCCCCGACCGCTGTCCGGTGACGCCCCGGCCCGCTCTTCGGTGGCGGCCCGGACCGCTGTTCGGTGGCACCCGGGCCGCTATTCGGTGGCGCCCCGGCCGGTTTTGGGCTTCGGTGAGGAGCAGCCGTACGACGACGAGGGAGTCGTTTCCATGGACATGAGCCTTGAAGTGATCATGCTGCCGGTCTCCGACGTGGACCGGGCCAAGGAGTTCTACCGGGACAAGGTCGGATTCCACGTCGACCTGGACGGCGACGTGATGGAGGGGGTGCGGATCGTCCAGCTGACGCCGCCCGGCTCGGGGTGTTCCATCGCGCTGGTCGACGGGTTGCAGGTGCCGACCGGTATGCCGCAGCCTGGTACGTACCACGGGATGCAGCTCTGTGTGACGGACGCGAAGGCCGCGTACGAGGAGCTGACCGCACGTGGTCTCGAGGTCAGCGAGCCGCAGCGGTTCGCCGACCAGGACGGGGCCACTTTCATGTACTTCAAGGACCCGGACGGCAACGGATGGGCGATCCAGGAGTACCGGCGCCGGGCGCTCGAACCGCTGCACGAGGTGCTGGCGCGGCAGGCCGCCGAGCGGCTGTAGTTCATCCGCTCTTCATCCGTCCGGTTGGGCGCCGTGGGGTACGGGAATGTTGGCGTGTGCATGCTCTGTCCGCACCGCCAGCCCCGCCCTTCCCCCCTCCGGAGGTTGATGTGTCCGGCAGTACCGCAAGTCCTGCCCGTCCGAGGGCCCGCCGCGGCCGCGCCGCACTCGCGTCCACGTTCGCCTTCACGGCCGCGGCCGTCGGTCTGTGGACCGGTCTCGGCGGCTCCTCGTCCGCGGCCTCGGCCGTGCCGACCCCGGACCACGTGGTCGTCGTGGTCATGGAGAACCACGCCTACAGTCAGGTCATCGGCTCCTCCAGCGCGCCGTACATCAACTCGTTGAAGACCGGCGGTGCGAACCTGACCCAGTCGTACGGCATCACCCACCCGAGCCAGCCGAACTACTACGCCCTGTTCTCCGGCTCCACCCAGGGCGTCACCGACGACAGCTGCGTCACCCCGGGCTTCTCCTCGGCCGCCAACCTCGCCTCGGAGGCCATCGCGGCGGGCCGCACCTGGGCCAGCTACAACGAGTCGCTGCCCAGCCAGGGCTCGACCACGTGCAGCAGCGGCAACTACGCCCAGAAGCACGACCCGTGGTTCGGCTTCAAGAACGTGCCGACGTCCAGCGCCAAGACGTTCGCGCAGTTCCCCACGGACTACTCGACGCTGCCGCAGATCTCCTTCGTGACCCCCAACCTGTGCAGCGACATGCACGACTGCTCGGTGTCCACCGGCGACACCTGGCTGAAGAACAACCTGGGCGGCTACGCCACCTGGGCCAAGACCCACAACAGCCTGCTCGTCGTCACCTTCGACGAGGACAACCGGCTGTCGGGCAACCGCATCCCGACGGTCCTGTACGGCCAGCCGGTGACGGCGGGCTCGTCCTCGTCCACCACGTACAACCACTACGACCTGCTGCGCACCCTGGAGGACACGCAGGGGCTGTCCACGCACGCGGGCAACGCGGCCTCCGCGACGGACATCACCGGCATCTGGGCGTCCTGACGTGTACGTAGCGGACAGCCGGGCGACCCCGCCGGCGTCCGCGGAAGGCGCCGCCCGGCCTCCTCGCGCCGGGCGGCGCCGTGCCGCGGTCGCCCCCACGGTCCTCGCGCTCGGCACCGTCAGCCTGATCACCGACGTCTCGTCGGAGATGGTGACGGCGGTGCTCCCCCTGTACCTGGTGACGGGCCTCGGCCTGTCCCCGCTGGGATTCGGGCTCCTGGACGGCATCTACAACGGCTTCTCGGCGCTCGTACGCCTGGCCGGGGGCCATCTGGCCGACCGGGGCGGCGGCCGCCACAAGTGGGTGGCGGGCCTGGGCTACGGCATCTCGGCGCTCTGCAAGCCCCTGCTGCTCCTGGCCCACTCCCTCACTCCCATCGGCCTGGTCCTGGCCGCCGACCGCACCGGCAAGGGCCTGCGCACGGCCCCGCGGGACGCGCTCATCTCCCTGTCGTCGACGCCGGAGACACGCGGCCGCAGCTTCGGCGTGCACCGCGCGATGGACACGGGGGGCGCGCTGCTGGGCCCGCTGGTGGCGTTCCTGATCCTGCGAGCGACGGTGGACGGCTACGACGCGGTGTTCACGGTCAGCTTCTGTGTGGCGGCGGTGGGGGTGCTGGTGCTGGTGCTGTTCGTGCCGGGGGCGCCGGGAGTGTCGGGGGGACCGGCGGCACCGGCGGTCGGGCGGGCGGGTGACGCCAGGGACGGGGCTGCGCCACGTCCCACCCTGCGCGCCGCTCTGGGCCTCCTGCGCCGCCGCGACGTCCGCCGTGTCACGGTCTGCGCGCTGCTGCTGGGCCTGGCGACGGTGGGCGACTCCTTCGTCTATCTCCTCCTCCAGCGCCGACTCGGCGTCCCCGACCGCTGGTTCGCGCTCCTCCCCCTGGGCACGGCGGCGGCGTTCCTGCTGCTCGCGGTGCCGCTCGGGAGACTGGCGGACCGGGTGGGCCGGTGGCGGGTGTTCCTCGCCGGCCACGGCGCCCTGCTGACCGCGTACGTGCTCCTGCTCACCGCCTGGCACGGCCCCGCGCTCCCCTACGCCGTCCTCCTCCTGCACGGCGGCTTCTACGCGGCGACCGACGGCGTGCTGATGGCGGTGGCCTCGGACGGCGTACCGGAGCACCTGAGGTCATCGGGGCTGGCGGTCGTGCAGACCGGCCAGGCACTGGCCCGTTTCGCCTGCTCGCTGGGGTTCGGCGCCGCGTGGTCGCTGTGGGGCGACCGTACGGCGCTGCTGGCGTCGACGGCGACGCTGGCGCTGTGCGCGGCGGTCTCGGTCGGCTTCCTTCGACCCACCACGGCCCGGGAGGTCCCCGCATGATCCTGCGCAACCGCATCCTCGTCCTGCTGGCGGCCCTGGCCGCGCTCGCGGCGGTCGCCGTGGCCTCGGTCCTGCACGCCTCGGCGCGCGCGGATCGCCGTGACCGGGCCCAGCCGGGCGGCCCGCGGGTCACCTCGGGGACCGTCACCCTGACCACCCCCGGCCGCATGGTCTTCCGCAACATGGCGTGGGGCCCGCACCGCGACGAGCTGACGACCGTCCCGGCGACCGACCCCTCCGGCCCCCGCATCGCCTCCGGCGTCAAGTGCCTGCGCTTCTACGCCGCCTCGGGCACCGGAGTGTGCCTGCGGGCGGTGCACGGCGCGGTCTCCGACACCTACCGGGCGGTGATCCTCGACGCGCACCTGAAGGAGCGGGCGAGGTACGACGTCCCCGGCATCCCGTCCCGCGCCCGCGTCTCCCCGACGGGCCACTTCGCCGCGTGGACGGCCTTCGTGGGCGGCGACTCGTACGCCGGCACGAACTTCTCGACCCGCGCGGCGATCGTGGACGTCCGCACCGGGAAGCTGACCCCGTCCCTGGAGGCCTACCGGGTACTGAAGGACGGCCGCGCCTACCGCGCCGCGGACCTGAACTTCTGGGGCGTGACGTTCGCGCGGGACGACCGCACGTTCTACGCGACGATGGCGACGAAGGGCCGGACCTACCTGGTCCGGGGCGACCTGCGCGCCCGCACGGTCACCACGCTCCACACGAACGTCGAATGCCCGTCCCTGTCCCCCGACGGCACCCGGATCGCCTTCAAGAAGCGGGTGCGGGGCCTGCCGAAGGACGCCCCCTGGCGGCTGTACGTCCTGGACCTGCGCACCATGCGGGAAACCCCGCTGGCCGAACCCCGCAGCGTCGACGACCAGGCGGTCTGGCGCGACACCCACACCCTGGTCTACGCCCTCCCCGGCGACTACGGAGCAGACCTGTACACGATCCCCGCGGACGGCAAGGGAAAGCCGCGGCGCATCAGCACCGCGGCGGTGTCCCCGGTGTTCGTGGGCTAGTTCTGTCCGGCCGTCAGAAATCCGCGTGCGGAAATACGGTGAACTTGCCCAGCCGCGCACGCGGAAACGGCCGCACCAGCGGAAGAACATTCCGTGCGGCGCTCTCGGCGATTCCCGCAGCGAGCATTCGCCGATATGCCTCCAGCGCCTGGCGGTACCCCCGCACCAAAGCCTCCTGGGCCGACCTGTCCATCTGCGGCAGCAGATAGCAGCGGTCCGCGCTGAACTCCACAAAAGAAAGCCCCTCGCGAGACACGAAGTCGTCCGCCATCAGCGCCTTGAATTTCAGCTCGAAACCCGCTCGCCCCGCCGGGGTCATCCACGAGGCGTCGATCGACTGAATCTGATTGTCGTCGATCATGATGCCGTCGGCGCCGGTGACCGCGTCGAGGATCGGCTTCATGACGTTGTCGAGGTCGGCCACGAGATGGGTCCGGTAGCGGCGGGACTCCTCGAGGAGCCACACCAGGGACACTTCGACGTCGTGCGTGAACACACCTGTTGTGGCCTTCTGAACAGCCGAACCGAGCGCAGCCTTGAAACCGGCCTTCCGAGCGGGGTCGGCCTGAAGCGATATGGGGTCCACCGCGCTACGGATCTCGACCCGACCGTAATCGCGAAACTCCTCCACCACGAAGTCACGTTCGGTCACCACAGAACTGGACATGGGGGGCATGCTCTCAACGCGCGCCGATCACCACAAGCGAGTGGGGGCTTCCGGTCCACGACCGTCAGCCCCACTCGACGAACCGATCCGCGCTTACAGCACCGGCAGATTCTTCCGCAGCTCGAACGCCGTCACCTCGGAGCGGTACTCCTCCCACTCCTGCTTCTTGTTGCGCAGGAAGAAGTCGAAGACGTGCTCGCCCAGCGTTTCGGCGACCAGGTCGCTGCGTTCCATCAGGGTCAGGGCCTCGCCCAGGTTCTGCGGGAGCGGTTCGATGCCCATCGCGCGGCGCTCGGCGTCGGAGAGGGCCCACACGTCGTCCTCGGCGCCCGGCGGGAGTTCGTAGCCCTCCTCGATGCCCTTGAGGCCGGCGGCCAGCAGCACCGCGTAGGACAGGTACGGGTTGGCGCCGGAGTCCAGGGAGCGGACCTCCACGCGCGCGGAGCCGGTCTTGCCCGGCTTGTACATGGGCACGCGGACCAGGGCGCTGCGGTTGTTGTGGCCCCAGCAGATGTAGGAGGGGGCCTCGCCGCCGGCGCCGGCGGTGCGCTCGGAACCGCCCCAGATGCGCTTGTAGGAGTTGACCCACTGGTTGGTGACCGCCGAGATCTCCGCCGCGTGGCGCAGCAGGCCCGCGATGAAGGAGCGGCCGACCTTGGAGAGCTGGTACTCCGAGCCGGACTCGTAGAAGGCGTTGCGGTCGCCCTCGAAGAGGGAGAGGTGGGTGTGCATACCGCTGCCCGGGTGCTCCGAGAACGGCTTCGGCATGAACGTCGCCTGGACGCCCTGCTCCAGCGCCACCTGCTTCATGACCAGGCGGAAGGTCATGATGTTGTCGGCCGTCGAGAGGGCGTCGGCGTAGCGGAGGTCGATCTCCTGCTGGCCGGGGGCGCCCTCGTGGTGGGAGAACTCGACCGAGATGCCCATCGACTCCAGCATGGTGATCGCCTGGCGGCGGAAGTCCATGCCGATGTTCTGCGGGGTGTGGTCGAAGTAGCCGGAGTTGTCGGCGGGGGTGGGGCGGGTGCCGTCGAGGGGGCGGTCCTTCAGCAGGAAGAACTCGATCTCGGGGTGGGTGTAGAAGGTGAAGCCCAGGTCGGAGCCGCGCGTGAGGGCACGCTTGAGGACGTAGCGCGGGTCGGCGAAGGACGGGGAGCCGTCCGGCATGAGGATGTCGCAGAACATGCGGGCGGTGCCGGGGGCCTCGGCGCGCCAGGGCAGGATCTGGAAGGTGGACGGGTCCGGCTTGGCGATCATGTCGGACTCGTACACGCGGGCGAAGCCCTCGATGGCGGAGCCGTCGAATCCGATGCCCTCGTCGAAGGCCTGTTCCAGCTCGGCCGGGGCCACGGCCACGGACTTGAGGAAGCCCAGCACGTCCGTGAACCACAGGCGTACGAACCGGATGTCGCGCTCCTCCAAGGTCCGGAGCACGAACTCCTGCTGCTTGTCCATCTTCCGCTTCCCCATCCTTGCTGGTCAGGCCGCCTGTCTCCCTGTCCCACAGGAGGCGGTCGGGCACCTGAGCATCACACCACAACAGCATTTCATGCGCGTTGCCGACCTTGATCGTCGAGACGGCCTCGGTCTGAACGCCTCACATACGGCGGGTGTACGGCTCCGCAGCCCATCTTGCCTGCTCGGACTGACATCCGTAACGCCCGGACCCCCTCCATCCGTGGGCGACGCCACTCCCCGATAATTTGCATCTCAAATGCAAGTTTAACTACGGTTCCGAGCAGCCGAGTTCGCAGGACCGGGCTCGGACGACCATGAGGAGCCCCCGATGCTGTCCGAGCAAGCCGCCGCCACCGTCCGCGCCACACTCCCCGCCGTCGGCGCGCACCTCGACGAGGTCACCGAGCGCTTCTACGCCGGCCTGTTCACCGCCCGCCCCGAGCTGCTGCGCGACCTGTTCAACCGCGGCAACCAGGCGGCGGGCACGCAGCGCCAGGCGCTCGCCGGTTCGATCGCGGCCTTCGCGACGCACCTCCTGGAGCACCCGGAGTCGCGTCCGGACGCGATGCTGGCCCGCATCGCCCACAAGCACGCCTCCCTGGGCGTCACGCCCGAGCAGTACGCGCTCGTCCACGAGCACCTCTTCGCCGCCATCGCCGGCGTCCTCGGCGAGGCCGTGACTCCCGAGGTCGCGGCCGCCTGGGACGAGGTCTACTGGCTGATGGCGAACGCCCTCGTCGCGATCGAGAAGCGCCTGTACGAGGAGTCCGGCGAGCCGGGCTGGCGGAGCTGGGAGGTCGTCGAGCGCGTCGCCGAGACCGCGGACGTCGTCACCTTCCGGCTGCGCCCGGCCGACGGCGGGCCGGTCGACGACTTCCGCGCCGGCCAGTACGTCTCCGTACGCGCCGAGCTCCCGGACGGCGCCCGCCAGATACGCCAGTACAGCCTGTCCGGAGCGCCCGGCTCGGCCCTCCGGCAGATCAGCGTCAAGCGGGTCCGGGACGCCGGGGACGCGCCCGACGGCGAGGTGTCGAACCACCTGCACGCGCGCGTGCGCGAGGGCGACGTCCTGGAGCTGTCCGCCCCGTACGGCGACCTCGTCCTCGAGGACGCCGCCGACACGCCCCTGCTGCTCGCCTCCGCCGGCATCGGAGTGACGCCGATGGTCGCCATGCTGGCGCGCCTCGCGGAGACCGGCCACCGCGCCCCGGTCACGGTCGTCCACGGCGACCGCTCCCCCGCCGACCACGCCCTGCGCGCCGACCACGAGGCCTACGCAGGGAAGCTCCCCGACGCGGCCGTGCACTTCTGGTACGAGCGGGACGCGACGGAGGGCACCCGCGCCGGCCTGGTCGACCTCGACGCCGTCGACGTACCGGCGGGCACGCGCGCGTACCTGTGCGGACCGCTGCCCTTCATGCGAGCGGTGCGCGCCGGTCTGCTCCAGAAGGGCGTCGCCGCGTCCGACATCCACTACGAGGTCTTCGGCCCCGACCTGTGGCTGAGCCGGGCCTGACCCCAGGTCCCGCACCCGGCCCCGATCCCGACCGCGGGCGACGGGCCGGGAGCGACCACGCCCCGGAAGCAGCCACAGCACGGAAGAGCCCACAGCCCGGGAGCAGCCACGACCCGGGAGCGGCGACCGCCCGCCGCCCCGGGCCCCCACCAGGACGCCCGACCCGAGCGCTCATCCGCTCGTGCCGCCGGACGCCCGGAACCCCCACCCCCGTTCAGGACGCCTGCGCCCCCGGCCCCACGCCGAACCCGAAAGCCCCGCCCCCCTTCAGATCCCCCGCTTCAGACCCCCCGCGAAATCCCGAGCAGCAGCGGCCCCGTCGGTTCCGCGACCATGTCCGTCACGGTGAGTGGGTCCAGGGTGGCGAAGAAGGCCTCCTGGGCCCGTCGCAGGGCGCCGCGCAGGCGGCAGGCGGAGTTCAGGGGGCAGGGGGTCGAGCCCTCGCAGTCGACCACGTCGCCGTCGCCCTCGAAGGCGCGGACGACGGCGCCCACGGACGCCGTACGGCCCTGCTCGGTGAGGGAGAGTCCGCCGCCCCGGCCGCGGCGGGCGTCGACCAGCCCCATGTGCTGCAGTTCGGCGACGACCTTCGCCGCGTGGGTGTAGGGCACGTCCACGCCGGCGGCGACCTCGCGGGTCGTGGGGCTGGAGTCGCCCGCGACGGCGAGCCTCATCAGGACGCGCAGGGCGAGATCGGTGGAGCGCAGCAGCCGCATGAGGCCAGCGTAGATAATACGCATCTCCGGTTCAAATTATCGGTTCGCCTCGGTTGGCCGTGACCCGTCTACGAGATCACCCCCGGGCCCCACTACGATCAGGCACCCGACCGTCCCTTTCCCCAGAAGGACACCGCGATGGCTTCCGGCAACAAGAGCAGCGGCGCGGCACGCAGAGCGCGCATAGAGGAGATGCGGCGCGCCGAGCAGGCCCGCGAGCGGCGCAACCGGATCCTGACCATCTGCGCGAGCGTGGTCGTGGTCGCCGGTCTGGTCGTCGGCGGTGTCTTCGTCGTGAAGTCGCAGAACGGTGGCGACGGCAAGGAGGACACCGCGAGCGACGCCAAGGGCGGCAACTCCGGGGACTCGGGCCACTTCGTCACCGGCAAGGACGGCGTGCGGGCCTGGACGGGCAAGCTGTCGCGCACGCATGTCACCGGGACGGTGAACTACCCGATGCACCCGCCGGTCGGCGGCAACCACAACCAGGTGTGGCTCAACTGCAACGGCGACGTCTACACCAAGGCCGTGCACGACGAGAACGCCGTGCACGCGCTGGAGCACGGTGCGGTGTGGGTGACGTACACGAGCAAGGCGAAGAAGGCGGACGTGGACACGCTCGCCGCGAAGGTGAAGCAGACGCCGTACACGCTGATGAGCCCGTACGAGAAGCAGACCTCGCCGATCGAGCTGTCGGCCTGGGGGCACCAGCTCGGTGTGACGAGCGCGAGCGACCCGAAGGTCGCCAAGTTCTTCGAGACGTACGTGCAGGGCAAGCAGACTCCCGAGCCGGGTGCCTCGTGCACCGGCGGGACGATGTGACGTGAAGCGGCACATCGGCTGGATCGCGGGGGCCGCCGCCGCGGTGCTCGTCGCGGCCGGCGCGGTCACCTACGCGGTCGCCGAGGACGACGGTACCGGCCCGAGCACGCCGTCCGCCGACTCCGCGGACGCCGGGTTCGCGCGGGACATGGCGGTGCACCACCAGCAGGCCGTCGAGATGTCGTACATCGTGCGGGACCGCACGAAGAACGAGGAAGTGCGGCGGCTCGCCTACGACATCGCCCAGACGCAGGCCAACCAGCGCGGCATGCTGCTGGGCTGGCTGGACCTGTGGGGGCTGCCGAAGGTGTCCGCGGATCCGCCGATGACCTGGATGGGCATGGGTGACATGGCGTCCGGCAAGGACGGCGCGCTGATGCCCGGAATGGCCACCAACACCGAGCTGAAGAAGCTGCAGACGCTCAGCGGCAAGCAGGCCGAGGTGCTGTACCTGCAGCTCATGACGGACCATCACAAGGGCGGTATCCACATGGCCGAGGGCTGTGTCGCCAAGTGCGCGGTCGGGGTGGAGAAGCGGCTCGCGCAGGGCATGGTGGACGCTCAGCAGTCGGAGATCCAGTTGATGGCGGACATGCTCAAGGAGCGGGGCGCGAAAGCGCGTTCCTAGCAGTCCGGACCCCACCACCGCAGGGACGAAAGCCCCAATTCGCCCTTCCTGACCGTTCCTTGGGGTTCTCTTGGCCTGCGATTTCCCCTGGCATGAACGGTTCATCGAAAGAGTGGCCCCCATCGCTTGATCCACACCCCGCGCCTCCGCCGCGGAGCGGGATGTCTACGCGGATCAACGCGACGAGACGACCACACATGCGAAGAACCGCATCGCAGGGGGTTCCATGAGATCCAACCGCGCCAGACTGCGCGCCACGAGCATGGCGGCAACTCTGCCCATGCTCGCCGGTGCGTTGGCGCTCGGCATACCCGCGGCGCACGCCGCGGACAACCCGGCCAGGGACGCGCTCGCGGGCACCAAGCCCGCGTGGGCGACGGCCAAGGCGGACAAGGGCGATGCCTCCAACGGCGCCCAGGTCTCCCTCCGGGTCTATTTGGCCGGCAAGGACGCGGCGGGCCTCTCGGCCTACGCAAGGGCCGTGTCCGACCCGAGCTCGCCGCTCTACGGCAAGTACCTCAGCTCCAAGAAGGCGCAGACCCGCTTCGGCGCGACCAAGGCCCAGGTGGCCGCGGTCAAGTCGTGGCTGACGTCGAACGGCCTGAAGGTCACCGGCGTCACGCACCACTACGTCTCCGTCTCCGGTGACGTGGCCGCCGCCGAGAAGGCGTTCGGCACCCAGCTGCACAACTTCACCAAGGGCTCGAAGACCTACCGCGCGCCGTCGAAGACGGCCTCGGTGCCGGACAGCCTCAAGGGCGCCGTCCTGACCGTCACCGGCCTGGACAACGCCCCGCACATGTCGCGCCACGACGACCAGCTGCCGCCGCCGGAGACCGTGTTCCGCAACTCCGGGCCGTTCTCGTCGTACTACGGCTCGAACATCGCGAGCACGCTGCCGGACGCGTACGGTTCGAAGATCCCGTACGCCATCAAGGGTTACACCGGCAAGCAGCTTCGTGCCGCCTACGGCGCGGGCAGCTACACCGGCAAGGGTGTCCGCGTCGCCATCACGGACGCCTACGCCTCGCCGACCATCGCCCTCGACGCGCAGACGTACGCGACGAAGCACGGCGACGCCAAGTGGACGACGGGTCAGCTGCACCAGGTGCTGCCCACGAAGTACACGAACACCAAGGACTGCTCCGCCGCCGGCTGGTACGGCGAGGAGACGCTGGACGTCGAGGCCGTGCACGCGGTCGCGCCGGCCGCGGACGTCACCTACGTGGGCTCGGCCTCGTGCATGGACGCCGACCTGCTGGACTCGCTGAGCAAGGTGGTCGACAACCACCTCGCCGACATCGTCTCCAACTCGTGGGGCGACATCGAGGCCAACCAGACGCCGGACCTCGCGGCCGCCTACGACCAGGTGTTCCAGTTCGGCGCGGTCGAGGGCATCGGCTTCTACTTCTCCTCCGGTGACAACGGCGACGAGGTCGCCAACACCGGTACGAAGCAGGTCGACACCCCGGCCAACTCGGCCTGGGTGACGGCGGTCGGCGGTACCTCCCTCGCGGTGGGCAAGAGCAACAACTACCAGTGGGAAACCGGCTGGGGCACCGAGAAGGCCGTGCTGTCGGCCGACGGCAAGAGCTGGACCAACTTCCCCGGCGCCTTCACCTCGGGCGCGGGCGGCGGCACCAGCAAGACGGTCGCCGAGCCGTACTACCAGAAGGGCGTCGTCCCGGACGCGCTCGCCACGGCCAACAACGCCGAGGGCAACCGCGTGGTCCCGGACATCGCGGCCATCGCAGACCCGAACACCGGCTTCCTGGTCGGCCAGACCCAGACCATGCCGGACGGGAAGACCCAGGCCTACGACGAGTACCGCATCGGCGGCACCTCGCTGGCGGCCCCGGTCATCGCGGCCGTCCAGGCCCTGGCCCAGGAGGCCCGCGGCGGCAAGGCCATCGGCTTCGCCAACCCGGAGATCTACGCCCGTTACGGCAAGGGCGTGTACCACGACGTGACCGACAACCCGACGGGCTCCGGCCTGGCGGAGGCCCGCGTGGACTTCGCCAACGGCTACGACGCCACCGGCGGCCTGGTCACCTCGGTCCGCAGCCTCGGCAAGGACAGCTCGCTGTCCGCGGTCAAGGGTTACGACGACGTCACCGGCGTGGGCTCGCCCGCGAACGGCTACGTGGAGTCGTACAAGCGCCACTGACGTCCCCGCGACACCATTGGCACGCGCGCGCCCGTTCCCTCCGGGGAGCGGGCGTTCGCATACCCGGCGGGGGTAGGGTGCGAACATGACCGGATCGAGGAGCGGGGCGCACGGGCGGCTGTTGCTGCTCGCCGTGCTGCTTCTCGGCATCGTGACCATGCACACCCTGGGGCATCCCTCGGAGCAGGGCTCGGGATCCCCGTCACCCGTCGGGACGCACGCCGGTCACCGGACGGCGGCACCGCCGTCACCCGTCCCGGCGCACGTGTCGGTGACCGGTTCCGACTCCGCTGCCATGAGCGGCATGGACCCCGGGTCCGTGTGCCTGGCCGTCCTCGGCGCCTTCACGCTCGTCCTGCTGCTCGCGGCGGCGTTCGGCAGCACCCTGCCCGCGCCGCTCTCCCCGCCCCGGCCCGCCCGTCTGCTGCGGGCCCTGTGGCCGAACCCACCTCCCGCCGGACCGTCGTTCAACGGTCTGGCGGTGCTGCGCATATAGGCCTCGCACCGGCCGCTTCGGCCTGCCCTCATGGAGGGGCCCCCCGAAGCGGCAGACGCGTCCGGCCCATCTTCAGCACCCTTCAGACGAGGTGTCAGCACATCATGCGTACTCCCACACGCCGTTCCGTTCTCGGCGCGTCCGTCGCCCTCGCCGGGACGGGAGTCCTGGCCGCCTGCTCCGACTCGGTCGCGAGCACCACCAGCCGGGGCGGCTCCACCGTCAACGCCCCCAAGGGCTATGTCGTCCCGGACGGCGAGGAGGTGGCCGCCGCCGAGAAGAAGCGCGCCGCGAGCGGCGGCACCGTCCGCGACGTCCGCCTCACCGCCGTCGAGAGCCGGCTGGACCTCGGCGAGCGCACGGTCAGGTCCTGGTCCTACGGCGGTGACCTGCCCGGCAACGAGATCCGTGTCACCGCGGGCGACACCCTCGCCGTGACCCTGGCCAACCACCTCCCGGACAGCACCTCCATGCACTGGCACGGCATCGCCCTGCGCAACGACATGGACGGCGTTCCCGGCCTGACCCAGCGCCCGATCGACTCGGGCGCGGAGTTCGACTACCGCTTCACCGTGCCGCATCCGGGCACGTACTGGTTCCACCCGCACACCGGGGTCCAGCTGGACCGGGGGCTGTACGCCCCGCTGATCGTGGACGACCCCAGGGAGCCCCTGTCGTACGACAAGGAGTGGGTCGTGCTGCTGGACGACTGGGTCGACGGGGTGGACGGCTCCACCCCGGACGCCGTGCTCGACGAACTGCGCGGGGGCATGGGCGGCATGGACATGGGCGGCTCCATGTCCGACATGTCGATGCGGACGGAGAGCGCGGCGTCGTCTGACTCCGGCCCCTCCAGGAGGCTGACGGGCGCCCACAGCGACCTGCTGGGCGGCGACCCCGGCGACGTGGCGTATCCGTACTACCTCGTCAACGGGCGTACGGCGAACGCGCCTTCGGTCTTCCGGGCCCGTCCCGGGGACCGCATCCGCATCCGGTTCATCAACGCCGGCGGGGACACCGCCTTCCGCGTCGCCCTCGGCGGCCACGAGCTGACGGTGACGCACACCGACGGCTACCCGGTGCGGCACGCGAAGGGGGACGCGCTGCTGATCGGCATGGGCGAGCGGTACGACGTGGTGGTGACGGCCGGCGACGGCGCCTTCCCGCTGACCGCGCTGGCCGAGGGCAAGGACGCGTCCACGATGGCCGTCCTGCGCACCGGCGGCGGCGCGGCGCCCACCGCCGAGGCCCGCCCGCAGGAGCTCGACGGAAGGCTCCTGGCCGCGCACAAGCTCCAGGTGGACGAGTCGGTGGCGCTGCGGCGGAAGTCGCCGGACCGGACGATCAGGCTGCAGCTGACCGGCACGATGATGCACTACGACTGGGCCTTCGACGGCAAGCCCTACGACGCCTCGCAGCGCCACCCCGTGCGCGAGGGGGAACGGGTCCGGCTGGAGTTCCACAACCGGACCGCCATGTGGCACCCGATCCATCTGCACGGCCACACCTTCGCCCTGGCCACGGCAGAGGACGGGGTACGCAAGGACACGGCGCTCGTGCTGCCCAAGGGCACGCTCACGGTCGACTTCGACGCCGACAACCCGGGCCTGTGGATGCTGCACTGCCACAACGTCTACCACGCGGAGTCGGGAATGATGACGGTGGTGGGGTACCAGAGCTGAGGACGCGGGGCGCCCGGCGGGGGGTGCGGGAGTGGCGCGAGCCACCCCCGCACCCCCCATCGCGTCGCTTTGACGATTACACTGGGCGCCTGCCTCGACTCCGCCTTCACCCGAGGAAGCACCCTTGAACTTCTGGTCGATCTATCAGCACGGCTTCGCACGCGTCGCCGCGTGCACGGGCCACACCGTCATCGCCGACCCGCCCGCCAACGCCGAGGCGGTCCTGCGCCATGCGCGCAGGTGCGCCGAGGAGGGTGTCGCGGTCGCCGTCTTCCCGGAGATGGTGCTGTGCGGCTACTCGATCGAGGACCTGCTGCTGCAGGACGCCCTCCTCGACGAGGTCGAGAGCGCGCTGCGGGAGGTGGTGGCCGGTTCGGCCGACCTGCTGCCGGTCCTGGTCGTCGGCGCCCCGCTGCGGCACCGCAACCGGGTCTACAACTGCGCGGTGATCGTGCACCGCGGCCGCGTCCTGGGCGTGGTGCCCAAGTCGTACCCGCCGAACTACCGCGAGTTCTACGAGCGCCGGCAGATCGGTGACGGCGCCGACGAGCGCGGCGGGTCGATCCGGGTGGGCGGGCAGAGCGTGCCGTTCGGCGTGGACCTGCTGTTCGCGGCCGAGGACGTGCCCGGTCTGGTGCTGCACGCGGAGATCTGCGAGGACATGTGGGTGCCGGTGCCGCCCAGCGCGGAGGCGGCCCTCGCCGGTGCGACGGTCCTGGTGAACCTCTCGGGCAGCCCGATCACGGTGGGCCGCGCCGAGGACCGCAAGCTGCTGTGCCGCTCGGCGTCCTCCCGCTGTCTGGCCGCGTACGTCTACGCGGCGGCCGGTCTCGGCGAGTCGACCACCGACCTGTCCTGGGACGGGCAGGCCATGGTCTACGAGAACGGCGTGCTGCTGGCCGAGACCGAGCGCTTCCCGCTGGGCGACGAGTACGCGGTGGCCGACGTGGACCTCGACCTGCTGCGGCAGGAGCG
The DNA here is from genome assembly GCF_044540925.1 of Streptomyces sp. NPDC085900. Taxonomy (NCBI): domain Bacteria; kingdom Bacillati; phylum Actinomycetota; class Actinomycetes; order Kitasatosporales; family Streptomycetaceae; genus Streptomyces; species Streptomyces sp. NPDC085900. The sequence continues at coordinate 935,291 of NZ_JBITSP010000001.1, read as the reverse complement.
GCTGCGGATGGGCACGTTCGACGAGAACCGCCGTACGCACCGGACCCGCACCGCTGACTTCCGGACGGTGGCGTTCGAACTCGAGCCGCCCATGGGCGACCTGGGCCTCAAGCGCCGTCTCGAACGCTTCCCGTTCGTGCCGGCCGACGCCGAGCGGCTCGCCCTGGACTGCTACGAGGCGTACAACATCCAGGTCGCGGGCCTGCAGCAGCGCCTCGCGTCGATCGGCGGCCCGAAGGTCGTCATCGGGGTGTCCGGCGGTCTGGACTCCACGCACGCGCTGATCGTCGCCGCCCGCGCGATGGACCGCGCGGGCCGGCCGCGCAGCGACATCCTGGCCTGGACCCTGCCCGGGTTCGCCACCAGCGACCACACCAAGGACAACGCCCACAAGCTGATGAACTCGCTCGGCGTCACCTCGGCCGAGCTCGACATCACGCCGACCGCGCGGCTGATGCTGCGGGAGATGGACCACCCGTTCGCCGCCGGCGAGCCGGTGTACGACGTCACCTTCGAGAACGTGCAGGCCGGTCTGCGCACCGACTACCTGTTCCGGCTGGCCAACCAGCGCGGCGGCATCGTGCTCGGCACCGGTGACCTCTCCGAGCTGGCCCTCGGCTGGTCGACGTACGGCGTGGGCGACCAGATGAGCCACTACAACGTCAACGGCGGTGTGCCGAAGACGCTGATCCAGCATCTGATCCGGTGGGTCATCAGCAGCGGCCAGTTCGACGAGGAGACCGGCAAGACGCTCGCCGCGATCCTCGACACCGAGATCAGCCCGGAGCTGGTGCCGGGCGAGGAGATGCAGTCCACGGAGTCGAAGATCGGGCCGTACGCGCTGCACGACTTCACGCTCTTCCATGTGCTGCGCTACGGCTTCCGGCCGTCGAAGATCGCGTTCCTGGCCTGGCACGCCTGGCACGACCCGGAGGCCGGCGACTGGCCGCCGAACTTCCCCGACGCCAAGCGGGTCGCCTACGACCTGCCGGAGATCCGGCGGTGGCTGGAGGTGTTCTGCCGGCGGTTCTTCGGGTTCGCGCAGTTCAAGCGGTCGGCGATGCCCAACGGTCCGAAGGTGTCGGCGGGCGGTTCGCTGTCGCCGCGGGGGGACTGGCGGGCGCCGAGCGACAGTTCGGCGCGGGCCTGGCTGCGGGACCTGGAGCGGTTCGAGGAGTTGCGGGCGGGAGAGTAGGCCGCCCGTGGGGGCGCGGCCCGGGGGCCGCGCCCCCGTCGGCGCGAGGGCTTCGTCCTCAGACGCCGGACGGGCTGGACGAGCGCTGCGGCACGTGGGAGGCGACCACGCGTTCCCGTGCCGCTGCCGGAACGGTTCGGCGCCGGTCCACCGCGTACGCCACCGCCGCGACGCCCAGCCCCAGCACCGCCAGCATCGCTCCCGCCGGGGCCGGGGACGTGACCCCGAAGCCCGCGGCCAGGGCGACGCCGCCGATCCAGGCTCCGCCCGCGTTCGCCAGGTTGAAGGCGGCCTGGTTGGCCGAGGACGCCAGGGACGGGGCCGCCGACGCCTTCTCCATGACCATCAGCTGGAGCGGGGAGCCGGTGACGAAGGCGGCCGCGCCGAGCAGGGCCACCGCGAGGGCCGCGCTCCACTGGGTGGACATCAGCAGGGGGAACAGGGCCAGGACGACCGCCAGGGAGAGCAGGCCGCCGAAGAGGGTGCCGCGCAGGGAGTGATCCGCCAGGCGTCCGCCGAGCAGGTTGCCGATCGTCGCGCCGACGCCGAAGAGGGCGAGGAGCAGGGTGACGCTGGTCTCGGCGTATCCGGCGGCATCCGTCAGCATCGGCGTGATGTAGCTGTAGGCGGAGAACAGCGCGCCGAAGCCGGCGACCGTGGTGCCCAGGGCCAGCCACACCGGCAGCGACCTGAGGGCGGTCATTTCGCGGCGCAGCCCGGCGGACGGGGCCTGGGTGTGGTCGTGCGGGATCAGCAGGGCCAGCGCGACGATCGCCGCGATGCCGATCGTGCTGACTCCGAGGAAGGTGGCCCGCCATCCCAGGTGCTGGCCCATGAGCGTGGCGACCGGCACGCCCGCGATGTTGGCGACCGTCAGGCCGAGGAACATCAGCGAGACGGAGCGGGCCTTGCGCTCGGGCGCGACCATGTTCGTGGCGACGACCGCGCCCACGCCGAAGAAGGCGCCGTGCGGCAGGCCGCTGAGGAAGCGGGCCGCGAGCAGGGAGTCGTAGCCCGGGGCGAACGCCGAGAGCGCGTTGCCCGCCACGAACAGCGCCATCAGGCCGATCAGGACCGTGCGCCGGGACATCCGCGCGGTCAGCGCGGCGAGCAGCGGGGCGCCGATCACCACGCCCAGCGCGTACGCCGAGACCAGATGACCGGCGGTGGGGATGGAGACGTGCAGGTCGGTCGCGACGTCGGGCAGCAGGCCCATCATCACGAACTCGGTGGTGCCTATTCCGAAAGCGCCGACGGCCAGAGCGAGCAGGGCCAGGGGCATGAAGGGGCCTGTTCCTTTCCGAGATCGGGAAGTCAGAGGGACGCGTGTCCCGCCAGTGTATGTTCACTGGCGGAACAAAGTCTCTCAGGCCCACTATTCCGGCAGGTTAAGAGCCGGTGTCGAGGTTCACACGGGCCGCCACCGGCAGGTGGTCGCTCCCCGTCGCCGGCAGCGTCCACGAGCTCACCGGCTCGACGCCCTGGACCATGATCTGGTCGATCCGCGCCATCGGGAACGAGGCCGGCCAGCTGAACCCGAAGCCGTTGCCCGCCGCGCCCTGCGTGGAGCGCATCTGGGAGGTGACGCCGTTGAGGGAGCGGTCGTTCATGGTGCCGTTGAGGTCGCCGAGCAGCACCTTGCGCGGCAGCTTCTCGTCGGCGATGGCCTCGCCCAGCGCGTCGGCACTGGTGTCCCGCTGGCGGGCGGTGAACCCGGCCTTCAGCTTCACCCGGACCGACGGCATGTGGGCGACGTAGAAGGCGACCGGCCCCTGCGCGGTGGTGACCGTGGCCCGCATCGCGCGCGTCCAGCCCAGCTTGATGTCGACGGCCCTGACGCCGCTCATCGGATACTTGCTCCACAGGCCGACGGTGCCCTGCACCGAGTGGTACTTGTAGGTCGGCGCCAGCGCCTTCTCGTAGACCGGGACGACCGAGGCCTTCAGCTCCTCCAGGGCCAGCACGTCCGCGCCGGAGGCCGCCACGTCACGGGCGGTGCCCGCGGGGTCGGGATTGTCGGCGTTGACGTTGTGCGTGGCCACGGTGAGGTCGCCGCCGCCGCCGGTCTTGTCGGTGAGCAGGCCGCCGAAGAGGTTCAGCCACACGACGACCGGCAGGATCAGCGCGATCAGGGCCGTCGCCGATTTGCGCACCAGGGCGAGCAGGAGCAGCACCGGGATCAGCAGGCCCAGCCAGGGCAGGAAGGTCTCGGTGAGACTGCCCAGGTTGCCGATGGTGTTGGGGACCCGCGCGTGCAGCAGCATGACGAGGGCCAGGACCACCCCGAGGGCGGCGAGGACGATGCCGCGGCGCCAGATTCTGGGGTCGCCGCGCCAGCCGGAGATCAGACGGTTCATCAGGCGCCGGAACCGGTCTCCCCGACGCTCGGGCCCCGAGCCGCCGTTGTCCGTCTCCGTCATGTATGCCTGCTGCGCCATACCGCGTCGCCTCACTGCCTGCCGTGCACACCGTTCGTCCCCCGAGAAGGGGGAGGCCCCTTAAGACCCTAGGGGATGATCGGCGTCGTTCCTGCCGCCCCGCGGCGGCCGTACGGGCAGTGGGACGAAGGGGCCGACGTCACGGGTTCCGTGTGCATGGGCGGAAAGCGCGCTCTGTGACACAACGCGCACATTCGGGTTACGCGGACGGCGAACTGACGGGCCGTAGTCCTTCGAGGAGTGCGTCCACGATCTGCTCCGACAGGCCCTCGGAGAGGTCGGGCTCCGTCGCGGCCTGTGGGCGCATGACGGTGCGCACCAGCATCGGGGCGACGAACAGGTCGTGCAGCAGGTCGATGTCGACGTCCTCGCGGAGTTCGCCGCTCTGCTGTCCGCGGCGCAGGATCTCGATCTGCATCCTGCGCCGCGGCGCGACGACGGAGGCGTGGTAGGCGGCCCAGACCTTGGGGCTGCTCTTCATCTGTGCGAACACGTTGTGCAGCAGCGCCGAGCTGCGGGTCATGACACCGCGCTGGCGCAGCGGCTCCAGCAGGGCCACCAGGTCGTCGCGCATGGAGGTGCCGGGCAGTTCGGGGTCCGGCGGCTCGGCGGCGCGTACGACGTCGACGAACAGCTCCTCCTTGCCGCTCCAGCGGCGGTAGATGGTGGCCTTGCCGACGCCGACCGTGCGGGCGATGCGCTCGATGGAGAGGTCGGCGAGCGGCACGCCCTCCTCCAGGAGCTTCAGCACGCCCTCTATGACAGCGCGTTCGACCGCCTCGCTGCGGGGACGCCCCCGTGCGGGCGCCCCGGAGGCGGCTGGACTGTCGGCAAGACTCACTTCTGCGTCCCTTCCTCGTACTGGAGCGATTCTCCCCGCTGCCACCCGGTGCCGCGGAAGGTGTTATTCCGCCGCCGCCACCAACTGCTGCTCCTCCTCGCCCTCCTGGCGGGCCGGCGGCTTGCCGGGCAGGAACAGGAACACCACCAGCGCGCCGAGCAGGGCGACGACCGTGCCGCACAGGGCGGTGACGTGCATGGCGTGCAGGAAGGCGTCGTTGGCCGGTCCGACGAGTCCCTTGCCGCGCGGGCCGAGCTTGGCGGCGACGCCGAGCGTGGACTCGATGGACTCGCCGGCCGCGTCCCTGAGGCCGGCCGGCAGGAGGGAGAGATGGCCCTCGATGCCGTTGCGGTACGCCGTCGACAGCACCGAGCCGAGGACGGCGATGCCGAGGGCGCCGCCGACCTGGCGGAAGGTGTTGCTCAGCGCGGACGCGGAGCCGGCCTTCTCGCGCGGCAGGGCCTGCATGATGACGACGGACGTCGGGGTCATGACGTGCGCCATGCCGGTGCCCATGAGGAAGAACACGACCTCCAGGACCCAGATCGGGGTGTCCGCCTCGAACCCGGCGAACGCGGCCAGCATGCCCGCGAGCAGCACCAGGCCGCCGCCGGTCGTGGCCTTGTGGCCGAACCGGTCGACGACGAGCCGGGCCCGCGGCGCGAAGATCATCTGCGCGGCGGCCAGGGGCAGCATCAGCAGACCGGACTGCAGCGGCGAGTAGCCGCGCACGCTCTGGGTGTAGAAGACCGAGAAGAAGGTCACGCCCATCAGCGCGAAGAAGACCAGAGCGATGGCGGCCATGGCGGCCGAGAACACCTTGTTCTTGAAGTAGGAGACGTCCAGGGAGGGGTGGTCGCTGCGCTTCTCGAACACCACGAACGCCGCGAGGATCAGGACACCGGCGCCGATGGTGGCCAGCACCTGCGGGTCGGTGAAGTCGGCGAGCTCGCCGCCCTTGATGATGCCGTAGACGAGCAGGACGAGACCGACCACGGACAGCACCACGCCGACCGGGTCGAGGCGGCCGGGCCTCGGGTCGCGGGAGTCCGGCACCAGCCAGACCATCAGCGCGAGGGCGAGCAGCACGATCGGCACGTTGATCAGGAAGACCGAGCCCCACCAGAAGTGGTCCAGGAGCACGCCGCCGGTGATCGGGCCGATGGCGATGGCGAGGCCGACACCGCCGGCCCAGATGCCGATGGCCTTGGGCTGCTCCTCGCGCTCGAAGACGTTCATCAGGACGGCGAGGGTGGCCGGCATGACGAACGCGGCACCCAGCGCCATCAGCGCGCGGAAGGCGATGAGCTGCCCGGGTGAACCGGACTCGGCGGCCAGCGCGGAGCCGATGCCGAACACGACGAGCCCGCCGAGCAGCACCTTCTTGCGGCCTACCCGGTCGCCGATGAGCCCGGCGGTGAACAGCAGGCCGGCGAAGACGAGGGTGTAGGCGTTGATCGCCCACTCCAGCTCGCTCTGCGTGGCGCCCAGGCCGGTGGGGGCCGGGGTGGAGATGGTCTTGATGGCGACGTTCAGGATGGAGTTGTCCAGAACGACGATCAGCAGGCTCAGCATCAGCACGCCGAGGATCGCCCAGCGGCGCCGGTGCACCGCTTCGGGTATGCGAGGAGCTGGGGCGGCAGGAGTGGTCATGTCCCCACGTTAAGCAATTCCGATACGAGACGGTGCCGTATCGAAAATGTTTTTACCCAGCCCTTACCCATCGCGTCACGTGACGCAGGTCCTCTTGGCCGGGCCCGGCACGAGGTGCCACCATGGGGGTGATCCGGGGACGCCGTCAGGGCGCCTCGAGATGACGAAGGAGCCGTTGCCATGACGCAGCTTTCGGCTGCCCAGACCGCGCAGCACACCCCCTCCGACGGCAGCAAGGCGCTGTACGGGGGGAAGGGCACCCGCCGCATCACGGTCCGCGACATCGCCCTCGCCAAGGAGCGGGGCGAGAAGTGGCCCATGCTCACCGCGTACGACGCGATGACCGCATCCGTCTTCGACGAGGCCGGCATCCCGGTGCTTCTCGTCGGCGACTCGGCGGGCAACTGTCACCTCGGGTACGAGACGACCGTGCCCGTCACCATGGACGAGATGACCATGCTGTCGGCCGCCGTGGTGCGCGGCACGCAGCGCGCCCTGATCGTCGGCGACCTGCCCTTCGGCTCCTACCAGGAGGGCCCGGTGCAGGCGCTGCGCTCGGCGACCCGGCTGGTCAAGGACGCCGGGGTGGGCGCCGTGAAGCTGGAGGGCGGCGAGCGCTCGCACGAGCAGATCCGCCTGCTGGTGGAGTCCGGCATCCCGGTGATGGCCCACATCGGGCTGACCCCGCAGTCCGTGAACGCGATGGGCTACCGCGTCCAGGGGCGCGGCGAGGAGGCGGCCCAGCAGCTGCTGCGGGACGCCAAGGCCGTCCAGGACGCCGGCGCCTTCGCCGTGGTGCTGGAACTGGTCCCGGCGGAGCTGGCGGCCGAGGTCACGCGCGTGCTGCACATCCCGACCGTCGGCATCGGCGCGGGCCCGGAGACGGACGCGCAGGTGCTGGTGTGGACGGACATGCTGGGCCTGACCTCGGGCCGGGTGCCGAAGTTCGTCAAGAAGTACGCGAACCTGCGTGAGGTCATGGGCGACGCGGTGAAGGAGTTCGCGCAGGACGTGGTCGGCGGGGGCTTCCCGCTGGAGGAGCACAGCGTCCACTAGAGCCACTGCGGCACAGAGGCAGCCCGCCGATCTTCCCCCGTCGGCGGGCTGCTGCTTTGTGGGGGCACGGGCCGAAGGGTGTCGGTGGCCTGTCGGTGAGTCTGTCGGTGGCCTGTCGGTGCTGTCGGTGGGCTGTAGGCCGTTTGTCGGTGGGGGCTGGGAGCGTCTTCTCCATGACGCGAATCGACAAGAACTCCAGCGGCGGCGGCAACGCCGTCACCGTGCGGGGGATGGTCAAGCACTACGGCGAGACCAAGGCGCTGGACGGCGTCGACCTGGACGTGCGCGAGGGCACCGTGATGGGTGTGCTCGGGCCGAACGGGGCCGGCAAGACCACCCTCGTACGGATACTTTCCACCCTGCTCTCCCCTGACGCGGGCGAGGCGACCGTCGCCGGCTACGACGTGCGGCGCCAGCCCCGGCAGCTGCGCCGGGTCATCGGCCTCACCGGTCAGTACGCCTCGGTCGACGAGAAGCTGCCCGGCTGGGAGAACCTGTACATGATCGGGCGGCTGCTCGACCTGCCCCGCAAGGAGGCCCGCGCCCGCGCCGACGAGCTGCTGGAGCGGTTCTCGCTGACAGACGCCGCCAAGCGGCCCGCGAGCACCTACTCCGGCGGTATGCGGCGGCGGCTCGACCTCGCGGCCTCGATGATCGGGCGGCCCCAGGTGCTGTTCCTGGACGAGCCGACCACCGGTCTGGACCCGCGCACCCGCAACGAGGTGTGGGACGAGGTCAAGGCCATGGTCGGCGACGGGGTGACCGTCCTGCTGACCACCCAGTACATGGAGGAGGCCGAGCAGCTCGCCTCCGAGCTGACCGTGGTGGACCGGGGCAAGGTCATCGCCGGCGGCGCCATCGACGAGCTGAAGGCGAAGGTCGGGGGGCGCGCCCTGCGCGTGCGGCCCGCCGATCCGCTGCAGCTGCGCCCGCTGGCCGCCGCCCTCGACGAGCTCGGCATCACCGGGCTCGCCGCCACCACGGTCGACACCGAGAGCGGCGCGGTGCTCGTGCCGATCCTCAGCGACGAGCAGCTCACCGCCGTCGTCGCGGCCGTGACCGCCCGGGGCATCACCCTGTCCTCCATCACCACCGAACTGCCCAGCCTGGACGAGGTGTTCCTGTCGCTCACCGGCCACCGTGCCAGTGCCCCGCAGGACACCGTGCCCGCCGAGACCCGCGAGGAGGTCGCCGTATGAGCGCCGCAACCGCCACCGCAACCGCTCCGGCCGCCGTGACCGACGCCCGCATCACGCTGCGCGGCCACCTGCGCCACACCGGCGCCCTGATCCGCCGCAACCTGCTGTGGATCAAGCAGGACCCCGAGTCGATGTTCGACGCGGTGCTGATGCCCGTCGTCTTCACCCTGCTGTTCGTGTACGTCTTCGGCGGCTCCATCGGGCAGGCCCTGGGCGGCGGCCAGGACGGATACGTGCAGTACGTCATCCCCGGCATGATCGCGATGATGAGCATGACGCTGTCCCAGGGCGTCGGCACCGGCTTCAGCCAGGACTTCAACTCCGGTGTCATGGACCGCTTCCGGTCCCTGCCCATCGGCCGCGGCTCGGTGCTCTTCGCGAAGATCTCGGTGGAACTGGCGCGGATGCTGTTCGCGACCACCGTGCTGATGATCGTCGCCGTGCTGGTCGGGTTCGACATCCATCACTGGGGCGGTCTGTTCGCCGCCGTCGGCCTGTCCGCGGTGTTCGCCTCCTCGATCATGTGGGTGTTCCTCACCCTGGGCGTGGTGCTGAAGAACGCGCAGTCCGTGCAGGCGATGGGCTTCCTGGTGCTGTTCCCGCTGCAGTTCGGCTCGTCGATCTTCGCGCCGACGAAGTCGATGCCGGGCTGGCTGCAGGCCTTCACCGACTACAACCCGCTGTCCACGCTCGCCGACGCGGCGCGCGGGCTGATGATCGGCGGCCCGGTCGCGCACGACCTGTGGGTGACGCTGGCCTGGTCGGTGGCGATCACGGCGGTCGCTGCACCGTACGCGATCCACAAGTTCCGTACCAAGAACTGACGTTCGTCCGGACGGTTCAGACCAGGGCGGTGGCCTCCACGAGGGAGAGGCCGCCGCCCTCGGCGTGTGCGGCCTCGTAGTCCTCGTCGCCGAGCGCGGCGCGGGTGTGCCGCCGGGCCCGCTCGTACACCTCGCGCTCCAGCGAGGTCGGCGCGTGGCGCGGCGGCAGGGACGCCTCCGCGGCACCGAGGACCCGGGCGCCGTCACGGGCCCGGCGGCCGCCGTCGGTCTCGGCGAGGCCGATCGCGGCGAGGGCCAGGTAGAGCGGGTGCATGTGCGGGGCGATGGCCTTGGTCAGCGGGTCGGCGGCCCGCTCCAGGGTCTGCCGGGCCTTGGCCAGGGAGAGGTCGTAGTTGCCGTCCACCGCCTCGACCCAGGCCTCCGCGCCGAGGATGAAGGCCTCGAAGACGACGAAGTGGGCGACTTTGAACTCCTCGCGCAGCAGCCGCAGTTGCTCCCGCGCCTCGGCGATCCTGCCGGTCATGGCGAGACGGCCGGCGAGGAACATCCGGGCGGCCGGCATCGCCTCGTTGCCGGCGCCGTCCCGGCTGTCGATCACCTCGCGCAGGATCCGCTCGCCCCGCTCGGCCTCGCCGGCCTCCAGCAGGGCGCTGCCCAGCCGGGCGCCGAGCGCGGCCCGGTGGGCGCGGACGCCGAGGCGCTTGGCGAGCTCGATCGCGGACTCGTAGTCGGCGGCGGCCAGGCGGTACTCGCCGGTGCGCTCCAGGGACTCGCCGCGCGCGGACAGCGCCTCGGCGGTGCCCCACAGGTCGCCGATCCGCCGGTAGATCTCCAGCGACTCGTCGGCGTCGCGGGCGGCGTCGCCCGCCCAGTCGCTGCGGTTGGCGAGGAGGTTGGCCCGCATCTGCAGGGTGGCCGCGAGGTCCCACTCCATGCCGGGGGTGGTACGGCAGGTCTCGACGCAGGAGTCCAGGATCCCGGGCAGCCGGTCCACGCTGCCGCTCAGCATCACGGCGTAGAACCAGAGCATGCCCGGTGCCCGGCAGGTCTGCGGCAGGCCCGGCTCGTACACCTCGGTGATGACGCGCAGCTTCTCCTTGGCCGCCGGGGATTCCCAGGCCTCCAACTCGGTGTCCATGCAGGCCAGATGAGCGAGGTGGACGCCGCGCCGGGCCTCGGTGAGGAGTTCGCCGGACCACGGCGGCGGGGTGTCGGTGCAGCGCTGCCAGACCGGTTCGGCGCGCCGGACGGGGGTGGTGAAGGGGTCGGGGCCCAGCGCCATGACCTCGACACACCAGTTGCGGGTCTCGACCCTCACGTCGCGCATCTGCCAGTACCAGGCCAGGGAGAGGATCAGGCAGAGGGCTTCCTGCTCGTCGCGTTCGTTGACGGCGTGCCGCAGGGCCGTGCGCAGGTTCTCGTACTCGCGTTCCAGCAGGGCGATGGCGTCGAGCTGGCCGGGACCGCGCAGCAACGGGTCGGTGGTGCGGGCGAGTTCACGGAAGTACGTCAGATGCGCGCGCTCGGTCTCGCGGCGCCGGCCCACTTCGTCGAGCCGCTCGCCGGCGTACTCGGCGACGGTCTCCAGCAGCCGGTAGCGCATGCCGCCCTCGCCCGAAGGGGCCGCCACGACCAGGGACTTGTCGACGAGGGAGCCGAGCACGTCGAGGGCCCAGGGTCCGCAGACGGCCTCGGCGGCGGCGAGGTCGCAGCCGCCGGCGAAGACGGACAGCCGCCGCAGCACGTCCCGTTCCTCCTCGTCGAGCAGGTCCCAGGACCAGTCGACGACCGCGCGCAGGGTCTGCTGGCGGGGCAGGACGGTGCGGCTGCCGGAGGTGAGCAGCCGGAAGCGGTCGTCGAGCCGGTCGGCGATCTGCCGTGGCGTCAGCATCCGCAGCCGGGCGGCGGCGAGTTCGATGGCGAGCGGCAGGCCGTCGAGCCGTCGGCAGATCTCGGCGCAGGCCTCGGGGTCGTCCGCCACCCGGAACCCGGGACGCGCGGCGGCCCCCCGGTCGGCGAGCAGCCGCAGCGCGACGGGTTCCGGCAGCGGCTCCACGGGCCGCAGCAACTCCCCCGGCACACCGAGGGGTTCACGGCTGGTGGCCAGCACGGTCAGCCCGGGGCAGCGCTCCAGCAGCTCCTCCACCAGCCGCGCGGCGGCGTCGACGACATGCTCGCAGTTGTCGAGGACGATCAGCATCCGGCGCCGGCCGCAGTGCTCGGCGAGGCGCTCCACGGGGTCGCCGTGCCGCTCGTTGGCGGCGGCCCGCATCGCCTCCGCCCCCGCGCCGTACAGCACGGTCTCCCGCGCCCCCAGGGCGGTCAGCACGGCTTCCGGTACGGCCTCCGGGTCGTCGACCGGCGCGAGTTCGGCCAGCCACACGCCGTCGCGTACGTCCCGCACGGTCTCGGCGGCCTCCAGCGACAGCCGCGTCTTCCCGGCCCCGCCGGGGCCGAGCAGCGTGACGAGCCGTGCCGAGCCCAGGTCCCCGCGGATGGTCTCGATGTCGGCCTCCCGGCCGACGAAGGAGGTGAGACGGGCACGGAGGTTGCCGCGGGGCGGGGCGGCGAGGGCCTCGGGCCGCTCACCTGCGTGGGTGTCGGCCGGGAGGGAGACCGGGCGCTCGCCGGATGCGGCCGGCGCGGCGAAGGCCGCGGGGCGATCGCCGGCTCCGGACGCGGCCGGGGTGAAGGCATGCGTCGCGGCATCCGTGGCGGACGGGTTGTGCGTCCCGGCATCCGTGGCGGCCGGGTCGAAGCCACGCGTCCCGGCGTCCGTGGCGGCCGGGGCATCGGCGCCTGTCCCTCCGGGCCCGCGGCCCCCGTGAGCCCGTGAACGACTCGGCCGCCCCCAGGGGTCGGCCCCCTCCGTGCCCCCGTCCCGGTCTCGCTCCTCCGGCTGGAGCAACTCGGCGTACAGGGACCTCAGTTCGGGTCCGGGGTCCGTGCCCAGGCGGTCCGCGAGGAGCTGTCGTACGTCCTCGAAGGCGGCCAGCGCCTGCGCCGTGCGGCCCGCGTCGCGCAACGCGCGCAGCCGCAGGGCCTGGAGGGGTTCGTCGAGGGGGTGCGCGTCGCACAGGCCGGTCAGCTCGGGCAGCGACTGCTCGGCGTGGCCCAGGGCGAGCGCCGCGGTGTGGCGGGCGCGCAGCGCGTCCAGGCGGCGGGCCTCCCAGCGAGCCGCCTCGGCGGTGCGGTCGGGCAGGTCGGCGAGGGCGGGTCCGTGCCACAGGGCGAGGGCGTCGTCGAGGACGACGGCCGCCTTGGCGGGGTCGCCGTCGGCGAGCGCGCGCATGCCCTCGCCGGTCAGCCGCTCGAAACGGTGCAGGTCGACGTCGTCGGGCGCGGCCGTGAGACGGTAGCCGCCCTCCGCCGAGGCGACGGTGTCCGCGCCGAGGGCCCGGCGCAGGCGGCCCACCAGCGCCTGCAGCGCACCCGGCGCGTCGGCGGGCGGATCGCCGTCCCACACCTCGTCGACGAGCAGCCGCACCGGCACGGTCCGGCCGGGCCGCAGCGCGAGCACGGTCAGCAGGGCGCGCAGCCGCGCCCCGCCTACCGGGACGGGGCTGCCGTCGGGGCGGAGAGCCTGAGCTGTACCGAGGATGCGATAGCGCACGGGGTCCATTGTCTCCGGTCGGATCGGCGGCGGTCACCGGGTTGAGGGGGCGAAGGGGCGGTGGGGGCCGCGTGCCCCCACCCTTCCCGGAACCGAAGTCGCACCGCGAGACGTTTTCCCGGTGTGCCCGGTACCGTCGGGCAGTCCCACCCCGTGCTCGTCCAGTCCAGGGAGCCTCATGACCACCGCGACCACCCGCCACAGCGACCGGCGGGTCAGTCCCGTCTTCGTCGGCATCCTGGCCGTGACGGCGGTGACCGGCTGGGCCACCTGGTCCGGGTTCGCCGAGCAGCCGGGCGTGGCCGTGTTCCTGTTCGTGACGGCCGCGTGGGTGGTGTCGCTGTGCCTGCACGAGTACGCGCACGCCCGTACCGCCCTGCACAGCGGCGACATCACGGTGGGCAGCAAGGGCTACCTGACGCTCAATCCCATGAAGTACACGCACGCCCTGCTCAGCATCGTGCTGCCGGTGGTGTTCGTGATCATGGGTGGGATCGGCCTGCCCGGCGGTGCGGTGTTCATCGAGCGCCAGCGCATCAGGGGCCGCTGGCGGCACAGCCTGATCTCGGCCGCGGGCCCGCTGACCAACGTCCTGTTCGCCGCCGTGTGCACCGCCCCGTTCTGGCTGCACGCCCTGGACGGCGTGCCGACGCAGTTCCGGTACGCGCTGGCCTTCCTCGCCCTGCTCCAGGTGACGGCCGCGCTGCTGAACTTCCTGCCGGTCCCGGGCCTGGACGGCTACGGCGTGATCGAGCCCTGGCTTTCGTACAAGGTGAAGCGGCAGGTGGAGCCGTTCGCGCCGTTCGGTCTGCTGTTCGTGTTCGCGCTGCTGTTCGTGCCGGCGGTCAACCGGGAGTTCTTCGACGTGATCGACGCGATCCTGCGGGGTCTCGGGGTCAGCGACTGGGACACCTCGTACGGGTACTCCCTCTACCGCTTCTGGGACTGAGCCGCCCGGCCCCGCTTGATGTAGTACCAGCACATGTTGCTGGACAGGCCCGCCAGCAGCACCCACACGATCCCCAGCCAGCTGCCCTGTGCGAAGGAGACGACGGCCGCGGCCACGGCGAGCACGAAGACGATCAGGGCGTAGACACCAAGGCGGGGCATTTCAGTCGGCTCCTTCGGGGGACACTGCAACGGCGACCAGTGTCCCCCATCGGCCTATACGTCCGTGACGCGGAGCCCGGCGTGCGCCTTGTAGCGCCGGTTCACCGAGATCAGGTTCGCCACCAGCGACTCCACCTGGTGGGCGTTGCGCAGCCGGCCCGCGAAGATGCCGCGCATGCCCGGGATGCGGCCGGCGAGCGCCTGGACGGCCTCCACGTCGGCCCGCTCCTCCCCCAGCACCATCACGTCGGTGTCGATCTCCTCGATCTGCGGGTCCTGCAGCAGGACGGCCGACAGGTGGTGGAAGGCGGCGGTGACCCGGGAGTCCGGCAGCAGGACGGCGGCCTGCTCGGCGGCGCTGCCCTCCTCCGGCTTGATGGCGTAGGCGCCCTTCTTGTCGAAGCCGAGCGGGTTCACGCAGTCGACGACCAGCTTTCCGGCCAGTTCCTCGCGCAGGGACTCAAGCGTCTTGCCGTGTCCGTCCCACGGCACGGCGACGATCACGAGGTCGCTGCGCCGCGCGCACTCGGCGTTGTCCGCGCCCTCGACGCCGTGCCCGATCTCCTCGGCGGCGGCCCGCGCCCGCTCGGCGGCGCGCGAGCCGATGATCACCTTCTGGCCGGCCCTGGCCAGCCGGTAGGCCAGGCCCTTGCCCTGCGGCCCGGTCCCGCCGAGGACGCCGACGACGAGCCCGGAGACGTCGGGGAGGTCCCAGGGGTCCTTCGCGGGGGCCTTGGCCGGGGTCTGTGCAGCACTGTCGCTAGAGGTCATGGGCCGACTTTACGTCCGCCCCGCCCGCCCCGGCCGGTCAGGTGAGCCGCGTCACCGGCAGCCGCCGGAAGACGATCCGCTCGTAGGCGCCGAAGTCCCCCGTCTCGTAGAGGATCCCGACGGTCGAGGCGTCGACGCGGACGAGGTCCGAGTAGGCGGCGGGCAGGCCGTCCATGGTGTACACCGGCCGCCACGTGGTGCCGTTGTTCGTGGAGGCGCGGACGGTCATCAGGGCGCGCGCGTCGAGGTACGCGGGGCCGGAGAAGAGCAGCACGTCCGGGTCGCTGAGCTGGAGCAGGCTGCCCTCGCACGCCGGGCCCGCCAGGCCGGCCTGCGGGCGGAAGGGGATGCGCAGGCTTTCACCGCCGTCCTCGGAGCGGGCGTCGGCGCGGTTGCCCGGGGACGGGGAGTCGTTGCGGGTGTTGAAGTAGACGCTGCCGTCGGGGAGTTCGGCGGCGGTGGTCTCGTTCACGTTGATGTAGCCGTCGGTGTTGTCGTCGACGTAGCCGATCGACCAGGTCTCGCCGCGGTCGTCGCTGAGCAGGCAGTGGCCGCCGTTGTAGCGGGCCTCGGTGCCGACGTCGGTGCCGGTGGGCGGGAGGCTGTGGTTGGCGGGGACGACGACACGGCCGGTGCTCAGCTGGAGGGCGTGGCCCGGCGTGGTGGCGTACCAGCGCCAGCCCGGCCGCTTCACCGACGCGGTGATCTCGGCAGGCTCCGACCAGGTGACGCCGTCGTCGTCGCTGTACTGCACCCATACGCGGCGGCCGTCGGCGTCCTTCACCTTGCCCTGCCGGATGAGTTCCTCGGTGGCCGTGGCGGCCGCGCGGACGTGGACGAGCAGGACGCGGCCGGTGTCGAGGACCACCGGGGCGGGGTTTCCGGCGAGGCCGGTGCCGTTCGCCGCGGCCACCCGCAACGGGCTCCAGGTGCGGCCGCCGTCCGCCGAGCTCTTGAGCACGATGTCGATGCGGCCGTGGTCGCTCGCGGACGTCACCCGGCCCTCGCAGAAGGCGAGCAGGGTGCCGGTGGCGGTGGCGACCACCGCGGGGATGCGGTAACTGGCGTATCCCTCGAGGCCGGCGCGGAAGGGGACGGAGGCTTCGGTCATCCGCGCACTGTCCCCAAAGCGGGCGAATTCACGGTGAACGGCGGGTCACGAGTGGCCGGTTGGTGCAGGATGCGGACCCATGGACGCCGTACGGGTCGCCTTGTTGCGCGAAGTGCTCGCCGGAACCGAGTGGTTGGGGGCCACACGCCGGTTCGCGGGGGCGCTGCGCGGGTCGGTGGTGTCGCACGGGGGCGGGCTGCTGCTGGTGGGCACGCCCGCGTACGAACCGTGGCATCTGGCGGCCCATCTCGTCGACGAGGCCGCGTGGTCGGGGACGCCGGAGCTGGCGCCGACGCTCGTCCGGCATGACGCGCGCACCTCGGATCCGGCTCATCTGGCCGTCGGGCTGGGCAGGTTGGCGGCGGCGCGGCGGGGCGAGACGCTGTTGGTGGTGTCGCCCTGGCCGTCGGGGGCCGTGCGTCCGGGAGAGCCGACGGCCCCGCTGCTGGAACGGGTGCACGACGCGCGGCGGGCCGGGGCGACGGTGCTGGCGCTCGGCCCCGGCGAGGGGGACCTCACGTCGATGGCGCACGAGTCACTGGCCGTGCCGGACGGCTCCGAGCTCGACCTCGACACCGTGCAGCACCTGGTCAGCGCGGCGGCCGGGGAGAACGCGGTGCCGGTCCCCCGCGGCGGCCGCCGCTTCCGGGACCGCCTGTCGAGGCTGGCGGAGACACTGACCGAGCCGCCGGCGCGCTGGTAGCCCCGGAGCGAAAGCCGACGCCCCGGCGTGAGACCGACTGGCCGGTGTGAGTCCGACTGCCTGGCGCGAAGACCGACCGCCTGGCGTGAAACCGTCCTGCCCCAGCGTGGAACCCGGCTGCCCCGCGCGAAAACCGTTTGCCCCCCGCGGTCCGCGCGCCCACCATGAGCCGACGTGACCGACGACGCCCCTGAGCCCTCCTCCCGCCTGCGCGCGATCCTTCCCGACCTCGCCCCCTGGCGGGCCTCCGTGGACTTCCGGCGGCTGTGGGTGTCGGGTCTGATCTCGAACTTCGGGAGCTTTCTGACGTTCGTCGCGCTGCCGGTGCAGCTGAAGGAGCTGACCGGTTCCGCGGCGGCGGTGGGCGCGATCGGGGCGGTGGAGCTGCTGCCGCTGCTGGTGTTCGGGCTGTACGGCGGGGCACTGGCCGACGCCCTGGACAAGCGGAAACTGATCATCCGCACGGAGATCGGTCAGGGCCTGCTGTCGGCGGTGCTGCTGCTCAACGCGCTGCTGCCGTCCCCCGCCGTCTGGCCGCTGTACGTCGTGGCCGCCCTGTCCTCGGCGCTGGTCTCGGTCCAGCGCCCGGCGACCGACTCCCTGTGGCCCCGGATCGTGGCCCACGAGCACATGCCGGCCGCGACCGCGCTGAACTCGCTGCGCTGGACGGTCGGCGGTGTCGCGGGCCCGGCGCTGGCGGGCGTGGTGGTCGCCTACGCGGGCCTCGGCTGGGCGTACGGCGCCGACCTGCTGACGTTCCTCGTGTCGGTGGCCCTGATGCTGCCCATCGCCGCCTCGCCCGCCTCGCACGAGGCCGCGAAGCCGTCCCTCAAGGCGATCGCGGAGGGCGCCCGGTACGCCTGGAGCCGCAAGGAACTCCTCGGCACCTATGCCGTGGACCTCGCGGCGATGTTCCTGGCGATGCCGCTGGCCGTCCTGCCGTTCCTGGCGGACGAACTGCACGCGAACTGGTCGCTGGGCCTGATGTACGCCACCCTCCCCCTCGGGTCCATGCTGGTCAGCCTGACCAGCGGCTGGACCTCGCGGGTGCACCGGCACGGCCGCGCGGTGGTGCTGGCGGCGGCGCTGTGGGGCCTGGCGATCGCGGGCGCGGGCGTCGTCGGCAACGTGTGGCTCGTCCTGCTGTTCCTGACCGTGGCCGGCGGCTGCGACATGGTCAGCGGAATCTTCCGCGGGGCCATGTGGAACCAGACGATCCCGGACGAGCTGCGCGGCCGGCTCGCCGGGATCGAGCTGCTGTCGTACTCGGTCGGCCCGACGGTCGGCCAGGTCCGCTCCGGCGGGTTCGCCGCCTGGTGGGGCGTGCGGGCGTCGGTGTGGTCGGGCGGTCTGCTGTGCGCGGGCGCGGTCGGCCTGCTCGCCCTGTGCCTGCCGAAGCTGATGACGTACGACGTCCGGACGAACGAGCACGCGGTGCGACTGCGTGACGGCCGCACCGCAGCCGCACCGGCTCAGGCGCAGGCCTGATCAGTCCTCCTCCGCGCTCCCCGCCGGGGCGTCGTGCCACTTGGGGTCGTTCTCCCACTGGAGATTGCGTTCGCGGGCTGTCTCCATCGCGTGCTGGGCCTCCTGCCGGGAGGCGTACGGCCCGAAGCGGTCCTTGGCGGGGCATTCGGGCCCCTCCTCGACCTTCTTGTGCTCCAGGCAGTAGAACCACTCACCCGGCTTGCCGACCGTACGCTTCTTGAACAACGCCATGACCTGCTCCTCTCGCCTCCCACATGTTCCCCCGTCCCGGCTCGTTAGACTCGCTGGCATGTCTGGCCAGTCGCTGCTCGTACCAGGGGAGCTCTCCCCCACCCGTTCCGTGCCCGGAAACATCCGCCGCCCCGAGTACGTCGGCAAGCCCGCGCCGGCGCCGTACACCGGACCGGAGGTGCAGACGCCCGAGACGATCGAGGCGATGCGGATCGCCGGCCGGATCGCCGCACAGGCGATGGAGCAGGCCGCGAAGCTGATCGCGCCGGGAGTGACCACCGACGAACTGGACAAGGTGGCGCACGAGTACATGTGCGACCACGGCGCCTACCCCTCGACGCTCGGCTACCGCGGCTTCCCCAAGTCCCTGTGCACCAGCGTCAACGAGGTGATCTGCCACGGCATTCCGGACTCGACGGTGCTGCGCGACGGCGACATCGTCAACCTCGACGTGACGGCGTACATCGGCGGCGTGCACGGCGACAACAACGCCACGTACCTGGTCGGGGACGTCGACGAGGAGAGCCGTCTGCTCGTGGAGCGCACCCGCGAGTCCCTGAACCGCGCGATCAAGGCGGTCAAGCCGGGCCGCCAGATCAACATCATCGGCCGGGTCATCGAGTCGTACGCCAAGCGCTTCGGCTACGGCGTGGTCCGTGACTTCACCGGCCACGGCATCAACTCGTCCTTCCACAGCGGCCTGATCATCCCGCACTACGACAGCCCGCACGCGACGACGGTCATGCAGCCCGGGATGACCTTCACCATCGAGCCGATGCTGACGCTCGGCACGCACGAGTACGACATGTGGGACGACGGCTGGACGGTCGTCACCAAAGACCGCAAGCGCACGGCGCAGTTCGAGCACACGCTGGTGGTGACGGAGACGGGTGCGGACATCCTCACCCTGCCCTGACGGGCCCCGCATGAACTCCTTCTCCGCCGTCATCCGCACCGCCTCCCACGCGCAGCACGTGGAGGCGGAGACCTCGACGTTCATGGGCGACCTGCTGGGCGGACGGCTCGGTGTGGCGGCGTACGCGCGCTACACCGAGCAACTGTGGTTCGTCTACGAGGCGTTGGAGGCCGGGGCCGAGCGGCTGTCGGCGGATCCGGTGGCCCTTCATCCGCCCCGAGCTGTTCCGGCTGCCCGCCCTGGAGCGGGACCTGGCGCATCTGCGGGGCCCGGAGTGGCGGGCGGGACTCTCCGCGCTGCCGGCGACGAGGGTGTACGCGGCGCGGGTGCGGGAGTGCGCCGAGCGCTGGCCTGCGGGCTATGTCGCCCACCACTACACGCGCTACCTGGGCGACCTCTCCGGCGGTCAGATCATCCGGGACAGGGCGGAGCGGACGTGGGGCTTCGCCAGGAAGGGCGACGGGGTCCGCTTCTACGTCTTCGACCGGATCGCCAACCCGGCCGCCTTCAAGCGGAGTTACCGGGAACTGCTCGACGACGTCCGGGCGGACGACCTGGAGCGGCAGCGGATCGTGGCGGAGTGCAGGCGGACGTTCGCGCTGAACGCGGCCGTCTTCGGGGCGCTGGGCGAGGAGTTCCCGATCGGCGCCTGACCCGGGCGGCCCTCAGCGCTCCGGCTGGCGCTCCAGGAACACGCGTCCGCCGATCTCCACCCATCCGTACGGCTGCGGGGCGGTGAGGATCTGCGACCCGGCCCCCTGCGTGATGTTGAGCGCACGCCCCAGCCGGTCGGTCAGCAGCAGCGCCGCCGCGCCGGTCGCCTCGTCCTCGTCGATCCCGTCGTCCCGCCCGGGGAAGGCGCGCGCCCGCACCCGCCCGGCCGCCTCGTCCTCCCACGCCCAGGCGTAGATCCACTCGCCCTTGGGCGGCACGGGCAGCTCGTCGACCTCGGCGGCCGTGGCGTACTGGCGCAGCGTGCGCGGCGGGGCCCACTCCGCCCGCGCCTCGATCCAGCTGAACTCCCCGTCCTGGCGTGCCCCGACCACACCGGCCGGCGTCACCAGCTCCTCCACGTCCAGGAGCCAGGCCACACCGACACACGGGTGACCGGCGAAGGGCAGCCGCAGCGTCGGCGTGTAGATGTCGATCACACCGCGCTCGGGATCGTCGACGAAGACGGTCTCGCCGAACCCCAGCTTCCCGGCGAACGCCTGCCGCTCCGCCCGCTCGGCCATCACCGAGCCCTCCCGCACGACACCGAGCTCATTGCCGTAGCCACCGTTGGCCGCACAGAAGACGCGCAGCACGTCGTAGTCAGTCACCCAGAAATTGAAACACCGTCCACGGGCAGGTCGTCCCAGTCGGCGGGGGTGCCGGCGAGGGGCCAGACCTCGGTGGGCGCCTCCTCGTAGGGAAGCGAGGCCAGGGCGGAGGCGCAGCCCTCGTCCCGCACCGCACGCATGCGCTCGGCGCCGGGGGACGCCTGGTGTTGCGCCGACTCGGCCGTCTCCCGCCGATACCGCTCCGTCATCTCGGCGGCGCTGCGCCGCCACTGCTCGTCGTCCTGCACACGGGTGAGGACGACACAGGGCGGGACGCCACCCTCCTCCAGTGCGGCCACGGCCCGGTCGTGGCCGTCGAGGAGCAGCCACCCGTCCAGGAACGACACCCACCACAGCAGTACGGGGGCGAGCGTGCCCTCGCGGGCGTGCTTGCGGTACGCCTTCACCCGGGAGGCGTCGGGCGACGAGAGCCGACGCAGCGGGAGGACACCGTGCCAGCCGCCGCCGCATAACAGGTCGAGGCGGCCGTCGGGCCATCCGGTGACGAAGTCCTCGGTCCAGACACCGGGCTGGAACCAGCTCCGCTCCCCCAGCAGCCACCGTCCGTCGTGCAGCGGGCTCTCGTCGGCGTCCTCCAGCCACCGCGCGTACCGGTGCGGCCAGTCGCCCGGGGCCCGCATCGTCTCCGCACGCACCGGCGGCAGCGGTGAGCGATGGCCGTCGAGGCGGCGTACACGCAGCTCGTGGCAGCAGCCGTCACCCTCCAGTCGGCCGAGCATCAGCGGCCGCCCTGCCTGCCGCAGCAGCCTTCGTTCGCCGTCGGCCTCGAATCGCAACGGAGGCGGACCCGGACGGTCCGACACGGCCAGCACGAGCCCGCCTCCGGGCAGCGGCTCCCTGATCGTTCTCTTCACGCCCTCAGTCTCGGCGCCACCCGGACCCTTGAAGCTTCCTTTACTTACCCTTGGGGTCTGCTTTTGGCCACCGTGACCGGGGCGTGCTCATACAGCGTCCATGAGAGCTGAATCACCGCATGGGTGGGTATCACGCAGGCAAGCCTTAGATAAGTTAGGCGAGCCTCACCATCCCTGGTGGGTCCGGACACGCGATTTTTCGCCAGCACTTGGAGCCTGCATGCGAGCCGCCAGACTCTCCGTCGTCACCGCCGTAGCCACGGCCGCGGCCCTGACCGCCGTCACCGGCTGCACGGAGAAGAGCAAGGGTGACGGTGACGGGGCGATCAAGGTGACCGCAGCCGACTCCAAGTGCGACACCTCCGCGAAGTCGATACCGGCCGGCCAGGTCACGCTCAGCATCCAGAACACCGGCTCCCAGGCGACCGAGGTCGAGATCCTCTTCCCCGACGACCGGATCGTGTCGGAGAAGGAGAACATCGGGCCGGGCACCAAGTACACGCTGACCGCCGAGGTGAAGGCCGGCGACTACGAGATCGCCTGCCGGCCCGGCATGAAGGGCCACGGCGTCCGCCAGAAGCTCACCGTCACCGGCGCGAGTGCCGCCGCCAAGCGCGACCCGCGGCTCGACAAGGCCGTCGCCGCCTACCGCGAGTACGCGCAGGAGCAGGCCGACGCGACCATCCCCAAGGTCGAGGTCTTCGCCAAGGCGATCAAGGCCGGCGACCTCAAGGCCGCCCAGAACGCCTACGCCCCCTCCCGCGTCGGCTGGGAGCGCACCGAGCCGATCGCCGAGTCCTTCGGCGACATCGACCCCAAGACCGACACCCGCGCCGACGGCCTGGAGAAGGGCCAGAAGTGGACCGGCTGGCACGCGCTGGAGAAGGCGCTGTGGCAGGACAAGAAGATCGGCGCCGACCAGAAGGCCCTCGCCGACCAGCTCGTCACCGACCTGAAGGACTGGCAGGAGCGGATCGGCAAGGCCGAGATCACCCCGACCTCCATGGCCAACGGCGCCAAGGAGCTGCTGGACGAGGTCGCCACCGGCAAGGTCACCGGCGAGGAGGACCGCTACTCGCACACCGACCTCAGCGACTTCAAGGCCAACGTCGAGGGCGCGCAGAAGGCGTACGAGCTGCTCGAGCCCGTCGCGCAGAAGAACGACAAGGCGCTGACCGCCGAGCTGGACAAGCGGTTCGCCGCACTCGACACGACGCTCGACAAGTACCGCTCGGCCAACACCTCGGACGGTTTCGTCTCGTACGACACCGTGACCGAGACCCAGCGCAAGGAGCTCTCGGACGCGGTGAACGCGCTCGCGGAGCCGCTGTCCAAGCTCGCCGCCGCCGTCGTGAAGTAGGGGACGACTGACCATGACGGACACGCAGGAAGCCATCGCCGCGGACGCGGGCGACAAGAAGGCACCCAGCCGGCGCTCGCTGATCGGCTGGGGCGGTGCCGGGCTCGCGCTCGGAGCCGCCGCGGCCGGCGGCGCGGTCGCGATGACCCGCGTCGGCAACGACGTGGACCCGGCCGCCGCCGAGACCGGTGCCGCGGTCGCCTTCCACGGCGCCAACCAGGCCGGCATCGCCACCCCGGTGCAGGACAGACTGCACTTCGCCGCGTTCGACGTGCAGACCGACGACCGCGCCGAGTTCGTGCAGATGCTCAAGGACTGGACCGAGGCGGCGCGCCGGATGACGGCGGGCAAGGCCGTCGGCGAGGGCGCGTACGGCGGGCTGGCCGAGGCCCCGCCGGACGACACCGGCGAGGCCCTGGGCCTCAGGCCCTCCCGTCTGACGCTCACCATCGGCTTCGGTCCGTCGCTGTTCGAGAAGTTCGGCGACAAGTTCGGGATCAAGGGCAAGCGGCCCGAGGCCCTGGTCGACCTCCCGCAGTTCGCCGGCGACAACCTGGACAAGACCCGCACGGGCGGCGACCTGTGCATCCAGGCCTGCGCGGACGACCCGCAGGTCGCGGTGCACGCGATCCGCAACCTGGCCCGCATCGGCATGGGCACGGTCAACATCCGCTGGTCCCAGCTCGGCTTCGGCAAGACCTCCTCCACGACGCCCGACGCGCAGACCCCGCGCAACCTGATGGGCTTCAAGGACGGCACCCGCAACATCGCGGGCACCGAGACGGACCGGCTGAAGAAGTTCGTGTGGGTGGGCGAGAAGGACGGGCCGGACTGGATGACCGGCGGGTCGTACCTGGTCGCCCGCCGCATCCGGATGCACATCGAGACCTGGGACCGCACCTCCCTGCAGGAGCAGGAGGACGTCTTCGGCCGCGACAAGGGCGAGGGCGCCCCGGTCGGCAAGGCCAAGGAGCACGACGCGCCGTTCCTGAAGGCGATGAAGCCCACCGCGCACGTGCGGCTCGCGCACCCCGACTCCAACGGCGGGATCACGATCCTGCGCCGGGGCTACTCCTTCACCGACGGCACCGACGGCCTCGGCCGCCTCGACGCGGGCCTGTTCTTCCTGGCCTACCAGCGCGACGTGCGCAAGGGATTCATCCCGCTGCAGCGCAGGCTGTCGGCGCAGGACGCGCTCAACGAGTACATCCAGCACGTGGGTTCGGCGGTCTTCGCCGTCCCGCCGGGCGTCCGCGACAAGGACGACTGGTGGGGCAGCACGCTGTTCTCCAAGGAGGCGTAGCCCGTGTTCTCCAACTATCTGATCGGCCTGCGCGAGGGCCTGGAAGCCAGCCTCGTCGTCTGCATCCTGATCGCCTACCTGGTCAAGACCGGGCGCCGGGACGCCATCCGGCCCATCTGGATCGGCATCTCCATCGCCGTACTGATCGCCATGGGCTTCGGCTGCGTCCTGGAGTTCGGCTCCCAGGAGCTGACGTTCCAGGCGCAGGAGGGCCTCGGCGGCACCCTGTCGGTCGTCGCGGTCGGCCTGGTGACGTGGATGGTGTTCTGGATGCGGCGCACCGCGCGGCATCTCAAGTCCGAGCTGCACGGCAAGCTGGACGCGGCCCTCGCGATGGGCACGGGCGCGCTGGTCGCCACCGCGTTCCTCGCCGTGGGCCGCGAGGGCCTGGAGACCGCGCTGTTCGTGTGGGCGTCCGTCCACGCGGCCAGCGACGGCACCCCGCGCCCGCTGATCGGCGTCGCCCTGGGCCTGGCGACGGCCGTCCTGCTGGGCTGGCTGTTCTACCGCGGCGCCCTGAAGATCAACCTGGCCAAGTTCTTCACCTGGACCGGCGGCATGCTGGTGGTGGTCGCGGCGGGCGTGCTGGCGTACGGCTTCCACGACCTGCAGGAGGCCGACGTCCTGCCCGGTCTGACGCACCTGGCCTTCGACATCTCCGGCACCATCCCGCCGGACAGCTGGTACGGCACGCTGCTGAAGGGCGTGTTCAACTTCCAGCCCGATCCGACGGTGCTTCAGGTCACGGTGTGGCTGCTGTACTTGATCCCGACGCTCGCGCTCTTCCTCGCCCCGGTAGGGTTCGCCTCCGGGAAGGGGAAGGTGAAGGATCGCGATGAGCAGGGATCGCAGCCGTCCGAGGCGTCCAAGGCTTGACCGGCGCGTACTGATAGCGGCCTCGCTGACCGCTTTGTCGTTGACGGCGAGCGGTTGCGTGGTGGTGCACGGGGAGCGCGAGGTGCTCCCCTCCGCCACCCGCGCCGAGGCCGCCAAGGCACTGACGGCGTTCACGACCGCGTACAACAAGGCGGACAAGGCGTACGACAGTTCGCTCGACGCCGCCCATGTCACCGGCGCCCTCGGGGACATCGACGCGGCCAGGCTGAAGGCCGGCCACACGACGAACCCGGGCGGCAATCCGGCGTACTCGCCGCTGAAGCTGACCGACGCGACGTTCACGATCCCGAAGAAGGCCGGCTGGCCGCGCTGGTTCGTGGCCGAGGCGCGGGGCAACAAGGGCGGCAGTCTGCGCTGGCTGCTGGTGTTCACCCGCGACGGACTGGGCCGGCCCTGGCAAGTGGCGTATCTGACGCTGGTCAAGCCCGGCTCGCTGCCGCGGATCAAGACCGACGGGGACGGCCGGGCGGAGGCGGTCCCCGCGAACTCCACCGGCTTGGCCGTCCCGCCCGAGGACCTGAGCAAGGACTACGCGACCTACCTCAAGGGCGGCGGCAAGACCTTCGCCGACGGCCCGCACACCAGCGAGTGGCGGGCGGCCCGCGCCAAGAACGCCAAGAAGCCGGGCCTGGCCACGCAGTTCATCGACCAGCCGCTCACCGACGGCGACTACGCCCCGCTGGCGCTGCGCACCGAGGACGGCGGCGCGCTGGTGTTCTTCGCCCACCGCCGCTTCCAGAAGATGACCGCGGCCCCGAACTCCTCGATCCCCGCGCAGAACGCGGCCGTGCGGGCGCTGACGACGGGCGAGGTCAAGCAGTCGCTCACCATGCAGTTCATGTCGAACGAGGTGGCCCTGGTCCCGGCGGGCGACGGCCAGGTGACGATCCTGTCCCGCCTGGAGGGCATGACCTCGGCCGAGGGCAGCTAGGGCTGTCGGCCCGTCACCGGCGCAGGGGCCAGGCCGCGCCCTGGTGGTCGGCCTCCTCGCCGGCGTAGCGGGCGCAGGCGTCGGTGAGGACCTCGAGGAGGGTCAGCGGGTCGGGCAGGGGGTGCTCGGGGCCGCGGACCCAGTGCACGCTCTGGTCACCGGGGAGCCGGGCGGGCGGCACCAGGACGTAGGAGCCCCGGCAGTGCCAGCGCAGTCCGGGGTGCTCGTCCATGGTCTCGGGGTGGCAGTCCAGTTCGCAGGGCCACCACTCGTCCTCGTCCTCGGGGGTGCCGCGGGTGAGGGTGAAGAACAGCATGCGGCCGTCGTCGCTCTCGGCGACCGGCCCGACCTCGATCCCCGCGCCGAGCAGCCGCTCCAGCGCCTCCCGGCCCGCCTCCAGCGGTACGTCCAGGACATCGTGGACCATGCCGGTCGCGGTGACGAAGTTGGCCTGCGGCTGGTGCCGGGCCCAGCGTTCGATCTGCGCGCGGTCCGTGGTGGACTGCGTCTGCCAGGCGAAGGACACCGGGTGCCGGGCGGGAGTGGGACAGCCCACGCGGTCGCAGGAGCAGCGGTAGTCTGGGCCCGGGTGGGCGGCGGGCGCGAGCGGCAGGCCCGCTTCGGCGGCGGCCAGCAGCAGGGCCTCCCGGCCGCGGTCCTCCGCGGCGGTCTCCTTCGGGCGGCGTCCGCGCAGCCACTGGGAGAGTTTGCCCTGCAGGCCGGTCCGGCCGCCTACGTCCCCGCTCATCTATCCCCTCGCCTCGCCTTCGTGCGAATCAGCATGCCCTATGGTCCCACCATCTGGCGCATCGGGGGTCGGGAGCCGTGAATCGGGGCAGGCGGGACGAGGGGTACGAGGCGACCACCGGTCAGCGGGGCGCGAGGCCGTTCAGGGCGTAGTCGACGAGGGTGTCCGTGTAGTCGTGGGAGATCGGGCCCGTGTGCTGCAGCCAGCGCTGGGCCAGCGGTGAGACGAACAGTTCGAGGGCGATGCGCGGGTCGATCTCCGGGCGCACCTGGCCCGCCTCCTGGGCGGCGCGCAGCCGGTCGACGTACAACTGCAGGCTGGGCTCCAGCAGCTTGGCCACGAACACCCGGCCGACCTGCTCGTCGACCAGGCCCTCGGCGGCCAGCGCGCGGGACGGCACCTCGAAGCGGGGGTCCGTGAGCTGGTCGACGGTGGCCCGCAGCACGGTCTTGAGGTCGGCGGCGAGGTCGCCGGTGTCCGGGATGGCGTACGGCTCCCCGCCGGCCTCGCGCGCCGCCTGCGCGCTGAGGTCGAGGAACGCCTCCAGCAGGACGTCCGCCTTGGACCCCCACCACCGGTAGATCGTCTGCTTGCCGACGCCGGCGCGGGCGGCGATGGCCTCGATGGTGGTCCTGGACCAGCCGACCTCGCCGACCAGCGCGAGGGCGGCGTCGTGGATCGCGCGACGGGAGCTCTCACTGCGGCGGGTGGCGTCCGGGGCCGGCTTCTTGACCATGGGTCGACGGTATCGGCTCGGCGGCTACGGCTGTGCCGCGCGCGGCGGCCAGGAGTCGCCCCAGTCGGCGTCCCGCGCGGCCTTGTACAGCTCGCCGTGCCGCTTGGTGACGGTCGTGCGGCGCAGCTGTTCCTCGCTCTCGCAGAGGTCGAGCAGGACCTGGCCCTTGCGGATCTGCGGGCGGCGCACGACCCGGGAGGGGGCGGGGGTGACGGGGAAGCGGGTGGCGGCGACGTAGCTGAACTTCTCGTCCTCGTAGGGCAGCGATCCGCCCTTGACCCGGCGGTGCAGCGAGGAGCGGCTGACCCGGGCCGAGAAGTGGCACCAGTCCTGGCCGGGGACGATCGGGCAGGCGGCGCTGTGCGGGCAGGGGGCGGCGACCTGGAACCCGGCGCCGATCAGGCGGTCGCGGGCCTCGATGACGCGGGCGTAGCCGGCGGGTGTGCCGGCCTCGACGATCACGACGGCCTGGGCGGCGGAGGCGGCGGCCTCGACGAGGGCGGCGCGGTCGGCCTCGGTCAGCTCGTTGAGGACGTAGGAGACCGTGACGAGATCAGTGCTCTCGACGGTGAGCGCCGCTCCGATCCGAGAGCGCCGCCAACTGGCGTCCCGCAGATCGGGGTTGGCCGCGGCGAGCTCCTTGCCGAGGGCGAGGGCGGGTTCGGCCCAGTCCAGGACGGTGACGCCGCGCTCGCCGGGCCAGACGTCGGTGACGGCCCAGGTGGCCGCGCCGGTCCCGCCGCCGACGTCCACATGACTGCCGGGCACCCAGTCGGGCACGGCCTCGGCGAACGCGGCGAGCGCCGACCGCACGGCCTCGAAGGTGGCCGGCATCCGATAGGCGGCGTAGGCGGCGACATCCGCTCGGTCGCGCAGGATGGGGGCGTCGGTGGGAGTGGCGCCCCGGTAGTTGGCGATCAGCCGCTCGACAGCCTGAGCGGCCTGCTTGGGCGGCAGACCGTCGAGGAGGGCGGCGAGGGTGCCGCGCAGGGTCTCGGCCGGGGATACGGGGGCGTTCACCGGGCGATTCTAAAGGGACCGCGCGGTCCCTCAAGGCGCCGGTCGGGCATGTACGGCCCGTCCGGCGTCTTGAGGACGAGGCCCGTTCAGGGCCGACGGGGGTCTGCGGGCGGAGCCCCGAGGACGGCCCGCGCCACCCGTGTCCCCGCGGCCGCCCGCGGCCCGCTGTCCGACCGCCGCCGCCTCGGATGCACCGTGTTCCCCAGCAGCACCACGAACGTGTCCGTGGCCGGGTCCAGCACCAGCGACGTCCCCGTGAACCCGGTGTGCCCCGCCGCCCCCCGCCCCGCCAACTCCCCCATGAACCAGGGCTGGTCCACGGCGAACCCCAGGCCGGGAGGGCTCAGCAGCAGTTCCACGAAGTCCGGGCCGAGGATGCGGGCGGGCCCGTACGACCCCCCGGCCAGCAGGGTCCGGCAGAAGACCGCCAGGTCCCGTCCGGTCGAGAACAGGCCTGCGTGTCCGGCGACGCCGCCGAGCGCCCACGCGTTCTCGTCGTGGACGACGCCCCGCAGCATCCCCCGGTCCGCCTTGGCCCACGGCCGCCGCTGGTCCTCGGTCGCCGCCGCGCCGGGGCAGGGCCCGAAGTCGGTGGCGGTCATGCCGAGGGGGCGGGTGATGCCCTCGTGGATCAGGACGTCCAGGGTCCGGCCGGTGATGCGCTCCAGGAGGTGCTGCAGGAGCAGCATGTTGAGGTCGGAGTAGGTGTAGGTGCCGGGCACCCCGACGGGTGCCTCCGCGCGCAGCATCGCCATCCGTTCGGCGTCGTCGGCGCAGTCGTACAGGGGGAGTTCGGGCCGCAGTCCCGAGGTGTGCGTGAGCAGTTCCCGCACGGTGATCCCGTGCCGGGCCGCCGCCCGGAACTCCGGCAGGTAGGCGCCGATCCGCGCGTCGATGCCGAGGGTGCCGCGCTCGATCTGCTGCACGGCGGCGACGGACGTGAACAGCTTGGTGAGGGAGGCCACGTCGAAGGGGGTGCCGACGGTCATCGGCACCCGGTCCCGCGCGGGCAGCTCGATGCCGGCGTCGGTGTCGGGGTCGTAGGCGGAGTAGCGAACGGCGAAGCCCGCCGCCTGCTCGACGGCGATCACCGGTCCGCGTCCGGCGACCACCACGGTCCCGGCGGCCCAGGGGCGTTCTCCGGTGGTGAGGTCGTGGACCTCCCGGGCGAGGAGTCGCAGTTCCCCGGGGTCGAGTCCGGCCCGTTCCGGGGTGTCGGCCCGCAGTCTCGGCGCGCTCAGCTGTCCGCTCCCTCCGCCGCCACACGTCTGTTCCAGGGACGGCACAGTGCCATGAAGCAGGCCAGCGCCACCAGTGCGGCCGCCAGTTGGACGACGGCCATCGGGACGGCGGTGTGCTCGCCGGCGATGCCGACCAGCGGGGAGGCGACGGCGCCGATGAGGAAGGAGGACGTGCCGAGCAGCGCGGACGCGGACCCGGCGGCGTGCCTGGTGCGCATCAGGGCGAGGGCCTGGGCGTTGGGGAGGGTGACGCCCATGGCCGACATGAGGACGAACAGCGCGGCGGCGACCGGCACCAGCCCCGTCTCGCCGAGGACGCCCGTGGACATCAGGAGCAGGGCGGTGGCGGCCGCGATGACGACCGCGAGGCCGATTCCGAGCACCTTCTCCAGGCTCACCCGTCCGACCAGCACCTTGCCGTTGATCTGGCCGACCGCGACCAGCCCGACGGAGTTCAGGCCGAACAGCAGGCTGAAGGTCTGCGGGGAGGCGCCGTAGATCTCCTGGATCACGAACGGGGAGGCGGCGATGTAGGCGAAGAGCGCCGCGAAGGCGAAGCTCCCGGCCAGCATGAACCCGCTGAACGGCAGGTCGGCCAGCAGCCGTCGCATGGAGTGCAGCGCCTCGCCCACTCCCCCGCCGTGCCGCTCCCCGGCCGGCAGCGTCTCGGGCAGCTTCGTCCACACGAGCCCGCCGAGCAGCAGCCCGACGGCGGTGAGGACGACGAACACGCCCCGCCAGTCCGTCACCCGCAGGATCTGCCCGCCGATCAGCGGGGCCACGATCGGCGCGACCCCGGAGACCAGCATCAGGGTGGAGAAGAAGCGGGCCATCGCCACCCCGTCGTACAGGTCGCGTACGACGGCCCGGGCGATGACGATCCCGGCCGCGCCGGCAAGGCCCTGCGCCAGCCGGAAGGCGACCAGGGCCTCGACGGTCGGCGCGAGGGCGCACAGGGCGGTGGCGACGACGTACACGGCCAGGCCGGACAGCAGCGGCCGCCTGCGCCCCCACTTGTCGCTCATCGGGCCGACCACCAGCTGCCCGACCGCCATGCCGAGCAGACAGGCGGTGAGGGTGAGCTGGACGGTGGCGGCGGGGGCGTGCAGGGAGCGGGTGACCTCGGGCAGGGAGGGGAGGTACATGTCCATCGCCAGCGGGGGCGTGGCGGTGAGGCCGCCCAGGACGAGGATGACGAGCAGACCGGTGCGGCGCACCGCGGCACCGGCGGCCGGTTCCGTCTCCGGTCCGGCCGCCTGCTGTATGGGGGATGTCGGTACGCCCTGCTCGGGCATGTGCCCCTCCCTTTCCGAGTGCTGCGGCACCTATGCTCTCAGCTCGAACACAGTGCCGGGCGTCACATGAGCGAGGGTGGAGATGACGGCGGAAAGCGTGCGGTGGGGGATTCTGGCGACCGGCGGGATCGCCGCCGCGTTCACGGCGGACCTGGTGGACCTGCCGGATGCGGAGGTCGTCGCGGTGGCCTCGCGGTCGCAGGCTTCGGCGGACGCGTTCGCGGAACGGTTCGGGATCGAGCGGGCCTACGGCGAGTGGGGCGCGCTCGCCGAGGACGCGGACATCGATGTCGTGTACGTCGCCACCCCGCACTCGGCGCACCGGGTGGCCGCCGGCCTGTGCCTGGAGGCCGGGCGGAACGTGCTGTGCGAGAAGGCGTTCACCCTGAACGCGCGCGAGGCGGAGGAACTGGTCGCGCTGGCGCGGGGGCGCGGGAGCTTCCTGATGGAAGCGATGTGGATGTACTGCAATCCGCTGGTGCGGCGACTGAAGGCGATGGTCGACGACGGGGCGGTCGGCGAGGTGCGCCATGTGCAGGCGGACTTCGGGCTGGCCGGGCCGTTCCCTCCCACCCACCGGCTGCGCGACCCGTCGCAGGGCGGCGGCTCGCTGCTGGATCTCGGGGTGTATCCGGTGTCGTTCGCGCACCTGCTGCTCGGGGAGCCGTCGGATGTCACGGCGAGAGCGGTGCTCTCCGAAGAGGGCGTCGATCTCCAGACCGGAGCACTGCTCTCCTGGGAGAGCGGCGCTCTCGCTTCGGTGCACTGCTCCATCGTCGGCGGTACGGCGACCTCGGCGTCGATCACCGGCTCGCAGGGCCGCATCGACATCCCGCACGGGTTCTTCTTCCCGGACCGCTTCGTGCTGCACCGGGACGGCCGCGACCCCGAGGAGTTCGCCGCCGACCCGGCGGACGGCCCGC
Organism: Streptomyces sp. NPDC085900; assembly: GCF_044540925.1. NCBI lineage: Bacteria > Bacillati > Actinomycetota > Actinomycetes > Kitasatosporales > Streptomycetaceae > Streptomyces > Streptomyces sp. NPDC085900. The sequence continues at coordinate 903,530 of NZ_JBITSP010000001.1, read as the reverse complement.
GCAACAGCCTCCGGCACGAGGCCGCCGAGGTCATGCGGGCCCTGCGCGCCGGCGAGACCGAGTCCCCGCTCGTCCCGCTCGACGGCACACTCGCGGTGATGCGGACCCTGGACGCGATCCGGGAGCGGATCGGCGTCCGCTACCCCGGCGAGGACCCGGCACCGGAAGCCGGCCCCCTCAGCCCGGTGCGGGCCGTCACGCCGGCTTGAGCCCCGGGCTGCCCGCCTCCGTCACGAAGGAGGCGGCCGTGGAGATCGGCGCGCCGGACGTGGTCACGTACGGCACGGTCTTGAAGTCGGCGCGCGCCTGCGTCTGGTCGAGCGTGACCTTCACGTAGCCGCGCCGACCGTCGTAGAACTTCAGGTGCGGGTTCGCGGTCATGTACGTCGACCAGTTCGACGGCTTCTCCGTGCCGTCCTGGCCGCTGGCGATCGAGGTGGCCACGATCTCCGTGCCGAGCGTGCGCGAGGACGGGTCGTCGAAGTCGTCCTTGATGTCGAAGGCGTACGCGACGTGCACGTCGCCGCTGAGCACCATCAGGTTGGCGACGCCGGCCGCCTTGGCGCCGTCGAGGATGCGGCGGCGGGACGCCGGGTAGCCGTCCCAGGCGTCCATCGAGACCTTGGCGACGGCGTTGAGGTCCAGCTTGCGCTGGGAGAAGCAGACCTGCTGCGGGACGACGTTCCACACCGCGGTCGAGGCCTGCCAGCCACTGATCAGCCACTGCTCCTGGGCGGTGCCGGTCATGGTGCGCGCGGGGTCCTCCGACTCGGGGCCGGGGACGTGCTTGCCGTCGCCGTAGGCCTGGTCGGAGCGGTACTGGCGGGTGTCCAGGACATCGAACTGGGCGAGCCCGCCCCACTGCAGGCGCCGGTAGAGCTGGGCGTCGGGGCCGACCGGCAGCTGCGGGGCACGCAGCGGCTGGTTCTCCCAGTACGCGCGGTAGGCGGCGGCGCGGCGCAGCAGGAACTCCGCCTGCGGGGTGCCGTCCTCGGCGATGGCGCCCGCGTAGTTGTTGTCGGTCTCGTGGTCGTCCCAGGTGACGACGAAGGGGTGCGCGGCGTGCGCGGCGCGCAGGTCGGCGTCGGAGCGGTAGAGGGCGTAGCGCAGCCGGTAGTCCTCCAGCGTCACGGTCTCGTGGTTGTAGAGGTCGGGCAGCACGCGGTCGGTGTACTTGCGGGCGCCGCCGGCGGCGTCGACGGGGTACTCGTACATGTAGTCGCCGAGGTGGAAGACCAGGTCGACGTCGTCCTGGGCGAGGTGCTTGTGGGCGGTGAAGTAGCCGTCCTGGTACTGCTGGCAGGAGACGGCGGCGAAGGAGAGCGAGGAGGCGGCGGTGGCGGGCGACGGGGCGGTGCGGGTGCGGCCGGTCTCGCTGAGCCAGGTGCCGGTGCGGAAGCGGTAGTAGTAGACGCGGTCGGGGTCGAGGCCGTCGACCTCGACATGGACGGTGTGGTTGAACTCGGGGTGCGCGATGGCGGTGCCCTTGGCCGCGGTCAGGGCGAAGGTCTCGTCCTGGGACATCTCCCAGTCCACGTCGACGGGTTGGGCGGGCAGTCCGCCGTCGGCCTGGTAGGGGGCGGGCGCGAGCCGGGTCCACAGCACCACCGAGGTGGGCAGCGGGTCGCCGGAGGCGACGCCCAGGGTGAAGGGGTCGCTGTCGATGCGGGCCGCGTCCAGGGTGGCGGCGGCCGCGGTGCCGGTGGCGGGCAGGTCGACGGTGAAGGCGAGCGCGGCGGCGGCCGCGGTCAGGGTCAGAAAGCGGCGGCGGCCGAGCTGCCTGGCGGCGGCGCGGAACTCCGGTGTGTCCCACCGCGAACGGCGTGTGGTGATGGTCATCCAGTCCTCCCGTCACAGTTGAGGGAGCGGTCCCTCGGGAGGCCGTGGCCGACACACCTTGTCGGGTGCACAACACCCGGATGGCGGACGCACCGGTCCCGTATGCCGGACCCTCACCTACGCTGCCGGGCATGACCGACAGGGAAACGAGGACCGCGGTGGTGACCGGCGCCGGGTCGGGGATCGGACGCGCGGTCGCGGTGGAGCTGCTCCGGGCGGGCTGGTCCGTGGCGCTGGCGGGGCGGCGGCCGGAGACGCTGGCGCGGACGGCGGAGCTGGTGCCCGGGGGTGACTGTGTCGCCGTACGCACGGACGTCTCGCGGCCGGAGGATGTGGCCGCGCTGTTCGCTACCGCCGTGGAGCGGTTCGGGCGGGTGGATCTGCTGTTCAACAACGCGGGGACGTTCGGGCCGGGCGGGGTGCCGGTGGAGGAGCTGTCGTACGACGCGTGGCGGCATGTGGTGGACACCAACCTCAACGGGGCGTTCCTGTGCGCGCAGGCGGCGTTCCGGCAGATGAAGGAGCAGCGGCCGCAGGGCGGGCGGATCATCAACAACGGGTCCATCTCCGCGCACACGCCCCGGCCGCTGTCGGTCGCCTACACGGCGACCAAGCACGCGCTGACCGGCCTCACCAAGTCGCTGTCCCTGGACGGGCGGCCGTACCGGATCGCCGTCGGGCAGATCGACATCGGCAACGCGGCCACCGACATGACGCAGCGGATGCAGGCGGGGGTGCTGCAGGCGAACGGTTCCGTGGTGCCCGAGCCGGTGATGGACGTCGCCGATGTGGCGCGCACCGTGCGGCACATGGCGGAGCTGCCGCTGGAGGCGAACGTGCAGTTCGCGACGGTGCTGGCGACCACGATGCCGTACATCGGGCGCGGCTGAGCGCGTTCCCGGGTCACCGAAAAACCGTCAACTCGTCAACTTGCACAAACGGAATTGAAGCGTCCGGACCATTGCGGCCGGTCGTGGATCTATGCTCAAATCTCCTACACAAGAGCTTCACACTTGGAGCAGTGAGGTTCCGTAGGCCCAGGCTGCTCGCACGTCTCGCAAGGCCAAACCGAGGGGGGAGGCGGCAGTCGTTCCGCCGCATCGGGTGGGGGTGGATCCCGCGTTCTGACGCGGGATACGCACCGGTGCGCGGAACGGCTGCCGTACGCATCTCAACCGGCGTGCTCGCCCTCGTCCTTGCGCCGCCTGCGCAGCGCCCACACCCCGCTCGCCAGCAGCGCGACCGTGCCGCCCGCACCCTCCAGCAGCCGCCAGCCCGAGGGGGAAGCGGAGCCCGCGCCGGGCGCGCCGGCCGCCGCCCGCACGGCCTTCCGGCTCGGCGTCGCCCGCGCCCCGCCCTCGCTCAGCGGCTCGACCAGGCTGCCCACCGCCACCGCCGAACTCCCCTTGTCGAAGCCCCAGTCGAGCAGGGCGGCCGTCTCCTCGTAGACGGCGTTGTAGCCGCTGGTGGGGTGCATCACCGTCACCAGCAGGGTCCGTCCGTCGCGGGTCGCGGCGCCGGTGAAGGTGTTGCCGGCGTGGCTGGTGTAGCCGTTCTTGACGCCGATCAGCCCGTCGTACGTCTTCACGCCCCACGCGCCGGTGAGCAGGCGGTCGGTGTTCTGGATCTGGAAGGTCTTTTTGCCGCCGGCCGGGAAGTTCGCGGTCCTGGTGTGGCAGTAGCCGCGGAAGTCGGCGTTCTTCAGGCCGTGCCGGGCGAAGAGGGTGAGGTCGTAGGCGGAGGAGAGCTGGCCCTTGTGGTCGAAGCCGTCCGGGCTGACGACATGGGTGTCGAGGGCCTGCAGGTCCTCCGCCCTGGCCTGCATCTCGGCGACCGTCTTCGCGATACCGCCGTTCATGTGGGAGAGCACGTGCACGGCGTCGTTGCCGGAGCGCAGGAAGACGCCCTGCCACAACTGCTCGACGGTGTAGGTGATCCCGGGCTTGATGCCGACCAGGCTGGATCCGGACGGGACGTCGGCGAGGTCCGCGTCGGTCACCTTGTAGCGCTCGCTCCGGTCGAACTTCTTCAGGACCGTGTCGGCGAAGAGCATCTTCAGCGTGGAGGCGGGGGCGAGCCGCTCGTGCGCGTTGCAGGTGGCGAGGACCTCTCCGGTGTCGCCGTCGGCCACGAGCCAGGCGGCGGCGGTGAGCTTCTTCGGCAGTCCCGTGCCCTGGACTCCGGGACGGGCGAGACGCGCCCCGCCGACGACGGTCGCGGCGTGCGCGGGGGCCGCCGCGACAAGCGGCGACGCAGCGGCGGCCAAGCCCAGAACGGCACGCCGGGAGAGCGGAGAGGAACCATGCATCCCGGGACCGTACTGCATCTTCCTGAGGGACGATCCCGAGCCCCCCGGCCCACTCAACTGGGCTTTCCTGGCAGTAGCCCCTCCCCTGCCCAGGAATTGCCTGTCTTACGAAAATTTGAAGTCCTACCCCGCTTTCTCAGCTGTGACACATCCTTTACTCAGTCCGACTCAAAGGTTTCTCCCTAGCTTGTGGCAGCGCCCACAGCGGGCGCCAAGAACCTTCGAGGAACGGGATGTTTGGCATCTATCTCAAGCGCGAACTGGGCCGCAGAAAGAAGGCGGCCCTGGTCATCGCACTGGGTCTGGCGCTCGGTATCGCGCTGGTCATCACCGTCAACTCGGTGTCGGCCGGTATGACGCAGGCACAGGACAAGGTCCTCAAGTCGCTCTACGGCCTCGGCACGGACATGACCGTGACCAAGGCGCAGTCGGCCCCCAAGGCGGGCAGCTCGCAGGGCCCGAACTTCAAGTTCGACGCGAAGTCGAGCAGCAGCAACAAGCAGAGTTCGGACCGGGTGACGACTCAGGGCGGTCAGGCTCTGTCGTCCTCGCTGGTCACCGAGGTGGGCGCCCAGAAGGGCGTGGCGAGCGCGGTCGGTGCCCTCACGCTGAACGTCACCAAGGTCGACGGCTCCTTCACCCAGGGCAAGGCCAAGTCCTCCACGTCGTCCTCCTCGGGCGCCCAGCAGCAGGGCGGCCCGGGCGGCGGCACCACCGGCGGCGGTCAGCCGCAGGTCCAGGGCGGCGGCGCGAACTTCAGCGTCAACTCCTACTCCGTGGCCGGCATCGACGTCACGAACCAGGATCTGGGCCCGCTGGCCACCTCCAAGATCACCTCGGGCAAGACCTTCACCTCGACGCAGACGAACGCGAAGGTCGCCGTCGTCAGCAAGTCCTTCGCCAAGACCAAGAAGTACAAGGTCGGTTCGACCTTCAAGATCTCCGGCACCAAGTTCACGGTCATCGGCATCGCGACGCCCGACAGCAGCGAGTCGACCACCGACGTGTTCGTCCCGCTCAAGCAGGCGCAGACGCTGGGCGACGCGAAGAACAAGGTCACCACGATCTACGTCAAGGCGACCGACTCCCAGCAGATCTCGGCCGTGAAGAAGGCGATCCAGTCCAACATCTCCGGTACGACGGTCACCACCTCCGCCGACCTCGCCTCCACCGTCTCCGGCTCCCTGTCCACCGCCTCCGACCTGGCCACCAGCGTCGGCAAGTGGCTGTCCATCGCGGTGCTGGCCGCGGCGTTCCTGGTGGCGGCCCTGCTGACCTCGTCCGCCGTCTCCCGCCGGGTGCGTGAGTTCGGCACCCTGAAGGCGCTGGGCTGGCCGAGCCGCAAGGTGACCCGGCAGGTCGTCGGCGAGTCCATGGTCAACGGCCTGATCGGCGGCGCTCTCGGCATCGCGCTCGGCCTCGCCGCCGCCTACGCGGTCACCGCGATCAGCCCGAAGCTGACCGCGCAGCTCGGCAGCAGCGGCGGTGGCGGCATGGGCGGGCCAGGCGGCGGCCCCGGTGGCGGCCCCGGTCAGCAGTCGGCCTCCAGCACCATGGAGATCGCCCTGTCCGCCCCGGTCTCCCTGACCACCATCGCCCTCGCGGTCGGTCTGGCGGTCACCGGCGGCCTGATCGCCGGCGCGATGGGCGGCTGGCGCGCCTCCCGCATGCGCCCGGCGGACGCCCTGCGCAGCGTCTCGTAACACCCCCGCCCCCGAACCGGGGCGCCGCCTCCGTACATCCCCCCGGGAGGCGGCGCCCCACCCCATACCTTCCTGTGGAGAACTCCATGTACAGACTCACCGGCGTCACCAAGCGCTACACGCGGGGCAAGGAGACGGTGGAGGCGCTGCGCGGCGTCGACCTCACCATCGCCGACGGCGACCAGCTCGTCATCCAGGGCCCCACCGGCGGCGGCAAGTCCACGCTGCTGCAGATGATCGGCGGCCTGGACCGGCCGACGGAGGGCAGTGTCGAGCTGGACGGCGTCGACCTGGCCCGCATCAGCGAGACCAAGCTGACCCGGGTGCGCGCCGAGAACATCGGCATCATCTTCCAGTCGTTCAACCTCATCCCGACGCTGACCGCGCAGGAGAACGTCGAGACGGCCCTGGTGCCGCTGGGCGTGAAGCCCGCCGAGCGCCGGGAGCGCGCCGCCGAGGCGCTGCGGTCGGTCGGTCTCGGCGAGCGCCTCGGCCATGCCCCGTCCGAGATGTCAGGCGGCCAGCAGCAGCGCGTCGCCATCGCCCGCGCACTGGTGAAGAAGCCGAAGGTGCTGCTGGCCGACGAGCCCACCGGCAACCTCGACGAGGGCACCCGCGACGACATCATGGCCCTGCTGGAGGGGCTGTGGCGCGAGCACGGGCTGACGTTCGTCATGGTCACCCACGACTCCTCCATCGCCCGCCGCGCCCCGCGCCTGGCCACCATCAAGGCGGGGCTGCTGACGCTGACCGAGCAACAGCCGTACGGCGTGGGGGCGTACGACGGTCAGGTCGCCCACTGACCCTGTCCAGCGGGCCCGTCGGGGCCGCTCACCTGCCCAGGATCCGGTCGATCTCGGTCAACTGGCCCGCGGTGAGCGGCCCCTTGGCGAGGGCGCCGGCGTTCTGCTCGGCCTGGGCGACCGAACGGAAGCCGGGGATGGGGACCGTGCGGGGGCTGCGGGCCCAGATCCAGGCGAGGGCGCCCTGCGCGAGCGTACGGCCGTCGGTGGTGAGGATCTCCCTGATCGCGTCGACGCGGGAGAGCCAGTCGGACGCCGCTCCCGAGCCCTCCTCGAAGCCCGGCAGCCAGGCCGGGGGCCTGCTGCGGATGTCGCCCGCCTCCAGCTCGCCCTGGCGCCGGCCGGCCAGCAACCCCATAGCGAGGGGGCTGCGGTTGATGCTCGCCAGTCCCGTCTCTTCGCACAGGGCGAGCATCTCGGGAGCGTCCTGGAACACGTTCAGCGCGTGCTGGACGGCGGCGCAGTGGGCGCCTTCGGCGAAGACGGCGGCGCGGGCGGGGTCGTCGGTGCTCCAGGCGTAGGCGCGGATCAGCCCCTCCTTCACCAACTCCTCGCAGGCGTCGCGGAGTCGGGCGCCCTGTTCGGGGTGGGCGTCGGAGATGTGGAGCTGGTACAGGTCCACGTAGTCGGTGCCGAGGCGGGCGAGCGAGGCGGTGAGCGCCTCACGGACGTACTCCGGCGAGACGTCCGCGCCCTTCAGGGTGCGGGTGGTCTCGTCGAAGAGGTTGCCCCACTTGGTGGCGAGGACCACGTCCCCGCGCCGCTTGCCGAGCGCACGGCCCAGCACGCGCTCACTGTGTCCGGTGCCGTACACGTCGGCCGTGTCGAAGAAGGTCACCCCGAGGTCGAGGGCGCGGTGGATCGCCCGTACGGACTCCTCGTCGTCGACCTTTCCCCAGCCGAGGGGCCGGCCTTCCAGGTCGGACCACTCACCGCCGATCGCCCAGCAGCCGAAGCCGAGGGCGCTGACCTCTGTCCCGCTGCGTCCCAAAGTCCTCTTGGTCTCCATGGGCACAGACGCTAGGAGTTGGAGTGCACGCCAGGGCAAGCCCTTTCACCGAAACGCGTCACACCTGCCCGGTCTCGAACCGGGCGATCCTGCCGTCGTCGGTGACGTCGAAACTCCAGCGGGTGCGCATCTCGCCCCAGGTGTCGTTGCGGTAGTGGGCGACGAGCGCCCGGCCGTCCCGGGACTCGTTGTCGACGTCCAGGTGACCGTGGGAGGAGAAGATCTCCCGGTCGATCCAGTCGCCGAGGTCGCGGTCGGAGCCGTCGTCCGACATGGTCGCGTCGTCGGTGAGCAGGGCCATGAACGCCTCGCGGTCGTGGGCGTTGACGGCGGTGACGAAAGCGCGCACGACCGGGTCGCTGAGTTTGGCCGGTTGAATCGTCATGCCAGCCAGACTCACACCGCTCCCCTGCCGCCGCCACCCGAACGGCGGCGCGCGGAAGTCCGCCGGGCGCCGGCGGTGCGACGGTGGATACGGAGGGGACTGTCCCCTGTCTACCGCCATTGTCCGTTCCTGTTCTTCCCGGGAGTCATCGTGACTGCTTTCGACCGACGTGATGTGGGCCTGCTGCTGCTCCGGCTGGGGGCCGGGGGTGTGCTGGCGGCGCACGGCGCGCAGAAGCTGCTGGGCTGGTTCGGCGGCCACGGCATCGAGGGGACGGGCCAGTTCATGGAGTCCGTCGGCTACGCGCCGGGCAGGGCGAGCGCCACGGCGGCGGGCCTGGCGGAGGCGGGCGGCGGCACGCTGCTCGCACTGGGCCTGGCGACGCCCGCGGCCGGTGCGGCGGCGGCCGGCGCGATGGCGGGAGCGGCCGCCGTGCACGCCCCGAACGGCTTCTTCAACCAGGAGGGCGGCTACGAGTACGCGGCCACCCTGGGCCTGGCCGCCACCGGCCTCGCGGTCACCGGACCCGGCCGGCTCTCCCTCGACCACGTACTCGGCCACGCCCTGGACCGCGGCTGGATGGTGCCGGCGGCGCTCGGCGCGACGGCGGCGGTCACGGCGGTCATCGTGGGCGCGCGGAACCGGAGGCTGAGGAAGCCGGAGCAGGAGCAGGCGGCGGCGGGGTTCGAATCCCAGGAGTCACTGTCCGGGGAGTGACCCTCCTTCGGCCGACGGGTGGCGGGCGGGTGGCAGGCTGGGCCCCATGACCGATCAGCAGGCCCCCTCACCCTCCTGTCCCTCCTCCCCCGACGTCTGGTCCTCCGTCGACGCCCTGTGGACCTGGCTGGACGGCGACCGCCCGCACGGCGGCGGGGAGGGGCTCCTCCTGCGCATCCTCAAGCTCTCCGAGGAGGTCGGCGAGGTCGCCCAGGCGGTGATCGGCGTGACCGGCCAGAACCCCCGCAAGGGGGTGACCCACACCTGGGAGGACGTCCAGGGCGAGCTGTGCGACGTGGTGATCACGGCACTGGTGGCCCTGCGCACGCTCACCCCGGACACCCGTGAGGTCTTCACCCGGCACCTGGAGCGGGTCACGGCACGCTCCCTCGGCCCGTCCGCGCCGCCCGCCCGGCGGAAGTGACGGGACGGCAAACAGGGCAGCCCCCTCCCGGGGCGGGGCACTTCTCTCCGGACACACAGCGCGCTGAGCTCCCTCCACGGGCACCCGTGTGCGCGGATATTGGGCAACTCATTGACCGGTGTCGAAAAACTGCCTTACATTCGCAGCGTTTCCCGGCGCCGCCCGTCCCCGTCCTCCGCTCGAAGGGGAGCCCCACGTGTCCACCGAAACCCGCACCCAACCCGGCAGCACCGCCACGAAACCGGCGTCCGGCGGACTGCCCGTCGGCACGCTGGTGGCCGGCTGCTTCGCGGTCTGCCTGGCGCAGATCGCCCTCGCCATGCCGGCCACCCTCAACGGCCTCTTCCAGGAGGACCTGCACCCAGTCGGCTCGCAGCTGACCTGGATCTCGGACGCGTTCCTGCTGCCGGTGTCCGTACTGGAGCTGACGTTCGGCGTCCTCGGCGACCTGTTCGGCCGCAAGCGGCTGCTGGTCGGCGGCGGCGGGCTGCTCGTGCTCGGCGAGGCGCTGGCCGCCGCCAGCACCGGCATCCATGTCCTCTGGGTGGGACAGGCCATCGCCGGCCTCGGCGCGGCGGCCCTGTTCCCGACCTCGCTCGCGATGATCGCCGCCGGCACGCACTCGGCCCGGGACCGGGCCCGCACCATCACGATCTGGGCCGCCGCCCTGTCCAGCGGCGGTTTCGTCGCCCCCGTGCTGGGCGGCATCACCGGCAACTACGGTTCCTGGCGCTGGGCGTTCATCGTCGTCACGGGCCTGGCCCTGGTCAGCACGGTGCTCAGCCAGCTCTTCGCCCGCAACTCCAGCGCTCCGGAGGGCCGTTCGCTCGACCTCGCCGGCCAGATCACCATCGGCGTCGGCATGTTCGCCCTGCTCTACGCGGTGATCCAGGGCCCGGCGGACGGCTGGACCGCGACACCGGTGGTGATCGCCTACGTCGTCGCCGTGGTGTTCGTCGGCCTGTTCGTCCTGGCCGAACTGCGCGCGGAGGCACCGCTGTTGCGCCTCGACCTGTTCCGCAACAGGGCGTTCGCGGTGGCGTCGTTCGTCGCGGTGGTCGGCATGTTCAGCTACCTCGGCACCGCCTACGCCACCAGCATCCGGCTGGGTCCGATCCAGCACCAGAGCCCGCTGCGTGGCTCGTTCGCGTTCATTCTGCTCAACGCCTGGACGCTGCTGCTCATGCCGCTGATCTCCCGGCTGCTGGAGCGGGTCAGCGCGCGCTGGGTGCTCGGCTCCGGTCTCGGCCTGATGGCGGCGGGCGACTTCGTGGCCGCCACCCTCTCGGTCCACGACCGCGCCCTGACCTCGCTGATCCTGCCCATCGGCCTGGTCGGCATCGGCTTCGCGCTGACCGTCTCCTCGATCACGGCGACCGCCGTCAACACGGTCGAGGTCCGCTACGCGGGCATGGCCAGCGCCTCCACCAGCCTGCTGCGCGACTTCGGCTTCACGCTCGGCCCGGCGGTCATCGGCGCGATCGCGCTCAGCCGCGCCGCCGACGAGTTCACCCGGAAGCTCGCCGCCTCCGACCTGTCCGCCCAGGCCAAGGCCGCGGCGGCGCAGGTCGCGGCGGAGGGCGGCCCGCTGGCCTCCAACTCGGTCCCGCCGTCGTCCCCGCCGGGCGGCGGCGTGCCGATCGCCCTGGAGGCCCTCGGCAACGGCTACGCGATCGGGTACGTCGTCTGCGGCATCGCCGCCCTGGCCTGCTGCCTGCTCAGCGTGGTCGCCCTGCGCGGCAAGGGCGACGCGGACGCGACGGTGGGCATCGACAAGGAGGAGGAAGCGGCGGCGCAGGCGGTCTGACCGGCGCTCCGACCGGCCGTTCTGTCACCGCTGCGTCACAGGTGACGCACAGGGGAAACCCGTGGTGCCCGAGATCGGTCTCCCTCGGCGAAAGCCGGCGGGGACCGGCTCGTGCGAACCGACTTCGGGGGACCTCATGCATCACGTCAACACTGTCCGCAAGGCCGCGCTGGCGGTCGCCGCGCTCTCCGCGGCGCTGGCGGTGACCGCCTGCCAGTCGAGCGACTCGGCCTCCGGCACCGGCGGCTCCTCGCCGACGCCCAGCGCCTCGGCGTCCGCTCCCTCCTCCCCCACGCCGGCCTCCTCGGCTCCGAGCTCCGCCCCGTCGGCGCCGCCCGCGACCGCCTCGCCCGCCTCGCACTCCAGCTCCGGTTCCGGTTCGGGCTCCGGCGGCGGTTCCGGTACGGCCGTGAAGACCTGTGCGGCGACCGCCCTGGACGTCACCGCCCACCAGGCCGCCAACCGGCCCGTCGGCACCGGAACCGGCGCGGCGGTCTTCGAGTTCACCAACACCTCCAAGCAGACCTGCGTCCTGCAGGGTCACCCCACCGTGGCCGGCGCCGGCAACGGCTCCCCGCAGCACAACGCCCCGCTGAAGGTGACGCCCACCGGCACGGCCACCCAGGTCAAGCTGGCCCCCGGCGGCAAGGCCTGGCTCAAGCTGACCTTCGTCCAGGTCCAGGGCGAGGCCGACGGCTACTGCAAGTCCGGAGCCACACCGACGACGTACCCGACGATGGTGATCGGCCTGCCGGGTGCCGGCTCCCACCAGGTCGCCCTGGACGACGGGGTGTTCGCCGAGTGCGACAACACGGTGACGGCCACGGCGGTGTCCGGGGCGGCGCTGTCATGACGGCTGTCCGGGAATAGCTGTTCGAAGGTACGAGCCGCGGTTTCTGCGGCTACTGTCCCCGGCGTGGACACAAGTGCAATGGTGTCGTTCCGGTTCTCTCTGCTGGGTCCGCTGCGCGCCTGGCGGCAGGGGGCGGAGCTGACGCTCGGCCCCCCTCAGCAGCGGGCCGTCCTCGCACTGTTGCTGCTGCGCCGGGGCCGGGCGGTCGGCGTCGGCGAACTCGTGGACGGGATATGGGGCGCCGACCCGCCGACGGCCGCCGTCTCCGTGCTGCGCACCTATGTCTCCCGGCTGCGCAGACTCCTCGAACCCGAACGGCCCGCGGCCGGGTCACCACGGCTCGTGGTGTCCCTGGGCGACGGGTACGCCCTGTGCACCGACGCCGTCGTCAGCGACCTCGACCGGTTCGAGGACCTCGTCGCCCGGGCCGGGGCGCGGCACGCCGAGGGCGACGACCCGGCCGCCGTGGAACTGCTGCGCGATGCGCTGGATCTGTGGCAGGGCACCGCACTGGCCGGGGTGCCCGGACCGCGCGCCGAGGCCGAGCGGCGCCACTTGGAGGAACGGCGGCTGGCCGCCCTGGAGTCGCGGCTGCGCGTCGAGCTCGACCTCGGGCAGCACGCCCGGGTGCTGCCCGAACTGGCCGCCCTGTACGAGGCGCACCCCCTGCGGGAGGCGCTGTGCGAACTCCTCGTCCTCGCCCTGTACCGCGGCGGACGCCGGGCGGAGGCCCTCGCCGTGTACGACCGCACCCGGCGCACCCTCGTCGACGAACTCGGCATCGAACCCGGCCCGTCGCTGCTCGCCGTGCGTGCCGAGCTCCTCGCGAACAGCGGTTCCGGGCCACCGGAGACGACGGACACAGACGACCGGTTCGACGTGGTCGACGAAGGCCGCGACGGCGACGGGGATGGGCTCGCGGACGGGACCGGTGCAGGGCAGGACGGTCCCGGTCTTCCGGTGAGCGCCGTACGACCGTCCCAACTCCCCACCGACCTCGCGACGTTCACCGGCCGCCGCGCCCAACTGGACGGAGCCGCCGCGCTGCTGCCCGACCGGGGGCATCCGCAGACCAGCGTGATCGGCCTGATCAGCGGAATGGCCGGCGCGGGCAAGACGACCCTCGCCGTGCACTGGGCGCACCGGATCGCCCACCGCTTCCCCGACGGCAGCCTCTACGTCAACCTGCGCGGCTACGACCCCTCCGGCTCGCGGATGAGCCCCGGCGACGCGATCGAGACGTTCCTCGTCGCGCTCGGTGTCGCCCAGCAGGCGGTACCGGAGGAGCTGGAGGCGCGGGCCGCGCTCTACCGCGGTGTCCTCGCCGACCGGCGCGTGCTGATCGTGCTGGACAACGCCGGCGACAGCGAGCAGGTGACGCCGCTGCTGCCCGCCGCCCCCGGCTGCCTCGTCATCGTCACCAGCCGCAGCCGGCTCAGCGGCCTGGTCGCCCGGCACGGCGCCCACCCGCTCGCGCTGAACCCGCTGTCCGCCGAGGAGTCCCTCGAACTGCTCGCCCGACGGCTGGGCGACGCCCGTGTCGACGCCGAACCGGAGGCCGCCCGGGCCATCGTCGCCCTGTGCGCCGGGCTGCCCCTGGCCCTGTCGATCGTGGCGGCACGGGCCGCCCTCAACCCCGGCTTCCGGCTCGCCGGCATCGCCGAGGAGCTCCGCCAGGACCACGGCAGTCTGGACGCCTTCGCCGGCGGCGACGCCGGCACCGACGCCCGCGCCGTCTTCTCCTGGTCGTACCACGCCCTGTCGCCGGAGGCGGCCGGCCTCTTCCGGCGGCTCGCCCTGCACCCCGGCCCGGACATCACCGTCGCCGCGGCCGCCGCGCTGGCCGGCGTGGACCGCCGCCGGGTCCGTACCCCGCTGACCGAGCTGACCGGGGCCAGCCTGCTCATCGAACGCGCCCCGGGCCGGTACGTCTTCCACGACCTGCTGCGCGCCTACGCGGCGGAGCTCACCGAGGCCGAGGACGGCGCGGAGGTGTGCGGGGCGGCGCTGCTGCGGATGCACGATCACTTCCTGTTCACCGCGCACGACGCCTCCATGGTCCTCGACCCCTTCCGGGAGACCATCCCCCTCCCGGCGAGCACAACGGACGCCACGCCGCTGCGGTTCAACGACCGTGCGGCGGCGACCGCGTGGCTGCGCACGGAGCGGTACGTGCTGCGCGAGATCGTCGCGCACGCCGCCACGCACGGGTTCGACACGCACGCGTGGCGTACCGCGGCGGCCCTGGACGTCTACTTCAACCGGCTCGGCTACTGGCACGACCTCCTGGAGATCAACGGCGCGGCGCTGCGGTCGGCCCGCACGCTCGGTTCCGTGACCGGCGAGGCGTACTCGCTGTGCGGGCTCGGCGTCGCGCACTCCCAGCTCAACCACGCCGCGCAGGCCCAGCGGTACCTCGAGGACGCGCTGGAACTGTTCCGGTCCGCGGACCACGCCAGTGGCCAGGCCCGGGTGCACCGCGGCCTCGCCTACCTGTGCAACCGCACGGACCGCCGCCCCGCCGCGCTCGACCACTACGCGCGGGCCATCGAGCTGTACCGGTCCGAGGACGACCGCAGCGGCGAGGCCGGTGTGCTCAACCAGGTCGCGTGGACGTACATCCTGCTGGGAGAGCACGAGAAAGCCCTCGAACGCTGCGAGGAGGCCGTCCTGTTCTACCAGCAGCTCGGCGACCCCTACGGCGAGGCCTCGACGCAGGACACGCTCGGCTACGCCCTGCACCATCTCGCCCACCACGCGGAGGCCATCGGGCACTTCGAGAGGTCGGCGCGGCTGTTCCACGGGATCGGCGACCGCTACCTCGAGTCCGACGTGCTGCGTCACCTCGGCGACGCCCATCTCGCCACCGGCGACCGCGACGCCGCCCGCGCGGCACGCCGGGCCGCGCTGGCCCTGCTGGAGGAACTCGGCCACGCGGAGGCGGACGAGGTACGGCGTGAACTGCGCGAGCTGGGCGAATGGGGCGAGCCGGCCGAACCGGCCGAACCGGCGCCGGGGGGAACGGCCGTCTGAGGGGCGGGCGTTCACCGCACGCCGCTGTCCTCCAGCGCCGCCTTCAGACTGCGCAGGGCGTAGTAGACCCGCGACTTCACCGTGCCCTGCGGGACGCCCAGCGCCTCGGCCGCCTGCTGCGTGGTGCGGTCCGCGAAGATCGTCGCGCGCAGCGCCTCGCGGTGGGCAGGCGTCAGCGACCGCAGGGCGTCCTGCACCACGATCGACGACAGCATCCGTTCGATGTCGTCCGCCTCGGCGCACATGTCGCTCAGCCAGGAGTTGCCGCTGATCTCCGTCGGCCGCGCCGTGCGCGTGCGGTGCGCGTCGATGACGAGGTTGCGGGCGACCCGGAACATCCATGGCCGTACGGCCATGCCTTCGCTGTCCGCGAGGGTCTGCTTGTTCCAGCAGCGCAGCAGGGTCTCCTGGAGGATGTCCTCCGTGCGGTGGGTGTCTCCGCCCAGCATGCGCAGCACGTACGAGTAGAGCGCCGGGCCGTGTTCCAGGTAGAGGTCCCGCAGCGCCCGTTCCTCCGGGGAGACCGCGCTCGCGGATCCGATGACCGTCACGTTCATGGTGTGCTCCTGCTCCTCGGGGCGGCCTGCCCCGGTCCGCGGACGGGGGCGAAGGCCGCCTGGAGCTCGGAGTGTTGCGACGGGCGATGCACATCCGTTCGACGAGCGGGCCACATGGCGATTGACGATCGGTCCACACGGTGGACGGATCGATATACGCGCAGCTCACGGCCGTCAACGGCGGGCGGGGGCGTGGTTCAGACGTAGGCGGACTCCAACGCGTCGACGCGTCGGCGGACCCGGTCGGCGAGCTCCGCGTCCTCGGACGCCAGCAGCCCGCGCAGGTGCAACCGGTCCCACATGTGCAGCAGTTCGCGGCCGTGCGCCACGGCGGCGCGGTCGTCGTCGATCCGCTGCCAGGCGGCCGCCGCCCGGGCCACCTCCTCGGCCGCCCGCCGGTCCCCGGTCCGGCACCGGATCCTCGCCACGGCCAGGGCCAGCACGGTGGCCTCCCTGTGGTCGCCGCGCAGATGGGCGACGTAGGCCTCCACCGCCCGCGCCTCCACCGCGCGCGGATCCTCGGCACCCGCCTCCTCGGTGAGGCTCTCGCGCAGCCGGTTCGCCAGCAGGTGCGCCTCCTCCAGCCGGCCGACGGTCGCGAGAGCGTGGATACGACCGACGGGTCCGGCGAGGTCGGCGGGAAGCACGACGGTGGGCAGGGAGGGGGTGGCCAGGTTCGGGGCGGCCGCCCGGCCCTCGGCTGCCGCCCGCGCGGCGGCGGTGGCACGGGCGACGGCGGTCGCCACGGCCGAGCCCAGGGCGGTGGGCGGCTTGGGCAGGCGGGGTACGGGGGTGGGATCGGCGACGTCGTCCCGGGATACGGCTTCGGGGCTGGGCTCAGGCTCGGGGGCGGGGTCGGCGACCGGTACGGGCTCGGCCTCCGACTCGGTATCCGCCTCCGGTTCGACGTCGGCGTCCGGCTCGGGCTCGCCCTCCGGGTCGGCCTCGTCCTCCGTCTCGCCGTCGAACTCCGGTGTTCCCGTGGAGGTCAGGACTCGGCTGGAGCCGTCCGGGGAGACCTCCAGGACGAAGTGGCTGGTGTCGGGGCTGTCGTTCACGGTCGCCTCGACGGCCTCGGCGCGCTCGGCGGCGTACCGCTGCAGCCGGTCCAGTACGGCCTCGTGCAGGGACTGGCCCGGCGCGGGGACCAGGGGTTCGCCGTCGATCGCGGCGAGTCCCTCGTCGGAGATGTGCACCTCGTAGCGGTCCATGGCGTTCCTCCTCAGGGAGTGGATGTGGGGGTGAGGGACTCGGTGGGGACGGCGGTGGGCAGGGAGGTCTGGATGCCGGTGGGGGTGGGCGTGCCGGACGGGATGGCGGCGACCCCCGAGTACTTGGCGAACTGGGCGCGTACGGCGGCGACATAGCCCTGCGCCTCCGCCGTCTTGGGCACGCCCTTGGCCGCGCGGACGGCGTCCATGCCGACGTCGTAGCCGGCGAGGGCGAGGTCCAGGACGCTGCCGGTGGCCTCGTTGGCGTCGATCATCTTCTGGGCCTCGTCGGCCATGGCGCAGATGTAGCGGCCCTGGGCCATGATCGAGTCCTTCGCGTCCAGCGCGGAGGTCTTGCCGTTGTCGTCGTCGTCCTTGCCTTGCTTCGTGAAGACGTCGGGCGGCAGCTGCGAGATGCCCTGCTTGCCGTCGGGGCCGACCAGGGAGGCGTTGAAGCCGGACGCCTTCTCGATCTGCGAGGCGATCACGATCGGCCCGATGGCGCCGCACAGTTGGCCGGCCTTCTGGATGGGGTCGACCAGGTCCTCGGGGACCGTGGAGGTGTCCAGGTCGCCGTGGCCGTCCCCCTGGAAGACGGCCAGCACCGAGCTCGCGTCGCTCGGGCCGGGCAGGTCGCCGCCCCCGCCACCGCCGCCGAAGATGCTGTGGAAGAGCAGGTAGATCGCGATCAGCGGGGCCAGCAGGACCCCGAAGCCGCAGAACACGATGACGATGACGGTTCCGCCGGCCAGGCCGAGCGGGAACAGCAGGCAGCCCGCGCCGCCGGCCGCGATCGCCGTGTTCCTGACGGCATTCGACCCGCCCTCCTCGTCCGGCTGAGCCGGTGCCGCGGGGCCGCCCTTCTCGCCCGTCTCCACGCCCATGGGTGTCCGCCTTCTTCCCCTCGCCTTGAACCGCTCTGCCTGGACGGCCCGTTGTGCTGTCCGTCGGGCTCGGCAGATCGAAACGGGCCTCAGAACAAATAAGTTCAAAACGGTGGAAACCAAATGAGTCAGAGCAGCGGACGTACGAGGCAAGAGGGGGGCGGGGCACACATGGGCACACCTTCGGCGACGCCGTCGGGCGGGGGAGGTTGGGTGCGGGGGCCGAAGTCCCCGCAGCCCGCTCCCCCGCCTCCCGCACCCCAGAGCGAGGGCACCGGTCCGGCGGCGCGGCCGCCTCACGCCGGCCACGGCGCCGGCGTCGCACCGGCGCCGGTCCCCGTACCGGCCGCCGTGTCCGCGGCCCCCGTCCACGCCGCGGCCACCACCGCCGTACAGCCGGCAGCCGCTCCGGCGGCCCCGCCTCCTGCCACCACCCCCGCCCCCACCCGCGCCAGCGGTCAACCCGCCGTCCAGCCCCGCACCCGGCGTCTCTCCGCCGCCCCCGCCGCCGAGCCGGCCTGGGGTGAGCCCCGGCGGCCGAGGGCTGCCCGGGGCCGGTCGCGGAACGAGGTCGGCTGGGTCAAGGCGCACGGTGGCGCCGGGGTCACCTCGCTCGTCGAGGTGCTCGGCGGCGTGGACGTAGGGGCACGCTGGCCCGATCCGTCCCGCGGCGAGCCGCGACGGGTCGTCCTGGTGGGACGGACCAGCGCGCGCGGACTGCGGTCGGTGTCCCAGGCGCTGGGCTCGCTGCACGACGGCCGCGCCCCGCAGGGGCTGGAGTTGCTCGCCGTGGTGCTCGTCGCCGACGCCCCCGGCCGGCTGCCGCTCGGCCTGTTGCGGCGGCTCCGTGTGCTGCGCTCCGCCGCCCGGGTGCAACGCGTGCCGTGGATACCTGCGTGGCGCACCGGCGGCAGCCCGAAGGTCCTGCCCCGGCAGTTCGACAGGCTCGCCGAGCTGGTGGGAAGCGAGCTGTACGCCGAGGGGGCCGCGTCATGACCCGCGCCCTGCCCGTCGCCCGGTTCCTGGCCGACACCTACACCCCGCCCGAGGGCGCGCACACGATCATCAACACCCTCGCCTGGTGCGTCACGGCCGCCGGTGTCTTCGGCCTGATGGCCGTCGGCATCAACATGGCGGTCCAGCTCAACCGAGGTGAACCGGGCGAGGGTGGCGCGCACTTCCGCGGTGTCTTCTACGTCGCTCTGGCCTGTCTGGTCGCCACGACTGCCGGTCCGCTCGTCGCGTTCCTCGGCGACCTGTCCCTCCTCGGGCCGTAGGCCTGTCCCGCACCTTTCCGATCGACAGCCATCCCTTCGCCCACCGCTCACGCGGGGCACCGATTCCTCGGAGATCCGAATGTCCTCATTGCTTGTCGAAGCCGCCAACGTCATCGTCGCCGCGCCCTCGCCCGGTACCTCCACCGTGCCCCAGCCGACGAGCAACGCTCCCGGTGACCTGGCTGCCAAAGTCAACACCGTCCTGGGCATCGTCGCCTGGGCGGGCACCGCGGCCGGTGTGCTGGGCGTGCTGATCACCGGCGCGATGATGGCCGTCTCCCTCAAGCGCGGCGAGAGCTCGGAGCACATGAGCCGCCTCGGCATGGTGCTGGGCGGCTGCGTGCTGGTCTCCACGGCCGGGCCGCTGGTCGGCTTCGTCTTCAACTGAGCCGGCGGACGTCGAGATGCTCATGCGCAGGCAGCGTCGGACCGAGGAGTCCGGGCCGTACTGGAAGCAGCGCAACTGGCAGTTGTCGGCGGGGTTCCTCGCCGTCGTGGTGCTGGCGGGCGGGTTCACTGCTCTGACCTCGGAGCACGACACCGGCGGCGACCGCATGGGCGCGGCGGTCTCCGACGGCCCGCTGTCCGGCACCTCCGCCCCGCGGGGCGGCCGGCCCCTGGGCTGCCACACCGATGACAGCGGGGGTGACGCCTTGCCCGAGTCGGCGCCGAAGGACATCAGCTGGCACACGCTCGGCATCGCGCGCGTGCCGGTCTCCGGCTCGGCCGGGCCCACCCGGACGACGGGGTCCCTGCGCTGGTGCTTCGCGCACACGCCCATCGGCGCGGTGCTGGCCGCCACCGTCATCCCCTCCCGGATGAGCGGGTCCGACTGGCGGGCCGTCGCGCGGCAGCAAGTCGTGGCGGGGCACGGCCGGGACCTGTTCTCCATCCAGCGCCAGACCGTCGCGGACATGGACAGCGCCGAGCAGGCCGGTAACACCGCCGTCGCCTCGTACGCCGGTTTCTCCGTGACCTCGTACACCGCAGACGCGGCGAACGTCAGGCTGCTGCTCCGGACCGGGCAGGGTTACGCGGCGACCGCCGTCCTCGTGCGCTGGAGCAACGGGGACTGGAAGGTCGTGCCGAACGCCGACGGTTCACTGCACTCACAGGTGACGACCATCCAGGGCAACGCCAACGGCTTCATCCTGTGGGGGGTGTGACATGGGCTGTTCGACCGGAAGCCCGCTCCTCGATTTCGCCAAGGGCTTCTTCGACTTCCTCGGCGATCCCATCGGCACCATCGTCACCCTGATCGCCAAGACCATCCTCAACGGCGCTGTCTCCGTGTACGCGGCCCTGATCACCAGGGTGCCCACCCTGACCGGGACGACCGTCTCGAAGGACGTCAACGGCCAGACCCAGTGGCTGGTGGTCTACCTCGCCGTCGGCTCGCTGCTCTTCGCCTCCGCCCGTATGGCCGTGGAACGGCGCGGCACCGCGGGTACGACCGCCCTGAAGGGCATCCTGCGGGTCATCCTCGTCTCGGGCGCGGCCACCACCATCGTCATGGCCGCCGCCGATGTCGCGGACAGCTACTCCAGCCACCTGTTCAACCAGAGCACGCAGGGCACGCTGAACTCGGTCGGCTACTGCTCCGACCAGGCCGGGATCGAGCCGTTCCTGCTCCTCGTCCTCGCCTTCCTGCTGCTGATCGCAGGGATCATCCAGACGATCCTGATGTACATCAGGCTCGGCGTCATGATCCTGCTCCTCGGCACCCTCCCGCTGGCCGCGGCGGCCTCGATGACCGACTGGGGTGCCGGCTGGTGGCGCAAGCACATCGGCTGGATGATCGCCTGGCTCCTGTACAAGCCCGCGGCGGCGCTCGTGCTCTACGCCGGATCAGCGATGATCAACCAGGGTCAGGCCGGTTCCAAGGACGCCGTCGAGACAGCCGTCAACCAACGCATCGCCGGTATCGGCGTAATGCTTCTGTCCGCGGTCGCCCTGCCCGCGCTGCTGAAGCTCGTGGTGCCCGCCACCGCGGCCCTCGGCGGCAGTTCGGCGTACTCCGGGGCGATGCAGTCGGTGGGCGGCGGCCTGGCCAGCGGCGCCCGGTCGCTCGGCGGCGCCGGGGGCGGTTCCGGCAGCCGGGGCCAGTCGGGTCCGAGCGGCGCGTCCGGCGCGTCGGGCGGCTCCGGTTCGTCCGGCGCCAACGGCGCGGGCGGATCCTCCGGCGGCGGCAAGTACGGCCCGGCCGGTGGCGGCGGGTCCGCTGCCGGCGGCGGAGGCGCGGCGAGCGGGGCCGGCCGGGCCGCGGCGGCCGCCGGAGGACCGGCCGGTGTGGCGGTCGCCGCGGCGGTGACCGCGGCGCAGGTTCTCGGCAGAGCCGCCTCCGGTGCCCTGGACGGTGCCGACGGCGACCAGGGCCACAACCCGAGCCCGCACCGCTGACTCGGCGGCGGCCCGCCCGCCACCCCCTGAACGGGCCGCCGGACTCCCGCTCCCCCCGGAGAGTCCGGCGGCCCTCCCCGCTCCGCGACCGACCCGGCCGAGCGCCGTGGCCGTATCACCTCACGAAGGGAAACCGGACCCCCATGTCCACGGAAGCCGTCACTCATCCGACCTACGGGAACTGGCGCCGGCCACGGCGGCCGGGGCTCGGACCGCTCGGGCTCGTCGGTACGTTCGGTGTCTTCGGCGGGCTCGTCGTCACCCTGCTCGCCTCACTGATCTCGCTGTACGCGGCGCTGACCGTGCTCGTCCCGGTCGTGCTGTTCCTGACGCCGCTGGCCCTGCGCACCCAGGACGGGCGCAACGTCTACCAGTTGCTCGCCCTGCGCATCGGCTGGCGCAGCCGCAAGGCCAAGGGGGCGCACCTGTACGTCTCCGGGCCGCTGTCCGCGCGGCCGGGCGGCCGGTTCCGCCCGCCGGGGCTGCTCAACAAGGTCGCCGCCATCGAGGGCCGGGACGCCTACGACCGTCCCTTCGGCGTCCTGCACCACCCGGCGCGCAACCTCTACACGATCGTGCTGGGCTGCGACCCCGACGGCGGCTCGCTGGTCGACCCCGACCAGGTCGACGTATGGGTCGCCCTGTGGGGCGAGTGGCTGGCCCGGCTGGCCCACGAACCCGGGCTGCGCGGCGCCTCCCTGATCGTGGAGACCGCGCCCGACCCGGGCACCACCCTCGCCCACGAGGTGCTGCCGCGCATCCGCCCCGACGCGCCGCCCGCGGCCCGCGCGGTGATGGAGGAGGTCGTCGAGCGCTATCCGACCGCCTCCTCGGAGATGCACACCTACGTCACCCTCACCTACGGCATGCCCGCGGGCCAGAAGCGCAGCAAGGAGGACGTGATCACCGACCTCGCCATCCGCATCCCCGGTCTGCTCAGCGGGCTCGTCGCGGCCGGCGGCGGTGCCGCGTACCCGCTGTCGGCGGAGCGGATCGCCGAGGTCGTGCGGGTCGCCTACGACCCCGCGGTCGCCGCAGACGTCCTCGACGCCCGTAACCAGTACGGCGGTACGGGCCTGGAGTGGGAGGACGCCGGGCCCGCCGCCGCCGTGGAGACCGTGGGCAGCTACCAGCACGACTCGGGGGTGTCCCGGACCTGGCTGCTGACGCTGGCGCCGCGCGGCACCGTGCGGTCCTCGGTGCTGCGGGGTCTGCTGGAGGCCGCGCCCGGTACGCGCCGCAAGCGGGTCGCGCTGGTCTACCGGCCCATCGACCCGGCCACCTCGGCGCGGATCGTCGAGGCGGACCGGCGCGCGGCCCAGTTCATGGCCACGTCGGGGCGCGGGATGGTGCAGGCGCGGGCGGCCTCCGAGATGCGGGCGGCCGAGCAGACCGCGGCGGAGGAGGCTTCGGGCGCCGGCCTCGTGGAGTTCTCGCTGATGCTGACGGTCACCGTCGACGACATGGACCAGCTGGCGGACGCGACGGTCGCCGTACGGAACCTGACCGCCGCGTCCCGGGTGCTGATGCGGCCCGCGGACCGGATGCAGGCGGCCGCGTTCGCCTGCACGCTGCCCGCCGGGATCCTCCCGTGGGAGCAGACCCTGATCCCGCACGAACTGCAGGAGGCGCTGTGAGCCGCCGGAGCGAGGAGAAGAGGGCGGAGCGGGCGGACCGGCTCGCCGAGGAGACGGCGTGGCGGTCACCTGCGGGCCCGTCCCCGGCGGCGTCACTGGCGGAACTCGACCCGTCCTGGGCGGAGAAGAAGCCGGGGGGAAAGAAGGCCGACAGCGGCAAGAAGGGCGACAGCGGCAAGAAGGCCGCCGGCCCCAAGGAGCTCTACATCCCGCCGCGCGGCTGGTACGGCCCCGGTGGCGGCCGGGTCGGCTACATGGATCCGCCGACCATGTGGCGTGCCACCACCGTGCAGGCCTGCGGCATGTGGCCGTTCGCCGCCGGTTCGGGGTCGCCGATGACCGGAGTGCCGCTCGGGCAGCACCTGTTCACCGGTGCCACCGTGTGCGGCGACCCGCTGAACTGGTTCACGCGGGCCCGTTACATCTCCAACCCGTCGCTGTTCATGCTCGGCATGCCCGGTCTGGGCAAGTCCACGCTCGTCAACCGGATGCTGATCGGGCTCAGCGCCACCGGTGTCGTACCGCTGGTGCTCGGTGACCTCAAGCCCGACTACGCCGACACCGTGCGCGCGCTGGGCGGCCAGGTGATCTCCATCGGGCGCGGCCGGGGCGGCATCAACGTCCTGGACCCGGGCGCGATGGGCGCGGCGGCGGCGCGGATCGGCGGCGAGGCGGGCGAGGTCCTGAAGGCCGAGACGCACGGCCGTGTGCTGAACATGGTGGCGGCGCTGGTGACCATCGTGCGCGGCCGTCCCATGGACGACCACGAGCAGTCCGTGCTGTCCGCGGTGCTGCACCACCTCCGCGAGCGCACCCCGCAGGGCCGCCCGGCGCTGCTGCCGGACCTGCTGCGGGTGCTCACCGAGGGCCCCGACCGGGTGCGGGCGGTGACCCTGGACCGCGGGGACGACACCCGTTACCGGGATGCCGTCGACCCGCTGCACCGCTCCCTGCTCGGCATCCTGGACGGCCCGCTGGGCGACACCTTCGCCTCCGAGACGTCGACCCGGATCGACCCGGACGCGCCGGCGGTGTGCATCGACATCTCGGGCATCGGCGAGGCCGACACCCAGCTGACCGCGGCCGCGATGCTCGCCGCCTGGTCGGACGGGCTGGGCACGGTGGCCGCCTCGCACGCCCTGGCCGACGCGGGGCTCGCGCCCCGGCGCTGGTTCTTCACCGTCCTGGACGAACTGTGGCGTCCGCTGCGGGCCGCCTCCGGCATCGTCGATCGCATCGACGCGCTGACCCGCCTCAACCGGTCCCTGGGCCTGGGCGACGCCAAGATCACCCACACCCTCAAGGACGCCGAGGCCCTCGGCACCG
Source organism: Streptomyces sp. NPDC085900 (assembly GCF_044540925.1). Lineage (NCBI taxonomy): Bacteria > Bacillati > Actinomycetota > Actinomycetes > Kitasatosporales > Streptomycetaceae > Streptomyces > Streptomyces sp. NPDC085900. Next base: position 879,357 of record NZ_JBITSP010000001.1, on the reverse strand, counting down.
ACTCCGACCGCGCCAAGGCCCGCGGCTTCGTCGAACGGGCCGGGATGGTGGTCTGCGCGGGGCTGCCGAAGGCCGAGATGGAGGACCTCGGCAAGGTGGTGGGCCTGTCCCGGCGCGAGATCGAACTGGTGTCGTCCTGGTCCTCGCCGCCCGGCTGGGGCGTCTCCGGCGAGAACGAGGAACCGCCGGGCCGGGGCCGCTTCCTGATCAAGGTCGGCGGCCGGCCCGGCATCCCCATCAAGGTCGCCATCACCGACGCCGAACGCCACTTGCACAACACCAACACCCGCTGGACGCCCAACGAGACGGCCAACGAGACGGTCATCGAACAGGCCCTCGCGCACACCGCGGCTCAGGTCGCACGGGCCGCCCAGGAGGGACCCCGGCAGCTGCCCGGGAGGTGGACCGCATGACCGGCAGAGCGCCCTCGACCAGTGGCGTCCACGACCTCGCCCCGTGGGCGATCGTGGCCGTCGCCGCGGCCTCCCTCACGGTGTTCACCGTCGGCTGGGCCGGCGGCACGCTGGGCGCCGGGATCACCGGGCACGGCTGGGACGCGCCGCCGTTCGCCCTCTCCACAGCCGCGCATCTCGTCGGCGACGGTCCCGGGACCCTGTGGCCGGGCACCACGCCGGCCGCGGTCTACGGCGGGATGGCCGGCCTGCTCGCCCTGATCGCGGTCCCCGCTGCCGTGGTCGTACGACTGCTGCTGGCGCGGGCGGGCCGCACCAAGGGCCTGGCCGGCTGGCGCGAGCTGGCGAGCATGTGCCCCAAGGGCATCGAGGCCCGCGCCCGCGAACTGCGCCCCGGCCTCAAGGGCCGGGACCAACTGCATCCCGACGAGACCGGCAACCTGCTCGGCGACCTCGACCCCAAGGGGCCCGAGGTGCGCAGCAGTTACGAGGACGTCGAGCTCGACCTGATGGCCCCGCGGGCCGGCAAGTCGACCGGCATCGCCGTCCCGCGCGTCCTGCGCGCCCAGGGCGCCGTCCTGCTGACCTCCAACAAGTCCGACGTCTTCGCCGTCACCCGCGCCGAGCGCGCGAAGGCGGGCCGGGTGTGGACGTTCGACCCGCAGGGCATCGCCCACACCGAGCGCGCCATGTGGTGGAACCTGCTCGGCGACTGTCACACCATCGAGGGCGCCCGCCGGCTGGCCGGGCACTTCGTCGCGTCCGTCAACGACGACAGCGCGAAGAAGGACTTCTGGATCTCGGCCGCGCAGAACACGCTCACCGCGCTCTTCCTGGCCGCGGCGCGCGGTGGCGCCCCGGTCACCGACCTGCTGGGCTGGCTCGCCGATCCCGCCGACCGTACCCCGATCGACCTGCTGCGCGACGCCGGACTGATCGCGATGGCCGAGCAGTTGCAGGGCACGGTACGCGGCGCCGTGGAGACCCGGGACGGCATCTTCGAGACCGCCCGGCAGACCGTGTCCTGCCTCCTCGACCCGGAGATCCTTGCCTGGGTCACCCCGGACCCGTTCCTGCCCGAGTTCCGACCGGACCGGCACGTCGTCGGCACCGACACCCTCTACCTGCTGTCCAAGGACGGCGGCGGCTCGGCGGCCGGCGTCATCGCGGGCCTCGCGGACGCGACGATGCGGGCGGGCGTGGTGGCCGCGGAGCGCATGGGCGGACGCCTCGACCCGCCGTTGACCGCGGTCCTCGACGAGGCCGCCAACGTGTGTCGCATCTCCGATCTGCCCGACCTCTACTCGCACTTCGGCTCCCGCGGCATCAACGTCGTGACTCTGCTGCAGAGTTACCGGCAGGGCGCCCGGGTGTGGGGCGAGGTGGGGATGGACGCGCTGTGGAGCGCGGCGACCGTCAAGCTGCTCGGCGCGGGCCTGGACGACGCCGACTTCGTGCAGAAGATCTCGACGCTGGTCGGCCAGCACGACGTGAAGACGCCGAGCCTGTCCCGCAGCAAGGACGGCACGCAACGCTCGTACTCCTACCGGCAGGAGTCGATCCTGCCGCCCGACAAGATCCGCGCCCTGCCCAAGGGCACCGCCCTCCTGCTCGCCACCGGCATACGGCCCGCCCTGATCCGGCTGCGCCCCTGGTACAAGGAGCCGGGCGCCGACGCCATCTCGGCGCAGGCGAAGGCCGAGGCGAACGCCATCACGGCCCGGGCCGCGGCCCGCGCGACCGGCGGGGTGCCTCTGACGAAGAAGAGCCGCTGGGAGCGGGACGCGACACCGGCGTGAGGGTGCCGTCAGGGGGCGGTGGCCGTGTCAGGGGGACACCGCCACCGCCGTGCCGAAGGCGACCGTCGAGGACAGGAACCAGCCGAACGACGGCGCGAGCAGATGCCGCCCTCGATGAGGTGCGCGCACGGCTCGACGACCTGTACCACCAGGCGGAGGTGGCCACCGAGAAGTACAACGCCGCCGACGAGAAGGCCACCGCCCAGCGGAAGAAGGTCGACACGCTCAAGGGCCGGGTGAAGCAGGCCGAACAGCAGGAGACGCGGCTGAAGGCGCTGCTCGGGGCCGCGGCCCGCGCCCAGTACCGTGGCGGCGGGCTGCCGGCCGAGATGCAGTTCGCGCTGGCCCGCGACCCCGAACACGCGCTGGACGACGCCGCGTTGGCCCAGCGGGCACAGCAGGGCACGCAGGACCGGCTGACGGCGCTGGAGGCGACCCGCAGGGAACTGCGCACGCGTACGGACGAGGCCAGGGCCGTGCTGGGGGACCTGCGGGCGAGCCGTCGCGCGATGGACGACAACCGCGACAAGATCGAGAAGCGCATCGCGACCGCCCGCGCCCTGGAGTCGCAGCTGCGGTCCGAGCAACTGCGCAAGCTCGCCGAGATGGAGAAGCAGGCCCAGGACAAGGCGCAGGCGAAGTGGGAGGACACCGGCGTACTCGACAAGGCATCCACGAAGGCGACCCCGGCCGCCCGGAAGGCCATCGCCTACGCGACGAAGCAACTGGGCAAGCCGTACGTCTGGGGCGCCGAGGGCCCCGACTCCTTCGACTGCTCCGGCCTGACCTCCCAGGCCTGGCTGCACGCGGGCGTGGTCATCCCCCGCACCTCCGAGGAGCAGTGGGCCCGGCTGCCCCACGTCCCCGTCTCCCGGATGCGGCCCGGCGACCTCATCATCTACTTCTCCGACGCCAGCCACGTCGCCCTGTACATCGGCGACGGCAAGATCATCTCAGCGCCGCGTCCGGGGCGGTGGGTGTATGTGTCGCCGGCGGGGTCGATGGAGATCCTGGGGGTGGTGCGGCCGGACGCCGGCTGAGCGTCCGGCCGAGCATGACGCGGCGCTCCCGGCCGGACCACTCGCGTCCGGCCGGGAGCGCCGCGTGTATGCCCGCAGGTCCTACCCCCGGGCCGCCTCTACCTGCCCTTCTTCGGCGGCTTCCCGCCCGCGAGGTACTGGAGTAGCGAGGAGGGCTGCTTCTTGCCCTTCCTGTTCCTGTCGCTCGAGGACTCGCCCCTGGACGATTCACCGCGGGAGGACGCGGCGCGGGGGGCCGACGAACTCGTTTCGGGCGTGCGCTCGGGCGAGTCGCCGGTGTGCGCCCGGACCCGCGTCAGCTCGCCGCCCCCTTCGAAGGACCCGGCCGAACGCGTACTCGGAGTCGAATCGCTCCGGCGGGGCGGGGAGCTGAAACTGCCGGCGTTCGCGACCGGCGGGGCGGGGTAGCCGGATGCGCCGACCGAGGGGAACGGATAGCCGCCCGACGAGAGGTCGACCGACCCCATGGCATCGGTGAGCGCCGAGACGTTGGCGGCGGGCAGGGACTCGCTGATCATCGGAAGGGTCGTCGGTACGGCCACGGAGTAACTGCTTCCCCCGGGCTGATACGCGGCGACCGACTGGGCGTACGCGTCCGGGTTCACGCTGTAGCTCGAGGAAGTCGCAGTCTGGGCGGGCCAGTTGAAGGGCGTGCTCCTGGGGAACGCCGAACCGGGTTGGTCGGCCGCGGAGGACGGGCCGGCCGCGTAGGACCCCACCCTGGACATGGCCGGCATGGAGCCGAGGCTCGCCGAGGACTCCCGGCGAACGGGGAAGATGGAGGTGGCGTCACTCCCCCTTCGCTGCTGTTCGGACTCCAGCGCCTCCAGCTTGGCCATCAGCGATTCCTGGGAGCCCCTGCGCTGAGACGACGACGCCTGCCGCTGCCCCGAGGTGTTGGTCTGCACCCTGGAGAGGTTCGCGGGGCTCTCCGTGAGGTCGGGCCCGGGTCCGTCCGGGTGGGACAGGACGAACTCGACGTCCTGGCCTGACCCGGACCACCTGCGACGGAAGTCGTCGAGGGTGGTCTGCACACCCGCGCGGTTGCGTTCTATCGAGCGTGCGATGTTCTGCGTGACGAACTCACGCTGCTGCCTCGCGACATAGGAGTCGGTCCGGGTCACCTGGGGCAGGTGGTCGAACTCCTGCTGGGTCCGTACGTCGTAGTGACCGACCTGCTCCAGCAGCCCCGTGTCGGAGTTCCTGCGGATGACGTTGACGTGCAGATGGTCGACCTGCCCCTGCTCGATCAGCTTCTTGAGCTCCGGCCACTCCTTGTCCCTCAGGACGCAGTTCTCCGGCAGCCCTTCGAACACCGTGGCCTCCACAGTGCCCCGCGCGTCCGACGCGAACTGCGGCGACAACTCGTTCCACATCTCCCACAGCGAGGGAGACGGCGTCGTACGGCCGAAACCGAAGGTGAGCTGGTCGAGCACGCCGGCCGCGCTCCCCGCTTCCAGGGTGTTGCCCAGCTCCTCCGCCGGGCGGGACGTGGACTTCACCCAGAAGGCCGTGTTCTGGACGGACTGTGCCGCCACGTCCTGCCGCGCCTGCGCCAGGCTTTCGCTGTCGGGGGCGCCACGGTGCTCCGTCGCCCACTGGGCGGGGACGTGCAGGGCGTTCACCGCCCTGAACGCGTCCATGAGGTCCTGGCGCGCGGCGACCGCTTCCGGACGCCTTTCCCAGCCCGAGTTCGTCGGGTTGTATCCCGCTTGGATCCACTGGCCTTCCTGCCTCATCACGTCCGTGAAAGCGATGTAGGCCTGCCGGACCTCGGGAGTGCCCAGCACCGAACTCCACCTGTCGATCCGGTCCCAGCCGGTCTGGACGTCGCGGTTGAATTTCCTCTCGTCCCAAGCCATTTGCGGTTCCTCCTTGCCGTATGGGGTGTGCGCGGCTACTCCCGCGCCACCGCCCTGTCAGGGATCGTCACCCTCTGCGCCGCGTCGCGGGCCGGGCGGCATTGCCCGCCGCGGGCACGGACCGCGAGGGGGTCTGTGTCTGAGCGGGACGCTGGTTCGCGCCCGGCGTGCGCGGCCGCTGGAGCGTGGCCTGGGCCCCGAGCGGGTTGTCGGGCGGCGGTGTGGCCATCGCGGGGGCGGGGAGCGAGTTGTCGCGCGGTGGCGTGCCCGTCGCCGGGGCGGGGAGCGAGTTGCCGTGCAGGGGCGTGCCCGTCGCCGGGGCGGGGACCGTGGCACCGCCTTCGAGCAGGGACGCCTCGCTGCCGAAGTACTGCGCTCCGAGCTGGACCGGAGTCAGGGGTGTCACCGGAGACAGCAGGGGTGGGACGGGCGGCGGAGTCGAGAGCGAGGACTCCTCGCTGCCGAAGTACTGCGCTCCGAGCTGAGCCGGGGTCAGGGGTGTCACGGGCGGCAGCAGGGGTGACACGGGCGGCGGAGCCGAGAGCGAGGACTCCGACTGAGCCGACTCCGACGGCGTGGACTGCGCCCCTGTCTCGTCGGGCGCCGCCCGTAACTCCTCGGGCGTGGGCATCGCGTCCTGATGCCGCTGCGGAAGGGCGGACGTCGTGCTGCCGGCCTCGGCCAGGCTCCGGGCCGACGCCAGGTGGGTCTCCGCGACAGTCGCGTCCCAGTGGCCACGGCCCGGCGACTCCACGAACGCCGGCCGCGGCACAGGTGCCGTACTCGCTGGCGCGGTGTACGCGGGGAGCTGTTCCCGGACGGCCGCCTCGCTCCTTCGCGCCGCGTCCTGCCGGTCGGCCGGGGCCACCTCCCTGCGGTACGCGTTGTTGGCGAACCGGACCAGGAACGAGTCCCGGCCCCTTTCGAGATCCCGGTCGTAGGCCCGGCGCCACTTGCCCTCGGTCCTGACCTTGTTCAGGACCGCGTCCTCGAAGGCGTGGCGTTGCTGTCTCGGCAGCTCACCGATCAGCTGCACGAGCTGGTCCAGCGGCGACATCTCCCTGCCCGCCGATCTCTGCGGACCCGGACCCGGAGCCGGTTGCAGGCCCGGGCCCTGGGCGGAAGCCCGCTCCCATCCGGCCGCGGCCGGCGCGTCGGGTGCCTGCTGCCATCCCGCCCCCGCGGGGCCGGGCGAAGGTTCGTACCCTCCCCCTCCGCCTCCTCCTCCGGCGGATCTACGGTTGAACACGCGCCGCAGCAACCGCAAAAGACTCTGCATCCCGTCGGAGACCACGCGCCGCGATCGGTCCCACGCCCGCCGGGCACGGGACGGGTGCTCCAGCCTGAACAGGGCGTCGGACAACCCGTCGGCATCGACGGACGGGGGCGCCGACCGGCTGCCCTCCCGCGGACTCGGGCTGAGGTCGGACATGGCGCCCCTCTCATGGGCCGGAGATGCCGATGAGTGGCACAACGGGCCGCGTGGGCGAGTGGTTCAATCCCGCGGCCTTGAACCGCGGCCGGTGCGCGCACGTTTCGTCCTCACCACGGCTGAGTCCCAGACCCGAAGAAGGGCGCCCGCCATGACCACTCAGACGTCCGAGGCCCCCGCCGAGTCCCCCGCCGTCGCGGAAGACCTCGGTACGGAGCCGGACCGGGCCGCTGTCCAGCCACAGCCGCCCGCCCCACCACAGTTCATCCTGTATCTGCAGGGCGCCGAGTACGGGCAGACGCTGCGTCGTCTCACCCTCTGGGTGCACAACGTGCTGCTCCCCGTCTACGGCAGGGAGGTCACCTCCAACTCCCCCTGGTGCGGCCGTTGGTGGGAACACCACGAGGCCGTGGCCCAACTGCACGGCCTGTGGCTGGCCTGGGGAGAACTCACCGGCCCGGACGGCGGAATGACCGGACCGGCCTCCTGGCACCGGGACTACCTCGGTCCCGTGATGGCCTCGCTCCGGGATCCGCAGGGCCCGTTCGCGGGGTGCAAGACCGGCGGACACCGGGCGAAGCAGACACCGCCCGTCGATGCCATGGATCCGTTCGGCCCGCCGCCGGGGGCGGCCTGACGTGCCCGCCCGCGCCGGTCTGCGGGCTGAATCTCCTTTGCCGGGCCGGAGTTTGAACCGCACCCGCATGCGGCCCGTTGTACCTCGCAGCCAGACCGCCAAGAAGGGAAGGGCATGAGCCGGGACGAAGAGACGCAACACTTCTCGGTCGTCATCGCCGCGGACGGCTCCGCCGCCATCGACGGGGTGCCCGTGCGGGTCGCGGACGGGGAGTCCGTCGACTCGGCGATCCTCGACGCCCTGCACGGGTACGCGAGCGACCGCAACGCCACGGTCACGGCGGCGATTTCGGATCCCGCCGTGGAGCAGGTGACCTACGTCGAGGTCGCTCCCGACGGTTCGAGCAGGCTGGTGGAACGGCCGCACGAAGTGTCCGCGGACGAGGTGGGGCGGACCGTACCGGTCGAACGGGCGAACGCGGCGGCCTACGGCGGGACGCCCGAGACGAAGCCCCTTCCGGGCGCCGCCTCGGAACCGGACGACTTGGCCGACGCGAACGGCACGAACGACACGGACGATTTGGCCGACATGGACGACGACGGGCCGTACGCGCTGCGGCAGCCGTCAAGCGTGCCGCCCGTACCCGGCCACCTGCTGCGCCGCCCCAAGTCCGAGGCCGGCAACGCCTCCCGCCAGTCCGACGACGAGTACCGGGTGTCCGGCCTGCTCCACCGCCCCCTGGTCGTCGGGCCGGTGGCGCTCGGGGTGGCCGCCCTGGTCGTCGTACCGCTGGTGCTGCTGGGCAGTGGAGGGTCGGGCGGCGGGCAGAACAAGGCCGCCGGTGCCAGCGACGAGTTGAGCAAGGCGCCGTCGAGCCACGGCCCGAAGTCGAGGCCGACGCCGACCGTCTCCGTGTCGCCCAGCCTGTCCCCGTCGCCCAGCACCTCGCCGACGGGAAAGGGCAAACGCGGGTCGAAGGGCAAGAAGCACACCGACGGCGCCACGGGCGTGACCACCACGGTGACCGTACGGCCCCCGGCGGCGACGGCGACCGTGACCGCCAAGCCCGCCGCGGACACCGCCGCCACCGCCGTGAACCGGCTCGCCAGGAACGATCCCGGACGGCACATCTGCTACCGCGCGTACGTGTCCGGGCAGGGCTGGCAGAAGCCCGTGTGCGACGGAACGGTGGCCGGTACGACGGGTCAGAACCGGCCGATCAAGGCCCTCAACATCGCCGTACGCGGAACCGGCGGCACGGCCGCCAACGCCTTCGTCCACAAACCCGGTTCCACCGACGGCAAGGGCGTGTGGATGCCGCACTGGACGGCCAACACCTCCGACGGCAAGGACATCTACATCGGCCATGCGAAGAAGAGCGCCCCGAACATGCTCGGGTTCGCCATCAACATCGGCAGCGGCGGCCAGGTCTGCCAGTCCGCCCATGTCCACAACTCCAACTGGGGACAGTGGGGTTGCGTCGGACCGCGGCCCGAGTACGTCTTCGGCGGCACCCTCACCAACGACGTGTGGCTGGAGGCGGTCAAGTTCACCGTGTGAGCCTTGTCACGGAACGGACGTAGCGCGACAGTCGCCGTAAGGAAACAGTTCAACACCCGAGCAACATCGAGCACATGAAGTGTCACTAGAGTCCGCAAGGTGAACGCAGCGAACTCGACTGACTTACGTTTCTCCGTGCTGGGACCCGTCCGGGCCTGGCACGCGGACCGGGAGCTGGATCTCGGTTCTCCGCAGCAGCGGGCCGTGCTGGCCGCGCTGCTCCTGCGGCGTGGGCACCCTGTCTCGCTCGCCGAACTCGTGGACGCCGTCTGGGGTGTCAAGCCGCCGGCGGCCGCCGTGTCCGTCCTGCGCACCTATGTCTCGCGGCTGCGCAAGGTGCTGGAGCCCGGCCGCGGCCCGGAGGACCCGCCCCGGACGATCGTCTCGGTCGGCGACGGCTACCGGGCCCGCGTCCCGGAACAGGCCCTGGATCTGGCCGTGTTCGAACGCCGTACGGCGGACGCGGCGAAGGCGTCCGCCGCGGGCGAGGAGTCCACGGCCGCGCAGCTGCTGCACGACGCCCTCGACGGGTGGCCTGGCGCTGCACTGGCCGGCCTGCCCGGCCCGCTGGCCGAGTCGGAGCGGGCCCGGCTGGCCGAGGAGCGGCTTGGCGCGCTGGAGACCCGGCTGGACCTCGACGTCCGGCTCGGCCGCCACGGCCAGGTGATCGCCGAGCTGCTGTCGCTGACCGGTGAGCACCCGCTGCGGGAGGAGCTGTGCCGGCTGCTCATGCTGGCCCTGTACCGGTCCGGGAGGCAGGCCGAGGCACTCGCCGCGTACCGCAGGACCCGCGCCACCCTGGTGACCGAACTGGGCATCGAACCCGGCGCCCCCCTGCGGGACCTGCACGCCCGCATCCTGGCGACCGACGCGAGCCTGACGGCCGGTGCTTCGTCGTGGTCGACTCCGGCCGACAGTGACTCCCCACAGACGGCTCCGCCGTCCGGCTCTTCCCCGCAGCCGACAGGGGCCTCCGGCACCCCGCAGCGCGATGAGACGCAGCCGTCGGCCACCCCGACCACCCCGGCCGCCCTGACCACCCCATCCACCCCATCCGCCGCACCCGCCGCCACCCCGCAGGCGGAGACTCCCGCCCGCCGCCCCCCGTACGCCCCGCGTCTCGCCCAACTCCCGGCCGACCTGCCCACCTTCACCGGCCGCGAGGCCGAACTGAAGGCGACACTCGGCATGTTGCCGCTGGACGGCAGCGCTCCCGCCACCCTCGTCATCAGCGCGATCGGGGGCATGGCAGGCGTCGGCAAGACGACCTTGGCCGTGCACCTGGCGCACCGGGTCGCCGACCGCTTCCCCGACGGACAACTCTGCGTCAACCTGCGCGGTTTCGACCCGACCGGCTCGGTGATGAGCTCGCACGAGGCCATCCGCGTCCTGCTGGACGCCCTGGGCGTCCCCCCGCAGCGGCTGCCCGCCGGCCTGGAGGCGCAGACGGCTCTCTACCGCAGCGTGCTCGCCGAGCGGCGGGTGCTGATCCTGCTCGACAACGCCCGCGACGCCGAACAGGTCCGTCCGCTGCTGCCCGGCTCCCCCGGCTGCTTCGTCATCGTCACCAGCCGCAACCAGCTCACCGGCCTGGTCGCCGGTGAGGGAGCGCACCCGCTGACGCTGAACCAGCTGACGCCCGCCGAGGCACACGAGTTCCTGGCACGCCGGCTCGGCGCCGCACGCCTGGAGAGGGAACCCGGGGCGGTGGACGAGATCATCTCGCGCTGCGCCCTGCTGCCGCTGGCCCTCGCCGTGGTCGCCGCCCGCGCCGCCACCCACCCCGACTTCCCGCTCAGCGCCATCGCGGAGGAGCTGCGGGACAGCGACGACAGCCTCGACGCGTTCGCGGGCGACGACATCACCATCGACGTACGAACGGTGTTCTCCCTGTCGTACGAGGCCCTGTCCGCGCCGGCCGCACGGCTGTTCCGGCTGCTGGGCCTGCACGCCGGCCCGGACCTGTCCTCACCCGCGGCGGCCGCGCTCGCCGGGCTCACCCCGCGCGAGACCCGCGGCCTGCTCGTCGAGCTGACCCGGGCCCACCTGCTCACGGAGTACTTCCCCGGCCGGTACACCCTGCACGACCTGCTGCGCGTGTACGCCGCCGAGCGCGTCCGCGCCGAGGAGACGCCGCGGGACCGGGACCTGGCGGTGGAGCGGATGCTGTCCTGGTATCTGCACACGGCGGCCGCGGCCTATCCCCTGATCACGCCGAACCGCAACCCGATCCCCCTGGACCCGCCGCCGGCCTCCTGCCGACAGCTGTCGTTCACGACCCTCGACCAGGCCGTGGACTGGTGCGAGACGGAACGGTCCAACCTGGTCGGCGCGGTGCACCAGGCGGCCGACTCCGGGCAGCCGAGCATCGCCTGGCAACTGCCCGCCGTCCTGTGGGGGTTCTTCTACCTCCGCAGCCATCTGGGCGACTGGCTCGACACCACCCGCACGGGCCTGTCCGCGGCTCGGGCGGCGCAGGACAGCCGGGGCGAGGCGCAGGCGCTCGCGGACGCGGCCGCGGCGCTGCGCAGCAACGAGCGCTTCGACGAGGCCATCGAGCTCTTCCACCGTTCGATCGTCGTCTGCCGGGAACTCGGCGACATGGACGGCAGACTGCGCGCCGTGGGCAACCTGGGCGACGCCTACCTGCACACCGGCCGGCTGGACAAGGCCGTCGAGTACAGCCGCCGGGGTCTGGCCCTGGACCGGGCTGTGGGCAACATCTGGGGCGAAGGCATCGCGCTGAGCAACCTGGGAGACGCCTATCAGCAGCTCGGCCGCTTCGACGAGGCCGTCGACTGCCTGGAGCAGGCCCTGACCGTTCTGCGCGAGAGCGGCAACCGCTGGGTCGAGGGGGTCGCCCTCGACGTACTCGGCACGGTCCACCACCGGCTGGGGGCGCGTGAGCGCGCGGTCGCCTACTACCGGCAGGCGCTCGACGCCCACCGTGACATCGGCAACCGGTGGGGAGAGGGCCACACCCTGGGTCACCTCGGAGACGTCCAACTGGCCGCCGGCGAACAGGAGGCGGCCGACGGCAGCTGGCGTCAGGCCCTGGGGATCTTCGCGGAGTTCGACCATCCGGACGCCGCGAAGATCCAGGAGAAGCTGCACTCCCTTCAGTTGGCCTCGCGGTAGGCCCGACCGGCGGAGTTCGCGGTCGCACCGTCGTACAGGCCGGTCGGGCTGGTCGTGGTGGACAGGGTGAACCAGGCGTAGCGCTCGACGTAGTCCAGGCCGTCCAGCATCCGCGTGGAGGAGTTGATGAAGTCGGCCTCCTCCTGCTGGCTGGGGTAACGGGGGGTGGCCTGCGAGAAGTCGATCAGGCCGTACTCGGTCAGCCAGATCGGCTTGTGGTAGCGGTCGTGGACGCGCTGGATGTACTGGCTGAGCTGGTTGGCCGCGTCGGGGCTGAAGTCGGCGCCGTACCAGTGCAGGGGGATGAAGTCGACGCGCAGGCCGCGCTGTTCGGCTCCCTGCATGAAGCGGTCCAGCCAGCCGCCGGGTGTGTCGGCGCCGAAGGCGACCGCGGGGGCGCCCAGGCGCATGCCGGTGCTCTGCAGCCGGGGCCACAGATCCAGTGCCTGCTCCACTGTCATGTTGGCCTGCGAGCCGGAGTCGGGCTCGTTGAAACCGAGCAGCTCACTGCCCTCGCTCTTGGCACTGCCGAGCTGCTCGTCGGTGACGGAGCCGGGGCCCCAGATCATGGGGACGTACTCGACGCCGTCGGGCTTGGTGACACTGCCGGTGGACGAGGCCCAGTTGAAGTACCAGGAGGCGCCGGAGTCGGCGAGCGCCTGGGAGGCACCGTCGACGGGGTTGAGGCTGACGCCCTTGCGGGTGGAGGCGGCCGGCTGGTTCGTGGTGGTACCGGGATCGGAAGTACTGGTACCACCCGCTCCGTTGAAGGTGACGGTCATACCGCTGCACTTGGTGCACTGGTACATGGTCCGGTTCCCGGGCTCCGCGTCCTGCTTCGACCAGGCGTACGCGGTGGGGCACTTCTGGTTGATGAAGTCGCTGTAGGAGGTCTTGGCGTCCCGATCGGGATTGACGCACACCAACGACTTCCCTGACGCCTGGTCCTTGACCAGATCCTCGGCCGGACATGCGGACAGCAGATCGACGGCACAGCCGGCCGCCGCGCACTCCCCCGTCTCGGGCGGGGTCATGTCGTTCGGGGTGATGGTGACAGCGGCGGAGACGGCGTCGACGTAACTGACGTCGTACCAGGGCGCGAGGGAGTCACTGGGATCGAAGTTGAACTCGGCCAGACTGGTGGGCTGTTGCCCGGTAGAACAATGATCCACATACGGCCCGCAGTCCCCGACCGCGCAGTGGAAGGTGCTGCCGTCGTCCCCGGAGCACCCCTGCCGGGCGAAGAAGGTACCGCGCCAGTGCCCGGCGCCCTCCCGCTCGGGGACGGTGAGGGTGGCGGACTGCCCCGGGTCGAGAACGGGCAGCCCGGTCAACGCGGGCGAACCGTCAGCGTTGACATTGCTCCCCACCCAGATACGACTGTCGGTCCTGTTCTGCAGGGTGATGGTGTGCTCCGTGTTCCCCACGTCGGCGGCCGGCGCGCCGTGAAGACGGGCGGCGTCGGAATGCCGCCCGCTGAGGCCGACAGCGGTGGCAGCCGTCGCCCCGACGACAACCAGTAACAGCACCAACAGAATTGAGCGTCTGCGCACAAAACGCATAAACCATGCCTCTCAGATCGCGCCAGCGCCGGATCGCAGACGATCGGACGCCGCCTGCAGAGGCACGACGGATGCGGAGGGTGGACGGTTCAGCTCGAATCCTTCCGGTAGAGGCAGAAGAGCGGCCGGCAGAGGAGAACGCGGAGGCTCCGGGGCCGGGATGCGAGGTGCCGCGGCCGCTGCCTCCCGACCCGAACCCCCGTCAGCGCCGGGCACGTTCCTACGTCGACACAACAACCCATGAGGACCGAGGCGAGGGCGGTAGGCCGAGGAGGGCATCTCCGTTGGCGGAACGGGCGACGTGAACACGAGCGCGACCTCCCGGCTTCGACGACGACCCGACATCGCCGGTCGTGCCCGCACAACGGGGCGGAGGCGGCCGGAGGTTCAAGCGGCATGTGGATCGGCTGGAGCCGAGACCGTAGATCAGGAACGTTTCCGCAGGTCAGCACCCTTTCGCCATCGTCACTCGATCGCAGGGAATCACGAATGCAAGATCGACCCGATGCGGAGCAACGCACCCCAGACGCTGCCTTGTTATGGCAAGGCGGGCGCCCACCTCTACGTCAACGGAGTGCGCCGCGTGAGCCAGTGCCACCACATCACGAAGTGAGTCCTTCATGGTCGAGCAGAAGCAGAGGAACGCGCCGGACGAGGCGTGGAAGACACGCAGGCGGCGAGCCGGGATCGCCGCATTCCTCGCGGGCCTCGTCGACACGTCTTTGCCTTCTTCCCCGGACTACCCCACGTCATCGACTGGGGAGCCGTCCTGGTGGCCCTCCTCGTGGGTGCGCTCGCCCGGTGGTTCTGCCAGTCCCGGATGACGAATGCGGGGCGTAAGAAGACAAAGATCTGAGGCGGACGAGCCCGTAACCGCATGGGCCGGCGAACACTTCGCGGCCGGGCTCGGCATCGTCTCGCAACACAAACCAACCAATCGCCTCCAATCGGCAGTTGACGGTGGTTGAAAGATTGACGGGAGCTGTGAGAACCGGCGAGAATCCGGCTCACTCACTGTGTCTGAAGTGAGCAAAGTGACGCGAGTGGCCCGGCCACGAACTCCTCGTCTTCGTGCCCGCCGGCCGCGCGCCCACTCACCTCCCACACCCCTGATTCCACAGAGGCAGATCTTGACGCGCTCTCCCCGCTCCAGAACCTCGGTCGCCCTTGCCGCAACCGCTTTCCTCGCCGCCGCCACTCCCTTGCTCGGGGCAACCGCCGCGAGCGCCACGACGGCAGGCGACTGCCAGTCCGCCACGGTGCAGTACCGCATCGTCGACGCCGACGGAAACCCGGTCGGCGACGACTGGACCTCGCAGGGTGGCTTCCACCAGTGGACCACCGTCCCCGGCACCGTAGAGGTGCGGCTGGCGCCCGGGCAGAGCGTCGGGGACGGCTGCAAGTACCCGGTCTCGCTGGCCGAGTACACCACCGAGGGCTCCAACTGGTACACCTCCGGCCACCAGACCCTGGTCGACCACGCGACGGTGTACCTCACGGCCGCCGACGTCGCCGACAACAGCGGCGACAGCAAGCACACCTGGCAGAAGCTGGCGGTGAAGACGCCCGACTGTTACGGGCAGATCGACCTGTACGGCGACGACGTCATCTACGACGGCAAGTCGGGGGACGGGCACGGCCCGGCCCCGTACCAGCCCGACAACATCGTCACCCCGTACCACCTCATCGCCGCGTGGAACGGCGGCGACAAGCCCTGCACCCCGGACAAGCCCAGCTCGCCCACGCCGTCGGAGTCGACCCCGGCCACCCCGAGCACGCCTCCCGCGAGCCAGCCGCCCACCGACGAGACGACGCCGCCGGCCACCCCGACGAAGCCGTCCTCGGCCACCACGCCGCCGACCACTCCGGACGTTCCCCCGCTGCAGTCGACGCCGCCCACCACCCCGGCCCCCTCCCCCAGCGACAGCACTCCGCCGCTGGCCGAGACCGGCTCCAGCGCTCCGGTCGGCCTGATAGCCGGCGGCGCGGCAGTGGTGATCGCCCTCGGCGCGGGCGCGCTCTACACGACCCGCCGCGCACGCCGCTCGTAGAAGCAGCCAGCCGGAAGAGCAGGCTCCGCAGGACATCCGCAGGACACTCGACAGCTCCGCCGCACACCCACGCCCAGCCGCTGCGCCGGGAGACAGGGCGGCGGAGCTGTCGCAGCGCCATCGGGCTCACAAACCGTGGTCTTCCATCAAGCGCATCAGGTTCCGCTTTCGCCCGTGAGCGCCGCGCAGGGCGGTCACGTACGCCGTGAAGTCCTCCTGCGTGCCGAGCAGGCGGTGGCAGTCGCGGATGTTCACCAGCAGGCCGACGAGCCGTTCATAGATCGCGTTGCCGGTCTGTCCGAGGAGCGGCTCGGTCAGGCGCAGATACACGCCGAGCGCGTCGGCGGGACGGATGGCACGGACGCGATCGGCGAGGGTGAGCCACTGTCGGTCGTCGGCGCCGACGTCACGGGCAGCCTCCCAGGCGACCTCGTCGTCCTGGTCGTCCTGGTCGTCCTGGTCGTCGAGCAGAGCATCGACCAGGACCGGTCCGCCGTACCCGCCCCCGGTTGGCCTTGCCGCCTCCTCCCGCAGCAGGGCGAGTGCCTGAGGGCGTTCGTCCTGCCAGCACTCGGCAGCGCGGGCCACGGCACGCAACTGCTGGTAGGTCAGCAGAGAGCGCCGGGCGGCGAAGTGCGCGCAGCGCAGGGCGACTGCCTGCGCGAGCCGGGCGGATCGCAGGTAGTGCTCAGACAGGTAGTCGACGAGGGCGGTGTCCACTGCGCCGAGATCCGGCGCGTCCCGAACGCCGCGTTCGGCCCACTCAACGGCCTCCTCGGGGCGTCCTGCGGCGTCCAGTTCCTGCGCGATGAGCAGATGCGTGTGGCCGTTGGCCGTCGGGTCGGCCGCGTGTACGGCGATCACCAGGTCGATGTCGCCGCCCGCCCTGGCCAGCTGCTGCATCAGCGATCTCTCGGCCCAGCCGGTGCGCCGTCTGCGCCACGCCTCGATCGCCAGCTTCCGCAAGGCGGCCATGCCCCTGTCGCCCAGCACGTCTTCGTAGTCGAGCGGGTCGATGTCGGTGATGCCATCGAAGTCGTCGAGGGCCTGTTGTGCGAGCCAGTGCGCGAGTTCCTCCGGGGCGGGGCGCGCGGCGCGGCAGGCGTTGAGATGAGCGTCGGCAAGGGCCTCGCCGACCTGGCCGAGCCCGCCGTCGGAGTCGTCGACGCTGTCCGCCGCCTCGGCCAGCAGCCGCATGGCTTCCACCGCCATGGTGATCGCCTGGTCGGCCCGCCCCGACTCGGTCAGCGCGTCGATCGCGGACGTCACGTGCATGGCCTGGGTGACGTAGGCGCGGGCATCGGCGTACTCGACGTATCCGTACTGGGCGAACGGGCCGATGTCGAGCAGGTCCCGGATGCGGGGTCGGACCGCGGCGAGATCCCCGTGGGCGCTCGCGGCGCGCAGCTCCAGGCGGCGGCGCAATTGCCGGTCCTGGTCGGTCTGTTCGTGCAGCAGAGCGAGCAACTCGTCCTTGGAGAGGCCCGACAGCCAGGTGTCGAGGGTCTGGACTCGTTGTCGGGTCGCTTCGCGCTGCCGTGGCAGGCTGTCGCGCTGGGCGAGGACGGTGAGTCCGAGGGCGACCAGGTGTTTGCAGAAGTTGCCCTCCAGCCCGTAGGGGCAGTCACATGCGCCACTGACTCCTCGTGGGTCGTCGAGGTTGAGCCGGACCTCGTAGCGTTCCGTGCCGTGGACGGTCGCGGTGACCCATCCGTCTCCGACTTCCACGCCGGTCACCGCGTTCAGGTATCCCTGGCCACGCTCGAAGGAACGGGCCCCGGCCCGTGCCAGGAGCGCCGCCTGGGTGAGGTTGCCGTTCATGGTCTTCCGCTCCGGCCGCCCCGTGGCGGTTGGGTGTGCGTGGCTGACTCAGCCTAGTGTTTGGGCGGGTCGCCGACGGTCCGTCGTGCGGATCGGTGCCCGTAGACAGGTCATCGCTCGGTGGCGCCCGCTGATCAAGCGGTGCGCAAGGGACGGGCCGAGGCGTGACGATGGGTGAAGCTCGAGTAAAGATTCCCGAAGCGGGGTGTTCGTCGGGGAGGATGCACGACGATGACGTCGACGCCCTCCCAACCGGCACGTGCCGGGTATGCGGCTGGCCGCCTGGTCCATGTCGGCGGACGGCCGTAAGTCACAGGCCCGCCTGGTGCGCGGGCGCGCTCGGAGGACGATCCCGCAACTGCTGGCAGTAGTAAGGAAGTTGAACGAGCGACGTGCTGGGCGCTCGGATCGTTCGGCGGACTTCCGCGTTCTGGCCCGCTGGTTCGCCAAGGCCCCGGACGGCCAGGCACGGTACCGGCCGTGGTGAGCGGCCTTCGGGTTGTACCCGGCACGGCACCTCACCGTCGACGCCGACACCCTCGACCGGCACACGGCCCGGCCGGCGGCCGCGTCCACCCCGTGGGTGGCGGCCGAACCCCTGGTCATCAGCCCGCATTACGCCGCAGCGGCAGCTACGAGCGGCGCGGCAGGACCCGTCGGATGCAGGACCGCTCCGAGCAGCGCAGGCACCTGGCCGAGATCGCTGCCCGGCAGACACGAGACGACCGGACCGCCGGCCTCGAGGCCGCGGGGGCATGCCGAAGGGGCCGAACCAGGTCGGGTCCGGGAAGGAGTGCGCACAGCTCTACACCAAGCCGACGACCGGCGGCACGTGGGGGCTGTTCCCGGAGAACCGCGACGGCTACACCGGCCCGAAGTGGAACGAGAAGTGCGGTCGCGCCTCCGTGCCGACGGATCAGAACACGGGAGCCTTCCGCAACCTCGGTATCAACTTCGTCCCGCAGATGCGGCTGCTCGACAAGGACGGGTTCTTCATCAGCAACCCCGGCTTCGAGCACTGCAAGAACGCCGATACGGTCTGCGCGTGGAAGAGGGTCGGTTGACCTGACCCTTTGACCGAACGGTCCTGTGGCCGGAGCACCCCGCGGTGTTCCGGCCACAGTGCTATGCGAAGCGTGTCCAGTCCGGGTCCGTCGGACGCGTCGGACGGTCCCACACCAGGGCTTGATCGACGAGACCGGGCACCTTCTTGTCCTGGTGCCCGTCCGCGTACTCCACACCGCGGTTCTCGTACAGGGCGTCGGCGACTTCGATGAGGTAGTCGGCGAACGACGGCCACACGCCCAGCGTGGGGATGCCGGCCTCCTCGAAGGTGCCGATCCGTCCGTAGCCGGGTCCCGGGGTGCAGTCGGTGAACAGCCCGTACAGGCAACTGCGGTCGGTCGCGGCGAAGGCGAGGTACCGCATCGCGGGATCGACCGGCATACCGACGGTGTGGGGGCCTTCGGCCCAGTACGGCAGCTGCTGTACCGGAGGGATCGCGTGCTTCCTCGGCAGCAGCCAGGCTGTTCCCTGTCCCTGGAGCGGAAGCCCGGTTTCGGGTTCGGGTGTCCAGCCGAAGTCGGCGGGGTGGCCGGTGCCGTTGCGGAGGCGGTAGAAGGCTTTGAGGCCGGGAGGCATGGTGAGGTCGAGTTCCTGCTCGACCTCGAGGATGTCCGCTTCCGGAGCGGGTGGCGGAAGCATCCGGTAGCAGCGTGGGGCGTTCTGCCCCAGCCACGCCTCGATCCTCGCCCAGGCGCCCCCTGCGGCCTCTTCCTGCTGTCGGTCGTCGGTCATACCCGCGACCCTATGGGGCTCCTGCCCCCGCAACCGTGGCCTGCGTCATGCGGCCGCCGAAAATGCCGCCGGGCATCGCAATCGGCGCCCTGTATCAGGACAACATCCGGTCAGAGAGGGTTGGTTCGAACGAGCCCCCGCCTCACAGACGCCGCGCAGGTCGACCACCGACTGGTCTTCTGTCAGGCGGCAGCGGTTACGGCCCTCAGCGAACATCTCCCACAGACACCTTCCGGGGAAGCTCAGGATTTCGTCTCGATCGGCCAGGGCGATCCGGACGCGATAGCGGCTGTCACCAGCAAGGCCGGCACATCGCACCAGTCCGACACCGGCGCCTCGATGCCGGCAAATGTGATGCGGTCATGGGCCATGTGACCCTCATCGAGGCCCGCATTACTGGCCGGTGCGCACACCGCGTCCCCTCGCGCGGCGGCTGTAGGCCGAGGTGCTACTGACCACCGGACGGCGGGCCGTCGAGCCGCTCGGGCGCATCGCGGACGAGGGGCGGGATATGAAGGTCGGCCTGCGCGGCCGTGCCGAGGCGGTGCTGCACGACTTGTCCAATGCAATGGGATCGAATCGCCGCAGTTGACGCACAAGGGGTAACCAAATCAGGCATAACCTCCCAGAGCAGGGTAGAGGCAGACGAGTCGGGCTGTACGCCGGGTTCTGTTCCGAAGGGTCCTCGCGGGCCCCTCGGCGACGGCCATCCATCTAGGGCCGGCGTTGCCGCCGGCCTCGTGCGGTCTACCCGGGGACTCGGGCGGGCAGCCCTCGAACGTCCCCGCAGGAGCACCGGGGTGCTCCCTCTTGACCTTGCTCCGGGTGGGGTTTACCTAGCTGCCCAGGTCACCCTGGGCACTGGTGGTCTCTTACACCACCGTTTCACCCTTACCGAGGGCCGAAGCCCCCGGCGGTTTGCTTTCTGTGGCACTGTCCCGCGAGTCGCCTCGGGTGGCCGTTAGCCACCACCCTGCCCTGTGGAGCCCGGACGTTCCTCGGGAAGCCCCTCAAGGGGACTCCACGCGGCCGTCCGCCCGGCTCGTCTGCCGTGTCGACCATGTTACCGGGCGGGTCGGATGTGTCCGACCAGTCGTCGTGGCGAGGACCGAGCCCGCCAGGATCAGCGCGAACGCCGCCCCGATGCCCCAGGTCAGGTCCTCGCCCAGCAACAGCGCTCCCGCCGCGACCGCCACCGCCGGGTTGACGTACGTGAAGACCGTCGCCCGGGTCGGGCCCACCTCCTTGATCAGCTCCAGGAACGCCACGAAGGCCAGCGCCGTGCAGATCACGCCCAGGCCCGCGAGGGCCGCCAGCACCGATGCCGACGGCATCTCGGACGGCCGGGTCGCCGCGGCCGGCGCCGCGTACACGACCGCCGCCAACGCCAGGCAGGGGGTGATGAGCTGCAGTGTGGGGACGTCCTTCAACCAGCGGGCCGCGATCAGCGGGGCCGTCGCGTAGCCCACTACCGTCAGCAGCACCTCGGCCAGGGAGAGCACGTCGCCGCCCGCCAGGTGCGGGACCGTGAGCACCGCGACTCCTCCCAGGCCCAGCGCCAGTCCCGTCATCCGTCGTACGCCCAGGTGCTCCGTGTCGCCGAAGAAGCGGGCCAGGGCCACTCCGACGATCGGGACGCCCGCGATCAGCAGGCCCGCCGTCGAGCTGGACAGATGGCGTTCGGCGTCCGTCAGCGTGAACCACGGGCCGATGATCTCTATGCACGCGAAGGCCAGCATCGGCAGCCAGTGGGTGCGGACCGTCCTCACCAGGCCGCCCTGTCGTAGCGCGAAGGGGAGCAGGAGGACCGCGCCGAGTGCGCAGCGCGTGAAGACGACCACGGAAGGGGACAGCGGGGCGTCCACCGCCACCTTGATCATCAGGTAGGGGATGCCCCAGACGACTCCCATCAGGGAGAACAGGAACCAGCCGCGTGCAGTCATACGGCGAGTTTCGGCCCGCCCCCTAACGGTCGTCTTGAACGCTGTTGCGGTACGCCGCCGGGGTCACCCCCAGCACCCGCCGGAACCAGCGCGTCAGGTGCGCCTGGTCCGCGAAGCCGACCAGGGCGGCCACCTCGGCCGGGCGCAGGCCCGACTCCAGCAAGCCGCGTGCCCGGGCCACCCGGTACTGGGCCAGCCAGGCGTACGGCGGCACTCCCATCGTCGTACGGAAGGCTCGTAGGAGCTGGTAGCGGGACAGGCCGAGGTCGGTCGCGAGGTCGGCCAGGGACGGGGGTGCGAGCAGTTCGTCGGCCAGGCGGTCCCGGACGGCCAGGGCGATGCCGCCCGCGCCGGGGACCGCGTCCGGCACCGGTCGGGCCGTGGAGTGGCGGCGGGCCAGAGCCGTGAAGAGCCAGGGGAGGCGGGACTCCGCCTCCAGCGGGTCGGGGCAGGTGCCCAGGTCGGTGTGGGTGAGGCGGAAGGCCGCGGCCAGTTCGGGGTCGTCGATCAGCGGCTCGTGGAAGTGCGGGAGGCCGCCCAGGGTGCCTTCCGTCAACAGCGACGGTTCCGCGTACAGGGCCCGGTAGGCGTAGCCGTCGGTGGAGTTGCCGGGGCCGCCCGTGTGCATCTCGCCGGGGGCCAGGACGACGATGGAGCCGGGTCCGGGGCGGATGCGGCCGCCACGGTAGTCGATCACCTCGGAGCCGGCCACGCACACGCCGATCGTGTACTCGTCGTGGGCGTGCGGGGCGTAGACGTGCCGGCGGAAGCGGGCCGTGAGCATGTCCAGCTGCGGGCCGCAGCGACCCAGCCGCGCCCTGGTCCACAGTGCCTGTTCCACGCGTCGCCCCCTGTCCGTCGTCCACAGAGTGCAACGCCGGGAGGGTCAGAGAAAGTCCGTGGTCTCCAGGTCGAAGGCGAAGGGTTCGGGGAGGCGGAGGGGTCTGCCGAAGGCCACAGCGTGGAGATCCTGGTAGTCGCCCGACTCCGGGGCTCTGAACACGCTGATCCGCCCGGTTTCACGGTCGACCAGGAGGTAGAGAGGGATGCCGGCACGGGCGTAGCAGCGGCGCTTGGTCTCCCGGTCGATCTCCGGCTTTCGGTTCGTCACCTCCAGCACCATGGTGACTCCCGCGCAGGGCATCCATGGGTCGGCTCCGCGGTAGGGCCGCAGTGATTCCGGCACGAAGGTGCCGTCCGGGATCACGTGATCCTGCGGGCAGCCGTCCGCGGTTCCCAGCTTCAGCCCCTTGTTCGCGGAGAACTGCGTCCCGATCGCGGTTCGCTCGTAGATCTGGCCCACGATGCTGCTGATGCAGTGCTCGTGGTGCCCGTCCGGCACCGGCGTCACCACGACCTCCCCCTCGATGAGCTCCGCCCGGATGCCCTGTGGGGTGTCCAGTTCGACGAACCACTCGAGCGAGAGCCCCTGCGTGATCGGGTCGATGGGGTGGATGGGGTGGATCGGCGCCATGGCGTTCATGCAACACGGCCGCTCCCCCGGCTGGGGACAGCGCCGAGGCAGTTCACCTGTACGGGACCTGTTCTGGACCCGACGGCTCACGCCGGCGCGAAGCGCACCTTCGCCGTTCCCGGGTCGGCCTGGGTGAGGCGGACGCGGAGGCGTTCGCCCAGGGGCAGGTGCTCGCCCTCGATGCGGCCGATGACCGCCGGGGACTCCAACTGGACCGTTCCTGCGGTCGGTTGGCGGTCCTCCACGTCCACCACGCAGCCCTCGAACACCTCCCCCACCCGGCCCGCCAGGAGGGCCGCCTCGACGATGTCGACGCACTCCCGCTCGACCGTTCCGGCGCGGCGGCTGCCGTCGGTCATTTCGTGGGGCAGTGCGTCGAGGGCCGTGAGCACCCAGTCGGGTGGGGGGTCGCCTGCCGCCGCCGCGAGGCAGATCTCCGACGCGTACCGGTCGGCCAGGCGGCGCAGTGGGGCCGTGCAGTGGGCGTAGGGCGCGGCGACGGCGGCGTGGGTGGTGATGGCGGGGAGGACGCCGTCGCGGAAGACGGTGTAGCCGGCGCCGCGCAGCAGGGTCGTGCATTCCTGGAGGAAGGCCGCGTGGCGCGGGTCGTGCGGGTCCAGGGAGCGGATGAGCTGCGCGTACGAGACGTGGTGGGGCCAGTCGATGTGCAGCGCGAGCGCGGTGCGGCGCAGGCGGCCGACCGCGCCGTCGGGGGCGGCGGGGAGGGTGCGGAGGATGCCGGTGCCCGCCGTCAGCATCAGGTCGGCCGCCGCCATGCCGGTCAGGAGGGAGAGCTGCGCGTTCCAGCCGTCGGCGGGGAGCGGCGCGCGGTAGGAGAGTTCGTAGGTGTGGTCGCGCTCGGAGATTTCCTGTTCGGGCACGTTCAACGAGATCCCGCCGCGCTCCACCTCCAGCCGTTCCCGCAGTTCGCCGATCTCCTTCAGGAGCGCGAGCGGTTCCTCGGCCGTCTTGTCGTCGATCTGTGTCTGTACGGCGGCGTAGTCGAGCTTGGCGCGGCTGCGGACGAGGGCGCGGCGGACGTCGACGGCGAGGGTGCGGCCGTCCGCGTCGAGGTCGATGGTCCACAGGGCGGCCGGGCGGGTCGCGTTCGGCAACAGGCTCGCGGCGGCCTCGCTGAGCACCTCGGGGTGGAGGGGGATCCTCTCGTCCGGGAAGTAGAGGGTCGTCACCCGCCGGTGCGTCTCCGCGTCCAGGGGGCCGCCGGGTACGACGAAGGCGGCGACGTCGGCGATGGCGTACCGGACGCGGTAGCCGGTGCCCCGGCGGGAGAGGTGCATCGCCTGGTCGAGGTCGGTGGAGGTGGGCGGGTCGATGGTGAAGAGGGGGATGTCCGTGGCATCCAGGGTGGGGAGGGTGGGGGTCGTGGACATGCGTTCCGCTTCGGCCAGGGCCTCGGGCGGGTAGCGCTCGGGGATGGCGAGTTCGGCGCGCAGGGCGGTGAGGGCGGCCCGGAGGGGGGCTTCGGGGGCGCCGGTCACGCGGATGTGGCGGCGGGGCATACAGCGAGGGTAAGCAGATCGGGCGCCGTACGCTGTGCGGGAGCTCAACCGTAAGGAGATCTTCCGTGCTTGTCCTGCTGCCGCCCTCCGAAGGCAAGGCGTCCTCGGGCCGTGGCGCCCCGCTGAAGCTGGAGTCGCTGTCCCTGCCGGGGCTGACGGAGGCCCGTGCGGCCGTGCTCGGGGAGCTGGTCGAGCTGTGTGCCGGGGACGAGGAGAAGGCGCGCGAGGTGCTCGGGCTGAGCGAGGGGCTGCGGGGCGAGGTCGCGAAGAACGCCGGGCTGCCGAGCGCCGGGGCGCGGCCCGCCGGGGAGATCTACACGGGGGTGCTGTACGACGCCCTCGGCCTCGCCTCCCTCGACGCGGCCGCGAAGAAGCGGGCCGCCCGGTCGCTGCTCGTCTTCTCGGGGCTGTGGGGTGCCGTCCGGGTGACCGACCGGATTCCCTCCTACCGGTGCTCGATGGGCGTGAAGCTGCCGGGTCTCGGCGCGCTCGGCGCGCACTGGCGTGCGCCCATGGCGACCGTGCTGCCGGAGGCCGCCGGTGACGGGCTCGTCCTCGATCTGCGGTCCTCCGCCTACGCGGCCGCCTGGAAGCCGAAGGGTGAGGTCGCGGGGCGGACGGCGAGCGTGCGGGTGCTGCACGCGCCGACCCGGAAGGTGGTCAGCCACTTCAACAAGGCGACGAAGGGGCGGATCGTACGGAGCCTGCTGTCGGCCGGGGTCGCGCCGAAGGACCCGGCCGGGCTGGTCGAGGCGCTGCGGGACCTCGGGTACGTGGTGGAGGTCGAGCCTCCGAAGGGCGCCGGGAAGGCGTGGATGCTCGACGTGCTGGTGGACGAGGTGCACTGAGCCGACCCCTGCATGCGTTGCAGCATGTGCAATGTGCTTTGCGCAGGGTGCACGGCGCGGGCACGATGTCGGCATGCTCTCGTCGTTGCTCGATCTCGCCCCCGTCGTCCCCGTCGTCGTGATCGAGGACGCGGCGGACGCCGTACCGCTCGCGCGGGCGCTCGTCGCGGGCGGGCTGCCCGCCGTCGAGGTGACGTTGCGGACGCCGGCCGCGCCGGCCGCGATCCGGGCGATCGCCGCCGAGGTGCCGGACGCGGTGGTCGGAGCCGGGACCGTGATCACGCCGGAGCAGGTGAGGGAGTCGGTCGCGGCCGGGGCGCGGTTTCTGGTGAGCCCGGGGTGGACGGACGTACTGCTGGAGGCGATGCGGGCGTCCGGGGTGCCGTTCCTGCCGGGGGTGTCGACCACGTCGGAGGTCGTGGCGCTGCTCGAACGCGGGGTGCGGGAGATGAAGTTCTTCCCGGCGCGGGCGGCGGGCGGTACGGCGTATCTGCGGTCGTTGGCGGGGCCGTTGCCGCAGGCCCGGTTCTGTCCGACCGGGGGGATCGGTCCGGACGACGCCCCTGACTACCTGGCGTTGCCCAACGTCGGCTGCGTGGGCGGCAGTTGGATGCTCCCGGCGGATGCCGTCGCCGCCCGTGACTGGGGACGGATCGAGGCGCTGGCCCGCGAGGCGGCGGGGCTGCGGCGGAGCGTGTGACGCGCCCCGCCCGCGGGGGCCTCAGCGCAGGTGGGACGTGTCGTTGAAGAGCCGTACGCTCGCGTTGCCGTCCGCGTAGTACGCCACCGCCGACAGGGAAGCGGCCGAGAGTTCCATGCGGAACAGGGACTCCGGCGGGGCGCCCAGGGCGAGTTGGATGAACGTCTTGATGGGCGTCACGTGCGAGACGAGCAGGACGGTACGGCCCGCGTAGGCCGCGACCAGCTTGTCGCGGGCCGCGGCGATACGGGTGGCCGTCGCCGCGAAGCTCTCGCCGCCGCCGGAGGGTTCGACCGTGGGGTCGGCCAGCCACCGGTTGAGGTCGTCCGGGTAGCGCGCGCGCACCTCGCCGAAGGTCAGTCCCTCCCAGGCGCCGAAGTCCGTCTCCCTGATCTCGTCCTCGACGCTCACCTCGAGGCCGAGGTGCCGGGCGACGATGGCGGCGGTCTCGCGGGTACGGGCGAGGGGGGACGCGACGATCGCCTGTACCGTCCCGCGCCGGGCCAGCGCGGCGCCGACCCGCTCGGCCTGCTCCCGGCCCACCTCGGACAGCGCGGGATTCGTGCCGCCGCTCCCCGAGAACCGCTTCTGCGGGGTCAGCGGGGTCTCGCCGTGCCGCAGCAGTACGAAGGTTGCCGGGGCGCCCATGTCGGCGGGAGCCCAGCCGGGACTGGCAACAGCGGTCGCGGCCCGAGCATCGGCGTCGGCCTTCACAGCGGCCCCGGCCCCAGCAGCGTCGGCAGCAGCGGCTCCGCCGCCGGTGGACGCGGCACTGTCCAGCTCCGCCGACGACTCCGCCGCTCCGCGGCGGGCAGACAGCTCAGCCGTCGACTCCCCCGCCGACCACTGCTCCCCCCGGCCCCCCGCATCCATCGCCTCGTTCGCCAACCGATCCGCATGCTTGTTCCGCTCCCGCGGAATCCACTCATACGTCACCCGGTCCGCCGGGAACACCCGTGCCGCCTCCATCGCCAGCGGCTTCATGTCCGGGTGCTTGATCTTCCAGCGGCCCGACATCTGCTCGACGACCAGCTTGGAGTCCATGCGGACGTGCACGGACGCCGAGGGGTCGAGCTCATGGGCAGCCCGCAACCCCGCCAGCAGCCCCCGGTACTCGGCGACGTTGTTCGTGGCCACGCCGATGTACTCGGCCGCCTCGACCAGCGTCTCCCCCGTCGCCGCGTCCAGCACGACCGACCCGTAGCCCGCGGGTCCCGGGTTGCCCCGCGACCCGCCGTCGGCCTCGACGATGAACTCCCGCACCGCACAGGCTCCTTAAAGCACCTCTGAAGGAAAAGACCTCTACAGACCGGACTCGGCCGTGCGCACCAGGATGCGGCGGCAGTTCTCGCAGCGCACCACCGTGTCGGGGGCGGCCGCGCGGACGTCGTTGAAGTCGGTGATGGACAGCTCCTGGCGGCAGCCCTGGCAGGTGCGCTGGTACAGCTTGGCCGCGCCGATGCCGCCCTGCTGCTCGCGCAGCTTGTCGTAGAGCTTGAGCAGGTCGGCGGGGATGGTGCCGGCGATGACCTCGCGCTCCTTGGTCACCGTGGCGACCTCGCCGTCGATCTCCTCGAGGGCGGCGTCCCGGCGCGCGGTGGCGTCGTCGATCTTCGACTGGACGGAGGAGACCCGGTCGGTCAGCTCGCGCACCCGCTCCTGCACGGACTCGATGCGCTCCATGACCTCCAGGACGATGTCCTCGAGGTCGCCCTGCCGCTTGGCGAGGGAGGCGATCTCGCGCTGGAGGTTCTCCAGGTCCTTGGGGGAGGTGACCGCGCCGGAGTCCAGGCGCTGCTGGTCGCGGGCGGCGCGCTGGCGCACCTGGTCCACGTCCTGCTCGGCCTTGGTCTGCTCGCGGGCGGTGTCGCTCTCCTCGGTCTGCGCGGCGACCAGGAGGTCCCGCAGCTGCGTGTGGTCCTTGGTCAGCGACTCGATCTCGGCGTGCTCGGGCAGCGACCTGCGCTTGTGCGCGAGCTGCTGCAGGCGTACGTCGAGGTCCTGGACGTCGAGGAGTCGGATCTGGTCGGCGGGCGCGGCGTTCAGTTGGGGGCTCCAGGTGAAGGGGAGTGGCTGGTCCAGGGGTCGGTGACCGTCTTGGAGACGTGGACGCGCAGGTCCCATCCGTGGCGGTCGGAGATTTCGTCGAGCTGGGTGGCGGCCAGCTCGCACCAGGGCCACTCGGTGGCCCAGTGCGCCGCGTCGAGCAGCGCGAGGGGGCTTTGGAGGACGGCCTCGGAGGCCGGGTGGTGGCGCAGGTCGGCGGTGAGGAAGGCGTCGACGCCCGCGGCGCGGACCTGGTCGAAGAGGCTGTCGCCGGAGCCGCCGCTGACGGCGACGGTGCGGATGACGGCCTCGGGGTCGCCGGCGACGCGGATGCCCTGCGCGGTGGCGGGCAGGCGCTCGGCGGCGCGGGCGGCGAAGTCGCGCAGCGGCAGCGGGTGGTCCAGTTCGCAGACGCGGCCGAGGCCCCGGCGGCCCTGCGGGTCGGTCGGGTCCGGCACGAGCGGTCGTACGACTCGGAGGTCCAGCGCGCCCGCGAGGGCGTCCGACACGCCCGGGTCGGCGGTGTCGGCGTTGGTGTGGGCGACGTGCAGCGCGATGTCGTTCTTGATGAGGGTGTGCACGACGCGGCCCTTGAAGTGGGTCGCCGCGACCGTCGTCGTACCGCGGAGGTAGAGCGGGTGGTGGGTGACGATCAGGTCGGCGCCGAGCTTGACCGCCTCGTCGACGATCTCCTGGACCGGGTCGACGGCGAACAGGACCCGGGTGACCTCCTGGTCGGGGTCGCCCACGACGGTGCCGACCGCGTCCCAGGACTCGGCCCGCGCGGCGGGCCACAGGTTCTCCAGCGCGGCGATGACTTCAGACAGACGGGGCACGGACAGAAGGCTACCTGCCTGATCCGTGCCGCTGAACCGATGTCCGCGGCCGGGCGCGCGCCGGTCCGGGTGTGCGGGACCGTCGGGGGCCACCCTCAGCACAGCGGCCTCCCTTCCCTCAGGCGAATCGTTCCTCTACCACCCTTATGTGTGAAGCAGGAGCCTCGTGGTCCCCCGTGTGTGCGTGCGAAAACTAGCTTCGTGACCGGAGGTGACCAGACCATGACGGCCTGTGCGATCGAGCCCGAGGCTGCCCCCGGGGACGGTGCTCCGGAGGTGGGCTGCTCCATCACCGCGGACGGCGCCTACGCCGCCCGCCTCGCCCTGGACGGCGACTGCTGGTTCCCGGAGCGCTGGACGCTGGACGGCCCCGAGCCGTACGCGGTGCCGCTGCCCGGCAACCAGCCGGAGGAGCCCGGTACGGAGGTGCAGCCGATGGGCGACGGGCGGGTGCTGATCCGTCGGCCCACGGACGGGCGGCACGTCTTCTCCCTGCTGTATCCGACCGGCCCCGGCACCGGCGAAGTCCTGCTCGGCGCGGTCGAGTGCCCGGACGAGGATGCCTCACTGCGGCTGCTGCCCCCGGCGCCGGGCGGCGAGAAGGCGTACGCCCTCGCGGTGGGCCGGCGTTCCAGCACGCTGTGGCTGGTGGCGGGCGGGGCCTTCGGGCCGGAGCGGCTGGCGGAGATCCCGGGGCGCTGCTCGGGCGGGGTGTGGCTGGACCACGCGGGCCGGATGCTGGCGCTGGACCGGGAGGTCGGCGGGCGGACGAAGACGGTCGTGGTGGATCTGGGGCGGGGCGGCGAGGTGTCGCCGTTCCTGCAGATCACCGACGGCAGCGACGACCGGCTGCTGCTGGCCGACCCGGACAGCGGGCTGCTGCTGATCCGCTCGGACGCGCCGTCGCCGGGTGAGGACCGGCTGGGCTGGGGGGTGCTGGGCAGCACGCTTCCGGTGCGGTTCCCGGAGTGTCTGCGGGTGCCGGACTGCTCGGTGACGCCGTTCGCGATCCAGCCGGGGCTCGTGCTGATGCCGGAGAGCTGTGGGGTGGCGCTGCGGGTGGACGGGCCGATGGGCGGCTGGGTGGGGCTGTGGCGGCCGGACCGGCGGCAGGTGCACCATCTCGCGGCGCCGGCCGGGTGGTTGGCCGGGGCGGGGCTGTGGACCAGGGACGGGGTGCTGCAACTGCCGTACGCGACGGCCGAGATGCCGTGCGGTCTGGCGCGGGTGGCGGCGCCCTCGGGGGAAGCGGGGGACGCGGTTCCGGAGGGTGGTCCGGGGGATGGCGGTGCGGGCGTGCGGGCGGCGTCGGAGGGTGCCCCCGCGACGGCGGACGAACCGTGGCAGCCGGGTCCTCCGGCGGCGGACGAACCGTCACAACCGGACCCTCCGGAACCGGTCGTGGCCCGTCCGGTGCCGTTGCGGGAAGCGCCCTTGGGACGTCTTGTAACGAACTAGTGCCGATGGGCGTGCCCGCCTGGATCCGGGTGGCGGGGTGCTGGTTAAACTCGCCGGGCTGTTCGAAAGATCATGTTGACGGGGTGAATCCTTCCGATGAGCGACACAAGCACCATGCAGCCGCTGTCCGCCGAGACCCAGGAGGACGCCGGTCACGGTCGTCACCGGGGTCCGAACTCGGCCCAGGACGGTGACACGGCCCCTCGTGGCCGCCACCGCAAGCCGGCCGAGGACACCGAGGCAGCTGCCTGAGGGTACGCAGGGAAGGGCCCGCACACCGACCGGTGTGCGGGCCCTTCCGCGTGTCCACGCCCGCCCTGCACGCGCTTCGCTCGACGTCGGCTCCAGGTCTCCGCTCGACGTCCGCTCTACGTCGGCTCTACGTCCGCTTGAGGCCGAGCACCTCCGCCGCCGCGAACGTCTCCCCCTCGGGCCGCTCGGCGTAGTGCGCGGTGAGTACGGCGTCCAGCTCGTCGTAGGTGAAGGTGTCCTGCTTGCTGTCGAACTTGGCTCGCACGCGCGGGCGGTCCACGACCGCGACCATGCCGCCGTGCACGACGAACAGCTGGCCGTTGGCGCGGGCCGCGGCGGGTGAGGCCAGGTAGCCCACGAGCGGGGCGACGTGCTCGGGGGCGAGCGGGTCGAGGCCGTCGGCGGGCTGCTCGAAGCCGGCGAAGACGTCCTCGGTCATCCGGGTGCGGGCGCGCGGGCAGATGGCGTTGGCGGTGACCCCGTACTTGGCGAGGGCGAGGGCCGTGGAGGTGGTCAGGCCGACGATTCCGCCCTTCGCGGCCGCGTAGTTGGGCTGGCCCGCGGAGCCCGCGAGGAAGGCCTCCGAGGAGGTGTTCACGATCCGGCCGTAGACCGGGCCGCCCGCCGCCTTGGAGCGCTCGCGCCAGTGGGCGGCGGCGAAGTGGATCGTGTTGAAGTGGCCCTTGAGGTGGACCCGGATCACCGAGTCCCACTCGCCCTCGGTCATGGAGAAGACCATGCGGTCGCGCAGGATGCCCGCGTTGTTGACCAGGATGTCCAGCTTGCCGAACTCCGCGATGGCCAACTCCACCAACTGACGGGCCTGTTGGAAGTCGGCCACGTCCCCGGTGTGGGCGGTGGCCCGTCCGCCGGCCGCGCGGATCTCGGCGGCGACCTCCTCGGCGGGGCCCGCGGAGGCCTCCCCGGAGCCGTCCCGGCCCGGTTGGCCGTAGTCGTTGACGACGACGGCCGCGCCGAGCCGGGTGAGTTCGAGCGCCTCGGCCCGGCCCAGGCCCCGGCCAGCGCCGGTGACGACGGCCGACAGTCCTTCCAGTGGCAGCGACACGGGCCCTCCGTCAGATCTCGATGCAGGTACGCAGGGCGGTGCCCGTGCGCATCTGGTCCAGCGCCTCGTTGATCTCGGTCAGCGGCACCCGGTGCGTGATCAGGCCCTCCAGGTCGATGCGGCCCGCCCGCCACAGGGCGACGGTGCGCTCGTAGGAGCGCAGGACGTCGCCGCCGCCGTACATCGACGGCAGGATGCGCTTCTCGTCGAAGAACAGCTCGAACATGTTGAGTTGGAGGAAGTCGTCCATGGCGCCCGCGCCGACCACGACGAGGGTGCCGCCGCGCCGGGTGTTGTCGTACGCCGTCCGGGCGGTGGCCGACTTGCCGACGACCTCGAAGACGTAGTCGAAGCCCTCCCCGGCGGTCACCTGCTGCTTGGCGTCGGCCAGTTCGTCCGGTGAGACGGCCTTGGTGGCGCCGAACCCGATGGCCGACTCGCGGCGCGAGGCCACCGGGTCGACGGCGACGATCTCCGCCGCGCCCTTCAGCCGCGCGCCCTGGATCGCCGAGATGCCGACGCCGCCGCAGCCGATGACGGCGACCGACGAACCGGCCTCCACGTCGGCGGTGTTGAGGGCGGCCCCGAGTCCGGTGGTCACCCCGCAGCCGATCAGCGCCGCGATGTCGTAGGGCACGTCGTCCGGGATCGGCACCGCGCAGCCCGCGTCGACGACGACCTCCTCGGCGAAGGTGCCGGTGCCGGCGAAGCCGAAGACATCGCCGCCGGGGCGGCGGAAGTTGGGGGTGCCGGCGTTCATGAACCCGGCCAGGCACAGCTCGGTCTGGCCGCGCTTGCAGGCGGGACAGGTGCCGCAGGCCGGCAGCCAGCACACGACCACCCGGTCGCCCGCCTTCAGGTGGGTGACCCCGTCGCCGACCTCGAGGATCTCCCCCGCTCCCTCGTGGCCGGGCACGAAGGGCGCGGGCTGCGGCAGTACCCCGCTCATCGCGGACAGGTCCGAGTGGCACAACCCGGTCGCCCTGACCCGGATGCGTACCTTGCCGGGCCCGAACCCCACGGACTCGACGTCGTCGAGGACCTCCAGCTTCTCCTGGCCGATCTCCTGCAGTACGGCTGCGCGCATGGTGCGGCTCCCCTCAACTGCTAGCTGTGTCAACCGTGTTCGACGATCGTGTCGGCGAGGACCGGCGCGTCGTCCCGCTCCACCGCGCTGACGACGACCGTGGTGGACCGCGGCGTGTGCCACATGCGCATCCGCAGGGTCTCCCCCGGGTACACGACGCCCGCGAACCGGGTCGAGTACGACCGCACCCGGCTCACGTCCCCGCCGAGCAGCGTGTCGACGACCGCCTTGAGCGTCATGCCGTAGGTGCACAACCCGTGCAGGATGGGCCTGTCGAACCCGGCGCGCTTGGCGAACTCGGGGTCGGCGTGCAGCGGGTTGTAGTCGCCGCAGAGGCGGTAGAGCAGGGCCTGGTCCTCGCGGATGTGCCGTTCGACGATCCGGTCGGGGTCGCCGGCCGGAGGTTCGAGGCGTGTGGAGGGGCCGCGGTCGCCGCCCCAGCCGCCCTCCCCTCGTACGAAGATCTGGGCGTCGTTCGTCCACAGCGGGCCGTCGACGTCGGCGACCTCCGTGCGCATGACCAGGACGGCCGCCTTGCCCTTGTCGTACACGGCGGCGATACGGCCGGTGGCGGTGGCGGTGCCCCGCGCCGGAAGGGGGCGGTGGATGGTCAGCGACTGGCCGCCGTGCAGGACCTTGGCGAGGTCGACGTCCACGCCCGGCATGGACAGCCCGCTGATCACGCCGGGGGAACCGGCGCCCGCGACGGTGGCGAAGCTCGGCAGGACGTGCAGCCGGGACTCCAGGGTGTAGCGCAGCTCGTCGGGGTCGGTGGCCGGGATGCCGGCGCCGATGCCGAGGTGGTAGAGCTGGACGTCCTTGTGGTCCCAGGTGATCTCGCCGGACCGGGGTTCGGCGGCGAGGGCCTTCGCTGCGTCGATGGGCATACGGCTCCTGGTGGATCGAGTGGCTCAAGACCTCGGCGCGGCCGTCCGCACCGTCGGCCGCGACCGAGGTCGTCACGATGGCCGATCTAGAACGCGTTCCAGTCCGGCGCCCTCTGTATAGCCCAGGGCTCGTCACTTGTGAAGGCTCCTGACGCCGTGTCAGGTATGCCGGGCGCCCGCCCGGACGGGCTGTCGGGTACGCCGGGTGCGCGCCCGGACCGGCCGTGACATTTGTCCTGCCCAGGTCCGTACAAGCGCATCTGCCGGACGGGGGTGCCCACTTCGTAGCGTCGTAGCCATGACACAGACGGAATGCGCCGCCGTGTCCTTCACGGGGGCGGTCAAGACCTTCGGCGCCGTGCGCGCCGTCGACGGCGTCGATCTGACCATCGCGCCCGGCGAGACGGTCGCCCTCCTCGGCCGCAACGGCGCGGGCAAGTCGACGACGATCTCCCTGCTGCTCGGCCTGAACGAGCCCGACGAGGGCACCGTCGAGCTGTTCGGTGCGCCCCCCGGGGCCGCCGTGCGGGCCGGGCGGGTCGGCGCCATGCTGCAGGAGGGCCGCGCGGTGCCCCGCGTCACCGTGCGCGAGCTGGTCGCCTTCGTCGCGGGGCGCTATCCGGCGCCGATGCCGGTCGAGCGGGCGCTGCGGCTGGCCGGGATCACGGAACTGGCCGGACGCCGCGTGGACCGGCTGTCCGGCGGCCAGACCCAGCGCGTCCGCTTCGCCGTCGCCCTCGCCGGGAACCCCACGCTGATCGTCCTGGACGAGCCGACGGCCGCCCTGGACGTGGAGGCGCGGCACGCGTTCTGGGCGTCGATGCGGTCCTACGCGCGCCTCGGCCACACGGTGCTGTTCTCCACCCACCACCTCCAGGAGGCGGACGCCCACGCGGACCGCATCCTCGTCATCGACGGCGGCCGGATCGTCGCCGACGGCACGAGCGAGGAGCTGAAGCGGTCGGTGGGCGGTGGCCTGGTCGCCTTCGACCTCGCCGGAGGCGACACCCGGGGGCTGGAGCGGCTGCCGGGCGTGCGGTCGCTGGAGGTGCGCGGGGGCCGGGCGCGGCTGCGGACGGACGACCCCGACGCCACGGTGGTCGCCCTGGTCGGGCTCGGTGCGATACGGGGGTTGGAGGTGGCACCGGCGTCTTTGGACGATGCGTTTCTCGCCCTCACCGCTCCTGGGGGCTCTGCCCCCAGGCCCCCGTTCGGCCCTGGACGGGCCTCGTCCTCGAACTCCCCCAGAGGGGGTGCCCCCAGACGGGCTGGATCGGTCCCCGAGGACACCGGCATCAAGGAGGCGTCGTGATGCTCGACTACCTGCGTCTAGAAGTGCGCCGCACCCTCCGCGACGTCGGATTCGTCGTCGGCGGGGTCGCCATGCCCGTGCTGATGTATCTGCTGTTCACCAACCTCGGTGCGGACGACGGGGGTTACAAGACGGCCGCGATGGTCGGGATGGCGGGGTACGGGGCCGTCGGGTCCGCGCTCAACACCGGTGGCGGGGTCGCCGAGGACCGGGCGATCGGGTGGCTGCGGCAGTTGCGGGTGACGCCGATGACACCGCGGCAGGTCGTGGTCGGGCGGGCGCTGACCGGCTCGGTGACCGTGCTGCCGGCGATCGTGGCGGTGCTCGCGGCGGGCGGTCTGGTCAACGGGGTGCGGCTGGCGGCCTGGCAGTGGGGCGCGATCGCGCTGCTGCTGTGGCTGGGCTCGCTGCCGTTCACGCTGCTGGGGCTGGGCAACGGCTACCGGCTGACCGGACAGACCACCGGCGTGGCGAACATGGCCTGCAACCTGGGCCTGGCCGTCCTCGGCGGCCTGTGGTTCCCCGTCACCCTCTTCCCGGGCTGGCTGCGCGCCGTGTCGGCGTACACGCCCACCTACCGGTTCGCCGAGCTGGGCACGTCGGTCGCGGACGGACGCGCTCCGGCGCTCGGCGCGGTCTGTGTCCTGGGGGCTTGGCTGCTGGCGTTCGGTTCGTACGCTGTGCTGTCGTACCGGCGGTCCGGACGGACCGCCTGAACGGGGGACGAGGATGCACTGGACACGTGGGATCGCCTGTCAGCTGCGGCAGTGGCGGGCTGCCCGGGAGCGGTGGCGGGCGGACATGCGGGCCTTCAAGGCCGCGCAGAAGGAGGCGCGCCGCACCGGCGCCGAGGTGCCCGAGCACCCGGGCCCGCCGCCGACGGCCTTCTCCCTGCTGCCGTGGCTGCTGATGGGGCTGGGGGCGTTCTCCAACCTCTTTCAGGGCAAGACCCCCAACCCGTGGATCGGCGGTCTGGGGCTGCTCGCCTTCAACTCCCTCTACATCTTCGTGGCGACGCGCGCCTTCGTGAAGGAGAAGCGGCAGTCCGTCTCCACGCGGGTGGCGCTGGGCGTGATGGCCGCGATCACCTGCGGTCTGGCCGGGAGCTACGGCGACAACTGGCTGCTGTTCTTCCCCCTGCTCGGGCTGGCCACGGGCGCGGCCCTGCGGGGCGAGTACCTGCGCTGGTCCGGCACCGGTGTCGCCCTGCTCGCCGGGGTGGTCTCCACCGCGCGCGACGGCTGGAACGGGCTGAACATCGCCTACGCCACCTTCATCTCGACCATGGTGACGGCGGCGATCCTCTCCCTGTCCGAGGCCGTACGGGAACTGCGCGCCGCCCGTGAGCAACTCGCCCACCAGGCCGTCGAGAAGGAGCGGCTGCGCTTCTCGCGCGATCTGCACGACCTGCTCGGCCACACCATGTCGGTGATCGTGGTGAAGTCGGAGGCCGCCCGGCGGCTGGCCCCGCGGGACCTGGACGCGGCGCTGGCCCAGATCACCGACATCGAGTCCGTGGGCCGGCAGGCCCTCACCGAGATCCGGGAGGCCGTCACCGGCTACCGCGAGGGCAGCCTCGGCACCGAACTCGACCGCGCCCGCTCGGTGTTGTCGGCGGCCGACGTCGAACCGGTGGTGCGGCGTTCGGGCACGCCCCTCGCGCCGCAGACCGAGGTCCTGCTGGGCTGGGTGGTGCGGGAGGCCGTCACGAATGTCGTGCGGCACGCGGGCGCGACCCGCTGCGAGATCACCGTGGACGGCGCCGCCGAGCAGGTCCGCCTGACGGTCGCCGACAACGGCGGCGGCGAACCGGCCTTCCCCTCCTCCCCCGGCGTCGGCGGCACGGGCCTGAAGGGTCTGACCGAGCGCCTCGCGGCGGCGGGCGGCTCCCTGCGGGCCGGCCCGTCGCCGCGAGGCGGCTTCACGGTCACCGCCGAGCTTC
This sequence comes from Streptomyces sp. NPDC085900, assembly GCF_044540925.1. Classification (NCBI taxonomy): domain Bacteria; kingdom Bacillati; phylum Actinomycetota; class Actinomycetes; order Kitasatosporales; family Streptomycetaceae; genus Streptomyces; species Streptomyces sp. NPDC085900. The sequence continues at coordinate 842,934 of NZ_JBITSP010000001.1, read as the reverse complement.
CCCTGGAGCCCGGCGACACACCGGCCCCCGTGGCCGCTACGGCGCCCAGGGCGCGCTGACCACCCAGCTCACGTCGTCCGTCCAGGACGTGGCGCTGTCCCAGGTGTTGGAGCCTCCGTCACTCGCGATGTAGACGTTGTAGTCGTAGTGGCGGATGAACTTCGTCGGGTAGTTGTACGACGCGAACGACGTCCCCGTGCCGCTCTTGCCGGTCGTCGGACAGAACGTGGCGTCCTGTCTGAACTGTGTGGTGCCGGTCATCGGCTGCCGCAGCAGCTGGTAGTTGTAGTGGCGCAGGAAGTCGCCGGGGTAGTTGCGCGACTCGAAGGAGACGCAGGAGGCGTCGGCGAGGCCGCGGCGGACGATCCAGGTGGCGTCGTTCTTGTCCAGGGCCGAGCTGCTCGAGGTGATCGCGGAGACGACGGCCGTGTTGTTCTGGTGGCGGATGTAGTCGCCGGTGCAGCAGGACGTGGTCGCCTTCAGGGAGATCTCCGAGCCGGGGGTGAGCGTCCCGGTGGAGCCGGTGGCGCCGCCGTAGCCGACGGAGACGATGTTGGCCTGGACGGAGTTGTCGGCGGCGTCCGTCGGGATGCCGGAGGTCATGACGCCCTCGAAGAACGAGCCGATGGAGCCGTTGCTGTTGTCGCCGCCGGTGCCGAGGACGATGGCGCCCTCCTGGTGCATGGGCGAGTAGCCACTGGCATTGGTGGGCTCACTGCCGGAATAGGTCGTGGTCAGCCCGCCGGATTGGGCGTTGCCCCATTTCAGTGCGAAATGGTCCTGGCCGTTGTTCTTCAATAGCGCGGTCACGAACGGCAGCGCGCCCGTACCGGTGTTGGAGGAGTTCGTGCTGTAGCCGAGGTTGGACTGGAACAGCCCGTTCTCCAGGTCCGCCTGCACCCACGGGCCCTGGCCGTAGCAGGGCGAGAACCAGCACTCGGTGCCGAAGTTGATCGCGTCCATGTGGCCGTTGCCGGTGTCCTTGTTGTTCGTCTCGGCGTTGCCGTAGTCGAAGCAGCAGCTGCCGTTGACGTGGGTGCCGGACGTGACCATGTACATCCCCTCGGCGCCGCCGTCGGTGGCGACGCCCGAGGTGGAGTTGTCGCGGTAGCCCATGCCCGCCGAGATCTCCAGGCCGTAGACCTGGTGGCCGCCGACGGTCACCGGCAGGGCGTCCGCGGGCGCGCCGACGTCGGCCGCCCCGGCGCCTCCCGCGCCCTCCACGGTCAGGTCGTTGTGGCGCGAGGACTGGTCGTAGATCTTGGTGATGATGCAGGTGGTGCCGGCGCAGAAGGAGTCCTGGGCGGCCGCGTTGGCGTAGCCGCCGGCGGCCAGCAGCCCGATGTCCTTGGTGGCGCTGTCGGAGGCCCGCTGCACCTGGTAGAGGGAGCCGTTGTACGAGGAGTACAGCGCCCTGGCCAGGCTGTGCGCGGCGACACAGGGGGTGCCCGCGGCGGCGTAGATGTCGCAGGGCAGTGAACCGGCCGCCTGCGCCTGCGGAATGCCGACGGCGAGCGCCAGCACCGTGACGAGCGCCGAGAGCGCTGCCAGGGCCGCGGTTCTGAGTCTGGGGAACACGGTGGAGCCTCCTTCACTGTCCGGTATACCGAACGACGTTCGAAGCTAATTCCGGATTTCTGACACCGATCGAAATGCCGAACAATTGCGGGTGGGAGTACGGAGACAGGAATTGCAAAGGCGAACTCTCAATGCAGAGGCGATTGTTGGGCCACCGTCAGAAGCCGTCAAGCCTTCAGGAACGGAACCATGCCGAGTCTTTAAGGGGACCGACCGGGCGCCCGCGCCCTACTCTTGGCCCGTGGACGAGATGCCCCGGGATCACCGGCCGACCAAGAGCGTGCGGGTTCTGCTCGCCGAGGACCAGGGAATGATGCGTGGCGCGCTCGCGCTGCTGCTGAACCTGGAGGCCGACCTGGAGGTCGTCGCCCAGGTCGGCACCGGCGACGCGATCGTGGACGCCGCGCTGACGCACCGCCCGGACGTGGCCCTGCTGGACATCGAACTGCCGGGCATGAGCGGCCTGGACGCGGCCGCCGAACTGCGCGAGCAGGTACCGGACTGCCGGGTGCTGATCCTGACCACCTTCGGCCGGCCCGGCTATCTGCGCCGCGCCATGGAGGCGGGAGCCGCCGGCTTCCTGGTGAAGGACGGCCCGGTGGAGGAGCTGGCCGCCGCGATCCGCCGGGTGCTGACCGGCGAGACCGTCATCGACCCCGCGCTCGCCGCGGCGGCGCTCAGCGCCGGGCCCAGTCCGCTCACCGCCCGTGAGTGCGACGTGCTCAAGGCCTCCGCGGACGGCGCGACCGTCTCCGACATCGCCGCCAAGCTGCACCTGTCGGAGTCGACGGTCCGCAACTACCTGTCCTCGGCGATCGGCAAGACGGGCACCCGCAACCGCATGGAGGCGATGCGGGAGGCCCGGCAGCAGGGGTGGCTCTGAGGGCCGGTCACTGGTCCGGCCCCGTCACCCGCGCGTTCTTGTAAGCCGTGCCCTTGGGCGCGAGGCAGACGAACCAGCGGTCCGCGGAGCCCTCGGCCGACCGGATGCCCTGCTTCAGCCTGCCGTCGGCCTCGGGGCCCGATACCCGGTGCAGGACCGTGCTCGTGCCGTCCTTCCAGTCGCAGGTCACCTCCAGGGCGGTCTTCGCGATCCGGCCGATCACCAGGCGCTGGGGCTTGTCCTGCGGCGACAGGCCCAGCGCGCCCGAGTCCATGTCCGTACTCACGTTGGCGTACCGCTCGGGCAGCGAGTTCTCGATCACCACCGATGTGTCGCCCTCGTAGCTGCGCTGCACGAAGTACGTGCGCTTGCCCACCAGGTCGGCGGCCGTCCGCACGGACGCCGGCCACTCGTCCTTGTACTCGGCCATCGCCGCCAACTGGGCCTCCGCCTGGGCCTTGTCGCGCGGCGCGTCCCAGACGTCGACGAACACCTCCCAGTCCTTGCCGTCCTCCGTACCGCTCGCCAGCTCCGTGCGGTGCGGCTTGTTCTGGAAGACGTCCGGCAGGGGCGCCGACGACCGGGTGACCGCCGGTTCCGCCTTCCCGCCGCCTCCGCCCGGCAGCCCCGCCAGCGCCACCGTCCCCGTCGTCCCGACGATCGCCAGCGCCGCCGCGGCGGCCACCGCCCACCGCCGGGCCCTGCGCCGGCGCCCGCCCCGGACGACCGCCTGGGTGGGGGCTGTGCCGACCTCGACGCCGTCCGCCGCGTCGGCCAGCAGGAGGGCGATGTCCCTGTGCGTCATGTCCTGGTCCGCTTCCCGGTCCGCGCTCATCACTTTCCGCCCCCGCTCGTCACCATCTCCGCCAGCCCCGGTATGGCGCGCAGTTTCGCGATCCCCTTGGCCGCGTTGCTCTTCACCGCGCCGACGGAGCAGCCCATGGCCTGCGCCACCTGGGTCTCCGTCAGGTCCTCCCAGTACCGGAGGACCACCGCCTCCCGCTGCCTCGGCGGCAGTTGCGCCAGCGCCTTGAGCAGGACTCCGCGGTCGTCGGCCTGGGCGATGCGGTCACCGGTGTCGGCGACCTCGCGGACCAGGCCGGAGTCGTCCTTCGGCGCCAGGAACTCCCGCAGCCTCCTGCGGTGCCTGCGCGCGTGCGCGTTGATCATCACGCGCCGTACGTACGCCTCCGGGTCGTCAGCCGAACCGACCCTGCGCCAGGCCACGTAGACCTGTTCGAGGGTCGCCTGGGCGAGGTCCTCGGCGGCGTGTCGCTCCCCCGTGAGGAGATGCCGTCCGCACCAGCCGCGGCCAGCGGCCGGTGACAAAGCTCCGGAACTCCTCGTCCCGAGCCTCCTTGCGATCCCCCATGGGCACCTCCTTGATGTCTGAAGGAGTCCATGAGCGGCCCGGACCGTTGCCTCACTCCGCGGAATTCCCCTCCCCGCGACCCGCCGCCTTCTGCCGCGGCAGCCACACCAGCATCAGCACCACCCCGGCGAGCAGCACCCCTGCCCCCGTCCGGAACACCAGCGCGTACCCCTCGGTCAGCGCGGCGGGCGTCCCGCGGTCGCCCGTGCGCGCCGCGGCGATCGTCGACATCACCGCGAGCCCCAGCGAACCGCCCATCGTCCGCGAGGTGTTGATCAGCCCCGACACCAACCCGGCCTCCTCGGGCGCCGCCCCCGAGGTGGCGAGCGCGGCCAGCGGGGTCGCCGTCAGCCCGGCCCCCAGCATCATCAGGATGCCGGGCAGCATGATCTCCGTGAGATACGCGCCCTGCGACGTCATCGCCGACTGCCACACATAGCCCGCCGCCGCGATCAGCGTCCCCAGCGCGGCCAGTCCGCGCGCGCCCAGCGCCGGCATGAAACGGGGGGCGAGCTTCGAGCCCAGGATGATCGACAGGGAGCTCGGCACCAGGGCAAGGCCCGCCTCCAGCGGGGTGTAGCCGAGCACGTTCTGCGCGTACAGGGTCATGAAGAACCACATGCAGAACATCGCGGAGCCGTTCAGGAACATCGCCGCGTTCGCCGACGACACCGCCCGCACCCGGAACAGCCCGAGGGGCATCAGCGGGACCGTCGTACGCGCCTCGACGGCCAGGAACCCCGCGATCAGGGTGAGCCCGGCGGCCAGCGGCACGAGGGTCGCGGCCGACGTCCAGCCTTCGGCCTCGGTCTGCGAGATGCCGTACGCGAGCGTGGCGAGTCCGGCCGTCACCAGGACGGCGCCCGGCAGGTCCAGCCGCCGCCCGCCGCCGTTCCGGCTCTCCGCCAGCCACTTCACCGAGCCGGCCAGCACCACCGCGCCGACGGGCACGTTGATCAGCAGCACCCACCGCCAGGACAGCCCGTCCACCAGCGCTCCGCCGACCAGACCGCCCGCGGCCCCGCCGCCCGCGCCCACCGCGCTCCAGGTGGCGATGGCCCGCATCCGGGCCGCGCCCTCGGGAACCGCCGAGGTCAGGATGGTCAGCGTCGAGGGCGCCAGCACCGCCGCGCCCAGCCCCTGCACGGCCCGCGCGACCAGGAGTTGCCCGCCCTCCTGCGCCAGCCCGCCGCCCAGCGACGCCAGCGTGAACAGGCCGAGTCCGACCAGGAACATCCGCTTGCGCCCGTACAGGTCGCCGGCCCGCCCGCCGAGCAGCATGAACCCGGCGAAGGCGATGGCGTAGGCGTTGACCACCCACTGCAGCCCCTGCGCGCTCAGCCCCAGGTCGGCTCGCATCGACGGCAAGGCCACATTGACGACCGACACGTCCAGCACGACCAGGAACTGACCCGCGCAGGCAAGGGCCACGACCAGCCAGGTGGGAGGGGCGGTGAGACGGGAGGTCCGGGCGACGTCAGCGGTTTCCAGCATGCCTGTCATGCTCTCAACCCGGTTGCGCCCCTTGCATCGGCATTTCGCCCCACGAGACCTTCGGTCGCCGGACCTAGGGCCACCGCGAGCCCGGGCCGAGACCTCCGGCCTTTCTAGACCGCCCTCAGCATCGTCACCACCGCCGCCCCGCCCAGGCCGATGTTGTGCGCGAGGCCCACCCGGGCCCCGGGAACCTGCCGCTCCCCCGCCGCGCCCCGCAACTGCCAGACCAGCTCGGCGGCCTGAGCGAGTCCGGTGGCCCCCAGCGGATGTCCCTTGGAGATCAGGCCGCCGGACGGGTTCACCACCCAGCGCCCGCCGTACGTGGTCGCCCCGGATTCGACGAGCTTGCCGGACTCGCCCTCCCCGCACATCCCGAGCGCCTCGTAGGTCAGCAGTTCGTTGACGGAGAAGCAGTCGTGCAGTTCCACGACGTCGACGTCCTCGATACCGAGCCCGGACCGCTCGTACACCTGCCGGGCGGCCTCCCGGGACATGGGCCGCCCGACGACGTCGATGCAGGAGCCGGACGCGAAGGACTCCTCGGTGTCGGTGGTCATCGCCTGGGCGACGATCTCCACGAGCCCGGTCAGGCCCCGCGCCTCGGCGAACCGTTCCGACACCACCACCGCCGCCGCGGCGCCGTCGGACGTCGGCGAGCACTGCAGTTTGGTCAGCGGCCGGTGGACCGTACGGGCGGCGAGGATGTCGGCCACCTCGTACACGTCCCGGAACTGCGCGTACGGGTTGTGCGCGGAGTGCCGGTGGTTCTTGGCGGCGACGGCGGCCAGCTGCGCCTCGGTGGTGCCGTACCTCTCCATGTGCTCGCGGGCCGCGTCGCCGAAGATCTGGGCGGTGGGCGGGGTCATCTCGAAGCCGTGCCGGGCGGCCATGATCCCGTAGTGCCGGGCGACCGGAGACGTCGCGAAGTCACCCCCGTCGGCCCCTCCCCCCAGCGCGCCCTTCTTCATCTTCTCGAAGCCCAGCGCCAGGACGCAGTCGGCCGAGCCGCCCTGCACCAGCTGCCGCGCCAGCATCAGCGCGGTCGAGCCGGTCGCGCAGTTGTTGTTGACGTTGTAGACCGGGACGCCGGTGAGACCCAGCTCATAGGCGGCGCGCTGGCCGGCGGTGGAGGGCTGGAAGCAGTAGCCGACGGGAACCTGTTCCACGTCCTGGTAGGTCACTCCGGCGTCCGCGAGCGCCGCGCTTCCCGCCTCCCGGACCATGTCCCAGTACTGCCAATCACGGGTCTCGGGCTTCTCGAATCGGGTCATCCCGACCCCGGCGACGTAGGCCTTCATGGCGCGCAGACTAGAACACGTTCCAGTTGCCCGCCAGGCCTGACGGCGCCTCAGATTCCCATGACCGGGTCAAGGATTGATTAGAGTCCCGAAGCAACGGAATAGTTGCCTGTGCATACGAGGTTTACCCAGCACTTATCCAACGGGAGGCCTCACGCCATGACGCACACGACGAACGACCAGCCCGCCCGGAGAGCGAGCGGGGCCGTGGTCCCGGTGCTCGCCTTCGCGGGAATCGTTGTCGCGGTGATGCAGACCCTGCTCGTCCCGGTCATCAAGGACCTGCCGCAACTGCTGGACACCGCGCCCAGCAACGCCACCTGGGTCCTGACCTCGACACTGCTCTCGGGCGCCGTCGCCACGCCGATCATGGGCCGCCTCGGCGACCTCTACGGCAAGCGGCGGATGCTGATCGTCAGCATCAGCCTGATGGTGGTCGGCGCCCTGGTCAGCGCCCTCACCAGCACGCTGCTCCCGATGATCGCCGGCCGTACCCTCCAGGGCTTCGCGATGGGCGCCATCCCGCTCGGCATCGGCCTGATGCGCGACATGCTGCCCCGCGAGAAGCTCGGCTCCGCGATGGCCCTGATGAGCTCCTCGATCGGCGTCGGCGGCGGACTCGCGCTGCCGCTCGCGGCCCTCGTCGCCCAGCACGCCGACTGGCACGCCCTCTTCTACGGCGCCGCCGGCCTCGGTGTCCTCTCCATCGCCCTCACCCTCCTCGTCGTACCGGAGTCCCCGATGCGCGCCGAGGGCTCCTTCGACGTCCTGGGCGCGATCGGCCTCTCGGCCGGCCTGGTCCTCTTCCTGCTGCCGATCACCAAGGGCAGCGACTGGGGCTGGACCTCCGGCACCACGCTCGGCATGTTCGGCGCCGCGGCCGTCGTCCTCCTCCTGTGGGGCCTGTTCGAGCTGCGCTCCGCCGCCCCCCTCGTCGACCTGCGCACCACCGCCCGCCCGGCGGTCCTCTTCACCAACCTGGCGTCGATCATGGTCGGTGTCTCGTTCTACGTCGTCTCCCTCGTCCTTCCCCAGCTGCTCCAGCTCCCGAAGGCGACGGGCTACGGCCTCGGCCAGTCGATGGTCGTCGCGGGCCTGCTGGTCGCCCCGCTGGGCCTGACGATGATGGTCACGGCGCCGGTGTACGCCCGCCTGTCCGCCAAGTACGGCCCCAAGGTCACCCTGATCCTCGGCATGCTGATCATCGCCATCGGCTACGGCGCGGGCCTCGGCCTGATGAGCGCCGCCTGGCAGAGCCTGGTCATCTCGGTCGTCCTCGGCGCGGGCATCGGCCTCGCGTACTCGTCCCTGCCCGCGCTGATCGTGGGCGCGGTCCCGGCCTCCGAGACGGGCGCCGCGAACGGCCTCAACACCCTGATGCGCTCCATCGGTACGTCCGTCTCCAGCGCCGTCATCGGAATGGTGCTGGCCAACACCGCGCAGAACGTCGGCGGGGTCGCGATCCCCACCATGCACGGCTTCCGGGTGTCCTTCCTCATCGCGACGGGCGCGGTGGCGATCGGCCTGCTGATGGCCCTGTTCCTGCCGAAGCCCGACCGGGCACCGCGACTGCGGGCCAGCAGCGAGGAGGAGGCCGCGATGGAGCGCGCCGAGCAGGTGCTGCGCGGGTTCCGCGGACGCGTCCTGGACGCCGAGGGCGCGCCGGTGGCCCGTGCCAAGGTCACGCTGATCGACCGACGGGGGCGGCAGGCGGGGGCGACGCTGTCCGAGCCGGACGGGTCGTATCTGCTGGCGGTGCCTTCCGAAGGCGCGTATGTGCTCGCCGCACGGGCTGTGGGGCATGGTCCGTTGGCCTCCGCGGCGACTCACTCCGGTGAGGAGCGGGCGGTGGATGTGGATCTTGCGTTGCCCGGGGAGAGCGTGAGCGCGTAGGGCTCGGGGGGGCTGTTGCGTCGGCGGCCGCGGGTTCGTTGTGGCTTGTCGCGCAGTTCCCCGCGCCCTTGAAAGGCATACTGCAGCCACCCTCGGTCCAAGTCGTGACCGGGGGTGCGGCAGCATGGGGGCGTTGATGTTCGTACGACCGGGAGGAACCCCCATGGCCGCGGCGCCCAAGCCGGAGATCCTGGCCGCTTTCGAGGCGGCGAAGGGGTTCATGCCCGTGCACGAGGGGCTGGCGCTGTACGCGGCCGCGGTCGAGGCGGGCGCGCTCGGTCTGCCGCTGCTGGAGGTCGGCACCTACTGCGGCCGTTCCACCGTCCTGCTCGCCGACGCGGCCCGGCAGGCCGGGGTGACGGCCCTGACCGTCGACCACCACCGCGGCAGCGAGGAGCAGCAGCCCGGCTGGGACTACCACGACCCGGAGACGGTCGACCCGGAGATCGGCCTGATGGACACGCTGCCGACGTTCCGGCGCACCCTGCACGGGGCGGGCCTGGAGGAGCACGTGGTCGCGCTGGTGGGCCGGTCCCCGCAGATCGCGAAGTTCTGGGGCACCCCCCTCGGCCTGGTCTTCATCGACGGCGGCCACACCGACGAGCACGCCGGCGCCGACTACGAGGGGTGGGCCCCGCACGTCGCCGAGGGCGGACTGCTCCTCATCCACGACGTCTTCCCGGACCCGAAGGACGAGTTCACCGGCCAGGCCCCGTACCGCGTCTACCTCCGGGCACTCCGGTCCGGTGCCTTCACCGAGGTCTCGGTGACCGACTCGCTGCGCGTCCTGCGGCGAACGGGAGCGGGGATCTGAAGGCGCCGTTAGAGTCGCAGACGTGTCGTACGTAGGCCCGGACTTCGATCCCCCGCAGCCCCGCCGTCCCCGCCGCGGCCCCCTCACCGTCGCCCTCGCCGCGCTCGTGCCCGGCGCGCTGCTCGGCTGGCTCGTCTACGACACCGTCGGCGGGTCCGGCGGCGGAGGCGGGTCGGACGGGGCGACGGTACGGGCGGCCACCAGCGCGGCGTCCAGCGGCGCGGCCACCCCCTCCTCCGCCGCTCCCAGTGACGACGCCAAGCAGCCGGGCTCGCCGAGTCCGACGCCGACGCTCGCCCGCCCGACCAGTTCCGCCCCTGCCGCCTCCGGCCCACTGCGGGGCAAGGTCGTCGTCATCGACCCGGGCCACAACCCCGGCAACTTCCAGCACACCGCCGAGATCAACCGCAAGGTGAACATCGGCACGAACTGGAAGGAGTGCGACACGACGGGCACCTCCACCAACGCGGGTTACACGGAAGCCCAGTTCACCCTCGACGTCTCGCACCGACTCAAGGCGCTGCTGGAGCGGCAGGGCGCGACGGTGAAGCTGACCCATGACAACGGCTCCCCGTCCTGGGGCCCTTGCGTCGACGGCCGGGCGCGGATCGGCAACGACGCCCACGCCGACGCCGCGATCTCGATCCACGCCGACGGCTCCGCGGCCGGCAACCGCGGCTTCCACGTCATCCTCCCGGGCGCGGTCCACTCGGGCGCCGCCGACACCCGCCCCATCGTCGCCTCCTCCGCCTCGCTGGGCGAGCGCGTAGCGGGCAACTTCGTCCGCGTGACGGGCGAACCCGCCTCCAACTACATCGGCGACGGCACCGGCCTCGTCACGCGTAAGGATCTCGGCGGTCTCAATCTGTCAACGGTTCCCAAGGTGTTCATCGAGTGCGGCAACATGCGCGATAGCAAGGACGCGGCACTGCTCACCAGCGGAGCCTGGCGACAGAAGGCGGCGCAGGGAATCTCTGAGGGAATCGTGAGTTTCCTGCGCTCTTCGTGATCGGTGGGCGGATCCCTGCGGACACCCTGGTCGGGCGGGCGATAAGGTCTACCGACGACGAGACGACTGACGAAGGACCTGCAGTGAATATCCGCTCCCTCAACCGAGGCGACGGCGTGGTGATCGGGGCAGCGGTGTTGCTGTTCATCGCGTCGTTCCTCCACCTCTACTCCGTCGACGGCCTGGGTAGCTACAACGCGACCGCGTGGGACAACCTCGGCCAAGGGCTCGGCCTCTACATGGGCGGAGTCATCGGAGCCGCGCTGATCGTCGTCAACCGATGCCTGCCGCAGCCCCGCAAGGTGGCCGGCCTGGACCTCGGCACGGTCGGCACCGCCTTCTCGGTCCTCGTCGTGTGGATCCTGTTCTGGTCGATGGTGGACGTCCCGGACCCGGCCAGCCCCGCCGCCGGCCTCATCCTCGGCTTCATCGCCGCCGCGGTCCTCGCCGGTGCCGCCATCGCCACCCCCCTCGTCCCCGCCCTGCAGGCCGCGCTCATCCCGGCGCCCAAGCCGCAGGCCCCGCAGCCGTACGGCGCGCAGCCTCCCGGTGGCTACGGCTACCCGGGGGCGCAGCAGCCGCAGTACGGCGGTCAGCCGCAGCCGGGGCAGCCGTACGGGGCCCAGCCGGCGCAGGGGCAGCCGCAGCCTGCCGGCGGGGAGTTCTCGCCGTTCTGGTTCGCCGTTCCGGTGCCGCGGCCGCTGTTCGCGGAGGACGGTTCGCCGACGCCGATCGCCGAACTCGCGCCGGGCACCTGGTACCTGGCCGTCGAGCAGCGCGGTCCGGGCCTGGTCGCCCAGACCCAGGACGGACGTCGTGGCGTGCTGCAGGACACCTCGGGGATCCAGCGCGGCTGACCTCCCCCTCCCGCTTCACGGCCGGCCCCTCGCCCTTCCGGGTGGGGGGCCGTTGCCGTACAGTCGCAGCCCGCAGTCCGGTAACTGACTGATCGTCAGATCTTCGAGGGAGGCGCGTCATGCGACTCGGGCTCGCGCTCGGCTACTGGGGCCGCGGTCCCGACGCCGACCATGTGCCGCTCGCGCAGGAGGCCGAGCGGCTCGGATACGACTCCGTGTGGACCGCCGAGTCCTGGGGGTCCGACGTCTTCACGCCGCTGACCTGGATCGCCGCACGGACGTCGAGGATCAAGCTCGGAACTGCGGTCGCGCAGATGGCGGCACGGTCGCCGACGACCACCGCGATGCACGCGCTCACCCTCGACCATCTCTCCGGCGGCCGCGTGCTGCTGGGGCTCGGGCTGTCGGGGCCGCAGGTGGTGGAGGGCTGGTACGGGCGGCCGTTCCCCAGGTCGCCGCTCACCGCCACCCGGGAGTACGTGGACGTCGTACGGCAGGTGCTGCGGCGGGAGGCGCCGGTCCGGATGGAGGGGCGGTTCCACTCCCATCCGTACCGGGGCGCCGACGGGACCGGCCTCGGGAAGGCACTGAAGCCGATCACCCATCCCCTCCGGGCCGATCTGCCGGTTCTGCTGGGCGCCGAGGGGCCGAAGAACGTCGAGCAGACGACCCGGATCGCCGACGGGTGGCTGCCGTTGTACTGGTCACCGAGCCGCCCCGACGCCTACGGCCCGGCGCTCGCCGAACTCCCGCCCGGGTTCCTCGTCGCCCCCATGGCCCAGGTCCGGGTCTGCGACGACGTACGCGAGGGCCTGCTGCCGGTGAAGACCATGCTCGGCTTCTACATCGGCGGGATGGGGCACGCGACCCGCAACTTCCACGCCGATCTGATGGCACGCATGGGGTACGAGGAGGAGGCGCGGCGGGTGCAGGAGCTGTTCCTGCAGGGGCGGCGCGAGGAGGCCGTGCTGGCCGTGCCGGACGCCTTCGCCGACGAGATCTCCCTCGTCGGCCCGCGTGAACGCATCGCCGAACGGCTGGAGTTGTGGCGCAAGGGCCCGGTGACGGATCTGCTGGCGCTGGCCCCCGACCACCGGACGCTTCGGGTGCTGGCGGAGCTGAACTCGTAGGCTCAGTAGGCCTGCAGCTCCACCAGCGTGCCGTCCGGTGTCCTCAGGTGGGCGCTGCGCAGGCCCGGCCCCCACTCGGGGCGGTCCCGCGGCTCGGCGACGACGGTGGCGCCGTGGCCGCTCAGCCGGCGGGTCGCGTCGTCGACGTCGGAGACCCGCAGGACGAGCATCGCGGCGTCCTGGGCGGGCGGTGCGGAGGGCAGGTCGTCGGTGCCGACGACCTCGGCGATGGACTTGCGGCCGTACAGCACCAGGACGGCCTGTCCGTCCAGGTCCCAGTTGGCGTAGCCGGCGGCGGGGAGCACCTTCACCGGCTCGATGCCGAGGAGGTCACGGAGGGCTTCGGTCCAGAAGTGGGCCGCGGTGCCGAAGTCCTCGACGAGCAGCCTTGGGTAGAGGGCGTCCACGGCGGTCATCGTACCGACCGGGTTTCATCCGGGAAGTCGCGGCAATCCGGAAAGCATGTCTCGATATAGCAGCGGCAATCGGGCCGGCGCGGTCGTGGCGATCGTCGCCGACATCATGGCCCTCATCCTGGGGCTGTGGATCCTTATGTACCTGTTGGACGCCAACCGGGCCAATGACCTGGTGCAGTTCGTCCACAATGCGGCCAACTGGCTGGCCGGCTGGTCGCGTGACCTCTTCACGTTCGACAAGGCGTGGGCCCGTGTGGTGGCGGGCTACGGACTGGCGGCGGTGGTCTACCTGTTCGTCGGTCACGCGATCGCCGGACGGCTGCAGCGCCACTGAGGCGCGGCAGCGGGCACCGAGGCCCCGGCAGGGACGCCGGGGCCTCGGTCGCGCCTCAGTCGCAGCAGTCGGGGTCCAGTCCCCTCGGCAGGTTCTCGCCGCCGAACACCGTGCAGGTGGCCTCGTGGCCGCCGAGGGCGGCGACCGCGAGGAGGAGCGAGCCGGCCGTCCAGGTGGTCAGTTCCTGCGGCCAGATCGCCTCGTCCTCGAAGACGTAACCCGTCCAGTACAGGCCGCTCTCGGCGTCCCGCAGGTGCTGGATCGACTTGAGGAGCGCCAGGGCCCGGTCCGACTCGCCCATCGCCCAGAGCGTGAGGGCGAGTTCGGCGGACTCGCCGCCCGTGACCCACGGGTTGGGGACGACGCAGCGCACTCCGAGGCCGGGTACGACGAAGCGGTCCCAGCCTTCCTCGATACGGGACTTGGCCTCCGCGCCGGTGACCGCGCCGCCCAGCACCGGGTAGTACCAGTCCATCGAGTAGCGGTCCTTGTCGAGGAACCGCTCCGGGTGCCTACGGATCGCGTGCCGCAGCGCGCCCACCGCCAACTCCCAGTCCGGCTGGGGTTCTTCACGCTGTGCGGCGATGGCGAGCGCGCAGCGCAGGGCGTGGTGGACGGAGGAGGAGCCGGTCAGCAGCGCGTCGGTCGTGAAACCGCCGTCGTCCTCCCCCTTCCAGCCGATCTGCCCGCCGGGCTGCTGCAGCCGCAGGACGTACTCGACGGCCGCGCAGACGGAGGGCCACATGCGGTCCAGGAAGGTGTCGTCGCCGGTGGAGAGGTAGTGGTGCCACACCCCCACCGCGATGTAGGCGACGAAGTTCGTCTCCCGCCCGCGGTCGGTGACGTCCGCGAAGTCGCCGTCGCGGTAGGCCGCGTACCAGGAGCCGTCCTCGTTCTGGTGCCGGGCGAGCCAGTCGTAGGCGCGCTCGGCGGCCTCGTGCTCGCCGGCGGTGTCCAGTGCCATGGCGGCCTCGGTGTGGTCCCAGGGGTCCAGGTGGTGGCCCCGGAACCACGGGATCGCACCGTCCTCCCGCTGTACGGCGAGGATGCCGGCGACGGTCGCGGCGGCCTGCCCGGCGGTCAGGACCCCGGGCAGGACGAGGTGTTCTGTCCGGGGGGTGGTCACTTGGCGTCCACCACCGGGAGGTGGGGCTTGGTCGCGTACGCCACGAAGCTCTTGCCGATCAGCGGGTTCAGCGCCTGCTCGGCGACCCGGGTGGCCAGCGGCTTCTTCATGATGTCCCAGACGAGCAGCTTGTGGTACGCCCGCACGGGCAGCGCCTTGTCGTTGTCGACGCCGAACGCGCACTTCAGCCACCAGTAGGGGCTGTGCAGGGCGTGGGCGTGGTGCGTGCCGTAGGGCTTGAGGCCGGCTTCCCTGATCTTGGCGATCAGCTCGTCGGCCTTGTAGATGCGGATGTGGCCGCCCTCGACCTCGTGGTAGGCGTCGGACAGCGCCCAGCAGACCTTCTCGGGGCCGTAGCGCGGGACGGTGATGGCGATGCGGCCGCCGGGCTTCAACACCCGCACCATCTCGGCGAGTACGCCCTTGTCGTCCGGGATGTGCTCCATCACCTCGGAGATGATGACGACGTCGAAGGACTCGTCCGGGAACGGCAGCGCGAGGGCGTCGCCCTCCATGGCGGTGGCGGTGGCGCCCTCGGGTGCCTCGCCGGCCTCCTTCATCGCCGCGAACCACTTCGCGACCTCGCGGATCTCCTCGCCGTTCTGGTCGAGCGCCACGACCTGGGCGCCGCGCCGGTAGCACTCGAACGCGTGCCGACCGGCACCGCATCCGAGGTCCAGGACGCGGTCGCCCGGGGCGAGCGGGAACCGGGAGAAGTCGACGGTCAGCACGTGGCCCTGCTTTCGGAGTAGACGCCGGTGTCGGGTGTGGGGGTCGCGGACTCGACGCCCTGCGGGGCCGCGGTGCGGCCCGGAAGCCTGCCGGAGGACCGGGCGATCGCCTCGCGGTACCTGGCCACCGTGCCCTCCGCGGCACGCGCCCAGGTGAAGTGCCGCAGCACCCGCTCGCGGCCCGCCCGGCCGAGTCGCGCCCGCAGCTCCGGGTCGCCCAGCAGCCGGCTCAGACCCGCCGCGAGGGCGCCCGCGTCGCCCGGGGGCACCGCCAGGCATGTCTCGCCGTCCCGGCCGGCGACCTCGGGGATGGCCCCGCCGGTCGTGGCGACGAGCGGCGTGCCGGTGGCCATGGCCTCGGCGGCCGGCAGGGAGAAGCCCTCGTAGAGCGACGGCACGCAGGCGACCTCGGCCGAGCGGACCAGGTCGACCAGTTCGGCGTCCGAGATGCCCTTGACGAAGTCGACGGCGCCTTCGAGGCCGTAGCGCTCGATCGCCTGCGCGACGGGCCCCTCGGTGGGCCGCTTGCCGACGACGACCAGGTGGGCGCCGGCGTGCTCGGTCCGCACTTTCGCCAGGGCCTCGACGAGGAAGACCAGGCCCTTGAGGGGGACGTCGGCGCTGGACGTCGTCACGATCCGGCCCGGGACGACGGGGACCGACGCGTCCGGCGAGAACAGGTCGGTGTCCGCGCCGATGTGGACCACGTGGATACGGTCCTCGCGGACCCCGAGGTGGTCGACGATCTCGGCGCGGGACGTGCCGGAGACGGTGAGCACGGAGGGCAGGCGGCGCGCGACGCGGCGCTGCATGCGGGTGAAGGCGTACCAGCGGCGCTTGGACAGCCGCTGCTGCCAGTTCTCGGCGGCGTCCAGCTCCAACTGGCGGTCGACGGTGATGGGGTGGTGGATGGTGGTGACGAGGGGCGCGCCCACGTCTCCCAACAGGCCGTATCCCAAGGTCTGGTTGTCGTGCACGACGTCGAACTCACCGCGCCGGGCGCGCAGATGGCGGCGGGCGCGGAGGGAGAAGGTGAGCGGCTCCGGGAAGCCGCCGGTCCACATGGTGGCGACTTCGAGGGCGTCGATCCAGTCGCGGTACTCGTCGCGCGCCGGGGTGCGGAAGGGGTCGGGCGAGCGGTAGAGGTCGAGGCTCGGCAGCTCGGTCAGGGTCAGTCCGTCGTAGCCCTCGTCGAGGACGGGGTACGGCTGGCTGCCGATGACCTCGACGCGGTGGCCGAGGCGGGCCAGCTCGCGGGAGAGGTGGCGGACGTAGACGCCCTGTCCGCCGCAGAACGGGTTCCCTTTATAGGTGAGGAGCGCGATGTGGAGCGGTCGCTCGCCGTCGGCAGCCAGGTCCTCCTGGGGACCGGCCTGACTGGCCTCAGCGGTCACTCTGGGCCCCCTTCTGCATGCATTGTCCCGCGAGATTACGCCGGGACGCTAATCTAGAACAAGTTTCAGACTTGATCGTCCAGGAGGCTCTGAATCTACCGGCAGGTAAGGGCACTGTGAGCAGTGGATCAGGTGATTCGCGCCACGGCAAAGCCCTTGCCGTGCTCGGTCCGATCACCAGCCCTCACCGAGTGTCACGGAACGGGACCCATGCCTGCGGAAGCCAAGCCAGACGCCACCGCGCGGACGTCCTCCTCGCCCCTCACGGAGCGGCAGGAGGCCCGTCGCCGGCGCATCCTGCACGCCAGTGCGCAGCTTGCCAGCCGGGGCGGTTTCGACGCGGTGCAGATGCGGGAGGTCGCCGAGTCCTCCCAGGTGGCCCTGGGCACGCTGTACCGCTACTTCCCGTCCAAGATCCATCTGCTGGTCGCCACGATGCAGGACCAGCTGGAGCACATGCACGGCACGCTGCGGAAGAAGCCGCCGCAGGGCGAGACGGCGGCCGAGCGGGTCGCCGAGACCCTGATGCGGGCCTTCCGCGCGCTGCAGCGCGAGCCGCACCTGGCCGACGCCATGGTCCGCGCGCTCACCTTCGCCGACCGCAGCGTCTCGCCGGAGGTCGACCAGGTCTCCCGTCAGACGACGGTGATCATCCTGGACGCGATGGGGCAGGCCGACCCGACGCCCGAACAGCTCTCGGCGGTCCGGGTCATCGAGCACACCTGGCACTCGGCCCTGATCACCTGGCTCTCGGGCCGGGCGTCGATCGCCCAGGTCAAGATCGACATCGAGACGGTGTGCCGCCTGATCGACCTGACCGATCCGCGGCGGGAGACGTAGGACCGGTCCCGCACCTCCAGCCCCTCCTCCTCCGCACCGTCAGCCTCGACGAACGGGCCATTCCCTGGCGGGAATTGTCGGTCTGTCGCGCTCGCCGCAGGATCGGCTGCGAAGTGAACCGGTCGGCGAGGAGAGGCACATGAGGGAGATCGATCCGCAGGATCTGGCCCGGCGCTACATCGCGCAGTGGAACGTGGCGGACGCCGCCGAACGGCGCGCGGCGATCGAGCGGCTCTGGGCGCGGGACGCCGTCCACATCCTCCGACCACCCGTGGAGATCCGGGAGGTGGCCGCGGGGCTGGGCTTCGATCACAGCACCCTGGAGGCCCACGGCCACGACGCCATAGAGAACCGGGTGGCCCGCAGCCACGAACGGTTCGTCGAGAAGGAGGGCTTCACCTTCCGGGCCCGGGCCGACGCCGTGCGGCTGCACGGCATGGTCAAGTTCGAATGGGAGGCGGTGTCCACCGCGACCGGGGACGTGACGGGCGGCGGCCTGGACATCCTCGTACTCGACGACGACGGCCGGATCCGGACCGACTACATGTTCCCCGGCGCCTGAGCGGCCGCCAGGCGCAGCGCGTCGGCCGTCGCCGGATCGGCCGGCAGGAACGCCTCCAGCTTCAGCTCGGCGAGCGTCACGTCGACGGCCGTGGCGAATGTCGTGACGGTCGTCATCAGGCGCAGTTCGCCGTACGTCGACGCCAGGCGCAACGGGACCGCGAAGCCGAGCTGACCCGCGGAGGGCTCCAACTCCGGTACATATTGCGTGAGTTCGTCGCGCAGCTCCGGCAGGTGGTCCAGCCGTACCAGGATGTGCCGTGCCCATTCGGCGAGGTTGCGGATGCGGGGGGCGAGTCCGTCGGGGTGCAGCGCGAGGCGGTAGGCGTTGGCGCCCGGGGCCACCAGCTCGGCGGCCGCTCCCTCGGTGATCACGCCGAACGCGCTGTTGGCCGCGACCAGATCACCGCGCCGGTCCACGACGACCGCCGGATACGGCTCGTGCCCGCGCAGGATGTGGTCGATCGCGGCGCGGGCGGGGGCCAGCACGGGGTCGTCCAGCGAGCTCTCCGCGTAGGCGGGCGCGTACCCGGCGGCGAGCAGCAGTTCGTTGCGCTCCCGCAGCGGCAGCTCCAGCGACTCGGCCAGCCGTACGACCATGTTCCGGCCGGGCACGGACCTGCCGGACTCGATGAAACTGAGGTGCCGCTGGGTGGTGCCCGCCTTCAGCGCCAGATCGAGCTGGCTGACCCGACGGCGGGTCCGGCGTTCGCGCAGTGCGCTGGGGAAGTCCACGGCCCCGTTGTACCCGCGGCCCGGGACACCCGGCCATTCCCCGCGGGGAATTGTCGCCGTGTCCCGCCGGCCGGAGCATCGGCGGCATGGACATCGGCGTACTGCTTCCGACCTCGACCGCGCAGTGGGGCGCGGACGGCGACCCCCGCGAGCTGATCGCCTTCGGCCGCCGGGCCGAGGACCTGGGGTTCTCCTCGCTCTTCGTCAACGACTCCCTGATCAGCCCCCGCATCGAGGCGCTGACCATGCTGGCCGCGCTCGCCCCGGCGACGCAGGCGGTGACCCTGGGGACGGCCGCGCTGCTGCCGTTCCTGCGCCGGCCGGTCCAGGTGGCGCAGTCCCTGGCCTCGGTCGACCTGCTGTCCGGCGGCCGGCTCGTCGTGACCGTCGGCGCGGGCTTCCCCGGCCGCTTCGGGCGCCCCCTCTACGCCCTGTCCGAGGTGCCCTGGCCCCACCGCTTCGCCCGCCTCGACGAGACCGTCGCGCTGTGGCGGGCCCTGTGGAACGGCGCCGACTCCTTCCACGGCGACCTGATCCGCCTCACCGGCATCCCACCCGCCACCGCTCCGTCACGCCCCGGCGGCCCGCCCGTCTGGCTCGGCGGCGCCACCCCCGCGGCGCTGGACCGCACCGGCCGCCTGTACGACGGGTGGCTGCCCTACCCGCCCGACCCGGCCGACTACGCGTCCGGCCTCCGCGCCGTCCACCGGGCCGCGGCCGACGCCGGCCGGACGGCCGGGGACATCACCCCCGCGCTCGTCGTCACGGTCCGCGTCGACGAGGACGTCCCCGGCGGCCGCCGCGCCCTGGACGACTATGCCCGGACCGTGTACGGGATGCCGCTGGAGGAGCTGGAGAAGATCCAGGCACTCGTCGCGGGCCCCGCCGACCACGTCCGCCACCAGCTGGAGCGGTACGTCGCCGCAGGCGCCCGCCACCTCGTCGTGCGCCTCGCCACCCTCGACCTGCACTCCCAGCGCGACCAGCTGGAACGAGTCGCCGAACTCATCCCCGCCGTGCGGGCGTCGGCGCCCCGCGGTGCACGGGCGTGAGGGCCCCGGCCGGGCGTACGGCACCCGCGGTCCGCGCCCTCACCCGAGCACCGCCAGCCCGCTCCAGCTCCGCCCGGCCGTCGCCCCCTCCGCCCACCGCGCGAGCAGCTGCCGCGCCTCCTCCTCGGGGGCCGCGAGCGACACCGTCTGGGCGCCCGCCGGCAGGCTCCGCTCCTGCTGATGCGTGCCCTCGCTGCAGCAGGCGCAGAGCAGGCGGACACTGCTCGCGGGTTCGGCGCCGTAACCGTGCTCACCGAACAGCTCCAGCAGGGCCCGCAGGTCGTCCGCCTCACCGGCCGCCACCGTGACCTCCAGCGTGGGCAGTTCGGAGGCCTCGAACAGCAGCAGCTCGTCGAAGACGGGGTAGTTCGTCCCGTCGACGATCCGCTCGCCCTTCGGCTCACCGTCGTGCACGACGATCTCGCCGTACCGCCGGCCGCCGGTGACGGGCACGTTGACCACCCGTCCCCGCGTCGGGCACAGCCGCTCGATCCACACGACCTCGCGCTCGCCGCCGGTGTCGAGCCGCACGCACGCGTGCCCGAAGGACCCCGTGATCTCGCCCTCCCCCTCCGGGAGTTCGATGCCGAAGCCGGCCCAGGCCTCGCGGGCTGTCGCCCAGTCGCGGTGGATCGTCGCCGCGATGCCGAGGTTCCAGTACGCCGGATCGCCCTCGCCGCGCGGGGAACGGGCGGCGGCCTCACGGCCGAGCTCGTACGCCTTCGCCCAGTTCCGCAGGAACTTGTGGGCGAGCGCGGCGTCGTACCACCAGACCGCGCTCGGTCCCTCGTCCGGGAAGTGGTCGAGCACCCGCTCGTAGAGGTCGGCGGCGCGCAGCCACTCCTCGGCCTCCCACGCCTCACGCGCCTGTCCGATCAGCTCTCTGGCCTCGCCCTTGTGCACGTACCCCGCCCGCTCGTTGATCGTTCCTACGACGACCGCAGGAGCGTAACCGTCACTCCTCGGGCGGGAACACCGGCTCCCCGCTTCCCGACAGCGTGACCACGATCGCCTCCACGGGACAGTTCTCGGCCGCCTCCAGCACCCGTTCGTTGGCGTCGGTCTCCGGCTCCACCGGATGGGACTGCATCGCGGAGTCGAGCCGGAAGGCGCCCTCGGCCCGGTGGACGCACTGGGCCGACCCGATGCACACGGAACGGTCGACCTCGACGTGCCAGCGGTCCCCCATGACCGGTCAGCCCTCCCAACCGGCCGGCAGGTGGATCATCTTGTGTTCCAGGTACTCCCCGTACCCCTCGGGCCCGAACTCCCGCCCCAGACCGGAGTTCTTGTAGCCGCCGAACGGGCCCAACATGTCCAGGCTGAAGGTGTTCACCGAGTACGTCCCGGTCCGCACCTGCCGGGCCACCTCGATGCCGTGGCCGACGTCCGCCGTCCACACGCTGCCGCTCAGCCCGTAGTCCGAGTCGTTGGCGATCTTCAGGGCCTCGGACTCGTCGCCGTAGGGCAGCAGGCAGATGACCGGGCCGAAGATCTCCTCCCGCGCGATCCGCATCGAGTTGTCGACGTCGCCGAAGAGCGTGGGCTCCACGTACCAGCCCCGGTCCAGGCCCGCCGGACGCCCGCCACCGGTGAGGATCTTGGCGCCCTCCTCCTGGCCGATGCGGATGTAGTCGAGGTTGCGGCGCTGCTGGCGCTGGGCGACGAGCGGGCCGACCTGGGTCGCCGGGTCGAGCGGGTCGCCGACCACGAGGGCGCCGGCCGCGGCGGCGAAGGCCTCGGCGAACTCGTCGTAGCGGGAGCGCGGCAGCAGGATGCGCGTCTGGGCCACGCACGCCTGGCCGTTGTTCATCCAGGCCGCCGGCACGACCCCCGCGACGGTCGTCGCCACGTCCGCGTCCGGCAGCACGACGGCCGCCGACTTGCCGCCCAACTCCAGTGTCACGCGGGTGAGGTTGCGCGCGGCGACCTCCATCACGCGTTTGCCGGCGGCGACCGAACCGGTGAAGGAGACCTTGTCGATCCCGGGATGCCCGACCAGGTACTCGCTGACCTCCCGGTCGGCGGGCAGCACGGACAGGACGCCCTCGGGGAGCCCGGCCTCCTTGGTGATGTCCGCGAGGATGTACGCGTCCAGCGGCGACTCGGGCGACGGCTTCAGGATCACCGAACAGCCCGTCAGAAGGGCGGGCGCGAGTTTGGCGGCGGCGACGAACTGGGGGACGTTCCAGGGCACTACGGCCGCCACGACCCCGACCGGCTCGCGCCGCACCAGGATCTTCCCGAGCACGCCGTCACGCCGCTCCTCGTACGTGAAGTTCCGGGCGACCGTGATCGCCGCGTCCCACACCATCATCGCGCCGAGGGCCTGCGCGAGGACACTCCAGGAGTACGGCGACCCGTTCTCGGACGAGATCACCCGCGCGATCTCCTCGTGCCGTACGGCGATCGCGTCCTTGATCCGGGTGACCACGTCGATCCGCTCGTCCAGCGACATCCGCGGCCAGGGCCCCTCGTCGAAGGCCCGCCGCGCCACGGCCACCGCCCGATCGACGTCCTCCCGGGAGGCATGCGGCACCCGCCCGATGACCTCCTCGGTATGCGGCGAGATCACCTCGATGACGTCCTTGCCCAGGGGGTCGGTCAGTTCCCCTCCGATGAACAGCTGTCCGTGTTCCAAGAGCTCGGCCATCACCACTGCCCTCGTTTCTGACGGTGTTTCAGAAACTGATACCAGTTCTACTTGAAGTAGTCCACGGACAGGACAAGAATGCCCCTGAGCAGGGGCTTTCCGATGATCAAGGGCGGGGGGGCGGGCGCGGTGGGCCGTCGGACCCTTGTGGGCCGTCCGGTACATCTCGTCGACGGCCTTGCGCGTACGCGTCTCGCTGCTCGGCATGAGGTGGGTGCGGGTGCGCTCGGCGAGCGCGAAGGCGACCGAGTCCGCAGCGGCACGTCACGGAGCTTGCCCTTCTTCGGCGGAGCGAAGACCAACTTCCGTTCCATGACCTTGACCTGTTGGGTGTCGTGCAGGACCTCGGACAGCGGATCCACTCGTCGACGGCGAACCCGAAGACCTCGCTTTGCCGAAGCCCGCATCCGGCCCCGACGTCGACCATGGCCCGAAACCGGTCCGGCAGCCCCCGCCATGGACGATGAACGCATGCGGTACTTCAACGGGACAGGCTGGCTCGCAATCTTCACCGGCACGGAGACGACGATCGGTCGGACAGCGCACGTGGACGACTGGGATGAGGAGACGGGCGTGGCACTTGTGGTCGATCCCAAACGCGGTACCCGCCGCCCCGTGACGGACTACCCAGATTTCTCCCACCTGGAGCAGGCCGACCAGGTGGTAGCCGCCGTACCAGGTGGCGGCTGGCGCGCGTACTGGGAGGACGAAGGGCCCAGCAACGGGCCATTGACCGAGCAGGTGCTTGCTTGGCTGGTCACAGCCCGAGGACGCGCCACCCCGATCACCGTCGACGCCCATGGACACGTGGACGACGCTGAGAGCGCCGATCGCCTTATCCCGCCTGGGGAGGAGTGAGGGAGGCCCCCAGCACAAGCGTTCAGTGGAGGTGCCGACCGCTGGCCTCAGAGGATGAGGGGGGTGGGGATCTACGGCCTGCAACATAGTCCCGAGGTGGCTCCCGGGGACCTTTATACCCACCCCCCTTGACCGCGGACCTCGAAGGTTCTCTGACCGGTCTCACTCCACCAGGCAAACTAGCAAGTGGCACTGACAACACTCCCGGCCCAGGAGGAGCGGCGGTGTCTCTCCGCCGTACAGCAACGAAGTGCAGTCACCCCAGAGCTTTCTGACATCCGCGGTTGACATCAACGACGCCATACGGGGGCGTGCATCAGCGACTCTGTCCGGCCACCGCACCGGCCGACGACACCAGCAGCAGGCTTGGATCGAACTCCTGAAGCGGTGATCAGAGAGGCTTCTCTACAGCAACCATCCCGCCCACCATCGACCGCCACCCGCCCCAGAACGACCGGCTGACATGGCTAACCACGCCCGCTTCACGGTGTGTGGGCCGACGGCGGACGGGATGGGAGCCGGGGTGAGTGGTGGGCTGAGGGGATCAAGAATGCCACCACGAGCGCAGCAGCCCGACCGGCACGACCGGTCCGGTGCCATCACTCATGCTTCTTGTGCTTGTGCAGGAGTCATCTCCCGCTGTTCCATGTGCCCCATGACACAGCGATCTTTCGTGAGCGAGATCAAGCGCCGCTTCAGCCCCCACCCTACTCAAATACCAAGAACGACCTGGCAGAAACTAAATCGAGCAAAAACAGACTCAGGCTGGCCGCTACTGACGCTCAATTTTTTCATTTTCGCCCTATTTGCTGCAATTTTCGTAAATTCGGCAACCTCTGTGCATGCATTCTCAGTCTTCTATTGGTGGTTGAGCGTCGGTTGCATCCTTGGTCTGTTGCGGACTGGACAGGTAATGGTGTGCGTCGCCAGGGGCGGGGCAGGGCAGCTCGCACCACAGGCGCCCGGGATCTTGCCAGCAAACAGCAGGTACCGAGGTAGGCACACCTAACAGTTCGCATCGAGGAGTCGGAGCACAGCCCACGGGCCGTGCCACTCTCGCGCCAGAACGGACGGGAGCTCACAGGGAATTGGCGTTCACGGGGGTGCGCTCCGGCCGCCTCGATCAGGCTGAGGAATGCACAGGTCACGCCTATGATCGCCCAACCTCGCTCCTAACGATCTGGCCGACCCCCAGGCCGTGCCCGCATCTTTTAAACGCCGGCACGGTGCTTGCACAGCCACAGGCCGCCTCTGGGCCGTACGGCAGTGCCCAACGTCGACAGGCGGCGACAGACACCGCACGCATCAACCCAGGTCAGTCCAACTTCCAGCTGCATTGGTCGACTTGGGCATCCACTGAAACCAGTTCTAGTTATAGTGGGCAATGGCCATGGAGCGGAGGGCAGATGGCGGAGACGTTCGATCATGGCGGGGGCATACGGTCCGTTCGGGTGCCCATTCCGGACAACCCGCTCGGGCACACGCTGGTGTACGTCGTCGACACCGACCGCGGGCCCGTCCTGATCGACACCGGCTGGGACGACCCGGGGGCCTGGTCCGTTCTGGCGGAGGGGCTGCGCGCCTGCGGTACCGACGTGTCCGGGACCCACGGCGTCGTGATCACCCATCACCATCCCGACCACCACGGCCTGTCGGGCAAGGTGCGTGAGGCCTCCGGTGCCTGGATCGCGATGCACGCGGCCGACACGGCGATCGTCCGGCGCACCCGTGAGACCCGGGCCGACCGCTGGTTCATTTACATGGCCGACAAGCTCACGGCCGCCGGCGCCCCGGAGGAGCACATCGCCCCCCTGCGGGACCCCGCCCCGCGCGCCGCCCTGCCCGGCTTCTCCCCCGCCCTGCCCGACCGCGAGATCGTCCCCGGCGAGCTGCTCGACCTGCCGGGGCGGCGGTTGCGCGCGATCTGGACGCCCGGGCACACCCCCGGCCACGTCTGCCTGCACCTGGAGGAGGAGCACCCCTCCCGACTCCCGGGCCACGGACGCCTGTTCTCCGGCGACCACCTGCTCCCCGAGATCACCCCGCACATCGGCCTCTACGAGGACCCGGACGACGCCACGGTCACCGACCCCCTCGGCGACTACCTCGACTCCCTCGAACGCGTCGGCCGACTCGCCCCCGCCGAGGTGCTCCCGGCCCACCAGCACGTCTTCACCGACGGCCCGTCCCGCGTCCGGGAGTTGCTCGCCCACCACGACGAACGCCTCGCCGGGCTCCTGGGCCTGCTCGCCGCACCCCTCACCCCCTGGCAGCTCGCCGAGCGCATGGAGTGGAACCGGCCCTGGGAGCAAATCCCCTACGGTTCGCGGAACATCGCCGTCTCAGAAGCGGAGGCGCATCTGCGACGGCTGGTGAAGCTGGGCCGGGCGGAGGCGGTGCCGGGGAGCGATCCGGTGACGTACGTGGCCGTCGACCGCGCATGAATTCGGTGACGTACACGGCCGTCGACCGCGTATGAATACGTGTTCATGGAGAACCTTCTCGCCGAGCGCGCCTGCGAACGCCTGATCCTCGACTTCGTCCACCGACTCGATCTCGGTGAACCCGCCACCGTGGCCGAGCTGTTCACCGAGGACGGCGTCTGGCAGTGGCCCGAGGGACAACGGCGGATCGAGGGACGGGACGCCCTGCGGACGTACTTCGGCGCCCGTCCCGCCCACCGGCTCTCGCGCCGCGTCATGTCCAACATCCGGGTCACCGTGACCGGCCCGGACACGGCCACGGCGACCTCGTACTTCACGACGTACCGCAGCGACGGCCACCCGGGCGGCATCCTGCCCGCCGGGCCGCCGTACCAGGTGGGCCACTACGAGGACGCCTTCCGCAGGGCCGCCGACGGTACCTGGCGGCTCGCCACCCGCACCCTCGTCCTGCCCTTCGGCGGCGACCCGCAGCGCGTGCACACCGACGCCGCGCCCTACGTCCGCTTCTCCGACGGCACCGAACCGCCGCTGTCACAGGGCGTGCGCACCGGCCCTTTCCTGTTCACCTCCGGCCAGGGGCCCCTGCATCCGGTCACCCACGAGATGCCGGCCGCCTTCGCCGACCAGGCGCGCCGGGTGCTGGCCAATGTCGAGGCCGTGGTCGGCGACCGCCGCTCGATCGTGCGCTGCACCTGCTATCTGGCCGACCGCGCCCACTTCGCCGAGTTCAACACCGTCTACCGGGAGTTCTTCGCCGACTGCGACCCGCTTCCGGCCCGGACGACCGTCGTGGCACGCCTGGTGCGGGAGGGGGTGCTGGTCGAGGTGGACGCGGTGGCCGTCGTGGGCTGACGGCGACAGAAAGACACCGGGACCGGGCAGTTCACGGCACCGGCACCAGTGACCTCCGTCACGCACAGCCACCTCTCAGGTCGCTCCTGACCCGCGGGTACAGTGTCGGGGTCGTCATCACCCGTACGGGGGAAAGCCGGTGCGAATCCGGCGCTGACCCGCAACCGTGACCCGGTCCGACCCGGACCGGCCAGCCGGAGTGCCCCGCACGGATCGTGACCGGCTCAGGTGTGTCGGCACCCCGCCGCCACACGGCACCGTCGAGGTATACGGAGCCGAGCCGCCCGGGGCTGTCCCGTGCTGCTGTCAGGCTCCCCAGGGAGAGGCAGCAGCCGATCATGAACGTCATCCGTCACAGCGCCGCGGCGCTGGCCGCCGCAGCCGTACTCGGCGGTGCGACCCCCGCTGTCGCCGCCTCGCCGTCTCCCTCGGCATCGCTCCCCGCCGGCCTCTACGGCACCTCCGACCCGACCTACGACGGCGTCTGGCGCCAGTCGCTCGCCCTGCTCGCGCAGCGCACCGCCGGTGTCGAGCCGGCCGACGCGGCCGTGGCCTGGCTGGCCCGGCAGCAGTGCGGCGACGGCTCCTTCGCCGCCTACCGCGCCACCGCCGGCGCGCCCTGCAAGGCCGACACCAACAGCACGGCGGCCGCGGTCCAGGCCCTGGCCGAGATCGGCGGTCACGACGGCCGGGTGCGAAAGGCCGTCACCTGGCTGAAGTCGGTGCAGAACAAGGACGGCGGCTGGGGGTTCACCGCCGGCGGCGCCAGTGACGCGAACTCGACGTCCGTCGTGATCGGCGCCCTGGCCCAGGGCGGCGTGACCGTGCCGAACCTCCGCAAGGACGGCAAGTCCCCCTTCGACGCCCTGCGCGGCCTCGCGCTGCCCTGCGACGGCCCCGACGCGGGCGCCTTCGCCTACCAGCCCGACAAGAAGGGCAAGCTCGCGGCGAACGCCGACGCCACCGCGGCGGCCGTGCTGGGCCTGTTCGGCGAGACGGTCGCGGGCAGCAGGCAGGACGACACCGACGCGCCCGCCGGCTGCACGGACCCCGACAGCGACTCCGACCACCTGCCCGCCGCGGACAACGGCGCCGCCTGGCTCGCCAAGACCCTCGCCAAGAGCGGCCACCTCACCACCGCGCTGCCCGGCGCCAAGCCCCAGCCCGACTACGGCAACACGGCCGACGCGGTCGTCGCCCTCTCGACCGCGGGCTTCAACTCCCAGGCCGCGAAGCCGCTGCACTGGCTGGAGTCCCACGCCGCCGACTGGGCCGCCCAGGCCGGTCCCGCCGCCTACGCCCAGCTGATCTTCGCCGCGTCCGCCGCCCAGGGCGGTGACGTCCACGACTTCGGCGGCCTGGACCTCGTCGCCAAGCTCAACGCGACCGGCCCTACCCCCGCGGGCGTCGACGACAACCCGACGGCCGGCCCGGACGACACCAAGGCCTCCGGCGGCAAGGACAAGGGCTCCATCGGCGTGGCCTGGACGGTCGGCGGCGGCCTGCTCGTCGGCGCCCTCATCGGCTTCGCGCTGATGCTCCGCGGCAGGAGGCGTCAGCGGTGACCCGCCGCGCGACCCTTCTCCTCACGACCCTGCTGCTCACCCTGGGCCTCGCCGCACCGGCCGGGGCCACCAGCTACCGGTACTGGTCCTTCTGGACCTACGACTCCGGCCACTGGGCGTACGCCACCCAGGGCCCCGCCACCGCCCGCCCCTCCGACGGCGACGTCCAGGGCTTCCGCTTCTCGGTGAGCGAGGACTCGGGGGACGCGGCGAAGCCACGCGGCGCGACGTCCTTCGCGGCGATCTGCGCGCGGACCCCGGAGGTCCGGGGCGAGAAGCGGATAGCCCTGCTCATCGACTTCGGCACGGCGAAGGACGCCCCGTCCGCCGAGCACCCGCCCGCCCGTCGCACGGCGTGCGCCCGGGTGCCCGCCGACGCGACGACGGCGGACGCCCTGGCCGCGGTGGCGAAGCCCCTGCGCTACGACACCAACGCCCTGCTGTGCGCGATCGCCGGGTATCCGGCGAAGGGGTGCGGCGAGCAGGTGGCGAACGCCGAGGACAAGCACACCGACGGCGGCGGAAGCGGTCCTTCGGTGGGCCTGTGGGTGGGTGCGGGGGCGGTCGCGCTGCTGGGCGCCGCGGCGGCATGGCAGGCCCGACGGCGCAGGCATGCCTGACATCCGCGATCCCGAGCGGTCCGAACAGGGCAGCGCCCCGCGGGTGTCGGCGGGGGGCTCCGTGCCGCGGTCGCGGCAGCGGCGTCCCCTCGTGCACCCCGGGGCCTGGTGGCTCTGGTCGCTCGCGCTCGGTACCGCGGCCACCCGGACCGGCAACCCCCTGCTCCTCGGCCTCCTGATCGCCGTCTCCGCCTACGTCGTCTCCACCTGCCGCCCCCGATCGCCCGACGCCCGCTCCTACACCGCCTTCCTCCGGCTCGCCCTCGCCGTCCTCCTCATCCGCCTCGTCTTCGCCGTCGCCCTCGGCTCCCCCGTCCCCGGCACGCACACCCTCCTCACGCTCCCCGAAGTGCCGCTCCCGCACTGGGCCCAGGGCATCCGCCTGGGCGGCGAGGTCACGGCCGAGTCGCTTCTCTTCGCCTTCTACGACGGCCTGAGGCTCGCCGCTCTTCTCGTCTGCGTGGGCGCGGCCAACGCCCTCGCCAACCCCGCCCGCCTGCTGAAGTCCCTGCCCGGCGCGCTGTACGAGACGGGCGTGGCGGTCGTCGTCGCGCTCACCTTCGCGCCGAACCTCATCGTCGACGTCCACCGTCTGCGCGCCGCCCGCCGGTTGCGCGGCCGCCCGGACAGCGGCATCCGAGGCCTGCTCCAGGTGGGCCTGCCCGTCCTGGAAGGCGCCCTGGAGCGCTCCGTCGCCCTCGCCGCGGCCATGGACGCGCGAGGATACGGCCGTACCGCCGAGGTCCCCGCCCCCGTGCGCCGTACGACCACCGCCCTCACGCTCGGCGGTCTGCTGGGCGTCTGCGCGGGAACGTACGGGCTGCTCACCGCCGAGGCCGGCACCTACGGTCTGCCCCTCCTCCTCGCCGGGGTCACCGCGTCCCTCGCCGGTCTCCGCCTGGGCGGCCGCCGCAGCCTGCGCACGCGCTACCGCCCCGACCGCTGGGATGCGCGCGCCTGGCTGGTGACGGCCTCCGGCGCCGTGCCCGCCGCGCTCCTCACCCTGGCCGCCGCGACCGACCCGGCCGCCCTGGCCCCCTCCGTCGTCCCGCTCACGGCACCCACGCTTCCGCTCTGGCCGGCGGCGGCCGTACTCGTCGCCCTGTTGCCCGCCTGCGTCGCCCCCACCCCCAAGGAGCCGTCGTGATCCGCTTCGAGGACGTCTCGGTGACCTACGAGGGGGCGGCCGAACCCACCCTCCGGGGCGTGGACTTCGAGGTCCCGGAGGGCGAACTGGTGCTGCTGGTGGGCCCGTCCGGCACCGGCAAGTCGACCCTCCTCAACACCGTCAGCGGCCTGGTCCCCCACTTCACGGGTGGCACTCTGCGCGGCCGCGTCACGGTGGCGGGCCGCGACACCCGTACCCACAAGCCCCGTGAACTGGCGGACGTGGTGGGCACGGTGGGCCAGGACCCCCTCTCCCACTTCGTGACGGACACGGTCGAGGACGAACTGGCCTACGGGATGGAGTCGTTGGGTCTGGCACCGGCGGTGATGCGCCGACGTGTCGAGGAGACCCTGGACCTGCTCGGTCTCTCCGACCTCCGCGACCGCTCCATCGCCACCCTGTCCGGCGGGCAGCGGCAGCGCGTGGCCATCGGCTCGGTCCTCACTCCGCACCCGCGGGTCCTGGTCCTCGACGAACCGACGTCGGCCCTGGACCCGGCCGCGGCCGAGGAGGTCCTCGCGGTCCTCCAGCGGCTGGTCCACGACCTGGGCACGACCGTCCTCATGGCGGAACACCGCCTGGAACGCGTCATCCAGTACGCCGACCGGGTCGCGGTCCTTCCGGCCCCGGGAGCGGCCCCCCTGCTGGGCACGCCCGCGGAGATGATGGCCGTGTCCCCGGTGGCTCCGCCGGTGGTGGAACTGGGGCGGCTGGCGGGCTGGTCCCCGCTGCCACTGACAGTCCGGGACGCGCGCCGCAGGGCGGCCGAACTGCGCGAGCGGCTTGCGGACCTCGCGCCGCCCGCGGCCGGTCGCGCCTCCATGGCGGCACACGCTCCTGAGACCGACGGCACCCTGCGGATGGAGACGAGGCTCACGCCGCCGGCCGGGATCGCACACGCTCCGAAGACGGACGCCACCCCGCCAACCAGGGCGAGCGCCGCACTGCCGGCCGAGATCGCACCCGCCCCCCGCACGGACGCCACCCCACCGACCAAGGCGAACGTCACGGCGCCGGCCGAGATCGCACCGGCCCCCCGCACGGACGCCACCCCACCGACCAAGGCGAGCGTCACGGCGCCAGCCAAGATCGCACACGCCCCGCGCACGGACGGCACCCCGTCGGCCGTGGCGGGCGGCACGCCGCCGGCCGCCCGCACCCGCAGGCGGCGCTGGCTCCCCTCTCGCCGCAAGGACACGACCCCGCCGGCTCCGGTGCCCGACCCCGCCGCCGAGGTCCGTACCCTGACCGTCCGCCGCCCGCATGCCGAGGTCCTCCACCAGGTCGGGCTCACCATCGCCGCCGGTGAGACCGTCGCCCTGATGGGGCGGAACGGCGCCGGGAAGTCCACGCTCCTCAACGCGCTCGTGGGTCTCGTCGAGCCCTCCGCGGGCACGGTCCGCGTCGCCGGCCTCACCCCGCACCGCACCTCGCCCCGGGAGCTCGTGCGCCAGGTGGGCCTGGTCCCCCAGGAACCCCGCGACCTCCTCTACGCGGACACGGTCGCCGCCGAGTGCGCGGCGGCCGACCGGGACGCCCAGGCACCCCCCGGCAGCTGCCGCGACCTCCTCTCCGGGCTGCTCCCCGGCGTCCCCGACGACACCCACCCCCGGGACCTCTCGGAGGGCCAGCGCCTCACCCTCGCACTGGCCGTCGTGCTGACCGCCCGCCCGCCCCTGCTCCTCCTCGATGAGCCGACCCGGGGGCTGGACTACGCCGCGAAGGCCCGTCTGGTCACCCTCCTGCGCTCCCTCGCGGCCGACGGTCACGCGATCGTCCTCGCGACGCACGACGTGGAGCTGGCCGCGGAGCTCGCCGACCGCGTGGTCCTCCTCGCGGAGGGAGAGGTGATCGCCGACGGCCCGACCGCGGACGTCGTGGTCTCCTCCCCCTCCTTCGCCCCGCAGGTCACGAAGATCCTCGCCCCGCGGCCGTGGCTCACGGTCGCCCAGGTGCGGGAGGCCCTCGGATGACCCCCGCCGTCAGGGCGGAGGGAGCCGCCCGGACCTCGCGGGCGGTCCGCCTCGGTCCCCGTTCCCTCGCCGCTCTCGCCCTCGTCAGCGCGGTCGGTGTCGTCGCCTTCGGCTGGCCCTTCCTCGCCCCGCCCGGCTCGGGCCTCGCCGCCCACGCCCAGGACGCCCCGTGGCTCTTCGCGGGTCTCCTCGTGCTGCTCGTCGCCGTGGTGGCCGCGACGATCTCCGAGTCGGGTCTCGGTCCTAAGGCCGTGGCCATGCTGGGCGTGCTCGCCGCGACCGGCGCCGCCCTGCGCCCGCTCGGGGCCGGGACCGCGGGCATCGAGCCGATGTTCTTCCTGATGGTGCTCAGCGGGCGGGTCCTGGGTCCCGGCTTCGGCTTCACCCTCGGCTCGCTCACGATGTTCGCGTCGGCGCTGCTGACGGGCGGGGTCGGTCCGTGGATGCCGTTCCAGATGCTGGCGATGGGCTGGTTCACGATGGGGGCCGGGCTGCTCCCCGGCCCCGGGCGGCTGCGGGGCCGCGGCGAGCTCGCCCTGCTCGCCGCCTACGGCTTTTTCGCCGCCTTCGCCTACGGCACGATCATGAACCTGGCCGGCTGGCCGTTCATGGGCACGCTGGCGTCGAACATCTCCTTCGACCCGCACGCCGCCGTCCCGGCCAATCTCGCCCGGTTCCTCGCGTACTGCACGGCCACCTCGTTGGGCTGGGACCTGGGCAGGGCCGTGGTCACCGTCGCACTGACGCTGACCCTGGGTCCGGCCGTGCTCAAGGCGCTACGCAGAGCCACACGGCAGGCGGCTTTCGAGACCGCCGTCACATTCGAGGGTCGTTGAGCGGTGAACCGCCCCACATGACCCACATCACCCACGATCTGACCTAGTAGTGCATTTCGGACGCCATGCCCACGACATAATGGCGTCTGACCTGCACTTTGAGAGCCAGGTCACAACCGTCGCCCACACCCCAGATGCGGCCACAACTAGTAAAAGGGGTCTTTGCGGACATCCCGTGAGCCTGTTTCTCTGGACAACGTCGTACGGCGCCGACGTGCCCCCCAGGGCCTCGGCGCCGATGCACGACCCGGGTCACCCGGCCCGGTCCGTGTCCGACATCCCTGTCCCCGAAGAAAAGGTTTCCCGTGCTCGTCTCCCGCATCGCCCGTCGCATCTCGTCCCCGAAGAAGGCTCTCGCCGGCGTCGCCGTGGCCGCCGCCACCACCGGCATGGTGCTGACCGCGGCCCCCGCGCACGCGGCGACCGCCAACTCGGCCACCGAGGCGAGGGCGATCGCGCACCAGATGATCCCGAACGCGGCCCAGTACGCCGCCTTCAGCAAGATCGTCGAGCACGAGAGTGGCTGGAACGTCACCGCGACCAACTCCTCCTCCGGCGCCTACGGCCTGGTCCAGGCGCTGCCGGGCTCGAAGATGGCCTCCGCCGGCTCGGACTGGAAGACCAACGCCAAGACCCAGATCAAGTGGGGTCTGGACTACATGAAGTCCCGCTACGGCAGCCCGACCGGCGCCTGGGCCTTCTGGCAGGCCAACGGCTGGTACTGAGCCGCCGCAGCAGCATCACAGGTGAGGGGCGCCTCCCGTGCCGATGGGCACGGGAGGCGCCCCTCCGCCGTACCCGGACCCATCGGTCAGTTTTCGAGAAGCCCTCGTCGGCGCCGCTTCCTAGCATGAGATGGCAGCGAGACGGCCCCACGACGGAGGAGATCTGCCATGGCCACGAAGGCGAAGACCGACGAGAAGTACGACGGCTTCACCGCCGAGGAGCGCGACGCGATGAAGGAGCGCGCCAAGGAGCTGAAGTCGACCGCACGCGGCGGCTCGCGCGCCTCGAAGGCGAAGGCGGACCCGGAGGCCGAGGTACTGGCGAAGATCGCCGAGATGCCGGAGGAGGACCGCCTCCTCGCCGAGGGCATCCATGCCCTGGTCAAGGCCGCCGCGCCCGAGCTCCAGCCGAAGACCTGGTACGGGATGCCCGCCTACGCCAGGAACGGCAAGATCGTCTGCTTCTTCCAGCCGTCCGGCAAGTTCAAGGCCCGCTACTCCACCCTCGGCTTCAACGACCCGGCCAACCTCGACGACGGCGACATGTGGCCGACCGCCTTCGCCGTGACCGCCCTCACCTCCGAGACCGAGGCCCGGATCACCGACCTCGTGCGCCGGGCGGCGAGCTGAGCGCGTCGAACCAACGCGTCACCTGCGGGGCCGACACGGCGAACGATCCGAAGTGGTCCACGTCCCCCTGGTCCAGCACCGGCACCGGCCTGCCGTGCCCGGCCAGCTGCGCGGCGCAGCTGTCCGCGTTGCCGATCGGCACGTCGGTGTCGGCCGCCCCCGCGTACAGCCGCACCGGCACGTCCGGCTTCCAGTCGCAGGTGTGGTCGGCGGCGCGCATCGCGGCCAGGAGCGGGCCGGTCGGGTGCCGCATCCGCTCGTAGAAGGCGGGCGTGAGCAGCTGCTTCACCGAGGGCGCCAGCCGGCGGACCACGTCGTCCTCCTCGTGCGTTCCGTCGAAGAGGTCGGCGACGCGGCCCGCGTACGGCGCGCGGAAGACCTGGGCCGGGTCCTTGTAGAGGGGGTGCAGCCGGTTCTGGGCCGTCAGCCAGTAGGAGATGTAGAGAACGCCGCTGGTGTCGTTGACCCGCCCGTCGTACAGGGCCGGCATCTCCTGCCCCTCCAGGTCGTAGGGGCCGCTGATCGGTGCGAGAGCCTTCAGCCGGAAGTGCTCGTCCGCCCCCGCCTGCAGCGCCTTTCCGAGCGCCATGGCGACCTGACCGCCCTGTGAGAACCCGGTGGCGTACACCGCACCCGTCAGCGGCCGCCCGAGCCGGCCGGCCGCCGTCCGGGCGGCCCGCAGCATGTCGACGGACGCGGTGACGGAGGAGCGGGTGTCCATGTAGGGGTGCGGCCCCGGCCCCTCCCCCAGCCCCAGATAGTCGGGGGCGGCGACCGCGCGCCCCGCGCCCGCGTTCAGATACGACGGCACCCGGCCGAAGTCCTCGCTCGCGGAGGGCGCGTAGCTGCGCTTGACCATGGTGCCGTGGGTGTCGGAGACGAGGTCGAGGCGACGGGCTCCGCCGGTGGGCAGCGTGAGCAGCCCGGTCGCGGTGGTGGGCTTCCCGTACGGGTCCACGGTCCGGTACGTCAGCCGGTACGCCCGTACGCCGTACCGCACGGGGTCGGCGGCGATGCCCCGCTCGTCGAGGAACCGCCTGACCTGCCCGGCGTCGTGGTGGGCGACGGGGGTGACGGAGAGAAGCCCACCACGCGCGGACGGCCCACCACGCACGGACGGCTCCCCGAGCCCGGGCCACTCGGCCTGCCCGATCCGGTCCCCCTGCCCGGCCCACCCCCCGTCCGCCGCCGCGACGGGTGCGGCCGCGAGGCCGGCGAGGAGGAGGGCGGCTGTCGCGGCGAGCCCGCGTCGGGTGCGCCAACCGGTGCGTTTTCCTGGTGATTTGCGCGTCTCATCACTCATGCCGCGAACGTTACGGACGCGCGGGTCGCGCCGACATCCGAGAGTCCCCCGCCCGCATGGTGGACTTGGGTGCACCCTGCCCGTCCGGACGACCGGAGACCCAGTGAGTGAGAGCGACGACGGACACGAGACCCGCGGACTGCGGCTGGTGCCCGTCCTGTTGGGGCTGACGGTGGTCAGCGGACTGATCGACGCGGTGAGTTATCTGGGCCTCGGGCACGTCTTCACCGCGAACATGACCGGCAACGTGGTCGTGCTGGGCTTCGCCGCGGCCGGCGCCCCCGGCTTCTCCATCCCGCACACGGCCACCTCCCTGGTCTGCTTCCTCGCGGGCGCGGTGGCGGGAGGCCGGGTCGCGCGACGGCGGGCGGAGGGCTCACGCCGCACCTGGGCGCGGCTGATCCTGGCGGCGGAGGCGGCCCTGGTGGGCGTGTCCGCGCTGACGGCCTTCCTCGCCCCGCAGGCGACGGCCACGGTCTACGCCCTGATCGCCCTCACGGCCTTCGCGATGGGCCTGCGCAACGCCACGGTCCGCCGGCTCGGCATCGCCGACCTGACGACCACGGTCCTCACCATGACCCTGACGGGCCTGGCCGCCGACTCCCGCGCCGGCGGCGGCCAGGGCACCCACTCCCCCCGCCGTACGGCCTCGGTGATCGCGATGGCGGCGGGCGCCTGCCTGGGCGCGTGGCTGGTCATCCACCACGGGCTGGGCATCCCGCTGCTGGTGGCGGCGACCGCGGCGGGCGTGCTGGCGGCGGTGGCTTCGGGGCGGGAGTAGGACCGTTCGCCCGCTCCAGTCACACCTGGGGACCGACACCCCCCGCCTCCGCCGCCCGACGGGATCTCCACTCCTTCCTGGCGAAGAAGAAGCGCAGGGTTCCGACCGCCAGGAACATCAGCCCTATGCCGCCCCGGGCCAGGCCTCCTACGGTGAAGAACCAGTAGAAGGCCAGGCCGGCGAAGAACGCGCAGATCGCGATGACCAGGGGCTCGCGGATGTAGAAGGGCAGGACGCGGAGGATCAGGTTGATCAGCATCGGGCAAGTCGACCAGCCCGGGCCTCACCTGTCCACAGGCTTTCTACAGCCTCTGGATGATCGTCCCGGTGGCCAGCCCGCCGCCCGCGCACATGGTGATGAGCGCGAACTCCTTGTCGGTGCGCTCCAGTTCGTGAAGTGCCGTGGTGATGAGCCGGGCCCCGGTGGCGCCCACGGGGTGCCCGAGCGCGATCGCGCCGCCGTTGACGTTCACCTTCTCCAGGTCCTGCTCGAAGACCTGCGCCCAGCTCAACACCACTGATGCGAAGGCCTCGTTGATCTCGACGAGGTCGATGTCCTTCAGCGACATGCCGGCCTTGCCCAGCACCGCGCGCGTCGCGTCGATGGGACCGTCGAGGTGGAAGTGCGGGTCGGCCCCGACCAGCGCCTGGGCCACGATCCGCGCCCTCGGCCGCAGCTTCAGCGCCCGCGCCATCCGCTTCGACGCCCACATGATGGCCGACGCGCCGTCGCTGATCTGTGAGGAGTTGCCGGCCGTGTGGACGGCCGTCGGCATGACCGGCTTCAGGCCGGCCAGCGCCTCCATGGACGTGTCGCGCAGGCCCTCGTCGCGGTCGACGAGCCGCCACATGCCCTGTCCGGCGCGCTGTTCGTCCTCGGTGGTCGGGACCTGGACGGCGAAGGTCTCCCGCTTGAAGCGCTCCTCCGACCACGCCACGGCCGCCCGCTCCTGCGAGATCAGCCCCAGCGAGTCGACGTTCTCGCGGGTCAGCCCCCGATGGCGGGCGATCCGCTCCGCCGCCTCGAACTGGTTGGGCAGGTCCACGTTCCACTCGTCCGGGAACGGCTTCCCGGGCCCGTGCTTGGACCCCGATCCCAGCGGGACACGGGACATCGCCTCGACACCGCAGCTGATGCCCACGTCGATGACGCCCGCCGCGATCATGTTGGCGGTCATGTGCGAGGCCTGCTGCGAGGAGCCGCACTGGCAGTCGACCGTCGTCGCCGCCGTCTCGTACGGCAGTCCCATGGCCAGCCAGGCCGTGCGGGCGGGGTTCATGGACTGTTCGCCGGCGTGGGTGACGGTGCCGCCCACGACCTGTTCGACCGCGTCGGCGGGGATGCCGGTGCGGCCGAGGAGTTCACGGTAGGTCTCGCCCAGGAGGTAGGCGGGGTGCAGGTTGGCGAGCGCTCCGCCGCGCCTGCCGATGGGGGTGCGTACGGCTTCGACGATCACGGGTTCCGCGGCCATGGGGGGATCCTCTCCTCCGGTACCCGCGCGGCGCGGGGGCGTCCCGGCCGGCCCCGCCACGCTGAACTAGTACGTGTTCTAGTTCTGCCAGCAGTCTGCTGACAGGGCGCGCACAACCGCAAGGGGCGTGCAAGCAATTGGGCCTGCCGTACCCCTTGCACCTTGTAGAACCCGTTACTACCTTCACGGCAAACCTGATGGACCGTCAGAACACCGGCTGGAGTGAGTCGCCCATGCCCTGTCCAGCTCTGCCCGACGGGTTCGACTTCACCGACCCCGACCTGCTGCAAGCCCGTGTGCCCCTGCCGGAGTTCGCCGAGCTGCGCCGGGCCGAACCCGTGCGCTGGGTTCCCCAGGCGGACAACATCGCCGGCTTCCGGGACGAGGGCTACTGGGCCGTGACCCGGCACGCTGACGTCAAGTACGTCTCCACGCACCCCGAGTTGTTCTCCTCGTACCTCAACACGGCGATCATCCGCTTCAACGAGCACATCGAGCGCGACGCGATCGACGCCCAGCGGCTGATCCTGCTGAACATGGATCCGCCCGAGCACACGCGCGTCCGCCAGATCGTGCAGCGCATCTTCACCCCGCGCGCGATCCGGGCGCTGGAGGACCGGCTGCGCGAACGCGCCCACAACATCGCCCGCTCCGCCCGCGGCCGCTCCGGCCCCTTCGACTTCGTCACCGAGGTCGCCTGCGAACTGCCGTTGCAGGCCATCGCGGAGCTCATCGGCATCCCGCAGGACGACCGGGCCAAGATCTTCGACTGGTCCAACAAGATGATCGCCTACGACGATCCCGAGTACGCCATCACCGAGGAGGTCGGCGCCGAGTCGGCGACCGAACTCATCGCCTACGCCATGAATATGGCCGCGGACCGCAAGGGGTGCCCGGCCAAGGACATCGTCACCACGCTGGTCGCCGCCGAGGACGAGGGCAACCTCAACTCCGACGAGTTCGGGTTCTTCGTGCTGATGCTGGCCGTGGCCGGCAACGAGACCACCCGCAACGCCATCACCCACGGCATGCACGCGTTCCTCACCCACCCCGACCAGTGGGAGCTGTACAAGCGGACGCGGCCGGAGACGGCGGCCGAGGAGATCGTCCGCTGGGCGACCCCGGTCAACGCCTTCCAGCGCACCGCCACCCAGGACCTCGAACTCGGCGGCAGCCGGATCAGGAAGGGCGACCGGGTCGGCATCTTCTACGCCGCCGCCAACCACGACCCGGAGGTCTTCACCGACCCCGACGCCTTCGACATCATGCGCGACCCCAACCCCCACCTCGGCTTCGGCGGCGGCGGTCCCCACTACTGCCTGGGCAAGTCCCTCGCGGTCCTGGAGATCGACCTCATCTTCAACGCCATCGCCGACGCCCTGCCCGGCCTCACCCTGGCCGGCGACCCCGACCGCCTGCGCTCCGCGTGGATCAACGGCGTCAAGCACCTGATGGTCGAGACCGGCTGACCGGCGTCTCGGTTGCTCGGGCCGGCGGCCTCCCGGAGCCGCCGGCCCGTCCCGCCGATCTCGAGGGAGGCAGGAGCATCCCCCCTACGCCCCGCTTCTGCCTCCCCCGAGGCCGGCGGCGACGGCCTCCTGGGGTGGATCGCCGGCGCCGACCGCCACGGCCGTGCGCGCCCGCGGTCCCTGGAGCAGGTACGCCAGTCCGAAGCCCACGCCCACGACCGCCGCGCCGCCCACCGCGTCCAGCACCCAGTGGTTGCCGGTGG
Organism: Streptomyces sp. NPDC085900; assembly: GCF_044540925.1. Taxonomy (NCBI): domain Bacteria; kingdom Bacillati; phylum Actinomycetota; class Actinomycetes; order Kitasatosporales; family Streptomycetaceae; genus Streptomyces; species Streptomyces sp. NPDC085900. The sequence continues at coordinate 803,802 of NZ_JBITSP010000001.1, read as the reverse complement.
CCACGATCGCCGAGACCGTGAAGAACGGGTGCAGCAGGCCCAGAGCCTTCATCCACCACTTGGGCGCGATCACCGCGATCACCACCCCGCACCACAGCGACCAGCCGAAGTGCAGCGAGGGCATCGCCGCGTACTGGTTCGTCAGCGCGGTCAGGGTGCCGTAGTCCGGCTTGGAGAAGTCCTGGACGCCGTGCACGGTGTCGATGACGCCCAGGCCGGGCAGCAGGCGCGGCGGGGCCAGCGGGTAGAGCCAGAAGCCGACCAGGGCCAGCAGTGTGGCGAAGCCGAGCGCCGAGCGCGCCCAGCGGTAGTCGACCGGGCGGCGCCAGTACAGCACGGCGAGCACGGTCAGCGGCACGACGAAGTGGAACGACTCGTAGTAGAAGTCGTAGAAGCCCCGCAGCCAGTCGATCTTCACGACCGCGTGGTTGACGGCGTACTCGATGTCGATGTGCAGGAACCGCTCGAGGTCGAGGATCTGGTGGCCGTGGTGCTCGGCCCGGGCCCGCCCCGCCTCGTTCGAACCGCCCGTCGCCGCGAGCCTGACCTTCTGGTACGCCGCGTACGTGACGCGGATCAGCAGCAGCTCCAGCAGCAGGTTGGGGCGGCTGAGGACGCGGCGCAGCTGGGGCACCAGCGGCACGTGCCGCAGCCGCGCCGGGACCGGCTCGGCGTACTCGGTCGGGACCGGCGCCTGGTAGTACGGCGAGGTGCGGGGCAGGAACGGCACGACCGTGGCCGCGGCCAGCGCGGCGAGCAGGACGACGTTGTCACGCAGGGGGTCCATCGCGGCCATGTTCGGCAGCATCATCTTCGCCGGCAGCGTCATCACCAGGACGACGGCGACCGGCCACACGTACCGATCGGAGGCGCGCTTGCCGACCCGTCCGACGACCCCGAGCAGCACCCACAGCAGCTGGTGCTGCCAGGTGGTCGGGGACACGGCGATCGCCGCGCAGCCGGTGATGGCGACGGCGAGGAGGAGCTGTCCGTCGCGGGCGTTGTGGACGGCCCGCCGGACGCCGACCATGGCGACGGCCGTGCCGAGCGCGAAGAACAGGCCGATCTCCAGCGGCCCGGTCAGCCCCAGGCGCAGCAGGGCGCCGTGCAGGGACTGGTTGGCCAGGTCGTCGGCCTTGCCGCCGAGCCCGGTGCCCGCCATGTGGTGGACCCAGTAGGTGTACGAGTCGTGCGGCATCGCCGCCCAGGCGAGCGCGGTCAGCGCGACGAACGTGGCACCGGTGGAGACGGCGGCCCGGCGCCGGCCGGTGAACCACAGCAGCGGCGCGAAGAGCAGCACGGTCGGCTGGAAGGCGGCGGCGATCCCGATCAGCACGCCGCTGGTGCGCTCCCCGCGGACGATGAAGCAGCCGACCAGCACGAGCAGCACCGGCAGGATGCTGATCTGGCCGAGCCAGAGCGCGTTGCGCACCGGCAGGGACAGCATCAGCAGACTGATCGCGACCGGCGCGGCGAGCAGCGAGGTGCGCCGGCTCACCGGCTGCGGCAGGGCGCGCGCGACGACCAGGCCGAGCGCGACGACCAGCAGCAGGGTGCCGAAGGTCCAGCCCCAGCCGAGGGCCTGCTCGGCCGCGCGGGTGAGCGGTTTGAGGACGAGCCCGCCGAAGGGCGTGCCGGTGAACCGGGTCGAGTCGTACAACGAGCCCTTCACATGCAGGACGCCGTTGGGACCCACCCAGGTCTCCAGGTCCGTCAGCCGCTCACCCCGGGGTGTACTGAGGACGACGGCCACCTGCCGGACGGCGAGGACGGCCGCGACCAGCCACAGGGCCAGGCGCGCAGCCCGCAGCCGGCCTCCGCCGGCCGTCGCCCCATAGGCTCCCGCCGGTCGCCCGCTGTGCTCCACGTTCGCCACGCCTCGTCGGCCTCCCGCCCCGATGTTCCTGTGAGCCCCCACAGAGAGACGCAGGCTACCCCGGCTTCACCTGACGTCCGTTCTCCTTTTGTCTGCATGACGATAGTGCGCCGGGGGGTCGGTTGCCTCGGTGGGACGCGAGATGGATCACAGCCGATCTCCGCCGGCAGTGCTTTCGGGCGGGCATACGGGCCTGGACACACCGCATTTACCTGCATTGTGCAACGACTTGTGTGCGACACGTAAGGGCGACAAGTGCCCCTATGGTCGATTTTCGGCCCCCGTCACCGTCGCCGGGCGGGCCGCGTCCCTGTCCCCGTCGAAAGGTAGGCGAGCGAAGTCTTGGCGACCGCCGCAGTCCCAGCTCCCCCGGTACGCACCTCCCGCACCTCCGATGCCACCGCCACCGATCCCGCCCTCGTCCGGCGTGCCGTGCAGGCCGCCGCGCTGGGCAACGCGATGGAGTGGTTCGACTTCGGTGTCTACAGCTACATCGCGGTGACGCTGGGCAAGGTCTTCTTCCCGTCCGGCAACCCCACCGCCCAGCTGCTGTCCACCTTCGGCGCCTTCGCGGCGGCCTTCCTGGTCCGCCCGCTCGGCGGCATGGTCTTCGGCCCGCTCGGCGACCGCGTCGGACGGCAGAAGGTCCTCGCCCTCACCATGATCATGATGGCGGCGGGCACCTTCGCCATCGGCCTGATCCCGTCCTACGCCACGATCGGCGTCGGCGCTCCGCTGCTGCTGCTCCTGGCCCGACTGGTGCAGGGCTTCTCCACCGGCGGCGAGTACGCGGGCGCGTCGACCTTCATCGCCGAGTACGCCCCCGACAAGCGGCGCGGCTTCCTCGGCAGCTGGCTGGAGTTCGGCACGCTCGCCGGCTACATCGGCGGCGCCGGCCTGGTCACCCTGATGACCGCCCTGCTGTCCTCCGACGACCTGCTGAGCTGGGGCTGGCGCATTCCGTTCCTGATCGCGGGCCCGATGGGCGTCATCGGCCTGTACCTGCGGATGCGCCTGGAGGAGACCCCGGCCTTCGCCGCGGAGGTCGCCAAGAGCGAGTCCACCCGTCCGAAGGTCCCGCTGCGCGAGATGATCACGGGTCAGTGGAAGGCCCTGCTGCTGTGCGTGGGTCTGGTCCTGGTCTTCAACGTCACCGACTACATGCTGCTGTCGTACATGCCGAGCTACCTCACCAGTGAGCTCCACTACGACGAGACGCACGGTCTGCTGGTCGTCCTCGGCGTCATGGCGCTGATGATGGTCGTCCAGCCCTTCGCGGGCGCCCTGACCGACCGGATCGGCCGCCGTCCGGTGATCGCCGCGGGCTGCGCGGGCTTCCTGTTCCTGTCCGTCCCCTCGATCCTCCTGATCCGCCAGGGCAGCCTGGCCGCCGTCGGCCTCGGCATGGCCGCGCTCGGCCTGCTGCTGGTCTGCTTCACGGCCGCGATGCCGTCCGCCCTGCCCGCCCTGTTCCCGACCCGGGTCCGCTACGGCTCCCTGTCGATCGGCTTCAACGTGTCGGTGTCCTTGTTCGGCGGCACGACCCCGCTGGTCGTCACGGCCCTCATCGGCGCGACCGGGAACATGATGATGCCCGCGTACTACATGATGGCGGCGGCCGTGATCGGCGGCGTCGCGGTGTGGTTCATGAGCGAGTCGGCGGGCAAACCGCTGCCGGGTTCGGCACCGGCGGTGGAAGAGTAGACACCGAGCACACCGCCGTTCCGGTCCGGCCGCACGAAAGGCACAGGTGAATGAGCGAGTCGCTGTGGCACGACGTGGACGACTACTTCACCACCCACCTCGCGCGGGACGACGAGGCCCTCCGGGCGGCCCTGCGTGACAGTGAGGCGGCCGGGCTCCCGCACATCGCCGTCACCGCGCCCCAGGGCAAGTTCCTGCGGCTCATCGCCGAGATCCAGGGTGCCCGCACCATCCTGGAGATCGGCACCCTGGGCGGCTACAGCACCATCTGGCTGGCCCGCGCCCTCCCGGAGGACGGCCGCCTGGTCTCCCTGGAGTACAGCGCCAGGAACGCCGAGATCGCCGTCCGCAACATCGCCCGGGCCGGCCTGGACCGGCTGGTCGAGGTGCGGGTCGGCCCGGCCCTGGAGTCGCTGCCCAAGCTGGCCGACGAGAACCCGGCCCCCTTCGACCTGGTCTTCATCGACGCCGACCGGGTCAACAACCCGCACTACGTGGAGTGGGCCATGCGCCTGACCCGCGCCGGCAGCCTGATCGTCGTCGACAACGTCGTACGGCGCGGCCGGGTCACCGACGCGGACGACACCGACCCGGAGATCCGGGGCACCCGTGCCGCCATCGAACTGATCGGCAGCCACCCGAGGCTGAGCGGCACGGCGATCCAGACGGTCAGCGGCAAGGGCCACGACGGCTTCGCCCTGGCCCGAGTGCTGTAGCCGCCGGGCCCACCCCGGCTAGAACTCGTGGTAGAAGCCGACGTTGACACTCCTGGGGGCGGTGCGGTCGCGGACGACGATCTCGCCGTTGCCGCCTCTGGGCAGCATCACCGTGCCGCCGTAGGCGAGGGCCTGGGCGTACTCGCCGACCACCAGCCGGACCTCGGAGGAGGGATCGGCCTGCGAGCCGCGCAGCCAGGTGACCTGCCAGGTCCCCTCCGGGCCGCACTGGAACTCCAGGTGCACCCGGGACACGAACAGCCAGTCGTCGGGCGTCACCAGTCGGCACAACGCCCTGTCCCGGCCCACCCGCAGCACGGCGCCGGGCTCGCTGGGCGCGTCGGCCATCTGCATGCCGGCCGTGGCCCCCTCTTCCGCCGCGGCGACGGTGGCCATGGTCAGTTCGAGCACGTGCGCTCCTCTTGAAGTGTCCTTACGCAGCGGCCGCATGATAAATCGCCCGGGTCTACGGCGTCCGGCACAATGAAGTCATGACCGAGCGAAAGCCACCCGGCGTCCCGTTCGAGTCCTGGGTGGACAAACAGATCCGTGACGCCGAGAGACGCGGTGAGTTCACCCGACTCCCGGGCGCGGGCAAGCCGTTGCCGCCCGGCACCGACACCACGTACGACGAACTGTGGTGGATCAGGCAGAAGATGGCCCGCGAGGGCCTGTCGGTGCTGCCTCCGACCCTGGCCCTGCGCAAGGAGGCCGAGGACACGCTCGCGGCGGCCTACGCGGCCCCTTCGGAGCGCATCGCGCGCAAACTGATCACGGACGTCAACGTCAAGATCCGCGACATGATGTTCAAGCCGCCGCCGGGGCCCCCGCTCGGGATGAAGCCGTACGACGTCGAAGAGGTCGTACGGCAGTGGCGGGAGCGCCGCACGGCGGCAGGAAAGGCCGAGGAGACCGCTTAGGTCCCCTCGGCCGGTGGCTGTCGGGTCAGCCGTGGAGCAGGCGTTCGGCCAGCTCGCGATAGTCCCTCAGGGCCAGCCTGAGCTGTTCGGTGTCCGTGCGCGCGGCCTCGTCCGCGCCGCCCGACTTGCCGTCCTGCCAGGACATGCGCAGGGTCCGGCGGCGCCGGGTCACCGCCTCGGCGAACCGCCCGGCGATCTCCTCCAGCACCCGGTCGGCCTCCTGCACGGCGTCCCGGGGCCCGTCGACGAACCCCGCGACGGCGTGCCGCAGCTGCGCCTCCAGCTTGTCGCACTCGTCGTGCGGAAGCAGCCGGGCCCCGGTGGCGGCGCCTCCGGCGTCCGTACCGCCGACGCGGGAGCCGTGGCCGCCGATACCGGTGTCCGTGGCACCGGCATGCGAGCCGGAACCGCCGATACCCGTGTACGCGCCACCGGTACCCGTACCAGAACCGGTATGCGTACCGGACCCGCCGACACCGGTGTCCGTGCCGAAGCTGTCCGTTCCGGGTGTCGTGCCCGCGGTGGAACGGCCGGTTCCGGAGGCGGGCGTACGGGTGCGCGCACCGGCGCCCGTGTCGCCGTGAGCGCTGCCCGCCTCGGCGTCGGTCGCCTCCGGCGGCGTGGGCGCCACGACCCGCCGCTCCCCGTCCTCGTCGCCTCGCCCGATGTCCTCGGGCGTCGATGTCGTCCGGCCGCCCAGTCGCTCGGTGTCTCCGGGCGTCGGCGTCGTCCGGCCGCCCTCCCGCTCGGTCTCTTCGGGCGTCGGGGTCACCGTGCGGCGGTTGGTCCTGTCATCGCCCTCAGAACCCCTGGCTCCGGCGCCCGGGCCGGTCACAGCGTCCGTCATGTCGCTCAACTACCCTTCGCGTGACGTCGATTCATGGCCCACGGCATATGGCCGCGGCTCTCGTGGTGTCCGTTGCCGCGCGTGTCGCCGTCGGCGGCGACCTCCTCGCCCCGCTCGGCCCTCTCGGCGTTCGCGCCGCGGCGGCGGGTGGAGGACATCAGGTCCTCGAAGAGCGCGCGGGCCTCGACCATGGCCTCCCGCATCTCCTCCGTGTCGGACCGGTCGCCGTCCTGCCCGCCCGCGCCTACGCGGGCGACCCGGTGGACGTTCCGGTAGCCGTGGACGTGATGGGCGTGGTGGACGGAGAGCGCGGCGAGCTGCTCCTCGTACTGGTTCCCGTCCGGGAAGCCGCGCTCGGCGGCAAGCTCTGCCAGCAGCCGGTCCGCCTCCGCGACCGCCTCCCGGGGTGCGTCGACGAACCGCTCCTGCGCGGCCGTCCAGCGGGCCTCGTACTGTTCCCGGCGGCCCGCGTCGAGCGGCCGCTCACGCAGCGAGCCGTGCCGCTCCACGCGCTCGGTGAGTTCGCGCTCGGCTGCCTTGGCGTCTCCGTCGTGCCGGGCAACCGTCCGGTCGTATTCGGGCCCGAAGCGCCGCTTCAGGTCCCGGCCACCGTGCGGGCCCTTCGCGCGCCGGGTCAGGACGGCCGCGACAACGACCACGGCCGCCACGATCACGATCAAAGCAATGATCATGCCTGTGGACATGGGTGCCTTCCGATGTTTCGGCCCGACGGGCCGGTTCACCGAACGGGTGACCCGGAACACCCCGCGTAAACGGGTATCAAAATCCCTCGCCCGACGTGTCGATCCCCCGCGCCCCCGATCGACGCATGAACAAAGGCACCGCGAAGGGTGCCCGTACCGAAGGAGATCGTCATGGGTGAGGTCATCGCACGGCTGGCCATGTCCCTGGACGGATACATCGCGGGCCCCGAGTCGGGCCGGGAGCACCCGCTGGGCATCGGCGGGGAGCGGCTGCACTCCTGGGTGTTCGGCCTGCGGACGTTCCGCCGGATGCAGGGGATGGAGGGTGGCCTGACCGGGCCGGACGACGACCTGATCGCCGAGCACGTCCGGCGGCCGGGTGCGGTGGTCATGGGTCACGGCATGTACGTCACCGGCGAGGACCCGTGGGGCGACGAGCCGCCGTTCCACGCGCCGGTGTACGTGGTCACCCACCATGCGCGCCCGTCGGTTCCCAAGAAGGGCGGCACCACGTTCCACTTCGTCACCGAGGGTCCCGAACGCGCCCTGGAACTGGCCCGGCGGGCGGCCGGCGAGAAGGACGTGTCGCTGGCGGGCGGAGCGGATCTGGTCCAGCAGTTCATCCGGGCGGGCCTGCTGGACGAACTGCTCCTGCACGTCGTCCCGGTCCTGGCCTGCGGCGGCCGCCGCCTCTTCGACAACCTGGGCGACCAGCACATCGAGTGGGAGAAGACCCAGGTGCTGGACTCGCCGGAGGTCACGCATATCCGGTTGCGGGCGCGCCGCACCGTCTCCTGAGATGGGGGCCATGACCTGGACCATCACTCCGGAGCCCTACGACTCCCCCGTGGCCGCAGCCCTCTGGCGGGCCTACTACACGGAAGTCAGCGACCGCTGGTACCTCCTGCACCACGGCCGCCGCACGGACCCCGCGGAACTGGAGCGCGAGATCGCCGCGCGGACCGGCGCGGAACTGGCCCCGCCCAAGGGCGAGCTGCTGGTCGCCCGCTGGGACGGGGAACCGGCGGGCTCGGCCGGCGTACGTCTGCTGGACGCGGAGACCGCGGAGCTGACCCGGGTGTTCGTGCACGAGGAGATGCGGGGCAGGGGCGGCGCGGCCCTGCTCGTCCGGGCCGCCGAGGAGGCCGCCCGCACCCTGGGCGCCCGCCACCTGATCCTGGACACTCGATCCGACCTGGTCGCGGCCCGCGCCCTCTACGCCCGCCTCGGCTACGAGGAGACGGCACGCCACAACGAGGACCCGTACGCCGAGCACTGGTTCCGCAAGGACCTGCGGCGAGAGCCCGCCGACGCGCCGGCCGCGACGGAGGCGTAGGGCCTGTCGTCCGGGTCGGCTCGGTGTCTCGGGCGGAGCCGAGCCGAACGACAGGCCCGAGGGGGGCCCGGTCTCAAGCGGCCCCCTCCACCGCCCCCTTGTGCGGCTCCTCCCGCTCCGACCCGCACAGTTCGCCGTTCAGCTCCCGCACCAACTGCACGAGGTCCGTGGGCCGCTCCGGCCCCCACCAGTCCCCCAGGAGCCGCGCCAGCGACTCCTCCCGGGCCTGGGCGAGCCGCTCGGCGACCTGTCGCCCGCTGTCCGTCAGCACCAGTTCCAGCCCCTCCCGCACGGCGAGGCGGCGCACCTCCACCTGCCGGGCGGCCTCGATGATGACGTTCAGCGGCACGGAACTGCGTTCGGCGAGCACGGCCGGCTCGGCCCAGCCGTACCGCCTGATCCGCAGCAGCAGCCAACTGGCCGCCGGCAGCAGGTCGTAGCCGGCCCGCTCGGTGATGTCCTCGTACACCTTGCGCCGCCCCTCGCGCGTGCCGAGCACGGACAGCGCCCGGCACACCTCGTCGTACGAGGACCGTTCGACGGGGTTGCTGGCGAGCGTCTCGGTGACGTCGGGCGCGGTCACGGAGCCGCGCAGCGGGTCCTCCTTGAGGAACCAGGCCAGGACGAAGCCCAGGAGGGCGACGGGGGCGGCGTACAGGAAGACGTCGGTGATGGCGGAGGCGTAGGCGTGCAGGGCCGGCGCGCGCAGTGCGGGCGGGAGTGAGGCGATGCCCCGCGGGTCGGACTCGAGGGCGTTCGCCGAGACGCCTCCCGGCAGCCGCTCACCCCTGAACGCCGCCGTCAGCTTGTCGCCGAGGCGGCTCGCGAAGACCGTGCCGAAGATCGCGACGCCGAAGGAGGCGCCGATGGAGCGGAAGAAGGTCGCGCCGGAGGTCGCGACTCCGAGGTCCTCGTAGGAGACGGCGTTCTGCACGATGAGCACCAGTACCTGCATGACCAGGCCGAGTCCGAGGCCGAAGACGAAGAAGTAGGCGCTCATCTCGAACGTGGAGCTGTTCTCGTCGAGGCGGTGCAGCAGGAGCAGCCCGAGGGTGGTGACGGCCGTGCCCGCCACCGGGAAGACCTTCCAGCGGCCCGTCCGGCTGACGATCTGCCCGGAGCCGGTGGACGACAGCAGCAGTCCGAACACCATGGGGAGCATGTGCACACCGGACATGGTGGGTGTGACGCCCTGCACGACCTGCAGGAAGGTCGGCAGGTAGGTCATCGCGCCGAACATGGCGAAGCCGACGATGAAGCTGATGACGGCGGACAGGGTGAACGTCCGGATGCGGAACAGCTTCAGCGGCAGCACCGGTTCGGCGGCCCGCCGCTCCACCGCCACGAACGCCACGGCGAGTACGACGCCCAGCACGGCCAGCCCGACGATCTGCGCCGAGCCCCACCCCCAGGTCGTGCCGCCCAGCGAGGCGACGAGCACCAGACAGGTGGCGACGGACGCGATCAGGAACGTGCCGAGGTAGTCGATGACGTGCGGGGTCTCCTTGCGCTGGATGCGCAGCACGGCCGCGATCACCACGAGGGCGATCACGCCGACGGGGAGGTTGATGTAGAACACCCAGCGCCAGCTGAGGTGTTCGGTGAACAGGCCGCCGAGCAGCGGTCCGAGGACGCTGGTCGCCCCGAACACGGCCCCGAACAGCCCTTGGTAGCGACCGCGCTCGCGCGGCGGCACGACGTCCCCGACGATCGCCATGGACAGCACCATCAGCCCGCCGCCGCCGAGCCCCTGCAGCGCGCGGAAGGCGATGAGCTGCGGCATGTTCTGCGCCATGCCGCACAGCGCGGAGCCGATGAGGAAGATCACGATCGCGGTCTGGAACAGCCTCTTGCGCCCGTACTGGTCGCCGAGCTTGCCCCACAGCGGGGTCGCGGCGGTCGAGGCGAGCAGGTACGCGGTCACCACCCACGACAGGTGCTCCAGCCCACCGAGGTCGCTGACGATGGTCGGCAGCGCGGTGGAGACGATGGTCTGGTCGAGCGCGGCGAGCAGCAGCCCGAGGAGCAGGGCGCCGATCGAGACGAGGACGTTCCCGGGTACGTGCGGGTCCCGTGCCTCCTGCCGGTGCCGGGTCACTGTGCTCGCATCCCCTGCCATAAGGCCTCCCAACGGTCGCCGTGCGTCCTCGACGCACCTCCCATCGTGGTCGGAGTGACCGGATATGGCCCGTCGAGTCCTCGGAAGCCGGGATTCCGGGGGCTTGTGGAAGACGGGGTGAGGGAGATCTGCATAATCTCTGGAGTTCGCGAGGGGAGCGCGAGGGGAGGGACGAACGCGTGACAGACCCCGAAGGTCACCTGTGCCCGGAGTGCGGTGCGCCCAGAGGCGGTGACAACACGCCGTCGTGCGGCTGCGCGCAGCGGGCGTCCGACGCCCTGCGCGAAGCCCGTACGGCGCAGGCGGCCGCGGCGGAGGACTTCGATCCGCTGCGGATCAGGCCGTACGTCGACCTGGAGGGGGCGACGGAGGGGACGATGCCGTTGCGGGCGGTCGGCCCGGACCTGCGCCCGTTCGAGACGGCCGACCCGCCCGGCCCGAGCGCCCCGGCCGACCCGCCGGCCACTGCGCCGGCCACTGCACCGGCCACTGCACCGACCTCCGCTCGGCACCCTGGCCGCCGACGCCCCCGTACGCGCACCGTCCTGCTCGCCGCGGGCGGCGCCGTCGTGGCGGTGGTGGCGGCGGCCGGACTGGCCAGCGGGCTGTTCTCGTACGAGCCGCCGTCGCGGGACACGGCACTGCCGGACGACGTGCGCGCGAGCGTCCCGGAGGCGCCGACGAGCAGGGCACCGAAGTCGCCGTCACCGTCGACCGTCCCGGCAGGGCGGCCGGCACCGACGGCGGCGGCGCCCACCGCGACGCCGTCCCCCTCGGTCTCAGCGTCTTCCACGAGCGCCTCGCCGTCGCCCTCCGTGGCCCCGACGCGCAGTCCGGCCACGCCGACCGCCACGTCCTCGGCGACCGGCACGATGACCGCGGGCAACGACCAGCGCACCCGCCCGCCGGTCCTGCGCCGCGGCGACAGCGGCCCCGAGGTGAAGGAACTGGAACTGCGCCTGACCCAGCTCGGCCTGTACACACGAAAGGCGACCGGCCACTACAACGAGGGCGTCGAGGACGCGGTCACCCGCTACCAGCAGGCCCGCGGAATCCAGCCACAGCAGTACGGCGTCTACGACCTCGAAACCCGCTCCCACCTGGAGTCGGAAACGTCGGAACCCTGAGCCACGAGCTCCCGGAAACGCCGGAGTCCTCAGTCACGCACTCCCGGAAACGCCGGAGTCCTCAGTCACGCACTCCCGGAAACGTCGGAGTCCCAAGTCACGGCCGACCGGGGTACGTCACCACACGCCGCCCGAGCCTCGAAACCGCCCTCGCACGCGCACCGCGACTACAGTCCGAGCCGCCCGAGCCCAGCCCGGCGCGACATGCCAGGCCCGGCGCCTCAGCGCACGCAGATCCGGATCGTGCCGTCCACCGTCGCCTCGACGCGTACCTGGGTGAGGTCGCGGACGACGACGTCGGGCTCGTGGAAGTCGGCTCGGGGACCCACTCCCACGACCCGCATCCCCGCGGCGCGGCCGGCGGCGATGCCCGCGGCGGAGTCCTCGAAGACGACGCAGTCGGCGGGGGCGATCCCCAGCTCGGCCGCGCCCTTGAGGAATCCCTCCGGGTCCGGCTTGCTCGCGCCGACGCTCTCCGCCGTGATGCGCACGCGCGGCAGCGGCAGCCCCGCCGCGGCCATGCGGGCCGCGGAGAGGGGAACGTCCGCAGAGGTCACCAGCGCGTGCGGCAGGCCGTTCAGGGACGCCAGGAACTCCGCCGCACCGGGGACCTCCACGACCCCGTCGGTGTCGGCGGTCTCCTCGGCCAGCATCCGCGCGTTGTCGGCGTGGTTCTGCTCCATGGGACGGTCCGGCAGCAGGACGGCCATCGAGGCGTGGCCCTGGCGCCCGTGGACCACCTTCATGACCTCGTCCGCGTCCAACCCGTGCCGCTCGGCCCAGCGCCGCCAGATGCGTTCGACGACGGCGTCGGAGTTCACGAGGGTGCCGTCCATGTCCAGCAGGAGGGCGCGGGCGGTCAGGACGGTGGGCACGGCGGTGACCGTCATCGGCAGCTCCAAGGCAGGGAGGGGGGAACAAGGCGGCCCCGCCCGCCGGTCAGGGGAAACGGGCGGGAGCCACTTTGTTTCTCTACGGTACAAAACATGCCCGCCATCCGCCACCGCCTCCCGGAAGAGTTCACCGGCCGTTCAGCTCCCCCGCCGCCCGGCCGGCGGCCTCACCCGGCCGCGGCCTCCCACAGGCTCCACACCCCGAGCCCCGCCATCAGCAGCGCGGCGATCTTCGTGATCAGCTTCAGCGGCACCCGCTTCATCAGCGCCTTTCCGCCGACGATGCCCAGTCCGGCCACCGCCCACAGCGCCAGCACGGCACCGAGCCCCACCGACAGCGGGTCGTCGTAGCGGGCCGCGAGGTTCGCCGTCATGATCTGCGTGAGGTCACCGAACTCGGCGACGAGGATGAGCATGAAACCGGTGCCCGCGACCTTCCAGAAGGACTGGTCCTCGGGCCTGCGGATCTCCTCCTCGCCGTCCCCCTTGCCGAACAGCAGCATCGCCGCGCCGCCCAGGAAGAGCAGGCCCGTGATCGCGTGCACGAGCCGCTGCGGCAGCAGGGTCAGCACACTGCCCGCCGCCACGGCGAGCACGACGTGCAGCAGGAACGCGGCCGCGACGCCCGCGAAGACGTACGAGGCGCGGTAGCGCGCCCCCAGTACGAGGCCGGCGAGCGCGGTCTTGTCCGGAAGCTCCGCGAGGAAGACGACGCCGAAGACGAGCGCCAGGACGGTGATGCTGATCAAGGTTCCTCAATCGGTCGGGGCTGCCCCGCCGAGAGTGCTGAGCCTTCGCACACGACACCTCGGCACGGCAGCGCACACATGTCACCCGTGCCGTACGGCACGGGCGTGCACTGCTCTGCCGAAGGTCTCGCTGGCGAGGTCCACGAGGGACCCGCCTCCGGGCGCCGGCTCAGACGAGCTGAGCAGTATGTCGACGGTCCGGCGAAGAGCTACTCCCCTTCTGCGCCGTCCATGGTACGCGACGAGCCGTCGGGCGAAAGTTCAGCCGTACACCTTGTCGTGTCATGTACGCGTCACTAGCTTCTTACCGAACGCACACCCGGACGCAACACGGCGCCGGGAGCATTCCCCTGCTCGCACCCAAGGCCCCCACACCACAAGGGAGTTCGCATGCCGAAGTTCTACGCGCGTCGACGGCTCAGCATACTCGCGGCTCTTACCGGACTCATAGCCTCCGTCGGGCTCCTCAACGGCCCGAGCGCCTCCGCCGCCCTCCCCACCCCCGTCAGCGCCGCCACCGCGCGCACCTACCTCGCCTCGCTCACCGTGGCGACGGAGAACCGCACCGGCTACAGCCGCGACCTCTTCCCGACCTGGATCACGATCAGCGGCACCTGCAACACCCGCGAGTACATCCTCAAGCGGGACGGCACGAACGTCGTGACCGACTCCGCGTGCGCCGCGACCAGCGGCAGCTGGTACTCCCCCTACGACGGCGCGACCTGGACCGCCGCCTCCGACCTGGACATCGACCACCTCGTGCCGCTCGCCGAGGCCTGGGACTCCGGCGCGAGCAAGTGGACCACCGCCCAGCGCCAGGCGTTCGCCAACGACATCACCCGCCCGCAGCTGCTGGCCGTCACCGACAACGTGAACCAGTCCAAGGGCGACCAGGACCCCGCCACCTGGGTGCCGTCCCGGTCCGCGTACCTGTGCACCTACGTGCGCGCCTGGGTCCAGGTGAAGTACTACTACGACCTCTCGGTCGACTCCGCCGAGAAGTCGGCGCTGACGAGCTACCTCTCCGGCTGCTGATCCGACGACTGATCGTTACGCGCGGAACCTCCCCCCTCACCTCCGTCGTTCCGTACCGTACGGGGCGACGGAGGAGCGTGAGTACGTGGCCGAACTGCGCCTGGGTCCACTGCTGAGGTATGCCGACGGTTCGTCCGCGACCGTATGGGTCGAGGCGAGCCGCCCCTGCACCGCCGAGGTGCGCTGCGCCGACGGCTCCGGCGGCGAGGCCCGCACCTTCCAGATCGCGGGCCACCACTACGCCCTGGTGCCGGTCACCGGCCTGACCGCGGGCACGACGACGTCGTACGACGTCCATCTGGACGGCGCCCGCGTGTGGCCGCCGCCCGACTCCGGGTTCCCGCCCTCGGTCATCCGCGCCCCGCGCGAGGACGACGAGGTCCGCGTCTGCTTCGGCTCCTGCCGCTGGGCCGCCCCGCCTGCCGACGAGCCGGACCCCGTCGGCCCGGACGCCCTCGACACGCTCGCCGTCCGGATGGCGGCCGACTCCGAGGGCGAACGCCCGGACGTGCTCCTGCTGCTGGGCGACCAGGTCTACGCCGACGAGACCTCCCCCGCCACGCAGCGCTGGCTCGCCGCCCGCCGCGACCTCGGCGACCCGCCGGGCAGCCAGGTGGCCGACTACGAGGAGTACACCCACCTCTACTACGAGTCCTGGCTCGACCCCGAGGTGCGCTGGCTGCTGTCCACCGTGCCCAGCTGCATGATCTTCGACGACCACGACGTCATCGACGACTGGAACACCTCCGCCGCCTGGGTGGAGGACATGCGGGCCACCCCGTGGTGGCGGGAGCGGCTGCTGAGCGGCCTGATGTCGTACTGGGTGCACCAGCACCTGGGGAACCTCTCGCCGGCCGAACTCGCCGCCGACCCGCTCTACGCGGCCGTGCGCGAACTGCCCGACGGGACGGACGAGTTGCGCGCCTTCGCCTCCCGCGCCGACGTCGATCCCGCCTCGGTGCGCTGGAGTTACCGGCGCGACTTCGGCCGCACCCGGCTGGTGATGGTGGACTCGCGGGCGGCCCGCGTCCTCGACGAGGAGAACCGGGCGATGCTCGACCCGGGCGAGGATCGGTGGCTGCGCGAGCAGGTGCTGGACGCCGGGGCGTACGACCACCTCCTGATCGGGACCTCGCTGCCCTGGCTGCTGCCGCACCTCGTGCACGACGCCGAGGCGTGGAGCGCCGCCCTGTGCCGGGGGGACCGGGGGGCGCGCTGGGCGCGGTTCGGCGAGGACCTGAGGCGGGGGGCTGATCTGGAGCACTGGGCGGCCTTCCCGGCCTCCTTCGCCGCACTTGCCGAGCTGATCGCGAAGGTCGGTTCGGGGGAGGGGGCGCCCGCGACGGTGCTCGTCCTGTCGGGCGACGTCCATCACGCGTACGTGGCGGAGGCCTCGTGGCCCTCGGGGTCCGGGCCGGACGCCCGGGTGCTGCAACTGACCTGCTCGCCCGTGCACAACGCCGTGCCACGGGCGATCCGCGTCGCCTTCCGGTTCGGCTGGAGTGCGGCGGCGCGGGTGCTGGGGCGGCGGTTCCTGCGACACGGCCGGTGCGCGCCGGCGCCGGTCAAGTGGCGCAGGACCGGCGGGCCCTGGTTCGGCAACCAGCTCATGACGCTGACGCTGAGGGGCCGTTCGGCGCGGCTGCGGCTCGAACAGGCCCGGGGAGAAGGGGTGTTGAGGACGGTGGTCGAGTCACAGCTCAGCTCCTCGTGAGCGGCGGGGCCCGAGGGGAGCGGATTCGGTCACACTTTCGGGCCCGCGAGGCCGCATGGGAGCGCTCCCACGTGCGTCGACACGGCGGACGGCACGGGGAGCAGCGCGGACCCGTTGGCCAATGTTGAACTTCCAACATCATCTCGGCTGACCTAACGTAAAAAGCTCGTTCGGTACCGCCGTCCCATCAACCTGTCATGTCCCCGACAGGTCGCGACAACACCGAAGGAGCACCCCCCACATGACCGCTCGCCTCAACTCCGCCCAGCCCTACGCCCTCGGCCTGTTCCGCATGGTCGTCGGCCTGCTCTTCGCCTGCCACGGCGCCGCCTCCCTCTTCGGCGTCCTCGGCGGCGCGTTCGGCACCGGCGCCACCGTCCGGGCCGGCGCCTGGCCGTCCTGGTACGCCGCCGTCATCGAACTCGTCGGCGGCGTCCTCGTCCTGCTCGGGCTCGCCACCCGCGCGGCGGCCTTCATCGCCTCCGGCTCCATGGCGTACGCCTACTTCAAGGTGCACCAGCCGCACGCCCTGTGGCCGATCCAGAACGGCGGCGAGCCCGCGGCCATGTTCTGCTGGGCCCTGCTCCTGCTGGTCTTCACCGGCTCCGGCGCGTTCGGCCTCGACCGCCTGCTGGCCAGGCGCTCCACGGCGCGGAGCGGACGGGCCGCGGAACAGACGCCGGTGGCCGCCTGACACTCCGACGCGGGTCGGCAGCCGGGTGAACGTCCGGTGCCGATCCCACGTGGCCCCCATGAAACTCCCGTCACACCACGGGCGTACGCTGTATGGCTGTTGATGGCCGCCCTGCCGCTCCCCTGCGACGTCGCGGCACGGTGTGGTCCACGGGGGAGTTCACGGGGAGTCTGCGGTGCTGGAGAGTGTGGGGTCGTTGACCGGGACCCCTTGGATCTACGCCATGGTGGCGCTGTCGGTGCTGCTGGACGTGTTCCTGCCGGTGCTGCCGAGCGGGGTGCTGGTCATCACGGCCGCCACCGCGGCGGCCGCGGGCTCGGCGACCGGCCGCGTGCCGCACGACGTCCCCGACATCCTCGCCCTCACACTCTGCGCCGCCACCGCCTCGGTCCTGGGTGACCTGGTCGCCTACCGGCTGGCCTGGCGGGGCGGCGAACGCCTGGACCGCGCCATCGCCCGCTCCCGCCGACTGACCGACGCGCAGGAACGTCTCGGCGTCGCTCTGGCCCGAGGCGGCGGCGCGCTGGTCATCCTCGCCCGCTTCGCCCCGGCCGGCCGCTCCGTCGTCTCCCTCGGCGCGGGCGCCGCCCACCGCCGCGCCCGCGACTTCCTGCCCTGGTCGGCGCTGGCCGGCCTGACGTGGGCCGCCTACAGCGTGGCCCTCGGCTACTACGGCGGCCAGTGGCTCGGCGCGACCTGGCTGGGGACCGGCGTCTCGGTCCTCGCGCTCTTCGGGGCGGGGGCCGGGGCGGCGTACGTGATGCGGCGGCCGGTCAAGGCGTCCGAGGTCGGCTGACCCCTACCGCCCCTCAGGCACTCGCCTTCTGCTGCCCCCGCACCTCCAGGCCGTCCAGCAGCTCCGCCGTGGCCTGCGCGATCACGTCGACGGCGTGGTCGAACACCTCCTGGTTGTGTGCGGCGGGCGCCCGGAAGCCGGACACCTTCCGTACGAACTGCAGGGCCGCGGCCCTGATCTCCTCCTGCGTCGCCTCTTCGGGCAACGCGGGCGGGCGAAGTGTCTTGATGCTCCGGCACATGGGAACAGTCTCGCCCAACTCGCCGCCGGCTGCGATGATCCGTTCCGAGGCGGCCACCGTCGTGGGGCCGACCGGCGAAGGGATCAGAAGCATCATGGCGAACGACGCACTCACCGTGGCGGTGCTGGGACCCGGCGGCATCGGCGGCCTGCTCGCCGGACTGCTGGCGCGCGCCGGCCACCGCGTGATCTGCCTGGCCGGCGAGGACACGGTCCAGGTGCTGCGCAGGGACGGCATACGGGTGCGCAGCGGGAGGTTCGGCGACTTCACGGCCCGCGTCGAGGCCGACACCGTGCTGCGCGAGCCGGTCGCCGCGTGCCTGGTCGCCGTCAAGCACACCGCCCTGGAGGCCGCCCTCGACCGCGTCCCGCCTTCGGCCCTCGGCGACGGCCTCCTCGTACCGTTCCTGAACGGCGTCGAGCACCCCGCCGCACTGCGCGCCCGGTACCGCCCCGATCTGGTCGCCCCCGCCGTCATCCGCGTCGAGTCCACCCGGGTCGCACCGGGCGTGATCGAACACGGCAGCCCCTTCGCCGAGATCGACCTGACCGGCGAGGGCGTGGACCGCAAGCGCCTCGACGCGCCGGCCCTGGCGCTGGAGGCCGCTGGGCCGGTCACGCGGGTGCTGGACGACGAGACGGGCGCGCTGTGGGCGAAGATGTCGTTCCTGGCGCCGTTCGCCCTGCTGACCACGCTGCACGCCCTGCCGCTGGGCGAGGTACGCACACGGCATCGGGAGGAGCTGACGGCACTCGTCGAGGAGACGGCCGCCGTCAGCCGGGCCTGCGGCGGTCCGACCGACCCGGCCCGGGCGATGGCCCGCTACGACGCCTTCCCGCCGCAGACCAAGTCGTCGATGCAGCGCGACGCCGAAGCGGGCCGGCCCCTCGAACTCGACGCCATCGGCGGCGCGTTGCTGCGGGCGGCGGACCGGCACGGGGTGAGCGTGCCGGTGACGGCGCGGGTGGTACGGGAGTTGGCGCGGCAGCACGCCTGACCCGAAGCCCTCAGCGGTACTGGCCGACCTGGTAGTCGCCCGCGGGCTGCCGCGTCATCACATTGCCGCGGTTGAAGGCGTTGATGATGGCGATCTGGGCGACCAGTGCCGCGAGTTGCTCCTCGTCGTAGTGCTTGGCAGCGCTCTCCCACACCTCGTCCGGGACGCCGCCGGCCGCGTCCGCGATGCGGGTGCCCTGCTCGGCCAGCTCCAGCGCGGCGCGCTCGGCCTCGCTGAAGACGGTGGCCTCCCGCCAGGCCGCGACCAGGTTGATGCGCACGGCGCTCTCCCCGGCATGCGCGAGCTCCTTGGTGTGCATGTCGACGCACCCGGCGCAGCCGTTGATCTGACTGGCCCGCAGATTGACGAACTCCCGCGTGGCGAAGGGCAACCCCGACTCCCCCAGCGCATGGCTCGCGGCGACGATCTGCTTGAACGCCTTGGCCGCGACCGGGCTCGCCATGAGATTCAACCGAGCTTCCACGATGCACTCCTTGTCCGTCTGTCACCGACACCCATGGGACGAGACACCTCCGGCCGCTGTGACACGGCCGGAAGTGACCTGGGTCTCATGCAGCCGTTGCGACGAGTCGCCGTAGCGCGGCGTGGGCGGGTGGCCCCCAGGAGGGCTTGCCGCCCGGGCGGCCGCGGACTCCGGCCTCTCCGATGAGGGCGCAGGAGAGGGCCTTGAGCAGCGCCCAGCCGCGGGCCCGGCGGCGGGTCGCCGTGTCGGCGGCGGGCCGGTAGGCGTCGTGGAAGCGGTCGACGGCGCCGTCCGGCAGCAGCAGCCAGGCGGCGGCGAGATCGCAGGCCGGGTCGCCCGCGCAGAGGTCACCGAAGTCGATCACGCCGCACAGGGTGCCGTCCTCGGTGAGGACGTTGGCCGGATGCAGATCGGCGTGCAGCCACAGCGCCGGCCCCTGCCGGCGGGGCGCGGCGAGGGCGTCCTCCCAGACCGCGCGGACGGCCTCCGGGTCCGGGAGCAGCCCCAGCTCGGTGGCCGACGCGAGCATCCCCGCGAATCCTTCGGCGCTGTCGGACAGCGGGCCACCGCGGTCGCGGCCGGACGGTGCCCCCTCGGGGGCGGGTCGGTGGAGAGCGGTCAGGAAGGCGGCCAGGGTTTCGGCCGCCTCCGCCCCACGCGTGACGGGGGCACGGTCGGCGGGGGTCCCCGGCACCCAGGTGGTCACGAGCCAAGGCCGCGGGAACCTCGCGGAGGGCTCGCCGACGCGCTGCGGGACGGGGACCGGCAGCGGAAGACACGGGGCGAGCTCGGGAAGCCAGGCGTGCTCCTTGCGCAGCAGCGCGTCGGCGGACCGCGTCGCCCAGGGCATCCGGACGGCGAGGTCGTCGCCGACGCGCCACAGCTGGTTGTCCCAGCCACGGGCGCCGAACTCCACGGGCAGACCCGCCAGGTCCGGATGCTGGTCGCGCAGCAGATCCCGCACCAGCTCCGCGGTGATCTCGATCTCGGTGTCGGTCATGCGGACCCACGCTAGCCGGACGGCGACACGCCGCCCGAACCCCAACTGCGGCGCACGCCAACCCCATTCGCATGAACCCCCCGAACACGCTCGCATCCCAAAATCGAACAGGCGTAGCATTGTGTCGTGGCAACGACCTATGACTTTCCGAGTGACCTCCTCGCCGGTCAGGAGGAGCTGCATCAGGTCCGGGCCGAGCTGTCGGCCCTGCTCAAGCGCCTCCCCTGGTCGGTCGAGCCCCTGGACGGATTCAGTGACAACGGCGGCTGGCGCAAGGTGGAGCGCCCCGCCTCCCCGGGCTGGACACCCGACGAACAGGCCGAGGTCGAGAAGCTGCGCCGCCGCGAACACGAACTCGCCGTCTTCGTCACGACCCACCGCTTCTGGTCGGAGGTCACGGCCGGGGACCGGGTGGAGGCCCGCACGAGCCTGAAGCACGCACACGAACGGTGAACGCAAAAAACCCCGGCCGAAACGGCCGGGGTCTTCCCACGGTGGGCGCGGACGGTTTCGAACCGCCGACATCCTGCTTGTAAGGCAGGCGCTCTACCCCTGAGCTACGCACCCGGGACGAGTCGACAGCCTACCTTGCCCAAGGCAGTGCCCGGCAAACCCGAATCGGCAGCGTGTTCGACACGGGGGTTATCCCCACCCCCGATCCGCCGGTGGCCCGGATCCCCTTGGGCTGCCGGGTTGCCTAGCGTCGGAGGGGCTTCGTAGGTCCGGATCAGGGGGAACTCGTCATGGTCAGTCGTAGTAATGCCGCCCGGGTGGCGCTCGGCGTCGTCGCTGTCGCGCTCGTCGGTGGGGTCACCGCCTGTGGGGCGTCCGCGGGGGACGACAAGGATCCGGATCACCGGACGTTCGCGCTGCAGGGGCGGACGCTGACCGTGGACTCCGACGACTCGGCGCTGGAGATCGTCGCCGCGGACGGGAACGCGACGGGGAAGGTGGCGGTGACCCGGTGGTTCCAGGGGAAGGTCGCCATCGGCCGGGACCCGGAGGTGACGTGGTCGATGCGCGGCGACCGGCTGGTGCTGCGGGTGAAGTGCTCGGGTGTCGTCGCCGACTGTTCGGCCAGGCACCGGATCGAGGTGCCGCGCGGGGTCGCGGTGAAGGTCCGGGACGGGGACGGGAGCGTGCGCGCGCACGGCCTCAGGGACGCGCTGAGCATCAGCACCGGCGACGGCTCCGTGCGGGTCGGCGACTGCACCGGTCCGCTGGAGGTGCACACAGGTGACGGGTCCGTGCGCGCCGAGGTCGACTCGCGCACGGTCCGGGCGGAGACCGGCGACGGGTCGGTGCACCTGGAGCTGGGTGCCGTACCGGACCTCGTGGACACCCGCAGCGGCGACGGGTCCGTGACGGTCGCGCTGCCGAGGTCCGCGTACCGGGTGGCGGCGCGGACGGGCGACGGTTCGGTGCATGTGTCCGTGCCCCGCGACGACTCCAGCTCGCATGTCGTCAGGGCCCGTTCCGACGACGGTGAAGTCACCCTGCGTACGGCGAACTGATCGGCCCGTGTGTTCGTCCTCTACGGGTGGGAGAATGAGATCGGGCACCCGCCAGGACGGATGACAGCACGGGAGAGGGATGTGACGGCGACACCTTCGCAGCCGTACTCGCCGTCGGTGCCGCGCGCACATCGCCACCGCCGCGCGCTCGCGGACACCCTCACTCTGCTCGCCCTGCCGGTCGTGGCCGCGCTCGCGCTGCCGGCCGCGTTCGCCGGCGGTGGCACCCGGCGCTGGTTCGGCGGGCGGGCCGAGTCGCAGCGGGCGGAGGCGCAGGCGGCCAAGGACGCCGCGGCGGCCGCGTTCTACGAGCTGGACACCGCCCAGCGGGATCTGCGGATCTCGATCGAGACGATCACGGCGGTGGACTCCACTCCGGCCGCGCGCCGGGCCGTGTCCGACTTCGAGGCGCTGGGCCGCCGTATCGACGAGGCGAGCCAGCGGTACATCAGCGCGGTCGACGCCCATGATCTGGACCGTGACGACCTGGAGGCGTCGGTCGCGGCGCAGGCGCGTACCGAGCTCACCCGGGCGAAGGACGAGCTGGAGAACGTCAAGCGGGAGCTGGACCGTTTCGCCGAGGGTCTCGGGCCGTTGCTGGGCAAGGCGGAGACGCAGCTGGCGCGGCTGGCCCCGGCGGTGGAGCGGGCGCGTCAGGGTCTGCTGGCCGCTTCCAACGCGCTTGACGCGGTGCGGGGTTCGGGGCTGAAGGCGGACGATCTGGCCGCCCGGCTCGCCGCCCTCGCCCCGGAGCTGACCAAGCTCAACCAGGGTGCGGGGCAGCACGGTCTGCCGCAGACGCTGGAGCGGGCGGAGCGGGTGGCGCGGGAGGCCGAGGCGATCCGGGTGGAGGCCGAGCGGCTGCCGGAGAAGGCGGCCGAGATCGACCACCGGCTGGTCTCCCTGCGTACCCGCGCGGAGGCGCTGACGACCCGGGCCGGCCAGGTGGAGCCGGTGCTGAGCGAGCTGCGGCGGCGTTTCTCGGCGGCCTGCTGGCAGGATCTGCAGCAGGTGCCCGAGCACGCGGTGGAGAACGTCCGGCAGGCGGAGACGAAGCTCAAGGAGGCGCAGGCGGCCCGGGACGCCCAGCGCTGGCCGGACGCGACGGCGCTGCTGTCGACGGTGCGGGCCCTGTTGAACACGACGGACGAGTCCGTGTCGGCGGCCCGGGAGCGCCTGCAGCGGCTGAACGCCGTGCAGAAGGATCCGCAGCAGGAGGTCGAGCGGACGCGGTTCGCGATCCGGGACGCGCAGCGGCTGGCGATGTCGGGGCGGTCGACGCCCGATCCGCGGCACGCCCGGCCGTTGGACGACTCGGTGGCGCGCCTGGACCGGGCGATCGCCTCGCTGCAGGGCCGGCACCCCGACTACTGGCACTTCCTCACGGAGACGGATGCGGTGCGCCGGACGGCGGCGAGGGTGGTCGCGCAGATCCGCGAGGAACGCGGCACCGCGCCCTAGCGGGACCTGCGCGACCGGCCCGGGCTCAGCTGCGGTAGGCGTAGTAGCCGGAGTTCGGGTAGGACGCGATCAGGCTGGACAGGGAGCGCCGGTAGGTGTCGGCGTCGTGGTACGTCACGTAGGGCACCCCGCTGCCGCTGCGGTACGTCGTCATCATCGAGTGGTCCTTCGAGCCGTCCTTGTCGAAGTCCATCTGCAGCACGTCACCGACGTCCATCTGGTACGCGTTCGCCAGCGGCGTGGTCCGCTTGGCGGTCTGGGTGAACCAGGACCATTCGTTGACGCCGATCCAGGTGTCGGAGTCGCTCGACGATCCGGAGTACCAGGTGTCGTAGTCCTCGGTGGAGGCGGTGACCTGTTTCCAGCCTCCCGCGTACAGGGACTGGCTGAGGAAGTTGGTGCAGTCGCCGCCCATGCCGTTGTAACGGCGGTAGGCGGTGTTGTAGTTCTTCCAGTACTTCTCCGCGTAGGCGGCCATCGCCGGGTAGTTGTACGGGGCCGAGGTGCCGAGGTTCTTCGGGGCCGCCGGTGCCGGGTAGGTGGTGGCCGAGCTGGGCGCGTCGATGACGGCGCCGGGGCGGGCGGTGGCCGTCGCGGCGGCGGGGGCGGGCGCGTTGACGGGGCGGGGGCCCTTGTCGGTGAGGCGTTCGCGGGTGAGCTGCCAGGTGCCGTCGGGGGCGGCGGTGAAGGTGAACCGGTGGTGGGCGGTGAAGCCGGTGGTGGCGGGTTCGTCGCCGCGTATCTTCGCGTAGGTCAGGGTGGTGGTCTCGGTGGCCCGGACGGTTGCCGTGCGGCCGTGCCGGCGGACGCTGTCGACCCTCACCCGGGTGTCGGCGTGGGTGTACGCCTCGCCGAGGGCGGCGAGGCGGGAGCGGGTGCCGTGCAGGGCGGTCAGGGCGGAGGTCTCGGACTTGGCCTGTGCGGCGGCCAGTCGGAGGCCCGTGGTGGTCTCGGCGGACGTGAGGGCCGTGCGGGAGGCGGGCCGGGTGCCCTGGACGAGGGCGTCCGTGCGGTCGGTGAGGACGGCGTCGGCGAGGCGGCCGAAGGCGTCGGTGGTGGCCGCGGTGACGGCGGGGGCGGGCGTCTGGGCCGCGTGGGCGGCGGTGACCGGGAGCAGGACGGTGGCCAGGGCCGTGGCCGTCACGGTGGTGCGACGGGCTCGGGCGCCTAACTCGTGGGGTCTCACTGGGAGTTCTCCTGGGGGGGGTGGGGGGTGGCTGCTCCAGCTGTTCGAGCCGGAACGGCTATTTCACGACCGTCGACCAGTCAGGCGACTGCGCGGGGTCCAGTCCGCGCAGGCGGGCGAGGGTCTCCGGCTTCTGCACGTCCAGCCAGTCGGCCAGTTCCTTGAAGGAGACGCACTTGACGCCCTTCTTCGTGCAGACGTTCTTGATGACCTGGTCGACGGCCTTCATGTATATGCCGCCGTTCCAGTCCTCGAAGTGGTTGCCGACGAACAGCGGGGCGCGGCTGCCGTAGTAGACGCGGTTGAAGCCGTCCATGTAGGAGGCGACGGTCTGCTGCTCCCACGCGGGGTAGTCGGCGGGGTCGCCGTCGGTCTCGCCGCCGGACTGGTTGTAGAGGAAGTTGAAGTCCATGGACAGGCCCTGGTAGTCGGCGCCCTGGTACGGCAGGAGCTGGAGGGGGAAGTCCCAGATGCCGCTCTTCTTCTCGGGCCATATCTGGAAGCCGCCGGGCGAGGAGGCGTCGTAGCGGTAGCCGTAGTCCTTGATGACCTTCAGGAGGTTCTTCTGGCCCTCCAGGCAGGGGGCTCGGCCGCCGACGACCTCCTTCTTGAAGTCGAAGGGCAGGGCGGGGATGTCCTTGAAGCCGGTGTTGGTCTTCCAGTGCTCCACGAGCGAGTAGAACTGGTCGATCTCCTGCTTCCACTCGTCGGTGGTCCAGTACTTGCCGCTGGTCTTGCTGTCGCAGAAGTGGCCGTTGAAGTGGGTGCCGATCTCGTTGCCCTCGTTGTAGGCGAGGCGGAGCTGCTCCAGGGTGGTGCGGACGTGTTCGTCCGTGGGGTAGTCGATGGCCGCGGAGCCGGGCGCGTGGAGCGGCGGGTCGTAGAGGGTCTTCTTCTCCTTGGGCAGCAGGTAGATGCCGGTGAGGAAGAAGGTCATGTGGGCGTCGTACTGCTTCGCCAGCTCGCGGTAGTGGGAGAAGAGGTGGTCGCTGCCCTCCAGGGCGCCGTCCCAGGAGAAGACGACGAACTGGGGCGGCTTCTCCCCGGGCTTGAGCGGAACGGGCTTCAGCCGGCCGCTCTGCGGGCCGGTGTAGGAGGTGGAGCCGTCGCCGAGGACCTTGGTCTTCCCGTCCCAGGAGGGTTCGGACTTCGGCTTGGCCTTCGCGGAGCGCTGTGAGGAGGCGGCGGGCTGGGGATGGTCCTGGCGGGTGAGGGCCAGGGCGCCCGCGACCAGGGAGGCCACGACGAGGAAGGCGGCGAGGGTGAGGACCTCGGGGCGGGTGGGGCGGCGGGGGGCGCGCTCTTTGCGTCGGCGGCCCTTGGCTTTTGCTCCTGGCACGGTGCGGCTCATGCGGTGCTCATTCTGCGAGGGAGTGGGGGGTGACAGGGGCTTCGGTGATCAGTCGAAGCCCATGGCGCCCGACCACACGGCGTAGGGGACGCTGTCGGTGGGTTTGCCGGCGATGCCCTTGAGCGGGAGCGGCTCCAGGGACTTGGTGAGGTCCATGCGGTAGACGACGACGGCGGTGGACAGGGTGTCGGTGTTGCCGGTGTACCAGGCGGCCTTGTCGTCGGAGGTGATTCCGGCCATTCCGCCCGCCCGCACCGCGGGGACGGTGGGGTGGGCGCGCAGCAGGTTGCTGGTCAGTGCCGAGGAGACGTCCTTGGCGACCTGGGCGTCGATGGCGCGGTGGGCGGTGGGTGTGGCCAGGGGGACCTTGGCGCCGTTCTTGGTGATGCGGCGTACCGAGTACGGCTCGGTGTGCAGGCCGTTGGCGGCGAAGGTGGCGTATCCGCTGGCCATCCGGATGGCGCTGGGTGTGGAGCTGCCGGTGGTCAGGGCGGGCACCTGGGCGCCGAGGCTGGAGGAGAGCAGTCCGGCCGCCACGGCGGTCTGGCGCACTTTGTCCAGGCCGGTGTCCATGCCGAGTTGCATGAACGGCGCGTTCACGCCCTGGGCGAGTGCGTTGCCGAGGGAGATCTGGCCGTAGGACTTGCCGTCGTCGTTGTGGGCGAGGACCCGTTTGCCGCTGCGGTCCCAGTACGGTCCCTCGGGCGTGGTGACGACGGTGCCGTCGTCGCCGTCGTAGACGGTGTCCGGGGTGACGGTGGTGGTGGGTCCGGTGCGGGTCTTGCGGATGCCGTGTTCCAGGCCGGCCGCGTAGACGAAGGGCACGAAGGCCGAGCCGGCGGGGACGGTGCTGGCGTTGGACTCGTTGTAGCCCTGCGTACGGTGGTCGGGGCCGCCGTAGACGGCGAGGATCCGTCCGTCGGTGGCGACGGAGGCGGCGCCGTAGTGGACGGTCTTCGCGGCCTTGGGGTCGTCCTTCTTCGCCTGCTTGCGGGCCTTGGCGACGGCGTCGGTGAGCCGGGTCTCCCGCTTGCGGTCGAAGGTGGTGTAGATCTGGTAGCCGCCGAGGTCGAACTGCTTGTCGGAGATGTTCGCGGACTTCTTGGCGTACTGCTGGGCGAGTTCGACCAGGTAGTCGCTCTGCTTGCCGGTGTCGTAGACGCGGGCGGTCTTGAGGGGTTCGGGGAACGTCTTGTACTGGGCGCGCTCGGCCGGGGTCAGCTTGCCGATCTTGACCATGCGGTCGAGGATCCACGACCAGCGCTCCACGGCCCGCTTGTGGTTGGCCGCGGAGAGGGTGGGGTCGTAGAGGCCCGCGCCCTTGAGCAGCGAGGCGAGGAACGCGCCCTGGCTGGCGTTGAGGTGGGAGACGTCCGTGCCGTAGTACGCCTGGGCGGCGCGCTGGATGCCGTAGGTGCCGCGGCCGAACCAGCTGGTGTTGAGGTAGCCCTCGAGGATCTGGTCCTTGCTCATGCGGTTGTCGAGCTTGAGGGCGATCATCGCCTCGGTGAACTTGCGGCTGACGGTCTGGTTCTGCGTCAGGTACACGTTCTTGACGTACTGCTGGGTGATGGTGGAGCCGCCCTCGGTGTCGCCCTGGCCGATCGTGCGGTAGAGCGCGCGGGTGATGCCCTTGAAGGAGATGCCGGGGTCGGAGTAGAAGCTCTCGTTCTCGGCGGCGAGCACGGCCCAGCGGACGTTCTCGGGTATCTCCTTGAGCGGCATCGCCTGCCGCTGCACCCAGCCGGTGCGGGCCATGGGGGTGCCGTCGGACCAGTAGAAGACGTTGTCCTGCTGGGTGGCGTAGGAGTTGAGGTTCTTGGGTATGTCCGTGGCGGCGTAGGCGACGACCAGGAACAGGCCGGTCAGGCCGATGGCTCCGAGGAAGCCGCCGAGCCACTGGCGGCCGGAGGGCAGCCAGCGCTGCCAGCCCATGCGGCCGGGGCGGGGGTAGGCGGGGCGCAGGCGGCGCAGGAAGGGGAGGGCCGGCTGGAGGCGCTCGCGCAGTACCGTCCAGGGGGTGGTTTTGGGCGCGGCGCGGCGGCGGCGCGGCCGACGGTGGTCACCCGGCCGGCCACTGCGCTGTGCTGTCCCGGTCACGGGCGAAAAATATCAATGATCTTCGCATCTTCTCCACATGCGATTGTGTTAAGAACGAGCACATATCGACCACAGGGGCACATGGTGGACTTGAGAGTTGAGTCACACCCGGGATATGGAACCATCGCTAACCTTCTCGCATGCCTCGCTATGAGTACCGCTGCCGCACCTGCGGAGACACCTTCGAAGTCAGCCGACCGATGGTCCGCTCCTCCGACCCCGCCGCCTGTCCCGCGGGCCACGAGGACACGGTGAAGCTCCTGTCGACCGTGGCCGTCGGCGGGACCGCGTCGGCACCGGCGCCCAGGGCCTCCGGCGGCGGGGGCGGCTGCTGCGGCGGAGGGTGCTGCGGCTAGGGCGGACACGCCCTCGGCCGTCCCGACGGCGCGGTGCCGCGCTCAGGACGTCGCACCGCGCGTCGCCCTCAGGAACTCCCGCAGGATGCGCTCCCCCGCCAGGACGCCGCGTTCCGGCAGCGCCACGATCTGCGGGGCCGACCAGGCGGCGTCCGCCAGTTCCCCGTGGCCCGGGCGCCAGCCCCGGTCCGCCGCCAGCAGCAGGTCGGCGTCCAGCAGCGAGTCGCCGGCGGCCAGCGTCAGCTCCGCGCCGGTCCGCCGGGCGACCTCGCGCATCGCCGCGCTCTTCGTCAGCGGCTTGGGGACGGCGTAGATCTTCCGCCCCTGCAGCGACACCGTCCAGCCACGGTTCTCCGCCCAGACCGCGAGCTCCTTGACCCACTCCTCCGGCAGCAGTTCGCGCTCGACGACCAGGTAGGCGAAGAGGTCCTCGGCGACGCGGTGCTTGCGCACCCAGAGCGGGTCGGCGTTGGCCAGCAGGTGCTCGCGCACCTCGTCCAGCGGCGCGCACTCGTCCGCCAGCCGGGCCGTCACCCGGGCGTGCCAGTCCAGGTCGGACACGCCGTCCACCATCAGGTGGCCGCCGTTGGCGCAGATCGCGTACTTCGGCGTCGGGCCCGGCAGGTTGATGCGCAGGTACTGCTTGCGGGTCCGGGTCGTCGTCGGCACGAACACCGCCGCGTCCCCGAGGTCGGTCAGCAGCGCGGCCGCGGTCTCCGTCATGAACGACAGCGGCCTGCTCTCGTGCACCTCGACGCAGAGCAGCCGGGGCGCCCGCGCGTCCGGCATGGTCAGCGCGAGGGCCGCCGGGGAGTAGATCAGCGTACGGTCGAGGTCGCTCGCCACCAGCACCGGCATCAGACGTTCACCGCCTTGCCGTCGGCGCCCGTCGCACCCCGGGTGTAGCGGGGGTGGATCAACCCCACGCAGGTGTACGGCAGTTCGCCGACCTCCTCGACGGGCACCCCTCTCTGCTCGGCCAGCAGCCGTACGTGGTCCAGGTCGGCGCCCGCCCCGGCCCGCGCCAGGATCTTCCAGGGCACCCGGCGCAGCAGCACCCGCGTGGTCTCGCCGACGCCGGGCTTGACGAGGTTCACGTCGTGGATGCCGTACTCCTCACTGATCCTCTCCACGGCCGCCCAGCCCTCCCAGGTCGGCGCGCGGTCGGCGGACAGCAGTTCCTTCGCCTGCGCGTCGACGGCCTCCGTGACCTCGGGGAAGCAGGCGGCGACGGCGTCGAGGAAGTCCACGGAGACGTCCGCCCCGGCGAGTTCGCGGTAGAACTTGGCGCCGTGGAAGTCGTGCGGACCGACCAGGTCGGCGCGCAGCACCGTGCGGGAGATCAGGCCGGAGACGGTCGAGTTGAGGCAGGCGGAGGGGATCAGGAAGTCCTCCCTGGTGCCGTACGTCCGTACGCACGAGCCCGGGTCGGCCAGCACCGCGATCTCCGGGTCGAAGCCGGTGATGCCGTCGGACGCCTCGAACTCCTCGATGGCGTCGGCGAGTTCGCGGGTGATGGCGCCCTTGCCGGTCCAGCCGTCGACGAACACGACGTCGGCGGGGTCGTGGTGGGCGGCCAGCCAGCGCAGGGCGTTGGCGTCGATGCCGCGGCCGCGGACGATGGACACGGCGTAGTGCGGCAGGTCCAGGCCGTGCCGGAACTGCGCCCAGCGGCGCATCAGCACGCCCACGGGGGTGCCCGCGCGGGCGAGCGAGACGAGGACCGGGCGAGGCGACCGCTCGGCGAGCACGAGCTCGGTGACGGCGCCGACGGCCTGCGCGATCCGGGTGGCCGTCGTCCCCAGCGCCGCGTGGAACAGCTCCTGGTACTGCTCGCTGGGCTGGTACTCGACCGGCAGCGACTCCGCGTAGTGCGCGCCGCCGCTCTGGATGGCCTCCTCCCGCTCCTCGGTCGGCGCCTCCAGCGTCACGTCCGAGAGGTCCTGCAGCAGCCAGCCGACCTCCTCGGGCGCGTACGAGGAGAAGGCGGGGCCGCGTAGGGGCTCGGGCAGCATGGATGGCCTTTCGGGGACGTACGAGGGCACGACCGCGAGCAGTACGTGCGGGGTGTGGACGGCGAGCTGGGCCAACAGTCCGTCGGGAGCGTGCAGTTCGGGGGTGTCGGCGGCCGAGTCGACCACGGCGACGACCGCGTCGAATCCGGCGCCGGCCACGTTGTAGGCGTAGCGCTCGCCGGGGCCGTCGGCGGGGTCGTCGTGGGCGGGGAAGGTGATCCGGCTGCGTATCGCGTAACCGGGGTCGTCGACGGCGAGGACGGGCGAGCGGGTGGTGGTCGAGTATCGCACCTCGGCCTCGACGACCTGCTCCAGCTCGCGGGCCAGGCGCAGGGGGGCGTACATCAGCTCCTCGAACCCGAGGACATGCACGCGCCGGGCCCCCTCGGGCAGTGCGTCGGCCAGGCGGGCGACCATGGCGGGCAGGGCGGCCTCGAGGCGGGTCCGATGCGCGGGGGTGAACCCGTGCCGGCCGCCGTCGGGGAGGTCGCGGGGCCAGATGAGGTCCACTCGCCTGACGGCCGGGTGCGGGTGGGAGGGGGCTGGTCGCGCAGTTCCCCGCGCCCCTTGAGGGGCGCTCCCGTGAACGCCGTGAAGGGGCGCGGGGAACTGCGCGACCGGCCCCGACGCGCCCGCAGCCGACGAACCACCCGGCGCGGCGCCCTCCGCCTCGTACCGCGCCACCAGTTCCCGCCCCTTCTCCAGCACCCCCTCCGGCAGCCGTACCGTCCCCGAGGCCGCTGCCACCAGGTCGACCCTGGCGCCTATCTCCCGCGCGAACTCCTCCAGCCGCCCCGCGTCGGCCGCCGAGCGCATGTCGACCAGGGCCACCACCACGTACCGGCGCCGCGGGTACCTCGCGTGGAGATCCCGCACGGTGTTGAGCACCGTGTTGCCCGTGGAGAACTCGTCGTCGACCAGGACCAGGGGGCCGTCCCCGGCCAGCAGCGTGGGGTTCTCCGGCAGCAGGAGGTGCGAGGTGGCGTGGGAGTGGGACTCCTCGAAGCCGCCCGCCGCCGTCACACCGGCGACCGGGCGGCGGGTGGAGTGCAGGTAGGGGGCGGAGCCGATGCCGTCCGCGACGGAGTGGCCCAGCCCGGTCGCCGTCTCCGCGTACCCGAGGACCACCGCCTCGCCGGCCTCCTCGGTGCCCAGCAGCTCCCGCACCCTGCGGCCCAGGGCGAACCCGTAGCCGTAGACCACCGAGGGCGACTGCGGTACGTGCTTGCCCAGCACGTTGGAGACGAGCAGATGCGCCCGCTTGGGGTTGCGGCGCAGCGCCAGCCCCAGCAGGTCGGTGAGCTCGTCGTCGCCCATGAGTTCGAGCCCGAGCCGCTGGGCGACCCAGGTCCCGGACCACACCCCGTCGTTCACTGCGTTGATCATGATTCCCTGGTCGTTGAGGTTCAGCCGGGTATGCCGGCGGCGAGCAGATCCACGAAACTGACGTCCTCGCGCGCGACGCCGAAGACCTCGGCCCGCAGCATGGTCCGCTCAGCCCAGGCGCGGTGCGGCTTCACCTCGTTCATCTTGTTCGTGTAGGACGACCTGAGCACTCCCCCGCCGCCCCGCTCGGGCCGCAGGATGTCCGCGGCGTCGCTGAACTCCTCGTGGCTGACCACGGACAGCGCGTGCACGGGCAGGACATGGGTGGGGTGGATGCAGGTCTTGCCCAGCAGGCCGTTGGCCTGGTCGAGCGAGATCTCCCGCAGCAGACCGTCCATGGCGTGCTCGATCAGTCTCTCGCGCAGTTCGACGGCCTGCCCCTCCAGGAACGGGCTGGTGCGCAGCAGCGGCTTGAACATGCGCTCCGGGACGCGGAAGTACTCCCACACCGGCCCGGTCACGGTGAACCCGGTGCCGTCGGCGCGGCCCAGCATGTTGACCACGTCGGCGATCACGGAGGCGATGATCTGGACGTCGTAGGCGGTCATGTCGGGGGCCCGGCGCAGGCCGTAGGAGGAGCAGAAGTCGGTCACGCCGAGGCGCAGCGCGAGCACGCGGTGGCGGTACTTCTCCACGGAGCGGGCGATGCCCTCCAGGGCGTCCACGCGCGTCTCGCGGTACATCAGCTCGGGCGTCTCCAGCACCGGCATCCCGAACAGCCGCCGCCCGCTCGTGGCCTCGGCGCCAGCGAGGGCCTCCAGGAAGGGGATGCCGCGCTCCTCGGTGAACTTCGGGAAGACGAAGCCGGACAGCAGCCGGACGGTCGCGCCGAGTCGTCGCACCAGGTCGGGGATCTGCTCGGGCGTGCGCACCCGGATGAACAGCAGCGGCACACCGGCGCCCGCGGCGGCCCGCGCGTCCAGCTCGGCGAACTGGCGTACGAGGTTCTCCTCGCCCGCCACCACGTCGGCGTCGTCGATGGAGTCCTCCAGGCACAGCACCATGGAGACCACGCCGAGGCCCGCCTGCTTGACGATGTCGTCGGCGAGCCGCGGCCGGGTGGCGGGGCTGTACAGCGTGGCACCGAGGGCCGCGGAGAGCGTGCGGGCCGGGGAGTCCGTGCCGAACTCGCAGGGCTGCTGGTGGAAGAGGCGCCCGCGCACCTCCGGGGCGATGTGCCCGAAATGACGCATGGAACTCCCCCGTGACGCAGGACAAGGATGTGGATTCGGCAAACGAGTGGCCGGTAATAGTACGTACAAACCCGTGTCAGGGGTTCCCGCAGGGCATGAATTTCTGGTAACCGGGCCATGTCGACGGCGATTCCACACATGACCGGCACGCCCCAGGGGACCCCACACCCCACGTTGTCGTGACCAGGACCGAGAGGGCAGGATGACCGCATGACGCACGCGATGCTGAAGGGGTCGAACGTCCCGCTCGAGACCACCACGGTGCGGGCGGTGCTGCGCTGGACGCCCGGGCAGGGGGTCCCGGATGTCGACGCCTCGGCGCTGCTCCTCGGTCCCGACGGTCGTGTGCGCTCCGACGAGGACTTCGTCTTCTACAACCAGCCCAGGCACCCCTCCGGGAAGATCTGGTGGCTCGGCAAGAAGCGCCTCGCCGATGGTCCCACCGACACGATCCAGACGGATCTGGCCGGAGTCGAGAGCGATGTCAGCCGGATTCTTCTGGTCGCGTCGGCGGAGGACGTCCCCTTCGGCCGCGTCCCGGGCCTGCGCATCCTGCTGTACGACGCCCGGACCGCCGACGGCGAGCCGCTGATCTCCTTCGACATCAAGCCCGAGACGGGCGGCGAGACGGCGCTGATCTGCGGCGAGCTCTACCGCCGCGACGACACGTGGAAGTTCCGTGCCCTCGGCGAGGGCTACACGGACGGCCTGAAGGGCCTGGCCACGGACTACGGCATCTCGGTCGACGAGTCGGAGCCGGAGCCCGCGCGGCCCCAGCCGGCGGCCACCTCCCCCGCCCAGCCGCTGCCTCCGGAACAGCCCACGGCCGTCCCCTCCCAGCCGGCCTACGGCTACCCGCAGCCGGCCCCCGCGACCCAGCCGGCGTACGGCTACCCGCAGCCCGCCCCGGCGACGGCGGGCGCCCAGACCGGCTACGGCTATCCGCCCCAGGTCACCACGCTCCCGAACCCGGACTTCCGGCTCCCGCCGCAGGGCCCGCAGTTCATCGGACGCTAGGGCGGGGCACCGGGGGGCGGTCAGCGCTCGGCTTTCGCTTTGTAGCCCCGCCCCCACTGCAGGCCCCACCCGTACAGGCGGTCCAGCTCGGCCTGGAACCCGTAGACGAACTTCACCTCGCGCCGGACGACGAGTTCGCCCTTCACGTTCTCGATCATCACCACCGCGCACGAGCGGGCCTGCGGATGGCGCTCGTCGAGGTGGATCTCGATGCGGGGCCCGTTGCTCGGGTACAGCGTCACGATCGCGTGCGTGCGGTCGAACGCCGGCGTCTGGTCGTAGATGTACACGAACACCAGCAGCCGCTTGATGGCGTCCCGGTGGTCGAGGTTGACGTACATCGTCTCTCCGGACGCCGACCCGAACCGGTCGTCGCCGCTGAGCTTGATGTACGGCGGCGCGTTGACGTCGCCGAGATAGCCGCCGAGGGGCTGGACGACCCCCTTGGTGCCGTCGGTCAGCTCGTACAGGCAGCCCAGGTCGAGGTCGACGTTGACCATGCTCTGGCTGTGCCCCATGACCTCCGGCGGCCTCAGCCCCTTGAAGGGGTGCCGCAGCAGGGACTCCCGCTGCGAGCCGCCTATGTCGGACGTGCGCATCCGCCAGCTCAGGTTGACCCGCAGATGCCCGGTCGCCGCTCCCTGTTTGGTGAGGGAGACCTGGTGGTGCCGTTTGGTCAGCTCGATGGAGTTCGTGGCCGCGCTGCCGGAGTCGAAGTCCGCCGTACGCGAGCCCAGCAGGCCGTCGAAGAAACCCATTCCCGCCCCCACGTCTCACCTGGAACGACCGGCCGCGAAAGGGCCGGTCGACATGACCGACGGGGCGGCCGGAGACCGGCCGCCCCGCTCAGAGCGTTCCTCACCCGAGGGCGCGTCACACCCCGGACGAGACCTCAGTCTTCTCGTCCGAGCCCTCGGCTTTTCCCTCCGCGGCCGCGAGTGCGCGGTTGCGGCGAACGGAGGACCAGAAGGACCAGGCGATCAGGATGACGCCGACCAGTCCGGTGACGACCTCGTTGATCTCGTACTGGATGGTGACCATGAGGATCACGGCCAGGGCGCCGATCGCGTAGTGGGCGCCGTGCTCCAGGTAGACGTAGTCGTCGAGGGTGCCCTGGCGCACCAGGTAGACCGTCAGCGAACGGACGTACATCGCGCCGATACCCAGACCCAGCGCCATCAGAACGATGTCGTTGGTGATGGCGAACGCGCCGATCACACCGTCGAAGGAGAAGGACGCGTCCAGGACCTCCAGGTAGAGGAACATGAAGAACGCGGCCTGGCCGGCCAGCACCACCGCCGACTTGGGCTTGCCCTCGCGCTCGGCGCGCTCCTCCTCCTCGTGCTCGCGCTCCTCCTCTTCCTCCAGCTTGTCCTCGAAGTAGCCGGACAGGCCGCCGACGATCATGTAGGTGATCAGGCCCGCGATGCCGGAGATCAGCACCGTCTGCGCCTTGTCGGCGTGCGCGCCGCCGTGCTGGTGGGCGTGGGTGGCGAAGGTGAAGGAGGTGATCAGCAGGACGATCAGGGCGATGCAGACCGACAGCATGTCGACCTTGCCGAGCTTGGCCAGCGGGCGCTCGATCCAGCGCAGCCACTGGATGTCGCGGTCCTCGAAGATGAAGTCGAGGAAGATCATCAGCAGGAACATGCCACCGAAGGCGGCGATGGCCGGGTGGGCGTCGGTGACCAGCTGCTGGTACTGGTCCTTGTCGGTCAGTGCCAGGTTGACGGCGTCGATCGGGTTCTTCTTGGCGGTGACCGCCACGATGACGACCGGGAAGACCAGCCGCATGCCGAAGACCGCGATGAGCACGCCGACCGTGAGGAAGATCTTCTGCCAGAAGGCGTTCATCTTCTTCAGGATCCCGGCGTTGACCACCGCGTTGTCGAAGGACAGCGAGATCTCCAGGACGGAGAGGATCGCCACGATGCCGAAGGCCTCCCACCCCCCGTAGAAGACCGCAGCGACCAGGCCGAGCGCGGTGACCGCGAACGACCAGCCGAAGGTTTTCAGAAGCACTGGCTACCCAATCCGTACGTGTACGGGTTTCCCCCGTGCCGCACTCGGCTTTACGAAACTTTGAAGCCGAAGTCTAGTCGGCACCCCTCCGTACCCCACCCTGCCCCGGTCTTTTGCTCATATCGCGTTATGAGACGTTGACCCCGAAGTCCAGGGCGATGCCCCGCAGTCCGGAGGCGTATCCCTGGCCGACCGCCCGGAACTTCCACTCGCCCTGGTAGCGGTAGACCTCGCCGAAGATCATGGCGGTTTCCGTGCTGGCGTCCTCGCTGAGGTCGTAGCGGGCGAGCTCCTGCCCGTCGGCCTGGTTGACGACCCGGATGAAGGCGTTGCTGACCTGGCCGAACGTCTGGCCCCGCTCGTCGGCCATGTGGATCGAGACCGGGAAGACGATCTTGTCGCACTGGGCGGGCACCTTGGAGAGGTCGATCAGGATCGACTCGTCGTCGCCCTCGCCCTCACCGGTGAGGTTGTCGCCGGTGTGCTCCACCGAGCCGTCGGGGCTCTTGAGCTGGTTGTAGAAGATGAACCACTCGTCGCCCAGCACCCGGCCGCCGCTGCACAGCAGGGCGCTGGCGTCGAGGTCGAAGTCGGCTCCGGTGGTGGAGCGAGCGTCCCAGCCGAGCCCGATCATCACCTGCGTGAGATTGGGTGCGGCCTTGGACAGGGAGACGTTGCCCCCCTTGGCGAGCGTGACGCCCATGATGCTGGTCCTCCCCGAGATGGTGCGTGTTTGGTTGTCGTGCGCTCCCCCGGAGGGGGCACCCGCCGGCGCCGCACGCGAACGGTGCGGCGCCGGCGGGTGAGAGCCGTCGAGGCGTCGCTCAGACGTTGACGCCGAAGTCCTGCGCGATGCCCCGCAGGCCCGAGGCGTAGCCCTGGCCGATGGCGCGGAACTTCCACTCCGCGCCGTTGCGGTACAGCTCGCCGAAGACCATGGCGGTCTCCGTGGAGGCGTCCTCGCTGAGGTCGTACCGGGCGATCTCCTGTCCGCCGGCCTGGTTGACGACGCGGATGAACGCGTTGCGGACCTGGCCGAAGGACTGCTGGCGGTTCTCGGCGTCGTAGATCGAGACCGGGAAGACGATCTTGTCGACGTCCGCGGGGACGCCCGCGAGGTTGACCTTGATCTGCTCGTCGTCGCCCTCGCCCTCACCGGTGAGGTTGTCACCGGTGTGCTCCACCGAGCCGTCGGGGCTCTTGAGGTTGTTGAAGAAGACGAAGTTCTGGTCGTTGCCGACCTTGCCGGAGTTGTTCAGCAGCAGTGCGCTGGCGTCGAGGTCGAAGTCCGTGCCGGTCGTGGTGCGGACGTCCCACCCCAGACCGACGATGACCGCGGTCAGGCCCGGGGCCTCCTTGGTCAGGGATACGTTGCCGCCCTTGCTGAGGCTGACTCCCACGAGTCCTCCATTGGTGTCCAGGGGCGGGGAGCCCCGCCGTGCGTTTGACATCGGATCAACGAATCGATCCTAGTGACGGGTTCCCGTCCCACGCAGGCCCTGGGACCTGACAATCACAGGGTGTCGAGCGCCTTCACGTACTCGCCGAGGTCGCGCGCGTCCGGCAGGGCGTTGACGACGGTCCAGCGCACGACGCCCTCCTTGTCGATGACGAAGGTGCCGCGCACCGCGCAGCCCTTGTCCTCGGCGAAGACGCCGTAGGCGCGGGAGACCTCGCCGTGCGGCCAGAAGTCGCTCAGCAGCGGGTACTCGAGGCCCTCCTGCTCGGCGAAGACGCGCAGGGTGTGGATGGAGTCGTTGGAGACGGCGAGCACCTGCGTGTCGCGGCCCTCGAACTTCGGCAGGTTGTCGCGCACCTCGCACAGCTCCCCGGTGCACACGCCGGTGAAGGCGAAGGGGTAGAAGAGCAGGACCACGTTCTTCTCGCCGCGGAAGTCGGAGAGCTTCACGGCGCGGCCGTGGTTGTCCTTGAGCTCGAAGTCGGGGGCCTTGTCGCCGACCTGGATCGCCATCGAAGTACGTCCCTTTCCGTGGGGCTGTTCGGGTGGTTCCACCCTACGCAGCGCACCCGGAGGGCCGACGGACGGGCCGAGGAGTCCCGGCCCGTCCCGACGGGGTTGCTTCTGGGGCTACTTCTTGGACTTGGCCGCCTTGGGCGTCACCAGCCGGCTGCCGCTCCAGTCCTTGCCCACGCTGACGCTCTTGGAGGCGGACAGCCCCGCCGTCGTCGCGGCTTCGGAGATGTCGCTCGGCTCCACGTAGCCGTCACGGCCGGTCTTCGGCGTGAGGAGCAGGATCGAGCCGCCTTCTTCGATGTACGTGGTGGCATCCACCAGCGCATCCGTCAGGTCGCCGTCCTCGTCGCGGAACCAGAGCACCACGGCATCTGCGACGTCGTCGTAGTCCTCGTCCACCAGGTCGCTGCCGATGACTTCCTCGATGGACTCGCGGAGTTCCTGGTCTACGTCGTCGTCGTAGCCGATCTCCTGGACCACCTGCTCGGGCTGGAACCCCAGCCTTACGGCAGGGCTCGTCTCCGCGTGGTCCGCGGTCGCGCTCACGGGTTGCCTCCTGATCATGTCTTGGAACGGGGGTCCCCCCTCGGGGGGAGTTCAGCCACGCGCGTGCGCGAAGCGTTGGCCGTAGTCCACACGGGCGGGACGGATCGCGCAAGTACCCGGCCGTTCAGACCGCCGAAACGGTGACGTTCCTGGCCGTGTCACCCCAACTCCGTGCACGCCGCCCACGTCCCGAGTGACCTACACCACACCTTTGTGCCCCCTTTGCGGCATTGGGAACCCGGGCACGCAGGCGGGCGCCCTGGTTACCCCCCAGTAGAGATGACGTTTGCTTTCCCGAGGTCCACGATGGGGAACGGTGCAGGCATACCGAAAAGCAGCTCAAAACAGCCCTCTGACAGGTAAGGAACAGCGTGGCTTCCGGATCCGATCGCAACCCGATCATCATTGGCGGCCTTCCGAGTCAGGTTCCTGACTTCGACCCCGAGGAAACCCAGGAGTGGCTCGACTCCCTCGACGCCGCCGTCGACGAGCGGGGCCGGGAGCGGGCCCGCTATCTGATGTTGCGGCTGATCGAGCGGGCCCGCGAGAAGCGCGTGGCCGTGCCGGAGATGCGCAGCACGGACTACGTGAACACCATCCCCACCAAGAGCGAGCCGTTCTTCCCGGGCAACGAGGAGATCGAGCGCAAGGTCCTCAACGCCACGCGCTGGAACGCCGCGGTGATGGTCTCCCGCGCCCAGCGTCCCGGCATCGGGGTCGGCGGCCACATCGCCACCTTCGCCTCCTCGGCGTCCCTCTACGACGTCGGCTTCAACCACTTCTTCCGCGGCAAGGACGACGGTCTCGGCGGCGACCAGGTCTTCTTCCAGGGGCACGCCTCTCCCGGCATCTACGCGCGCGCGTACCTGCTCGACCGGCTGACCGAGGAGCAGCTGGACGGCTTCCGCCAGGAGAAGTCGAGGTATCCGAACGGGCTGTCCAGCTACCCGCACCCGCGGTCGATGCCGGACTTCTGGGAGTTCCCGACCGTCTCGATGGGCCTCGGCCCGATCGGCGCGATCTACCAGGCGCGGATGAACCGCTACATGCACGCGCGCGGGATCGCCGACACCTCGAAGTCGCACGTGTGGGCGTTCCTCGGCGACGGCGAGATGGACGAGCCCGAGTCGCTGGGCCAGCTGTCCATCGCCGCCCGCGAGGGCCTGGACAACCTGACCTTCGTCGTCAACTGCAACCTGCAGCGCCTCGACGGCCCGGTCCGCGGCAACGGCAAGATCATCCAGGAGCTGGAGTCGGTCTTCCGGGGCGCCGGCTGGAACGTGATCAAGCTGATCTGGGACCGTACCTGGGACCCGCTGCTCGCCCAGGACCGCGACGGCATCCTCGTCAACAAGATGAACACCACGCCGGACGGGCAGTTCCAGACGTACGCGACCGAGTCCGGCGCCTACATCCGTGATCACTTCTTCGGCGACGACCAGCGGCTGCGCGCGATGGTCGAGAACATGACCGACGACCAGATCCTGCACCTGGGCCGCGGCGGTCACGACCACAAGAAGATCTACGCGGCGTTCAAGGCGGCCAAGGAGCACAAGGGCCAGCCCACGGTCATCCTGGCGAAGACCATCAAGGGCTGGACGCTGGGCCCGAACTTCGAGGGCCGCAACGCCACGCACCAGATGAAGAAGCTGACGGTCGACGACCTCAAGCGCTTCCGGGACCGGCTGCACCTGCCGATCTCCGACAAGGAGCTGGAGTCCGGCCTGCCGCCGTACTACCACCCGGGCCGGAACTCGGAAGAGATCCAGTACATGCACGACCAGCGCAAGCAGTGCGGCGGGTACGTCCCGACGCGTGTCGTGCGCTCCAAGCCGCTGCCGTTGCCGGACGACAAGACGTACGCGAGCGTGAAGAAGGGCTCCGGTCAGCAGTCGATCGCGACGACCATGGCCTTCGTCCGGCTGCTCAAGGACCTCATGCGGGACAAGGAGTTCGGCAAGCGGTTCGTGCTGATCGCGCCGGACGAGTACCGCACCTTCGGGATGGACTCGTTCTTCCCGAGTGCGAAGATCTACAACCCGCTGGGCCAGCAGTACGAGTCCGTGGACCGCGAGCTGCTCCTGGCCTACAAGGAGTCGCCGACCGGGCAGATGCTGCACGACGGCATCTCGGAGGCGGGCTGCACGGCCTCCCTCATCGCGGCGGGTTCGGCGTACGCGACGCACGGCGAACCGCTGATCCCGGTCTACGTCTTCTACTCGATGTTCGGCTTCCAGCGCACGGGTGACCAGTTCTGGCAGATGGCCGACCAGCTGGCGCGCGGTTTCGTACTGGGTGCGACCGCCGGACGTACGACGCTGACCGGTGAGGGTCTGCAGCACGCCGACGGCCACTCGCAGCTGCTCGCCTCGACCAACCCGGGGTGTGTCGCCTACGACCCGGCGTACTCGTACGAGATCGCGTACATCGTGCAGGACGGTCTGCGGCGGATGTACGGCGGCTCGGAGGAGCACCCGCACGGCGAGGACGTCTTCTACTACCTGACCGTCTACAACGAGCCCATCCAGCACCCGGCCGAGCCGGAGAACGTGGACGTCGAGGGCATCCTCAAGGGCGTCCACCGCCTCTCCGAGGGCCCCTCCGGGTCGATCCCCGCGCAGATCATGGCGTCCGGTGTGGCGGTGCCGTGGGCGGTGGAGGCGCAGAGGATCCTCGCCGAGGAGTGGAACGTCAAGGCGGACGTCTGGTCGGCGACCTCCTGGAACGAGCTGCGGCGCGAGGCCGTGGCGTGCGAGGAGCACAACCTGCTGCACCCCGAGGAGGAGCAGCGGGTGCCGTACGTGACGCGGAAGCTGTCGGGGGCGCAGGGGCCGTTCGTGGCGGTGTCCGACTGGATGCGGTCGGTTCCGGACCAGATCGCGCGGTGGGTGCCGGGGACGTACCAGTCGCTGGGTGCCGACGGCTTCGGCTTCGCGGACACGCGGGGTGCGGCGCGGCGGTTCTTCCACATCGACGCGCAGTCGATCGTAGTGGCGGTGCTGACGGAGCTGGCCAAGGAGGGCAAGGTCGACCGGTCGGTGCTGAAGCAGGCGATCGACCGGTACCAGCTGCTGGACGCGTCCGCGGCGGACCCGGGAGTCGCGGGCGGCGACGCGTAGCTCGCGCCGGTGTCGAACGGTGAGGGGCGGCGGGCTGTGGTCCCGCCGCCCCTCACCGTTTCCTTACGATGCGGGCATGGAGCGACAAACGGCGCAGGCGCGCTGGGAACAACGCACGCAGCGGCCCCTGCTGGCGCTGACCGTGCTGTTCGCCGT
Organism: Streptomyces sp. NPDC085900; assembly: GCF_044540925.1. Lineage (NCBI taxonomy): Bacteria > Bacillati > Actinomycetota > Actinomycetes > Kitasatosporales > Streptomycetaceae > Streptomyces > Streptomyces sp. NPDC085900. Next base: position 762,453 of record NZ_JBITSP010000001.1, on the reverse strand, counting down.
CGCGTACGCCGTGCCGATCGTGGATCACTCGGCGGGCCACGCGCTGACGCAGGTGTGCACCGTGATCGAGTGGGTGGTGTGGGGGGCCTTCGCCGCGGACTACCTGGCACGGCTGGTGCTCGCGCAGCAGCGCAAGGAGTTCGTGCGCCGGCACTGGCTGGACCTGTGCGCGGTCGTGCTGCCGATCCTGCAGCCGCTGCGGCTGCTGCGGATGGTCGCGACGCTGCTGCTGGTGGGGCGGCGGGCCCGGATGGCCAACCAGATCAGGCTGACGACGTACGTCGGCGGGGCGGTCGTCGGGCTGCTGATGTTCGGCTCGCTGGCCGTGCTCTCGGTCGAGCGCGACTCGCCGGACGGGAACATCCGGACGCTGGGTGACGCGCTGTGGTGGTCGTTCACGACCATGACGACCGTCGGATACGGCGACCACGCTCCGACCACCGGGCTGGGCCGCATGATCGCCGTCGGGCTGATGCTGTCCGGCATCGCGCTGCTCGGTGTGGTCACCGCGAACATCGCCGCCTGGTTCCTGGCCCGCTTCGAGAAGGACGACGCGGAGGAACAACGCCAGACGGAGGCCATCGAGGCTCTCACGCAGGAGGTCCGGGCCCTCAGAGCCGAGGTGGCGGCACTGAAAGAGGTCTCGGACAGGCTCTGAAGCCCCACGGCGTGGGTGGACCCCCGGCCCATCAAACCGGGGGTCCCTCCCTCACTCGCCCCGGGTCAGAACAGACCGTTGCCCGGGGTCGCCGCTCCTGCCAGCCATACGATGGCCAGGAGCGTGTCGATGGCGCCCAGCACGAAGGCGACCAGAGCCGGCACCGGGCGGCTGCCCGCCCAGCTGCGGCCCATGGCGAGCCAACCGCAGACGACCGCGACGGGACCGAGGATGATCCCCAGCACGAAGAACCCGGCGACCGCGCAGATACGACCTCTATGGGGGACACCCCCAGACCCCCGGCGATGATCCCGAGCGTCGCGCGATCCGGCCCTGTGCGGGACTGCGGAGCCGCCACGGCGTGGGTGGACCCCCGGCCCATCAAACCGGGGGTCCCTCCCTCACTCGCCCCGGGTCAGAACAGACCGTTGCCCGGGGTCGCCGCTCCTGCCAGCCATACGATGGCCAGGAGCGTGTCGATGGCGCCCAGCACGAAGGCGACCAGAGCCGGCACCGGGCGGCTGCCCGCCCAGCTGCGGCCCATGGCGAGCCAACCGCAGACGACCGCGACGGGACCGAGGATGATCCCCAGCACGAAGAACCCGGCGACCGCGCAGATGACTCCGATGATCCCGAGCGTCGCGCGATCCGGCCCGGTCCGTGACCACGTCCGGCCACGTGAGCGGGGGTACCTGCGCGTTCCATTTCCGAAGCCCGCCATCATCAACTCCCTGAACCCCGGGGTCTGTTCGGGGTTCAAACAAGCGGGTACCCCCGGTACGGCTCCTAATCACCGGCCGATTCATCGGTCTGTCGGCGCGCTGTCCCCCTCCGGCAGCGCGCCGCAGCACCGGTCACCCCCTGCGGAGGGCTTGACCCACTGTGACCTGCGGCGTGCGTCGAAGGGGAGGAATCTTTAGCGTCTTCACCCTGATAGGGGAAGTCCGTCGAAGTCGCGTCGGAGTTCCGGCTTCTCAGACGTGGCCGACGCCCGCGCCCGCCTCCGCGTTCTCGCCGCGCTTGGTGAGCAGGGCGACGAGGACGGCCACGGCCGCGACCCCGCAGGCCACCAGCGAGGCCAGGCTCATGCCGGAGATGAACGTGTCGTGCGCGACGCCCGTGATCTTCGCGACGATCGGCTCCGGAGTGCCCTTGGCGACCGGGGCGACTCCGACCTGGACCGCCTCAGAGGCCTGGTGCAGTTGGGCCGGGGTGAGCGGCGGCAGGCCGGCGTCCTTCCAGTTGGCCGCGAGGTCGTTGTCGACCTTGGAGGCCATGACCGCGCCCAGCACCGCCGTACCGAGGCTGCCGCCGATCTGCATCGCCGCCTGCTGCAGGCCGCCGGCGACGCCGGACAGCTCCATGGGGGCGTTGCCGACGATGACCTCGGTGGCGCCGACCATGACGGGCGCGAGGCCGAGGCCGAGCAGGCCGAACCAGATCGACATCACGGCGCTGCCGGTGTCGACCTCGAGCGTCGACATGCCGTACATGGCGACCGCGGTCGCGATCATGCCGCCGGCGAGCGGGACGCGCGGGCCGAGCTTGGTGATCGCGAAGCCCGCGAGCGGCGAGGCGACGATCATCATGCCGGTGAGCGGCAGCAGGTGCAGACCGGCGTCGATGGGACTCATCCCGTGCACGTTCTGCAGATAGAACGTCACGAAGAACAGGCCGCCCATGAACGCGATGGCCATCAGGACCATGAGGACCACGCCCGCGGACAGCGGGACGGAGCGGAACAGGCCGAGCGGGATCAGCGGCTCCTTGACCTTCGTCTCCCAGAAGGAGAAGAGGGCGAAGCCGAGGACCGACGCGGCTATGAAGGTCCACGTCCTGCCGTCGCCCCAGCCCCAGGTCGGCGCCTTGATCAGGGCCCAGACCAGGCAGAACATGGCGGCCGACAGCAGGGCGATGCCCAGGATGTCGAAGGAGCGCGGGGCGTTCTCGGCGCGGTGGTCGAGCAGGATCAGCAGACCCAGGACCAGGGCGATCGCGCCGACCGGCACGTTGATGAAGAACACCGACTGCCAGTTGACGTGCTCGACGAGGACACCGCCGAGGATCGGGCCGCCCGCGGTGGAGGCGCCGATGACCATGCCCCAGATGCCGATCGCCATGTTCAGCTTCTCGGCCGGGAAGGTCGCCCGCAGCAGCCCGAGCGCGGCCGGCATCAGCAGGGCGCCGAACAGGCCCTGGAAGACGCGGAAGGTGACGACCGCGGCGATGCTGTGCGACAGGCCGATGGCGCCCGAGGCGGCGGCGAAGCCGGTCACGCCGATCAGGAAGGTCTGGCGGTGGCCGAAGCGGTCGCCGAGCTTGCCCGCGGTGATCAGGGAGACCGCGAGGGCCAGGAAGTAGCCGTTGGTGATCCACTGGACGTCGGCGAAGCTCGCCTTGAGGTCCTTCTGGATGGCCGGGTTGGCGATGGCCACGATGGTGCCGTCCAGGGCCACCATCATGACGCCGACGGCCACGGTGATCAGGGTGAACCAGGGGTGGCCGCGGAGCCCCGAGGACCGCGGCGCCTCCTCCGACGGGGCTTGTGGCGCCTGGCCCCCCGACCCCGTCGTGCCGATGGTCTGACTAGTCATGCGTTCGAGGCTAGTGTCAGCCGCTGACAATTGACAAACCTGTTCACAAGTCGGTAACTGACGCGTATGGAGACACTCCGCGAGCGCAAGAAACAGCGCACCAGGGACGCGCTGCTGCGAGCCGCCGTCGAACTGTTCACCACGCGCGGCTACGAGCGGACGACCGTCGACGACATCGCCGAGGCCGTCGACGTCTCCCAGCGCACCTTCTTCCGCTACTACGCGGGCAAGGAGGAGGCCGCCCTCGCCCTGCAGGAGCTGGTGGTGGCCCGCTTCGTGGAGGCGGTGCGCGAGCGGCCGGCCGACGAGGCGCCGATGGAGGCGCTGAAGCAGGCGGTCCTGGAGGGCTGGCAGACCCTCAACGAGGTGATCGAGGCCGTCGTACCCGTCGAGCTGTACCTGCGCATGTACCGGGTGATCGAGTCGACGCCGGTCCTGCTCGCCGCCCATCTACGGCGCAACATGGAGATCGAGGAGGCCATGGCGCGGGTGCTGGCCGAGCGCGAGGGCCTGGACGTGGACGCCGATCCGCGGCCGCGGCTGGCGGTGGCGGTGTTCGGCGGGGTGATGCGGGTGACCGAGCGGCAGTGGAGCACGGGCGAGGACTTCAGCCTGGAGGCCATGCGCGCGTTGACGATCTCGTACCTCGAACAGGTGGGACCGGCACTCACGGAGAACTGGCGGACACGCTGAGACACACCGCGGCCACGTCGGGTTTATCGAAACGTGATACGCATCACTCGGCTCACGCGAGACCCTCTCGTTCTCCTAGTGTGTCCTCCCAGTGACTTCCTTCGACACCTCCCCGCAACTGAACGTCTGGCGCGCACTGCTCGCGCTGGCCGTCGTCTTCGTCATGCTGGCGACCACCGGCTGGACCGCCCTGCGCAGCCACGGCGCGAAGACCCCGCTCCAGGCCTCGCTGTCCTCGTGGGAGCACGGCCGGATACACGGCCACGGCCTGCCGGACCCGGACGCCTCCCCGACGCGCCTGGCCCGTTTCTTCGCCTCGCTCACCGCACAGGAACGCGCGCTGCTCGCCCGCCGCTACCCGCTCGCGGTCGGCAACATGAACGGCGCCCCCGTCGCCCTGCGCTACCGCGCCAACCGTCTCGCGCTGGACTCCCAGCGCAAGGTCGAGCTGGGACGCATGCACGACAACCGCCTCTCGCCCGCCGGGCAGCAGGAGGCGGGCCGCCGTATGCACCGCTACGAGTCGCTGCTGCGGCACGGCCGGCACATCCTCGCCTTCGATCCCGACGGCAACGGGCGGATCGCCGAGGTGTTCGGGAACCTGACGCGGGCCCGGCGGATCTCGGTGATCGTCCCCGGCGTCGACACCGACCTGCTCACCTTCCAGAAGACCTACCGCCCGTACTCCGCGCCGGTCGGCATGGCCAAGTCGCTGTACGCGGCCGAGCGGGACGCGAGCCCGACGACGCGTACGGCCGTGATCGCCTGGGCCGACTACACGGCACCGGCCGGGCTCGGCATCGACTCGGCGACGGGGACACGCGCGAGGGACGGCGCGGTACGGCTGAACGCCCTGCTGGGGGCGCTGCCCGGCAGGACGCGGGTCGCCCTGTTCTGCCACAGCTACGGCTCGGTCGTCTGCGGGGTCGCCGCGCACGCGCTGCCGCGCCGGGTGTCCGACATCGTCGCCGCCGCCAGCCCCGGCATGCGCGTCGAGAGGGCGGCGGGCCTGCACACCTCCGCCACGGTGTGGGCGATGCGGGACGCCACGGACTGGATCCAGGACGTGCCCTACCTTCAGCTCGGCGGGCTCGGCCACGGCGCCGATCCGGTGTCGGCCGGCTTCGGCGCGCGGGTGCTGTCGGCAGAGGGCGCCAAGGGCCACGCCGGGTACTTCGAGCCCGGTACGGCGAGTCTGCTGAACTTCGCGGAGATCGGCGTCGGCGCGTACCGCTCGGTGGTGTGCGCACGCGAAGACGGCGTGTGCAGCGCGGGTTTGTCCGGTACGACGACGGCCGGACGCGCGTAGAAGGCGCAGAAACCACGGTCTGCGCGGGATGGCGACGAAGGAGCGGACCACGCATACGATGAGCCGCATGGGTGACGTACTGGCCGGATTTCATGCCGCCTGGGAGTTCGAGTCCGACTCCGTGCTCATCCGTTACGAACGGGGGATTCGGACACCCAAGCTCTTCCAGGCGCTCGGGGAACGCCGTGTCCCGCTCGAGGCGATCACGGGCGTGACCCTGACCCCGGGCCGGCGCGGGACCGTGGTGGTGCGGGCCGAGCTGCGCGACGGCGCCGATCCGCTGCTGGACGCGGCGGCCGGGCAGCTGAAGGAGACGTGCGACCCGTACCGGCTGGTGCTGCCCGCCGAGAGGGAGACGCTGGCCGAGTACTACGTCGACGAACTGCGGCCCCTGCTGGGCGGCGGCGGACCGGCCGACCGTCATCTGGTGGCCGCGCCCGAGGCGCCGCGCCAGTTCAAGGCGTACGACGCGAAGGCGTCCTTCGACGGCAGGACGGTGAGCTTCCGCTGGTTCTGGACCGGGGCGTCGTCGGCGAAGTGGAAGGCCGGCGACCAGGTCTTCGCCGTCGACGAGCTCTGCGGGGTGGAGTGGCGCTCGCCGGAGGTGTTCGAGGGGCATCTGCGGCTGCTGCGGCGCCACGGGGCGGAAGTGCCCGCGCAGGCCGACCAGGATCCGGCGTCCGTGGTGTTCGGGCTCGGGTACGGCCCGGTCCACGAGTCGCTGCCGTTCGCGGCCGCCGTGCTGGCGGCCGTACGGGAACGCGGGGCCGCCGCGGTCGTTCCCGCGGCGGCCCCGCGCCGTGATCCCGCCGACATCGCCGAACGCATCCGTCACCTGGGCGAGTTGCATCAGGCCGGGCTGGTGACGGACGAGGAGTTCTCGACGAAGAAGGCCGAGCTGCTCGCGGAGCTCTGAGTCACTCCCGGCCGGCGGACGCGAACGTCATGTCCGCGTACCGGTCACCCGCGACCTGCCCGGCGATCGGCTCCAGGAGGGCCAGCTCGTCCTTCGTCAGTTCGATCGTGGCCGCCCTGGCGTTCTCCGCCACCCGCGTCGGCTTGCGGGTGCCCGGTATCGGGACGACCGGGAGGCCGTGCACCGACGCCTGCTGCTGCACCCAGGCCAGGGCGATCTGGCCCAGGGAGGCGCCGTGCGCCTCGGCGACCGTGCGGACGGGCTCCAGCAGGGCGACGTTCGCCGCCGCGTTCTCGCCGGTGAAGCGGGGCTGCTGGCGGCGGACGTCGTCGGCGGTGAGGTCCTTGTCGGCGTTGGTGAAGGAGCCGGTGAGGAAGCCCCGGCCGAGCGGGGAGTACGGGACCAGGGCGACGCCCAGCTCACGGGCGGCCGGCACGACGTTGGCCTCGATGTCCCGGCTGAACAGCGACCACTCCGACTGCACGGCGGCGATGGGGTGGACGGCCTGGGCCGCGCGCAGTTCGCCGGCCGTGACCTCGCTCAGCCCCAGGTGCTTGACCTTGCCCTCGCGGACCAGCTCGGCCATGGTGCCGACGGTCTCCTCGATCGGCACGTTCACATCGCGCCGGTGCATGTAGTAGAGGTCGATGACGTCGACGTCCAGGCGCTTCAGGCTCGCCTCGACGGCCTGCCGGATGTAGGGCGGGTCGTTGCGGATGATCCGGCGGGTGGGCTCGTCCGGCGGGATCGACAGGGCGAACTTGGTCGCGATGACGACGGCGTCCCGGTTGGCCTTGAAGAACGGGGACAGGAACTTCTCGTTCTCGCCCCGGCCGTACGCGTCCGCCGTGTCGAACAGGGTGACGCCCAGCTCCAGCGCCCGCTCCAGGGTGGCCCTCGACTCCTTCGCGTCGGCGGGGCCGTAGGCGAAGCTCATGCCCATGCAGCCCAGGCCCTGTACGCCGACCTCGGGGCCGGTCGCGCCCAGCCGCGCGGTCGCGATCCTGCCGCCCGTCATCGGACCTTCTCCGCCTCGTAGGCGCGGGCGCGGCCGGCGTCGGCGTAGAAGCTGATCTTCCGGTCGAGCACCGCGAGGGTGTCCTGCAGCTCCGCGATCCGGGCGAGCACGTCCCGGCGGGTCGCCTCCAGCAGTTCGAAGCGTTCGCCGAAGGTGTGGTCGCCCTCGCGCACCAGCTCCGCGTACCGCACCATGTCGGCGACCGGCATGCCGGTGAGCCGGAGCTTGCCGACGAGGTCGAGCCAGTCGAGGTCGCGGTTGCTGTAGCGGCGCTGACCGGTGTGGGAGCGGTCGACGTGCGGCATCAGACCGATGCGCTCGTACCAGCGCAGGGTGTGCGCCGTCAGCCCGGTGAAAGCGACGACCTCGCTGATCGTGTAGCTGTCCTGGCCTTCGGGGCGCCGGTGCGGGTGGGGCGGGGCTCCGCAGTAGTCGGTCCTGGTAGGGGTGGTCTCCATCACCGTCATGCCCTCAACGCTATGGCCTTCGAGTGCACTCCAAGCAAGCGGAACCGGTAAGAAATCGGCAGACGTTCGCACAGGGCGGCGGCTAGCGTGCCCCGCATGAGTCTCGTACGACGTGCCGTGCCCGCGGACGCCCGGGAGGTGCTGCGGCTGCGCCAGGTGATGATCGACGATCTGTCCGGTGGGGACGGCTCGGTGGAGTGGCACGAGGAGTCGCTGCCGGTCCTCGGAGTGCGGCTGGGCGAGGCGGACGGGGACTTCGCGGCGTTCGTCGTCGACCATCGGGAGCGGCCGGGAGCGTTGGCGGCGCTGGCCGCCGGGACGGTCGACTACCGGATCGGCAAGGCGGGCAACCCGCGCGGGCGGTCCGGCTACGTCTTCAGCGTGGCCACCGACCCGGGGGCGCGCCGTCGCGGCTACGCCCGCGCGTGCATGGAGGAGCTCCTGGAGTGGTTCCGCGAACGGGGCGCCGGGCAGGTCATGCTCACCGCCTCCGCCGAGGCCGAGCCGCTCTACGCGTCCCTGGGCTTCGCCCACAAGCCGGACCCCACGATGATGCTCCGGCTCTGAGCCGCTTAGGCTCGGCCTCATGTCCTTGCAGAGCCTTGCGTTGATCGAGAACTGGCCGGTTTCCACCGCGGCGGCGGGGGTCGTACGGGCCGACGGTACGGTCCTGGGCGTCCACGGGCCGGCCGACCGTCCCTTTCCGCTGGCCTCGGTCACCAAGCCGCTCGCGGCGTACGCCGCCCTCGTCGCGTACGAGGAGGGGGCGATCGAGCTCGACGAGCCGGCCGGGCCGGCGGGGTCGACGGTGCGGCATCTGCTGGCGCACACCTCCGGGCTGGCCTTCGACGAACATCGCGTGACGGCCCCGCCGGGTGAGCGCCGCCTGTACTCCAACGCCGGCTTCGAGCAGCTCGGCGACCACATCGTCAAGGCGACGGACATCCCGTTCGGCGAGTACCTGCGGCAGGCGGTGCTGGAGCCGCTGGGCATGACGTCGACGAGGCTCGACGGCTCCCCGGCGAAGGACGGCGTCTCGACCGTGGCCGACCTGCTGCGGTTCGCAGCGGAGGTGCAGGCACCGCGTCTGCTGGACCCGCGCACGGCCGCGCAGGCGATGACCGTCCAGTATCCGGGAACGAAGGGCGTCCTGCCGGGCTACGGCCACCAGAACCCCAACGACTGGGGCCTCGGCTTCGAGATCCGCGACTCCAAGTCCCCGCACTGGACGGGCGGTTCCTCCTCCCCCCGCACCTTCGGCCACTTCGGCCAGTCGGGCACGTTCCTGTGGATCGACCCCGACGCGGGGGTCGCGTGCGCCGCTCTGACGGACCGGGACTTCGGGCCGTGGGCCGTGGAGGTGTGGCCCGCGTTCACCGACGCGGTGCTGGCGGAGGTCCGCCGGGCCGGCTAGCCCGCCGTCATCTCCCACATCAGCAGCTCGGCGTCCGTCGTGCCGACCGCCTCCAGGTTCTTGGCGTCCGTCAGGCGTGCCGCGTCCCCCGGGGCCAGCTCCTCGCCGTCCAGGGTCACTTCGCCGCGCACCACGTGGACGTACACGAAGGGCCCGTCCGGGACCGCGGTGCGCTCCCCCGCCGCCAGGCGGCGTACGTGCAGCATCGCGGCCGCTTCCGGGACCGCGTAGGGGGTGGAGTCGGCGATGCCGCGGACGATCTCGTAGGACGGGGTGCCGCCGGGTTGCAGCGGGGCCAGCCACATCTGCACGAAGGTGAGGGGCTCGGTGGTGTCGTTGCGTTCGACGTGACGTACGCCGGCCGCCGAGCTGAGGCGCTGGACGTCGCCGGGGCGTACCCGCGTCTCGTGGCCCGCCGAGTCCCGGTGCGTCAGCTCGCCCTCGACCACCCACGTCACGATCTCCGTGTGGCTGTGGGGGTGTTCGTCGAAGCCGGCACCCGGCGCGAGGCGCTCCTCGTTGCAGGCGATGACCGCGCCGAAGCGGAGGTTGTCGGGGTCGTAGTGCGGGCCGAAGGAGAAGGCGTGCCACGACTCGATGCCGGCCGCCGCATCGCCCCCCGGGTAGCGCTCCGCAGCGCGCCGTACGTCCATCACCCGTCCCACGGTAGCGGCGCGGGCGGCGCCGCGTGGCGGCCGCCGGCAACCCTGCGGCGCACGCCGTCGTCCGGATAAGGCAGTCTTGTCCCCGTGCCCGAACCCGAAGCCACCAGGCCCGAAGCAGCCCATACCGCCGTACATGCCCACGCCGCGACCCTGAAGCGGCTGGAGAAGTCCTCCGGGAACCTCGCCGCGCAGGCCATCACGCGCATGGACGAGACGCTGCCGTGGTACCGGGCCATGCCCCCGGAGAACCGTTCCTGGATCGGGTTGGTCGCCCAGGCCGGTATCGCCGCCTTCACCGAGTGGTTCCGGCACCCGGACGCCCCGCAGGCCATCTCGACCGACGTCTTCGGGACGGCCCCGCGCGAGCTGACCCGGGCCATCACGCTGCGGCAGACCGTGGAGATGGTGCGCACGACCATCGAGGTCATGGAGTCGGCCATCGACGAGGTCGCGGCTCCCGGTGACGAGAGCGTGCTGCGCGAGGCGCTGCTGGTGTACGCCCGCGAGATCGCCTTCGCCACCGCCCAGGTGTACGCCCAGGCCGCCGAGGCACGCGGTGCCTGGGACGCGCGCCTGGAGTCGCTGGTGGTCAACGCGGTGCTCAGCGGGGAGGCCGACGAGGGGGCCGTGAGCAGGGCGGCCGCGCTCGGCTGGAACGCTCCGGAGCATGTGTGCGTCGTGCTGGGTACGGCCCCGGACGGGGACTCCGAGCTGACCGTCGAGGCGATCCGGCGGGCTGCCCGGCACGCCAAGCTGCAGGTGCTGACGGGGGTGCTCGGCGACCGGCTGGTGGTCATCGCCGGCGGCAGCGACAACCCGCTCGCGGTCGCGAAATCCCTGATCGGGCCCTATGCGGCGGGGCCCGTGGTCGCGGGGCCGGTGGTGCCGGACCTGCTGGCCGCGACCCGGTCCGCGCAGGCCGCCGCCGCCGGACTCAAGGCGTGTTCGGCGTGGCAGGACGCGCCGCGGCCGGTACTGGCGGACGATCTGCTTCCGGAGCGCGCCATCGCCGGCGACCCCGGTGCGCGCGAGCAGCTGGTGGAGGAGATCTACAGACCACTGGAGGAGGCGGGGTCGGCTCTTCTGGAGACGCTCTCCGTCTATCTCGAACAGGCGTCCAGCCTCGAAGGCGCGGCCCGGATGCTCTTCGTCCATCCGAACACCGTGCGCTACCGGCTTCGACGTGTGACAGACGTCACCGGCTGGTCGCCGTCTGATGTACGTTCGGCGTTCACGCTGCGGATCGCGCTGATCCTGGGGCGTCTGGCCGATGGAGATCTACCGGCCTAGGCTTTTGTCGGGGCTCCACAAAACCCCCTCCTGTTCTTCGTCCCTGTCCCCACGGGCGGCCGTGCCCGTCCACAAGAGAGAGTGTGAGAGTGCTCGTACTCGTCGCTCCCGGCCAGGGCGCCCAGACGCCCGGCTTCCTGACTCCCTGGCTCGAACTGCCCGGCGCCGCCGACCGCGTCGCCGCCTGGTCGGACGCCATCGGACTGGACCTCGCCCACTACGGCACGCAGGCCGACGCCGACGCCATCCGTGACACCGCGGTGGCGCAGCCGCTGCTGGTCGCGGCCGGGATCCTGTCCGCCGCGGCACTCGGTGACACTTCGCCGGGCGCGGTCGCGGGCCACTCCGTCGGTGAGATCACCGCCGCCGCCTTCGCCGGCGTCCTCGACGACACCGCCGCGCTGACCCTCGTACGCAAGCGGGGTCTGGCGATGGCCGACGCCGCCGCGATCACCGAGACCGGCATGTCGGCGCTGCTCGGCGGTGACCCCGAGGTCTCCGTCGCGCATCTCGAGCGGCTGGGGCTGACCCCGGCGAACGTCAACGGCGCGGGCCAGATCGTCGCCGCGGGCACGCTGGAGCAGCTCGCCGCGCTGAACGAGGACAAGCCCGAGGGCGTCCGCAAGGTCGTCCCGCTGAAGGTCGCGGGCGCCTTCCACACGCACCACATGGCCCCGGCCGTCGACGCGCTGGCCAAGGCCGCCGCGGACCTCGCCCCGGCCGACCCGAAGGTCACCTACGTCTCCAACAAGGACGGGCGGGCCGTCGCCACCGGCGCCGAGGTCGTCGAGCGGCTGGTCGGCCAGGTCGCCAACCCGGTCCGCTGGGACCTGTGCATGGAGACGTTCAAGGAACTCGGCGCGACCGCGATCGTCGAGGTCTGCCCCGGCGGCACACTGGTGGGGCTCGCCAAGCGCGCGCTGCCCGGCGTCCGGACCCTCGCGCTCAAGACCCCCGACGACCTCGACGCGGCCCGCGCGCTCATCGCCGAGCATGCCCAGGCCTGACGCCCTAAGGAGCCGTACGAACATGTCGAAGATCAAGCCCAGCAAGGGCGCCCCGTACGCGCGCATCCTCGGCGTGGGCGGCTACCGTCCGACGCGGGTCGTGCCGAACGAGGTGATCCTCGAGACGATCGACTCCTCCGACGAGTGGATCCGTTCGCGCTCCGGCATCGAGACCCGGCACTGGGCCTCCGACGAGGAGACCGTGGCCGCGATGTCCGTCGAGGCGTCCGGCAAGGCGATCGCCGACGCCGGGATCTCCGCCGAGCAGATCGGCGGCGTGATCGTCTCGACCGTCTCGCACTTCAAGCAGACCCCGGCCGTGGCGACCGAGATCGCCGACAAGCTGGGCACGAACAAGGCCGCCGCCTTCGACATCTCGGCCGGCTGCGCGGGCTTCGGCTACGGCCTCACGCTCGCCAAGGGCATGATCGTCGAGGGCAGCGCCGAGTACGTCCTCGTGATCGGTGTCGAGCGGCTGTCCGACCTCACCGACCTGCACGACCGCGCCACGGCCTTCCTGTTCGGCGACGGCGCGGGCGCGGTCGTGGTCGGCCCCTCCCAGGAGCCCGCGATCGGCCCCACCGTCTGGGGCTCCGAGGGCGACAAGTCGGAGACCATCAAGCAGACCGTGCCGTGGACGGACTACCGCGAGGGCACGGTCGAGAAGTTCCCTGCGATCACGCAGGAGGGCCAGGCGGTGTTCCGCTGGGCCGTGTTCGAGATGGCGAAGGTCGCCCAGCAGGCGCTGGACGCGGCCGGAATCACCGCGAACGACCTGGACGTCTTCATTCCCCACCAGGCCAACGAGCGGATCATCGACTCGATGGTGAAGACGCTGAAACTGCCGCAGCACGTCACGGTCGCGCGTGACGTACGCACCACCGGCAACACCTCGGCCGCCTCGATCCCGCTCGCGATGGAGCGGCTCCTGGCGACCGGCGAGGCGAAGAGCGGCGACACCGCGCTCGTCATCGGCTTCGGGGCGGGTCTCGTCTACGCCGCGACTGTCGTTACCCTCCCCTAGGCACTCCGTGCCGGATCACGAACGGTCCGGACACGAGAGCAGCAACAATCTGCCGCTGACGCGGCGGGTGCCTAACCCTCTGGATCACAAAGAAGGAGCGCCTGACATGGCCGCCACTCAGGAAGAGATCGTCGCCGGTCTCGCCGACATCGTGAACGAGATCGCCGGCATCCCGGTTGAGGACGTCCAGCTGGACAAGTCCTTCACCGACGACCTGGACGTCGACTCGCTGTCCATGGTCGAGGTCGTCGTCGCCGCCGAAGAGCGCTTCGACGTCAAGATCCCGGACGAGGACGTCAAGAACCTCAAGACGGTCGGCGACGCGACCGACTACATCCTCAAGCACCAGGCCTGAGCCCTGCTCGGGCCGGGCGTTGAACCGGCCCCGCCACCCGGCGGTGGCGCCGCTTAATCCTCGTAATTGGAGAAAGAATTCCCGTGAGCCCGACCAATCGCACCGTGGTCGTCACCGGTATCGGCGCAACCACACCGCTGGGTGGCGACGCAGCCTCTACCTGGGAGGGCCTGATCGCCGGCAAGTCCGGTGTGAAGCCCCTGGAGCAGGAGTGGGCCGCCGATCAGGCGGTCCGCATCGCCGCGCCCGTCGCGGTGGAACCGACCGAGGTCATCCCCCGGCCGCAGGCCCGACGCCTGGACCGCTCGGCGCAGTTCGCGCTGATCGCGGCCCAGGAGGCGTGGGCGGACGCCGGTTTCGAAGGGAAGGCCGGTGAGGACCCGAAGGTCGACCCGGACCGTCTCGGCGCGGTCATCGCCTCCGGCATCGGCGGCGTGACGACCCTCCTCGACCAGTACGACGTGCTCAAGGAGAAGGGCGTCCGACGCGTCTCCCCGCACACCGTCCCCATGCTGATGCCGAACGGCCCCTCGGCCAACGTGGGCCTGCTGGTGGGCGCCCGGGCGGGCGTGCACACGCCGGTCTCCGCGTGCGCCTCCGGCGCCGAGGCCATCGGCTACGCCATCGAGATGATCCGCACGGGCCGCGCCGACGTCGTCGTCGCCGGTGGCACCGAGGCGGCCATCCACCCGCTGCCCATCGCCGCGTTCGGCAACATGATGGCGATGTCCAAGAACAACGAGGACCCCCAGGGCGCGTCGCGTCCCTACGACGTGGCCCGTGACGGCTTCGTCCTGGGCGAGGGCGCGGGTGTCGTCGTCCTGGAGTCCGCGGAGCACGCCGCCCAGCGCGGTGCCCGGGTGTACGCCGAGGCCGTCGGTCAGGGCATCTCCGCCGACAGCCACGACATCGTGCAGCCCGAGCCGGAGGGCCGCGGCATCTCGCAGGCCCTGGAGCACCTGCTGGAGCGCACCGACCTGGACCCGGCGGAGATCGTGCACGTCAACGCGCACGCCACCTCGACGCCGGCCGGTGACATCGCCGAACTGAAGGCGCTGCGGAAGGTGTTCGGCGACGACGCCGACCACATGGCCGTCTCCGCGACCAAGTCGATGACCGGTCACCTGCTGGGTGGCGCGGGCGGCATCGAGACGGTCGCGACGGTGCTCGCCCTGTACCACCGGGTGGCCCCGCCGACCATCAACATCGACAACCTCGACCCGGAGGCGGAGGCCAACGCCGACGTCGTCCGCGGGGAGGCCCGCAAGCTGCCCGTGGAGGGCCGTATCGCCGCGCTGAACGACTCGTTCGGCTTCGGCGGGCACAACGTGGTCCTGGCGTTCCGGACGGTCTGAGAACCGCCTGTACGCAACGGAAAGGGCCCCCACCGGTCGGTGGGGGCCCTTTCCCGTGTACGGAAGGCCGGTGCGCGGAAAGCCCGCTTACGGAACCTCAGACCACCTGGTGCAGCCAGCGCACCGGTGCTCCCTCGCCCGCGTACCGGAACGGCTCCAGCTCGTCGTCCCACGGCTTGCCCAGCAGCTTGGCGATCTCCGCCTCCAGGTCCGTCTCGTCCCGCTGGGAGCGGACCAGGGCGGCCCGCAGCCGGTCCTCCGGGATCAGGATGTCGCCGTGGATGCCGGTGACGGCGTGGAAGATGCCGAGGTCGGGGGTGCAGCTGTAGCGCTCGCCCTCGGCCGTGGGGCAGGGCTCGGCCGTGACCTCGAAGCGCAGCAGGTGCCAGCCGCGCAGCGCGGAGGCGAGCTTGGAGGCGGTGCCCGCCTCGCCCTGCCAGGAGAACTCCGAGCGCCAGGTGCCCGGCGCGGCGGGCTGCCGGATCCAGTCGAGGTTGACGCGCGTGCCGAGCACCCCGGCGACGGCCCACTCGACGTGCGGGCACAGCGCGCGCGGCGCGGAGTGCACGTACAGAACTCCACGTGTCGTCACCGGGACCTCCGGGCAGAGCGGGACATCTTGCGAACTGGCGGACGGCCGTGGCCGGGGGAGCCACGTTGATGGCGAGGCTACCGTGCGGCGGCGCAAGGAGTGTGACGTACCGTCGGTCCCGATGCGCCGAAACCCCCGCCATTCACCCGGCAGGACGCTTGTACGGGTGCGAACCGTTGCGGGGTGCCGGGTTCGGGAACTCCCGCGCGTTGTCATGAGGGGAGACATCCCAGTAGGCCGACCGAGGGGAACAGCAGCGGATGCGGAAGCCCAGCCACCGTTCACGGGCCGTTCTCGCCGTCACGGCGGCGGCCGTCCTGGGCGTCGCCGGCTGCGACGCGGTCGGTGGCAACGAGGCCGCGCCCACGCACGGCGCGAAGCCGGCGCCCGCCTGGGACGTGAGTCCCGCGTCCGTCGCGGCGGTCGGTGACTCCATCACCCGCGGCTTCGACGCGTGCACGGTCCTGTCGGACTGTCCGGAGGTGTCGTGGGCGACCGGGTCGAGCACCGAGGTCGACAGTCTGGCCGTACGGCTGCTGGGCAGAACCCGGGCGGCGGAGCGGAGCTGGAACTACGCGGTGACGGGCGCGCGGATGGCCGATCTGCGGGGGCAGGTCGCGCAGGCCGTGGCCAGGCGGCCGCAGCTGGTGACGGTGATGGTGGGGGCCAACGACGCCTGCCGGGCCTCGACGGCGGCGATGACCTCCGTGGCCGACTTCCGCGCCGGCTTCGAGGACGCGCTCGCCACGCTGCGCAAGTCGCTGCCCAAGGCGCAGGTGTACGTGGCGAGCGTGCCGAACCTGAAGCGGCTGTGGTCTCAGGGGCGGACCAATGCGCTGGGCAAGCAGGTGTGGAAGCTGGGCATCTGTCCCTCCATGCTGGGCGACGCGGACGCGCTGGACTCGGCGGCGATGCTGCGGCGGGACACGGTGCAGAAGCGGGTGGAGGAGTACAACAAGGTGCTGCGGGAGGAGTGCGGGAAGGACCGGCGGTGCCGGTTCGACGGGGGCGCGGTGTACGCCTACCGCTTCGGGACCGCGCAGTTGAGCCACTGGGACTGGTTCCATCCGAGCGTGAACGGGCAGGCCCGGCTGGCGGAGATCGCCTACCGGACGGTGACCGCGAAGAAGTCCTGACAGGCACGTGACTTAGGGTTCCGCTCATGAGCGAACACTTCGGCACACTTCCCGACGGCACCCCGGTGGAGCGCTGGACCCTGGAGCGGGCCGGCGTGCGGGTGCGGATCCTGTCGTACGGCGGGGTCGTGCAGTCGGTGGAGGTCCCGGACCGGGACGGGCGTACCGGGAACGTGGTGCTGGGATTTCCGGGGCTGGACGGCTACGTCGACCACCCCGGGCCGTATCTCGGCGCCCTGGTCGGCCGGTACGCCAACCGCATCGGGGGCGCCCGCTTCGCGCTGGACGGCGTGACGTACACGCTGGAGCCCAACAACGCCCCCAACTCGCTGCACGGCGGCCCGCTGGGCT
Organism: Streptomyces sp. NPDC085900; assembly: GCF_044540925.1. Lineage (NCBI taxonomy): Bacteria > Bacillati > Actinomycetota > Actinomycetes > Kitasatosporales > Streptomycetaceae > Streptomyces > Streptomyces sp. NPDC085900. The sequence goes on along the minus strand of NZ_JBITSP010000001.1, from coordinate 745,609 downwards.
TCGACAAGCGGGTGTGGGAGGTCACTCCGGTCGAGCACGGGGTGCGGCTGGGCAGGGTCAGCCCGGCCGGCGAGGAGGGCTTCCCGGGGCGGCTGGAGGTGACGGCCACCTGCACGCTGGACGCCGACGGCTCGCTGCGGATCGCGTACGAGGCGGTGACGGACGCGCCGACGGTGGTGAACCTGACGAACCACTCGTACTGGAATCTCGCCGGCTCCGGCGACGCGGGCGGCCACGAACTGCGCCTCGCCGCCTCCCGGTACACGCCGGTCGACGCCGATCTGATCCCGACCGGTGTCCTGGCGGACGTCACGGGCACGCGCTTCGACTTCCGGCGGGGCAGGAAGGTCGGGTCGGGCTTCGACCACAACTTCGTGCTGGACGGCGGGGTGACCGAGGCTTCCCGTCAGGTCGCCGAACTGTACGACCCGGCGTCCGGCCGGGTGCTGACCGTGGCGACCACCGAGCCCGGCCTGCAGCTGTACACCGCGGACCATCTGCCCGAGCCGTTCGCGCCGGGCGACGGTGTCGCGCTGGAGACCCAGCACTTCCCCGACTCCCCGAACCGGCCGGACTTCCCGAGCACGGTGCTGCGGCCGGGCGAGGTGTTCCGCTCGGAGACGGTGTACGGCTTCGGGGTGCGCTGATCCGCGCGTTCACGGGCTTGCCCCGGTCCAGGGGTCAGGTCCCGGACCGGGGCTGCTCGTGGGGGAGGTCGTCCCGCATCAGACGTTAATCGTCGCGGTGAGGCGGCGGTCGGCGATCGAGCGGCTCACCTGAATCTCGTACGAACCCTTCACAAACGACCACGAGCCGACCACTTCGTCCCACACCTCGAAGGCGCGCCGGGGGATCTCGACGACCGCCTCGGCCGTCTCGCCGGGAGCCGCCTCGACGCCCGCGAAACCGGCGAGCAGGCGGGCGGGGCGGTCTGGGCCGGGCTCCGTGGGCGCCAGGTAGACCTGCACGACCTCACGGCCCACCCGCTCGCCGGTGTTGCGGACGCGGATCCTGGCGGTGGTGCCCTCGACCTCGACGGACTCGTAGGCCCAGTCGGTGTAGCCCAGGCCGTGGCCGAAGGGGTACGTGGGGATCCTGCCCTCCTTCTCCCAGGCGCGGTAGCCGATGAAGACGCCCTCCGTGTAAGGGAGTTCGCCGTCCTGCGGGGTCACCCGGGTGACCGGGGCGTCGGCCAGGGGGCCCCAGGTGGTGGGCAGCCGGCCGCCGGGCTCGTGGGCGCCGGTCAGCACGTCCGCGAGGGCGGCGCCGCCCTCCTGGCCGGGGAACCAGCTGAGCAGCACGGCGGCGACCTCCTCGCGCCACGGGAGCTCCACCGGGGAGCCGGAGTTGACGACCACGACGGTCTTCGGGTTGGCGGCGGCGACGGCACGGACCAGGTCGTCCTGGCGGCCGGGCAGGGCGAGGTCCTTGCGGTCGTAGCCCTCGGACTCGACGCGGTCGGTGGTGGCGACCACCACGACGGCCGTGTCGGCGGCCCGGGCCGCGGCGACGGCCTCGGCGATCAGCTCGTCGGCGTCGCGTGCCGGTTCCTGGTGGGCCAGGGCGAAGGCGACGACCTTGAAGGGGATCTCCTCGGGGAGGGCGAAGACGTAGGTCAGGGAGACCTCGACCGGTTCGCCCGCGGTCAGTTCGGGCTCGGCGCGGGCCACGGGGGCGCCGAAGAACGCCTCGAAGGGGTCGCTGTCGTCGGCGGGGAGCTGGACGTCGTCGAAGTACGTCGTCCCCGCGACGGTGAGGGTGAAGTGGCCGGTGCCCTTGATGCCGAAGGTGTGCCGGCCGGTGTCGCGGGGGGTGAAGGTGCCGGTCAGTTCGACGGTGTGCAGGGCGGCGTGGGTGACGCCCTCGGGGAGGTCGGAGCCCATCCACTGGATCTGGCCGTTGGGGGCGGAGCCGGTGCCGATGACGTTCCCGTCCGTGTCCCGGCACACGGCCTTCAGGGTGAAGCCCTTGTCGGCGACGGCGAGTTCGGTGTTCGGGTCGGCGCCGACGGCGTAGGTCAGGGTGCCCTCGGGGAGGGCGGCGGTGAGGCCGTCGAGCGGGGAGACGGTCCGGGACGGGAAGACGGTGGCGGAGCCGCCGCCGAGGACCCGGGCGTCGCGGGCGGCGGCACCGAGGAGGGCCACCGTGCCGGGCTTCAGCGGGAGGACCCGGCGTTCGTTCTTGACGAGGACGAAGGAGCGGCGGGCGATCTCGCGGGCCAGGGCCTCGCCGTCGACGGCCGCGGGCGGTTCGGCGACGGCGGGCTCGGCGCCGTCCAGGGCGCCGACGCGGGCGGCCAGCCGCAGGACGTTGCGGACGGCCTCGTCGACGACCGTCTCCTCGACGCGGCCGTTGCGCACGGCCTGGGCGAGGGGGGCGCCGTAGACGGTCTGCGGGCCGGGCATGGCGACGTCGAGGCCGCCGTGCACGGCCGCGACCGTGTCCCGGGCCGCCATCCAGTCGGAGACGTTGTAGCCGTCGAAGCCCCATTCGCCGCGCAGCACCTCGTTCACGAGGTGCCGGTGCTCGGTCATCGTCCTGCCGTTGACCGTGTTGTAGGCGGTCATGACGCCCCAGGGGCGGGCGCCGGCGACGATCATCTCGAAGGGGGCCAGGTACAGCTCGCGCAGGGCGCGCTCGCCCACCAGGTTGTTCACCGTGAAGCGGTCGGTCTCGGCGTCGTTGGCGACGAAGTGCTTGACGGTGGTGCCGACGCCTCCCTGCTGTACGCCGGTGACGTACCCGGTGCCGATGCGTCCCGTCAGGTAGGGGTCCTCGCTGTAGGCCTCGAAGTGGCGGCCGCCGAGCGGGGAGCGGTGGAGGTTGACCGTCGGGGCGAGCAGCACGTGCACGCCCTTGCGTCGGGCCTCCTGGGCGAGCAGCGTGCCGGCGCGGCGGGCGAGTTCGGGGTCCCAGGTGGCGGCGAGGGCGGTCGGCGAGGGCAGGGCGACGGAGGTGTCGTCGGCGGTCCAGCGCACCCCTCGGACGCCGATCGGGCCGTCGGACATGACGAGCGACTTCAGTCCGATCTCCGGCAGGGCGGGCAGGGACCACATGTCCTGGCCCGACAGCAGCCGGGCCTTGGCGTCCAGGTCCAGTTTGCCGAGGGCCGCCTCGACGGCCGCCTCGCGGGCCTGGTCGGTGGGGTTTCCCGGGGTTGCCGCCATCGCGGTGCCTCCTCGTCACGTCCTGTCGTCCTGGGCCTTATCGTGCATCCGTTCCCTGTAACGCGGTAGGTTTCGTTACCGTGCCGTGATATGCACCGTACGGGGATGTCGTACGGTGACGCCATGAACGCCAGGGTCAGGAGCGAGGAACGGCGCGCGGAGATCGTCCGGGCGGCGCTGGAGGTGATCGCCGAGCGCGGTTACCGGGGGGCGAGTCTGGCCGCGGTGGCGGAGAAGGTGGGGCTCACCCAGCAGGGGCTGCTGCATCACTTCCCGACCAAGGAGGCGCTGCTGGTGGCGGTGCTGGAGGAGCGGGACCAGTGGGACGCCGTGCCGGCCACGCAGTGGCGGGTCGACCTGCTGGCCTCCCTCGTCGAGTACAACGCCATGCGGCCCGGCATCATCCAGACCTTCTCGGCGCTGCTGGGCGAGAGCGTGACGGAGGGGCACCCCGCGCGCGGTTACTTCACACAGCGCTACCGGGAGGTGCGGGAGAGCATGGCGACGGTCCTGCGCGCCGAGTACGGGGACCGGCTGCCGAACGGGCTGACGCCGGAGCGGACCGCGCCGCTGCTGGTCGCCGTGATGGACGGGCTGCAGTACCAGTGGCTGCTGGACCCGGAGTCGGTGGACATGCCGGGGGCGTTCCGGGACTTCCTCGCGCTGCTGGGCGAGGACGCCTGAACGGGCCCGCTACTGGCGCCAGATGTGGGCCAGGGTCTTGCTCAGGACGCACAGGGCGGCGAAGGCGATCCCCCAGACGTGCGCGCCGGCCAGGTACCACAGCACCGCACCCGCCCCGAACCACAGCGTCTCGAAGGCGACCCGGGCCGCGCCCCGGACCTTGTACCTGGCCCGCGGGGAGCCGAACAGGCCCCACAGCCAGCCGAGGCCGACCGCCCCGGCGAGGCCGAGCAGCGGGCCCCAGTGGGACCCGCTCTTCCAGGCGCAGTACCAGACGCCCGCGAGGACGCCCAGTTCCAGCAGGAATATGACGCCCAGGTTCACGGCCTTCGCTGTCTTCACGCGCGGCAGTATCACCCGCCGGATGCCACCGCCGCCACGATTTCGATCTCGACCAGGGCCTCGGGGCGGAACAGCCGGGAGACCTCGAACGTCATGCTCGTGGGCGGGGTGCCGGTGAGGAACTCGCGGCGTACGGAGCCGTATTCCTCCAGTGCGGTGATGTCCGTCAGGTACGTGCGGATGTTGATGACGTCCGCCATCGTCGCGCCGTGGGCCTTCAGCAGGTCGGCGATCGTCTCGAAGGCCCCGCGCGTCTGCTCGGCGAGCGTCGCGCCCTCGGCGATCTGGCCGGAGAGGTACAACAGGGCGCTGCCGTCGGCGTGCTGGACCCGGGCGACCTGGGAGTAGTAGGGGCTCAGCGGCTGGGGTGCCGAGGCCGGGCTGTCCAGGGTGATCTGCATGCCGACGACGCTACGGAGGGCCACGGGATGCGACAAGCGAATGTCTAGCATGGCTGCCATGCCGTACACGCATCGCGAGCCGGAGCTGTCCACCGTGTGGCTGCGGGCGTTCGTGGAGGTGGCCCGGCACGGGTCGTTCACGGTGGCCGCGCGGGCGCTGGGGTGGACGCAGTCCGCGGTGTCCCGGCAGATCGCCTCGCTGGAGCAGTCCCTCGGCGGGGCGCCGCTGTTCGACCGGTTGCCGCGCGGGGTGCGGCTCACCGAGGCCGGGCGGGTGCTCGTGCCGTACGCGGAGAGTGTCGCCGAGGCGCTGCGCGGCGCCGCCCTCGACCTCGCGGCGCTGCGTGAAGTGGCGGGCGGGCGGCTGCGGTTCGGGGCGTTCCCGACGGCCGACGCGGCGCTGGTGCCGCAGGCCCTGGCCGCGTTCCGGACCCGTCACTCCGGTGTCCGGGTCGTCCGCGATGAGGGCCTGACGCCCCGCCTGCTGGACCGCTTGGCCGCGGGCCACCTGGACCTGGCGGTCGTGTCGACGACGGGCGGCGCCCCGCTGGAGTCGTACGAACTGCGCCATCTCCTCGACGAGTCCCTCTTCGTCGCGGTCCCCGCCGGCCATCCCCTGGCCGGCCACGAGGGCCCCGTCCGGCTGGGCCGGTTCGCGGACGACGACTGGATCTCCGGCGGTTCCCGCCCCGAGGGCACCCTGCTCGACGCGGCCCTGCGTCAGGGCTTCAGCCCTCGTGTGGCGCACGTGGTCGCCGAGTGGACGGCCAAGCAGGGTTACGTCGCCGCGGGCCTGGGCGTGGCCCTGGTGCCGGCGCTCGCGGCCGGGTCCGTACGCCCGGACGTCACGCTGCTGCGGGTGCTCGACGAGGGTGGGCCGGCCCGGGCGGTGTACGCGGCGACACCCCGGGGGCGGACGCCCGCACCGGCGGTGGAGGCGTTCGTCGGGGTGCTGCGGGAGGCCGCGGCCCGTGTCTGCCCGGCCGCCTCCTGAATCGCACCCCATGGCGTAGACCACTTCCGTCACGCGATACTGCGGCCGTCCGCACCACGCTCCCCCACGACGGCGACGGAAGGACCTGAACCCCCTTGAACTCCATACGTGTTCGGATGGTTTTCCTCGGACTGGCACTGACCGCGGGGCTCGCCTCCCCCACGACGGCGACGGCGGCCGGGGCCGCGTCCTCCCCCACCGTCGAGGAGCAACGGCTCGACAAGGCCGTACCGCGGGAGATCCTCCGCAGGTCGGGATTCGACGACGTGGCACCGCGGCTGGCCCGTGATCTGGGCGCGGCCGGCTCCTACGCCGAGGCGCGGCGGATCGTCGTGCGCGAGGGCCACGCGCTGTGGCGGCGGGCCGTCGACCGGGTGCAGGGGCGCGGGCCGGCCGGCGGCGACCTGAGCCGGGACGACGACCGGCCGCTGTACTGGGCGCGGCTGGGCATGACTCGCGAAGTGCGCATCTGGGAGCCGGAGTTCGGGCTGAGCGACCGACAGCGGGCGCAGCTCCTCGATGGGCTGGAGCGGACCTCGCGAGGGCAGACCGAGGTGCGCTATCCCGGTGCCAAGGCGAACGGCGGGGGCCTCAAGCGGATTCTCGTCACCGGGTTCGACCCGTTCACGCTGGACCGGGACATCCGGATCTCCAATCCCTCCGGGGCCACCGCGCTCGCCCTCGACGGCACGGTGATCCGGACGGCGGACGGTCCGGCGCGGGTGGAGACGGTCGTCTTCCCGGTGCGCTGGCAGGACTTCACCGCGGGCACGGTGGAGCGGACGCTGCGGCCGTATCTGAGGAAGGTGGACCTGTTCACCACCGTCAGCCAGGGGCGGGTCGGGCGGTTCGACGTGGAGCGCACCAACGGCGCCTGGCGGGGCGGCTTCCCGGACAACGACAACATCGGGCGCACCGAGACCGTCCCGGTGAGCGATCCCGCCTCGCAGCCGCAGTGGACGACGACGACCCTGCCGTACAAGGCGATCGTGGCCGCCGACACCGGGCGGTTCCCGGTCTACGACCACACCGAGGTGACCGAGATCCCGGCGGGAGGCACGACGGAGGTGGTCCGGCCGGACGGGCCGACGCAGGGGTCGACGGCCCGGGCGGGCGGTGGAGGGAACTACCTCTCCAACGAGATCGCCTACCGGGCGACGCTGTTGCGCGACCGGCTGGGGCTGCACGACTCGCTGCCGGGCGGCCATGTGCACACGCCGGTGCTGCAGTTCGGCAGCGGGAACACGACCGAGATCACGGATGCCGAGTTCGTGCGGAACCGGCTGGACATCGTGGCGCAGGTCCGGGCGATCATCACCGTGGCCGCCGACGCGACGTTCAGGAAGTGACCGGTTCCTCTTCCGTCTCGTCCTCCGGTCCGTCCCCGGCGTTCTCCTCGCCCAGCAGTTCCCGGGCCATGAGGGTGGCGCCCGCCACCGCGCCCGGCATCAGGAAGACGGCCACGAACGGCACCAGGAACGCCACGGCCAGCGGGGTGCCGAAGCCCCACACCAGGGTCCTGCGGGAGCGCAGGAGGGCCAGCCGGGCGCGGAGTTCGACGTCGCGGCGCTGGAGGGCGACGGCGGTCAACTCCTCCGTCAGGAAGAAGCCGGTGACGAAGAAGCCGATCACCGGGACGGCGGTCTGGCCGACGAACGGCAGGAAACCGCACGCGAACAACAGCACGCCCCACAGGGCCGCGCGGACCAGGATGCGCAGGCTGTCCCGGGCCGAGATCCACAGCTCGCGCCAGAGCGGGAGGCCGGACTCGGGGGCGGTGCCGTCCGGGGAGACGTCCCGGTCGACCTTCTCGGAGAGGTTCTCGTAGAAGGGCTGGCCGATCAGGAGGGTCACGGCGGTGAAGGTGAGCACGGCGAGGAGGAGGCCGAGCGCGAAGAACACCGCGGTGAGGAAGCCGCGGAAGAGGCCCTGCCAGGGGCTGGACCAGTGGTCGGCGAAGGGCGTCGACCAGGCGACCGCGTCCTCGCCCCACAGGGCGAGGACGACGAGCAGGCCGACGTAGAGGACCAGGGTTATCAGGCCCGGGAGCAGGCCGAAGCCGTAGTGCCTGCCGTGCCGGGCCACCCAGCGCTGGCCCTTGAGGAGGAAGCTGAAGCCGGCGGCAAGATCACGCATGGGGAGGACTTTACCCGGCGGAGGGTGGGGTGTTACCGCCGGATGCGGGCTGCGGGCCCGGGCCTCAGGCCGGTGCGACGGCCACCACGATCCCCCGGTCGCTCGTGGGCGACACCGCCGCGCTCACGCGTACCGCCGTCGCGCGGACGAAGCCGCCGGCCCGTGCGGCGGCTCCCAGCAGCAGGGGCTGCAGCTGTTCCAGGGCCGACACCAGCAGCTCCTCCCCCGCCACCAGCACCGGGCGCGCCGCCTTCGTGGTCGCCGCCGCTGCCTCCGTGAGGTCGGCCAGCGGCGGGAGGGAGGCCCGGACGGCGCCCGCGCCTGCCGCCGCGGCGCGTTCCGCCAGCACCACCTGCAGCGGCACCAGCGGGGCCAGGGCGTCGGTCAGGGCCTCGGCGATGCGGGTGAGTTCGGGGGACGAGTCGCGCAGGACGTCCGCGGCGGCCCGGAGCACCGGCGTCAGCGCGAGCAGCGCTCCGGCGGCCATGCCCGCCGCCGCGGGCAGCAGGGGCGAGGACGTCTCCACCAGGTCGCCCAGGGCGTCGGTGAACTCCTCGACGGCGGGTTCGACCGCGTCCAGTACGGGGAGCAGGCTGTCGCCGAGGGCGGTGAGCAGCGCGCGGACGGGCTCGCTCACGGGGTGGACGGCCAGCGGGGCGCCGCTGGTGCCCAGGCGGGTGAGGGTGTCGACGACGCGGTAGAACGCCTCCTGCGCCTGCGGGGACGCGCTCGCCTCCGCCAGCTCCGCGGTCGTCTTCCGCAGGACGCGCAGCACCTCGGCGCCGGAGCCGTCCCGCGGGTCGAAGGTGTTGATCGCGATCCTGGTCAGGTTGCCGGCCGTGTCCAGGAGTTGGCCGGTGATGTCGGTCGTACTGCGTGCCATGCGCAGCACGTCGTCCCTGCTGGGGAGCGGAGGGATCGTTGCCATGGAGACTCCTCGCCTCATGAGCGCCGCCGGCGGTCCGACCCCAGGATGCCCTGTCGGCACCACCCGGTCGGCGTCATCCAGGGGTTCGGTGACGCCAACTGCCTGCTGCTGCGGTTGAGTCGAACAGGTACACCCCGCCGTACCGATCTCAGGAAGCTCCGGAGGAGGTGGGCGTGAACATCACGGGAACCGTTCCGGAGAGTTCGCACCGGTGGGACGGGACTGTTCGCAGCGGCAGACATCGGTTCAGGTGAGGAGAACGGATGACGCAGGAGATCCACGGCACCGTCGCCGACGGCTTCGAGGCTGTGCGCGAGGAGTTCGCCACGTTCGTGGCGGGGGAACGACCGGACTACGAGGGCCAGTTGTGCGCGTACCTGCACGGCCGCAAGGTCGTCGACCTGTGGGCCGGTGACGGCACGGAGCCCGATTCCCTCTACGCCGGGTACTCGTCCTCCAAGGGCGCCGCCCATCTGGTGGTGGCCCTGCTGGTGCAGGACGGCACACTGGAACTCGACCGCAAAGTGACCTACTACTGGCCGGAGTTCGCGGCCGAGGGCAAGGGCTCGGTGACCCTGCGCGACCTGATCAGCCATCGCGCGGGGGTGGTCGGCACGGACGGCGGGTTCACGGCCGCGGAACTGGCCGACGACCGTGCGATGGCCGAACGGCTCGCGGACCAGAAGCCGTTCTGGCGTCCCGGCACGGCCTTCGGCTATCACGCGCTGGTGATCGGCGCGCTGACGGGCGAGGTCGTACGCCGGGCCACCGGCCGCTCGCTCCAGGACGTCTACGAGGAGCGGATCCGTGCCCCGTACGCCCTGGACTTCCATCTGGGCCTGCCCGCGGCCCTCGAACCCCGTTTCCGGGCGGCGCAGCCGATGATCCCGACCCCGGTGCAGCAGGCGGTGCTGGACGAGGCCCCGACGGGACCGCACACGCTCGGCTCCATCGCGATGAACGCGCACGCGCCGGACGCGGGCACGCTCGTGGACTACGCCAACTCCCGTGCCGTACGCGCCAAGGGGCCGGCCTCGGCGGGCGGGGTGGCGGCGGCGCGCGGGCTGGCCGGAATGTACGCGGCCGCGATCAGCGAGGTGGACGGGAAGGCGCCGCTGCTGAAGCCGGACACGATCGCCGAGGTCGGCCAGATCCACTCCATCGGCTACGACCTGGTGCTCCGCTCCCACCGAGCGTTCGGCCTCGGTTTCCAGGCCACGGCGGACTCGTGGCATCCCGTCCTGGGGGCCGGGGCCTTCGGCCACAGCGGTGCGGGCGGCTCGCAGGCCTTCGCCGATCCGCGCAGCGGTCTGGCCTACGGCTACACCCGCCGCCGCCTGGCGTACCCGGGCGGCGCGGCCCCGGAGAACGACCGTCTGGTCAGGGCCGTCCACCGTGCGGCACTGGCCGGCTGAGCGGGCTCCCGACCACGGCGGAGGCCGCACCCCACGTCCAGGGGTGCGGCCTCGCTCCTTCTCAACGACCGGTGTCAGACCAGCGTCACGCTGATGTTCCCGCGGGTCGCCTTGGAGTAGGGGCGGACCTGGTGGGCCTTGTCGACCAGGGCCCTGGCCGTCTCCGCGTCGACGTTCGGGATCCGCGCCGAGATCTCGACGATGATCCCGAAGCCGTCGTCGTTCCTGCCGATGCCCACCTCGGCGGTCACCGTCGAACCGGCGATGTCGGCCTTCGTCTCGCGGGCGACGACACCCAGGGCGCCCTGGAAGCAGGCGCTGTAACCGGCCGCGAAGAGCTGCTCGGGGTTGGTGCCCTCGCCGTTGCCGCCCATCTCCTTGGGCGGGTTGACGACCACGTCGAGCCTGCCGTCGTCGGTGGCGACCCGGCCGTCGCGGCCGTTCTCGGCGGTGGCGACGGCGGTGTACAGGACGTCGGACTGCTGAATGGGCATGCGGTTGTCTTCCTCCTCGGTCCGCCGCGACTCGCGCCCACGATCGACGACGGAATTCGGAAAGAAGTTACCGCATGCCGGAAACGGCAGCCAGGGGCCCGGGAGGGTCAGAGCTTGACGATCATCTTTCCGGTGTTCTCGCCCCGCAGGACCCCGAGGAACGCCTCCAGGTTGTTCTCGATGCCCTCGACCACGGTCTCGCGGTACTTCAGCGCACCCGAGGCGACCCACGGGCCGACCTCCTGGACGAACTGCGGCTGCAGGTCGTAGTGGTCGCCGACCAGCACGCCCTCGACCCGGAGCCGGTTCTGCAGGATCTTGACCATGTTGCGCGGGCCGGGCGTCGGCTCGGTCGAGTTGTACTGCGAGATCATGCCGCAGATCACGGCACGGCCCCGCAGGTTGAGCGCGCCGATCGCGGCCTCCAGGTGCTCGCCGCCGACGTTGTCGAAGTAGACGTCGATGCCGTCCGGGGCAGCCTCCTTGAGCTGCTCCCACACCGGGCCGTTCTTGTAGTTGAACGCGGCGTCGAAGCCGTACTCCTCGACGAGGAGCTTGACCTTCTCGTCGGAGCCGGCCGAGCCGATGACCCGGGAGGCGCCCTTGAGCTTCGCGATCTGGCCGACCTGACTGCCGACGGCACCCGCGGCGCCGGAGACGAACACCGCGTCGCCCTCCTTGAAGGCGCCGACCCGCAGCAGGCCCGCGTACGCCGTCAGGCCCGTCATGCCGAGCACGCCGAGGTAGGTGCTCAGCGGGGCCGCGTCCGGGTCCACCTTGACGGCGCTCTTCGCGTCCACGACGGCGTACTCGCGCCAGCCCAGGAAGTGCAGGACGCGGTCGCCGACGGCGATGCCCTCGGCGTTGGAGGCCACGACCTCGCCGACCGCGCCGCCCTGCATGACCTTGCCGAGCTCGTAGGGGGCCACGTACGACTTCGCGTCGCTCATCCGGCCACGCATGTACGGGTCCACCGAGAGGTACTCGTTACGGACCAGCACCTGCCCCTCGCCCGGCGTGCCGACCTCCGTTTCGACCAGGGCGAAGTCCTCGGGCTTGGGCCAGCCGACGGGGCGGGAGAGGAGGTGCCACTCGCGGTTGATCATGACGGAGCCTTTCCAATTTACTTCAGTACCTTAAACAACCATGCCTCTGAATATTTCAGGTTGTCAAGCAATGGGGTAGGCTGAAGCCTATGGCCACTCCGCAGCAGACTCAGCGTCCCGACGCGCTGACCCTCGAGGTCGTCGAGCTGATCGGTGACGTCGTGGCGCGTTATCACGCGGACTTCGACGAGGCGGCCGCGCGGCACGCGCTGACCGGGGCGCAGGCCCGGCTGCTCAGCCTGCTGTCGCTGGAGCCGCTGCCGATGCGGAAGCTGGCCCAGAAGCTGAAGTGCGAGCCGTCGAACGTCACGGGGATCGTGGACCGGCTGGAGTCGCGGGGGCTGGTCGAGCGGCGGCCCGACCCGGCCGACCGGCGGGTGAAGCTGGCGGCGGCGACGCAGGAGGGGCGGCGGGTCGCCCGGGAGCTGCGGGACGGGTTGCGCTTCGCGCGGGAGCCGTTGGCGGGGCTGTCGGATGCGGAGCGGTTGTCTTTGCGGGATTTGCTGAAGCGGATGCTGGGGGCTTCGCAGGGGGCGTGATGGGCGGGTGCCCGGCGTTTCGGGGGCGCCGTGTGTTGGTGCCGGCGTCACGGGGGGCTGCCGCCCCCGGACCCCCGCTTCGGCCCTGAACGGGCCTCGTCCTCAAACGCCGGACGGGCTGATGATGAGCGGCCGACGTCCGTCAGGAGCACTCGGCCTCAGCCACGGGACGGGCCGGACGCCGCCTCCTGCGCCGGACGGGCTGATTGTGACCGGCCGGCGCCGAGCAGTGTCCGGGGTCTAGCTGCACCACCACAGGAAGCGTGTGCACGTCTTCGTGGGGGACGGGGTCGGGCTCGGGGCCGATGTCGTGGGGGCGGACGTCGGGGTGGGGGTGGTGGCCGGGGGGGCTGCCGTGGGGGTCGTCGTCGACGTTCCCGACGTCGTGCCGGTCGTGGCGGACGAGGCGGAGGCGCTCGGTTCGTCGTGCTTCTTCTTGTCCTTGGGCGGCTTGGAGGCCGTCGAGGACGCGGAGGCTCCGTCGGTCGGGGTGCCCGTCGCCCCGGCGCCCGTGGCGTCGTCGACCGACTTGGCCTTGCCGCCCGCCTCCGCCGACGCCCCGCCCTCGGCCGAGTCGCCCCCGGCCGTGGCCGGTGCCGGTGAGGAGAAGGGGGCGTCCATGCCCAGCTCGGCGAGGCTGAGGCCGCCGGCGGCGAGCACGGCCGCCGCGGTGATCAGCAGCACCCGGCGGCGGCGCCTGCGGTGTGCGGCGGCTTTGCGATCGCGGCGACTGGCGGCACCCCCGGGGCCGGCGGGACCCTCGTCGCCCCCGCCCGACCGTCCACGGCCGCGCCCACGGCCCTGCGCCCGGCGCGCCGCCCGGCCGGCCGGGCGGCCGTCCTCCGGGGCGTCCTCGTCGTCGTAAGGGCCCTCGTCGTCGCCGTGAGAGGCGTCGTCGTAGGACCCCTCGTCGCCGTGGCCGTCGTACGCCACCCCGTGCCCGCCCTCGTACGGGGGCAGGCCCGAGTGCTGCGCGTGCGTCTGCGCGCGGAGCTCTTCGAGGGTGGTGCCGCACCCCGGGCAGGCGAGGGCGCCGTTGAGGTGCCTTCGGCACGGGTCGCAGTAGTCCATGACGCGGGAAGACTAAGTTCCTGACAGGTCACGTTCATAGGCACAGCTGTGAAAGTTGTGTGGTGAACGACCTGTTCCGGCGTCGCGAGTTGAGGACATCTGCGAAGACGCGACCGAAAAGCGTGCCGAAAGCAGTGTCGAAACCGTTATGTGTTCGACCCATTGACACCCCCGCCACCCCGTCCTTACTGTCACGCCAGCATTTCGAACGTGTGACGAAATTTCGAACACACTCGACGAGCCGAACGCAAGCAGACGACGCAGCAAGGGGCAACTGCCGTGCGCATCACCGGAATCAGCACACACGTGGTCGGGACGCCGTGGCGCAACCTGACATACGTCCAGGTGCACACCGACGAAGGAATCACGGGAGTCGGCGAGACCCGGATGCTGGGCCACACCGACGCGCTGATCGGCTACCTGCGGGAGGCCGAGGCCAATCACATTCTGGGCTCCGACCCGTTCGCCGTGGAAGACCTCGTACGCCGGATGAAGTACGGCGACTACGGCCGCGCCGGCGAGATCGTGATGTCCGGCATCGCCGTCATCGAGATGGCCTGCTGGGACATCAAGGGCAAGGCCCTCGGGGTGCCCGTCTGGCAGCTGCTGGGCGGGAAGGTCACGGACAAGGTCAAGGCCTACGCCAACGGCTGGTACACCACGGAGCGCACCCCGGAGGCGTACCACAAGGCCGCCCAGGGGGTCATGGAGCGCGGGTACAAGGCGCTGAAGATCGACCCCTTCGGCACCGGGCACTTCGAGCTCGACCACGAGCAGAGCCTGTACGCCGTCTCCCTCATCGAGGCCGTGCGCGACGCCATCGGGCCGGACGCCGAGCTGATGCTGGAGATGCACGGGCGGTTCTCGCCGGCCACCGCGGTGCGGCTGGCCCACGAGCTCGCCCCCTTCAAGCCCGCCTGGCTGGAGGAGCCCTGCCCGCCGGAGAACCTCAAGGCGCTGGAGAAGGTCGCCGCCAAGGTCGACATCCCGGTCGCGACCGGTGAGCGGATTCACGACCGCATCGAGTTCCGCGAGCTGTTCGACAGCCAGGCCGTGGACATCATCCAGCCGGACGTCGGCCACATCGGCGGCATCTGGGAGACGCGGAAGCTGGCCGCCACCGCCGAGACCCACTACATGCTCGTCGCCCCGCACAACGTGGGCGGGTCCGTGCTCACCGCCGCCTCCCTCCAGGTCGGCTTCACCTCCCCCAACTTCAAGATCCTTGAGCACTTCAACGACTTCGCGGACGCGGAGATCAAGAAGGTGGTCAAGGGGGCGCCGGAGGTCGTGGACGGCTACTTCCACCTCTCGGACGCGCCGGGTCTCGGCGTCGAGCTCGACGTGGACGCGGCCGCGGAGTTCCCGCAGCAGCAGGCCCGCTTCGACCTGTGGGCCGAGGGCTGGGAGCAGCGCAAGCCCAAGGGCACCAAGTGAGCACCCAGGTCGTCATCGAGGCGCCGGGCGAGCACCGGCTGACCTCGCACGACCCGCGGCAGCCGGGACCCGGCGAGGCGCTGGTGGCCGTCCACGCGGTCGGCATCTGCGGCAGCGACCGGGAGGTGTACCAGGGCAACCGGCCCGAGGGGTACGTCCGTTATCCGCTGACGCCCGGCCACGAGTGGTCGGGGACCGTGGAGGCGGTCGGCGCCGGGATCCCGGAGACGCTGGTCGGCCGCAAGGTGGTCGGCGAGGGCTTCCGCAACTGCCAGGTGTGCGACCGCTGCCACGCGGGCGAGACCACCCTGTGCAGCAGCGGGTACGAGGAGACCGGGTTCACCCAGCCCGGTGCGATGGCCACCACGCTCACCCTGCCGGCGCGGCTGTTGCACGTCCTGCCGGACGACGCCGACCTCACGGCCGCTGCGCTGCTGGAGCCGGCCGCCTGTATCGCGGCCGCCGCGATCAAGGCGAACGCGCTGCCGGGCGAGCGGGTGGCCGTCGTCGGCACCGGGACGCTGGGCATGTTCGCCGTCCAGTTCCTGAAGGCGGGCTCGCCGGCCGAGCTGCTCGTGGTCGGGACCCGACCCGACCGGGCGGAGCTTTCGAAAGCTTTCGGCGCCACCGACTTCCGGACCAGGGACCAGCAGCTCCCCGACGACTTCGACGTCGTCATCGAGACCGCCGGGTCCGCGTCGGCCGCGGGCACCGCGGCCTCCCTGCTGCGGCGCGGCGGACGTCTGGTGCTGACCGGCATTCCCGCGCCGGGAGCCGATGGGCTGGACCCAACGGCCCTGGTGGTAAGGCAGTTGGAGGTGTCGACTGTCTTCGGCGCGCCGCCGGCCGCCTGGGCCCACACGGTCCGGGTGTTCGGCGCCGGGCTGCTCGATCCTCTGCCCCTGGTCACGCACGAGCTCCCGCTCGACGAGTTCGAGGAGGCCATCGAGCTGGTCGGGTCCGGCGATCCGAAGGTGGGCAAGGTGCTGCTCCGCCCCTAGACCGTACGCCGGTACGGGGGCGACCTGACGGCCCCCGCACCGGCGTACACCCAAGCCCCCCATGACTTGAGCCGCGAACCTCGTCCGAAATATCGAACAAGAAGGACAGCTTGTGACGACCGACGCTTCCGCTACGGCGGCCCGCCGACCCGGTGAGCAGGTGCTCTCGGCCCTCGGTCTGGGCGCGCCCGCCCCCGACCCCGCCGACGCCTCCCCGCACACCTTCCCCGGCGGCGGCAAGTGGCGCACCGAGATCCCCTCGTGCGAGGGTCCCGAAGCGCTGGCCGTCGTCCTGAAGGAGTCCTCGCGCCTGGACGTGCCGATCCACCGGATCAGCCAGGGCAGCGGGGTGTGGATGCTGAGCGACGCCGAGATCACCGAGATGGTCGAGGCGACCGACGAGCGCGACATCGAACTGTGCCTGTTCACCGGCCCGCGCGGCACCTGGGACATCGGCGGCTCCGTACGGTCCGACTCGCGGGGGGCCGGACTGCGCGCACGCGGCCACGACGCCGTCGCCGGCTGCGTCGAAGACGCCGTCCGTGCGACGGAGTTGGGCGTCAAGTGCCTCCTCGTCGCCGACGAGGGCGTGCTGTGGACGCTGCACCGGGCGCGTGCGGCGGGGATCATCCCGGCCGACACCACCCTGAAGGTCTCGGCGCTGATCGGTCCCGTCAACCCGGCCTCGTACGCGGTGTACGAGCGGCTCGGCGCCGACTCCCTGAACGTGCCCAGCGACCTGACGCTGGATCACCTCACCGAGATCCGGCGGGTCTCCGCCGCCCCCATGGACATGTACATCGAGGCCCCCGACGACCTCGGCGGATACATCCGGATGTACGAGGTCGCCGAGCTGATCCGGCGTGGCGCACCGCTCTACCTGAAGTTCGGTCTGTCCAAGGCTCCCGGCATCTACCCGTGGGGCACCCACCTTCGGGACGTGACCCTGGACACCGCCCGGGAGCGGGTGCGGCGCGGCCGTCTCGCTCTCGACCTGCTCGCCCGGCACGGTGCGGACGGCGACATGGCGCCGCTCGGCTCCCGGCTGCCCGGACCCCTCAACCGCTTCCCCACCGAAGCCTGACCCTCTCAACGACGAGAAACCCAAGGATGGATGACCCATGCGCAACCGCAGAGCAGCCCTTGCCGCGATAGCCGGAGCCGCGTCCCTCGCCCTCACCCTGTCCGCCTGCGGGCAGAGCAGTTCGGGCGGCAGCAAGGAGAAGGCCGACGACTCCAAGGGCGGCACGATCGGCATCGCGATGCCGACCAAGTCCTCCGAGCGCTGGATCGCGGACGGCAAGAACGTCGTCAAGGACCTTGAGGCCAAGGGTTACAAGACGAAGCTGGTCTACGGCGAGGACAACCCGGACACCCAGGTCTCGCAGATCGAGAACCTGATCACGCAGGGCGTCAAGGGCCTGATCATCGCGGCCATCGACAACAAGTCCCTGAACAACGTGCTTCAGGAGGCCGCGTCGGCCCACATCCCGGTCATCGCCTACGACCGTCTCATCCTGGGTACCAAGGACGTCGACTACTACGCCTCCTTCGACAACGAGAAGGTCGGCGTGCTGCAGGGCACGTACATCGTGCAGAAGCTCGGCCTGGACAAGGGCAAGAAGGGCCCGTTCAACATCGAGCTGTTCGCCGGTTCGAACGACGACAACAACACCAAGTACTTCTTCAACGGTGCGATGAGCGTGCTCAAGCCGTACATCGACAAGAAGGAGCTGGTGGTCAAGTCCAAGCAGACCGCGCTCAACCAGGTCACCACCCTGCGCTGGGACGGCGCCACCGCCCAGAAGCGCATGGAGGACATCCTCACCTCCACGTACTCCAACGCCAAGGTCGACGCGGTCCTCTCGCCGTACGACGGCATCTCGATCGGCATCCTCGCCGCGCTGAAGTCGGACGGCTACGGCTCCAAGAGCCAGCCGCTGCCGGTCATCACCGGCCAGGACGCCGAGCTCGCCTCGGTGAAGTCGATCATCGCGGGCCAGCAGACGCAGACGGTCTACAAGGACCTCCGCAAGCTCGCCAAGGTCGCCGCGGCCATGATGGACGACGCCCTGAACAAGAAGACGCCGCAGGTCAACGACACGAAGACCTACGACAACGGCACCAAGGTCGTCCCCGCGTACCTGCTGCAGCCGGTGAGCGTCGACAAGAGCAACTACGAGGACGTCCTGGTCAAGGGCGGCTACTACACCGACGCCGAGCTCAAGTAACCGCCGCCCCCTACTGATTGGAAGGCACGACCATGGCGGGACCCGTCCTGGAAATGCGCTCTATCGTCAAGACCTTTCCCGGTGTCAAGGCGCTGTCGGACGTCACGCTGACAGTCCGCCAGGGCGAGGTCCACGCCATCTGCGGAGAGAACGGCGCCGGCAAGTCGACCCTGATGAAGGTGCTCTCCGGTGTCCATCCGCACGGCACCTACGAGGGCGAGATCCTCTTCGAGGGAGAGGTCTGCGAGTTCAAGGACATCCGGGCCAGTGAGGATCGCGGCATCGTGATCATCCACCAGGAGCTGGCCCTGGTGCCCTTCCTGTCCATCGCGGAGAACATCTTCCTCGGCAACGAACACGCCTCGGGCGGGTTCATCGACTGGCGGGAGACGCTCAAGCACGCCAGCGAACTGCTGCGCCGGGTGGGTCTGAGCGACCACCCGGAGACCCGCGTCGCCGACATCGGCGTGGGCAAGCAGCAGCTGGTGGAGATCGCCAAGGCGCTGTCGAAGAAGGTGAAGCTGCTCATCCTGGATGAGCCGACCGCGGCCCTGAACGACGAGGACAGCGGCAAACTCCTGGATCTAATGCTGGAGTTGAAGAAGCAGGGCATCACCTCGATCATCATCTCCCACAAGCTCAACGAGATCCGCCGGGTCGCGGACTCGGTGACGATCCTGCGCGACGGGCGGACCATCGAGACGCTCGACGTGAAGGCACCGGAGACGACCGAGGACCGGATCATCTCCGGCATGGTCGGCCGCGACCTCGACCACCGCTTCCCCGACCGCACTCCCTACGAGGGCGAGCCGGACGCGGCGCCGGCGCTGGAGATCCGCAACTGGACCGTGCACCACCCGCTCGACCAGGCCCGCAAGGTCGTCGACGACGTGTCGATCAACGTCCGGCGCGGGGAGATCGTGGGCATCGCGGGCCTGATGGGCGCCGGCCGCACCGAACTCGCGATGAGCGTGTTCGGGCGCACCTACGGCCGGCACGCGGGCGGCACCGTCCTCAAGGACGGCGCGGAGATCCGTACCAAGACCGTCTCGGAGGCGGTCGGGCACGGCATCGCGTACGTCACCGAGGACCGCAAGCACTACGGGCTCAACCTCATCGACACGGTCAACCGCAACATCTCGCTGAGCGCGCTGCAGAAGGTCGCCAACCGGGGCGTGGTCGACGAGCACGAGGAGCGGCAGGTCGCCGAGGGCTTCCGCAAGTCCATGAACATCAAGGCGCCGACCGTCTTCGAGCCCGTGGGCAAGCTGTCCGGCGGCAACCAGCAGAAGGTCGTCCTCAGCAAGTGGATCTTCGCGGGTCCGGACGTGCTGATCCTGGACGAGCCCACGCGCGGTATCGACGTGGGCGCCAAGTACGAGATCTACACGGTCATCGACCGGCTGGCGGCCGAGGGCAAGGCGGTCGTCTTCATCTCCTCCGAGCTGCCCGAGCTGCTCGGCATGTGCGACCGCATCTACACGATGGCCGCGGGCCGGCTGACCGGTGAGGTGGCGCGGGCCGAGGCCACGCAGGAAGTGCTGATGCGCCAGATGACGAAGGACAAAGAGGTAACCCGATGAGCACGGACGTCACCGACAAGACGCCGGCGGCGGCACCGCCCGGTGGCGGAAGCCCGTCCGGCGGCCGCAACTTCGTGCAGGTGGTCTTCGGCTTCATAGCCCAGAACCGGCGCCAGTACGGCATGCTGATCGCGCTGCTGCTGATCGTGCTGCTCTTCCAGTTCTGGACGGGCGGGGATCTGCTGCTGCCGCGCAACGTCTCGAACCTGGTGCTGCAGAACAGCTACATCCTGATCCTCGCGATCGGCATGATGCTGGTGATCATCGCCGGGCACATCGACCTGTCGGTCGGCTCGCTGACCGCGTTCATCGGAGCCTTCGCGGCCGTCCTGACGGTCAGTCATCATGTGGCGTGGCCGGTCGCGTTGGTGCTGTGCCTGCTGATGGGCGCGGTCGCGGGCAGCGTCCAGGGCTTCCTGATCGCGTACGGCGGCATACCGTCGTTCATCGTGACCCTCGCCGGCATGCTGCTCTTCCGCGGTCTGACGGAGATCCTGCTGAAGGGTCAGACCCTCGGCCCGTTCCCGAACGGCCTGCAGAAGATGGGCAACGGCTTCCTGCCCGCGGTCGGCCCGAACACCAACTACCACAACATCACGCTGCTGCTCGGCATCGTCCTGGTCGCCTCGGTGGTGTGGCAGGCGGTCCGGGGCCGGCGCAGGCAGCAGGAGTTCTCGCTCGACGTGCAGCCCAAGGGACTGTTCTACGGTCTGCTCGCCGCCCAGGTCGGCGCCATCATCTGGCTGACGCTGACCCTCGCCAGCTACAACGGCGCACCGATCGTGCTGATCATCCTCGGTGTGCTGGTGGTCGGTTACGGCTACGTCATGCGCAACTCCGTCTTCGGCCGTCACATCTACGCGATCGGCGGCAACCTGCCGGCGGCCAAGCTGTCCGGCGTGAAGGACAAGAAGGTCACCTTCTATGTCTTCCTGAACATGGGCGTGCTCGCGGCCCTGGCGGGTCTGGTGGTCGCATCCCGTCTGAACGCGGCGTCTCCGAAGGCGGGACTGAACTTCGAACTCGAGGCGATCGCCTCGTCGTTCATCGGTGGCGCGTCCATGAGCGGCGGTATCGGTACCGTCATCGGCGCGATCATCGGTGGTCTCGTCCTCGGCGTGCTGAACAACGGCATGAATCTCCTCGGCGTCGGCACCGACTGGCAGCAGGTCATCAAGGGCCTGGCCCTGTTGGCCGCGGTCGGATTCGATGTCTGGAACAAGCGCAAGTCCGGTTCGTAGTAAGTCAGCTCGGGCCCCGTCGCAAGGCGGGGCCCCACCCCTTTACGGGAGCCGCAACATGGAACTGAACAGACGCACGGTCATCGCAGGAGCCGCGGCGGCGGGTATCGCCGCGACCACCCTCGGCACGGGTACGGCCGAGGCCGCCTCGGGAGGCAGGAAGCCGGTGAAGGAGCTCTTCGGCAAGCTCGCCGACGGCACCAAGGTCTACCGCTGGTCGCTGGAGAACGGCGGCACGCGGCTGAAGGTCCTCAACTGGGGCGGTGTCGTCCAGGGCCTGGAGATCCCGGACCGCAAGGGCCACTACGCCAACGTCTCCCTCGGCTTCGACAACATCGAGGACTACGTCGCCAAGACCCCGTACTTCGGCGCGCTGATCGGCCGTTACGGCAACCGCATAGCCAAGGGCCAGTTCACCCTGGACGGCAAGAGCTACCAGCTGTCCGTGAACGACGGCGTCAACAGCCTGCACGGCGGCACCCAGGGCTTCGACAAGCACATCTGGGACGTCGAGCCGTTCACCAAGGGCTCCGACGTCGGCCTCCACCTGTACTACACGTCCGTCGACGGCGAGATGGGCTACCCGGGCACGCTCAAGACGAAGGTGACGTACACCCTCACCAAGCACGGTGACTGGCGCATCGACTACGAGGCCACCACCGACAAGGCCACCGTCCTCAACCTGACCAGCCACGTGTACTGGAACCTGGCGGGCGAGGGCAGCGGCACGATCGAGGACCACGAGCTGTCGATCGCCGCCGGCCGGTACACGCCCACCGACTCGGGTCTGATCCCGACCGGTGAGCTGGCGAAGGTCGCGGGCACGCCCTTCGACTTCCGCAAGACCAAGACGATCGGCCGGGACATCCGCGCCGGTCACGTCCAGCAGGTGCAGGCCAAGGGCTACGACCACAACTGGGTCCTGGACAAGGGCATCACCGCCAAGCCCGAGCACGTCGCCACCCTGCGCGACCCGCGCTCCGGCCGCACCCTGAAGATCGCCACGGATCAGCCGGGCCTGCAGTTCTACTCCGGCAACTTCCTCGACGGCACGCTCACCGGCACCGGCGGCCACACCTACCGTCAGGGTGACGCGCTGTGCCTGGAGACCCAGCACTTCCCGGACTCGCCGAACCACGCGAACTTCCCGTCGACGGTCCTGCGTCCCGGGCAGACGTACCGGACGAGCACGGTCCACACCTTCGGCTGCTGATCCGCGTCCGAAGTGAGAAGGCGGCCCGTGCTGTGCGCACGGGCCGCCTTCCGCGTTGCCGGGACGGTCAGTTGCCGTAGTAGGCGCCCGGACCGTGCTTGCGGGTGTAGTGGCGGTCGAGCAGATGGCGGGGCGGCGGTGCCGTGGCGGCCAGCGCCATGGTGTGGATCGCCATGTCGGCGACGGCCTCGCAGATGATCGCGTGCTCCACGGACTTGCGGGCACTCGCGCCCCAGGTGAACGGCCCGTGGTTGGCGACCAGCACGCCGGGGACCTCGATCGCCCTGTCGTCGTCGCCGTCGAGCAGGTCGACGATGATCCGGCCGGTGTTGTACTCGTAGTCCTTCGCGCACTGTTCGGGGGTGAGGTCGGGCGTGCACGGAACAGGCCCGTTGAAGGTGTCCGCGTGTGTGGTGCCGAGGACGGGTATGTCCCGGCGGGCCTGGGCGAAGGCGACCGCGTGCGTGGAGTGGGTGTGGGTGACGCCCCCGATGGAGGGGAACGCCAGGTAGAGGCATCGGTGGGTCTCGGTGTCGGTCGACGGACGCAGCTCGCCGTCCACCACCGCCCCGTCGGACAGCCGTACCGTCACCAGGTCGTCCGCCTTCAGTTCCTCGTACGGCACTCCCGACGGCTTGATGAGGAAGACCCCCGCCTCCCGGTCGACCCCGCTCACGTTGCCCCAGGTCAGGGTGGCGAGGCCGGCCCGGGGGATGGCGAGGTTGGCTTCCAGGACCTCCTGCCGCAGGGCGTCCAGGACATGCGTGGTCATGGCTGACTCCGGTGGGCGAGGCGGTAGTAGGCGGAGTTCCAGCGGATCTCCTTGGCCAACTGGTCCGAGCTGGTGTGCTCGTCGATGGTGAGCAGTTCGACGTCGGCCATGGAGGCGTAGTCGGTGAGGGTCTCCAGGTCGACGGCCGCGCTGAGCACGGTGTGGTGCGGGGCGCCGGCCAGCAGCCAGCTCTCGGCGGACTCGGCCAGCGACGGGCGCGGCACCCACACGGCCCGGGCGACCGGCAGATAGGGCAGCGGTTCACTGGCCATGACGTCGACGGTGTTGGCGGTGAGCCGGAAGCGGTCGCCGAGGTCGCACAGGCCGACGACCACGGCCGGGCCGGGGGCGGCGTCGAAGACGAGCCGGACCGGGTCCTCGCGCCCGCCGATGGACAGCGGGTGGATCTCGCAGCGGGGACGGCCGGCGGCGATGGACGGGCAGACCTCCAGCATGTGGGCGCCGAGGATGCGCGGGGTGCCGGGGCCCAGGTGGTAGGTGTAGTCCTCCATGAAGGTGGTGCCGCCGTGCCGGCCGGCGCCCATGACCTTCATGGTGCGCAGCAGCGCGGAGGTCTTCCAGTCGCCCTCGGCGCCGAAGCCGTAGCCGTCGGCCATCAGCCGCTGGACGGCGAGTCCGGGGAGCTGACGCAGGCCGCCGAGGTCCTCGAAGTTGGTGGTGAACGCGGTGAAGCCGCCGTCGATCAGGAAGGCGCGCAGGGCGAGTTCGACCCGGGCCTCGTACACCAGCGAGTCGTGGCGGGGGCCGTCCGGACGCAGGATGGGCACCACGTCGTACGACTCCGCGTACTCGGCGGCGAGTTCGGCGGCCGCCTTGTCCTCGACCTCGTCGACGAGCGCGACCAGGTCGTTGACGGCGTAGGTGTTCACGGAGTAGCCGAAGCGCAGTTCCGCCTCGACTTTGTCCCCCTCGGTGACGGCGACGTCGCGCATGTTGTCGCCGAAGCGGGCCAGGCGCAGGGTGCGGGCGGCCTGCCGGCCGGCCGCGGCGCGGGACCAGGCGGCGACGCGGGCGATCACCCGGGGGTCGGTGACATGCCCGGCGACGATCTTGCGGGGCACGCCCAGGCGCGCCGCGATGTGGGCGAACTCCCGGTCGCCGTGGGCGGCCTGGTTGAGGTTCATGAAGTCCATGTCGATGCTCGACCACGGCAGCGACAGATTGAACTGGGTGTGCAGGTGCAGCACCGGCCGGTCCAGGACGGCGAGTCCGCCGATCCACATCTTGGCCGGGGAGAAGGTGTGCATCCACACGATCACACCCGTGCAGGTGTCGGAGGCGCTGGCCTCCTGGCACATCCGGCGGATCGAGTCGGCGTCCGCGAGGACCGGCTTCCATACGATCCGGGGGCGTATCTTCGGCGACTCGTCGAGGATGGCGGCGATCCGGCGGGACTGGTCGGCGACCTGCTTGAGGGTGTCCTCGCCGTAGAGGCTCTGGCTGCCGGTGAGGAACCAGATCTCCTGAGGCTGGTAGGTCTCGTTCGGTGCGGTCATGACGGTTCCTTTCGGGGAGATCCGGTTCGTCAGGAGGCCTCGGCGCGGATGCGGCGCAGGCGGTGCATGACGTCGTTGGCGCCGCGCCCGAAGTAGTCGTGGAGGGTGCGGTACTCGGCGTAGAGGCGGTCGTAGACCGCCGCCCGGTGCGGGTCGGGGAGGTAGACACCGCGCTCGACCTTGCCCATCGCGCGAGCGGCGGTACGGATGTCGGGGTGGGCGCCCGCCGCGACGGCCGCGTGCGTCGCCGCGCCCAGCGCCGGGCCCTGGGTGGAGCCGATCAGGCTCAGCGGGCGGCGGGTGACGTCGGCGTAGATCTGCATGAGCAGGGCGTTCTTCGTCAGCCCGCCCGCGATGATCAGCTCCCGGACCGGGACACCGGCGGTCTCGAAGGCCTCGACGATGGTGCGGGTACCGAACGCGGTCGCCTCCAGCAGCGCCCGGTACACGTCCTCGGGTCGGGTGGCCAGGGTCTGGCCCACGATCACGCCGCTGAGGTCGTGGTCGACCAGCACCGAGCGGTTGCCGCTGTGCCAGTCCAGGGCGACCAACCCGTGCTCGCCGACCTTCTGCCGGGCGGCCAGCGCGGTCAGGTAGGCGTGCGAGTCCTGGCCCGCCGCCTCGGCGGCAGCGGCGTACTCGGCGGGAAAGCCGGTACGCACGAACCAGCCGAAGATGTCACCGACCCCGCTCTGCCCCGCCTCATAGCCCCACAGGCCCGGCAGGATGCCGCCGTCGACGATCCCGCACATCCCCGGCACCGTGCCGTAACGGTCGGAACTCATCACATGGCAGGTCGAGGTGCCCATGATCGCGACCATCTGGCCCGGTTCCACCGCCACCGCCGCCGGTGCCGTGACATGCGCGTCCACGTTGCCGACACACACCGCGGTGCCCTCCGCGAGGCCCGTCCAGGAAGCCGCCTCCGCCGTCAGGCCGCCCGCGCGGTCGCCGAGTCGAGCGATCGGCTGCTCCAGCTTGTCGGCGACGAACCCGGCGAAGTCCGGATGCAGGGCGGCCAGATATTCGCGGGAGGGATACCGACCGTCCTGGTACTGGCCCTTGTACCCGGCCGTGCAGGCGTTGCGGACGTACCTGCCGCACAGCCGCCACACGATCCAGTCCGCCGCCTCCAGCCACCGCTCGGTACGCCGGTAGACCTCCGGGTCCTCCTCCAGCACCTGCAGCGCCTTGGCGAACTCCCACTCCGAGGAGACCTTCCCGCCGTACCGCTCCAGCCACGCCTCCTTGCGCTCCGCGGCCAGCGCGTTGATCCGGTCCGCCTGCCCCTGCGCCGCATGGTGCTTCCACAGCTTGGGATAGGCGTGCGGGCGAGCGGCGAACCCGGGCAGCTCACACAGCGGGGTGCCGTCCGCCAGCACCGGCAGCACCGTGCAGGCGGTGAAGTCCGTGCCGATGCCGACCACCTGCTCCGCCCGCACCCCCGCCGCCGCCAGCGCCTCCGGCACGGCGGTGCGCAGCACCTCGACCCAGTCGGCCGGCACCTGCAGGGCCCAGTCGGCCGGCAGGGGCGTGCCGTCGGGCAGTTCCCGGTCCAGCACGGCGTGCGCGTAGACGTGCTCGGCCGACGCCAGTTCCGCGCCGTCGCGGACCCGTACCACCACCGCCCGGCCCGACAGCGTGCCGAAGTCCACTCCCACGACGCAGAGTTCGGGGTTCATCAGCCGGCCACCCTTCCCAAGTGTTCGACATATCGACCGTCGTTCGGAAAATCTGGAAAATCGATGCCGGAGGCGAAGGCATCACCCCTTCATGGTGTCCGCGCGGACGACCTGCGGGCATGGGCCGTCAGGTCCCGCGTGAAGGGTCGAACGGGGCCGATCCGGGCACCAGTTGGGCTCGGCCCGGCGCCTCGCGCGGTTTCGCCGAGAGTTGAACAACGCCACCCCCGCCCTCGTATCTAGGTGCGGCCCGTGCTCCCCCGCGCGGGCCACCCAAAGACGACGGGCCCGGTCGTCCCCAGCGGGCCCGCCCCATACGGAGGTTCCATGGCCGACAACGTCACCTCGCTGTTCCGCAGCAACGCGGCCCACAGTCCGTCGATGGCTGCGTTGGCACGGGAGGGCGGCGACGGGGCCGGTCCGATCGACTTCTGTATCCCCTGCAATCCGTACTTCCCCACCCCGGCCATGTTCGAGGAGATGTCGGCCCGCCTGCGCGACATCATCACGTACTACCCGAGCAGCGCCGACACGATCACCGCCGAACTGTGCAGCCTGCTGCAGCTGCCGCCGCAGTGCGTGGCCATGGGCAACGGCTCGACCGAGCTGATCACCTGGATCGACCACCTGCTGGTCCGCGAGTCCCTCGCCATCCCCGTCCCCACCTTCGGCCGCTGGACCGACCAGCCGATGGAGACCGGCAAGCGGGTCGACATGTTCCCGCTGCAGGAGTCCAGCGGCTTCGCCCTGGACCTGGCCCAGTACGCCGAGTTCATACGCAAGAGGGGCACTCGGGTCGCGGTGATCTGCAACCCCAACAACCCCGACGGCGGCTACCTGCACAAGCAGTCGCTGGTGCAGTTCATGGACGCGATGGCCGACCTGGACCTGGTCGTCATCGACGAGTCGTTCCTGGAGTTCGCCGACGCGGAGGCCGAGCCGTCGGTCGTGCAGGAGGCGATGATCCGCCCCAACGTGGTCGTGCTGCGCAGCCTCGGCAAGAACTTCGGCCTGCACGGCATCCGCTTCGGCTACCTGGTCGCCAACCCCGCACTGGCCGGCAAGGTCCGCTCGATGCTGCCCAAGTGGAACCTGAACTCCTTCGCCGAGCACGTGGTGTTCATGCTGAAGGAGCACGGCGCGGAGTACGCGCAGAGCCTGCAGCAGGTGCGCCGGGACCGCCTCGACATGTCCGGTCAGCTCTCCGCGCTGCCCGGGCTGACCGTCTATCCCTCCCAGGGCAACTTCCTCTTCGTACGCCTTCCCGTGGGCGCCGAGGGCAGTGTGGTCCGGGACCGGATGCTCACCGAGCACCGGATCCTGGTCCGCGAGTGCGGCAACAAGATCGGTTCTTCCAGCCGCTTCCTGCGGCTCGTGGTGCGCCCCCAGACGGACGTGCGTCGCCTGGTGTCCGGCATGGAACAGGTGCTCTACGGGACCAGGAGGGGAGCCGCCGTGCCCGAGCTGGGCGCCGGGACCAGCTACAGCTCGGGTACGGCGGCCGTGGACCGGCTGGTCAGCGAGACCAACGGGGCCGGTCTGCCGCTCGCCGCGCAGGCCTTCGCCGGGGGCGGGGTCGGTATGCCGATGCCGGTGCCCGCGGCGGCTCAGGCGGGGCCGCAGCCGGTGCCGGCTCCCATGCAGGCGCCCCCTCCCATGCAGGCGCCCACGCCGATGCCCACGCCGGCGCCCGCGCCGATGCCGATGTCCGCGCCGGCTCCGATGTCCGCGCCGACTCCGATGCCGGCGCCCGCGCCCGTGCCGGCGCCCGCGCCCGTGCCGGCGCCCGCGCCCGTGCCGGCGGCAGCACCGATGGCGCCCGCCGCCGCCATGCCCGGGCCCACGCCTCCGGGAGTACCGGCCCGTGGTGGGCTCACGGCCGCGCAGGTGCGGGGGACCACCGGGCCGGGGCTGACTCCGGCACCGGCCACGGGGTGGCCGAACGCGCAGAGCTGGCCGAACGCGGCGGGGATGGGGCAGGCCGGGTAGTCGTCGTCGGGGTCCTGTGCGTGGCCGGGTGCGGGTTGGTCGTGGCCGGTCGCGCAGTTCCCCGCGCCCCTTTCGGGGCGCGCAGGCACCCGGCGCGGAGGAGTGCGGCCCGCTCCACCTTTCGCGCAGTTCCCCGCGCCCCTTCGGGGCGCGCAGGCATCCGGCTGGCAGGAGTGCGGCCCACTCCCTCTTTCGGGGCGCTACACGCGCTCCGCGTGGAGGAGGGATGCCTGTAGAGGGAGGTTGTGGCTGGTCGTCAGTGCGAAGCCCGCCTCTGCCAGGAGGCGTCGGTAGTGGGACTCCGTACGTTCTCGGCCGCCCACGTTGCACAGCATGTGGACGTCCCAGGCCACCGCCGTCGACCAGGCCCCCTCCCGCTCGGGCAACAGGCGTTCCACGACGAGGAGTCGGCTGCCGGGGCGCATCGCCTCCGCGCACCGGCGCAGGATGGTCAGGCAGCGGTCGTCGTCCCAGTCGTGCAGGACCCGGGACAGCAGGTAGAGGTCGCCTCCGCCCGGGATGGACGCGGTGAAGTCCCCGGTGACGAAGGTGCAGCGCCGTTCCAGGCCCTGCGCGGCCAGTTGCGTCCGCGCCGCCTCCAGCGCCTCCGGCCGCTCCAGGAGTACGCCCTCCACCTGGTCGTGCGCGCGCAGCACGCGGGCGAGCAGGGCGCCGTTGCCGCCGCCGACGTCGATCACGCGTCGTACGCCGGAGAAGTCGACCAGGTGGGGTACCGGGGTGAACATCTCGGCGCTCGCCGCCATCGCCCGGTGGAAGAGCGCGCCGAGTTGGGGGCGCTGGGCGAAGTAGGGGAAGTGGTGCTGTCCGTGGCGGTGGGCGAAAGCTTCCTGCCCGGTGCGTACGGAGTGCGTGAGGCCGGCGAAGGAGTCGTAGAACGGGCCGCCGTAGAGCAGCGCGAGCGGGTGGAGGGAGAACTCAATCCCGGTGCGCAGGGGCCGGCCGGTCTCGGTGAGGTGGTAGGTGCCGTCGGCGGACGTCAGCAGGCCGAGCGTGGTGAGGTAGCGCAGCAGCCGGCGCAGCGCGTCGGGGTCGGCGCCGGTGAGGCGGGCGAGGGTGTCGGCGGCGAGGCCCGGGCGGTCGGCGAGGTGGTCGGCGATGCGGAGTTCGGCCATGGCGGCGACGGCCTGCGTGGCCCAGGCGCCGGTCATGACGCCCAGGAGCGCGGTGGCGGGGTCGGGGAGCGGCTCGTGGCGGCCGGGCAGGCGCAGTTCGAAGCGGCGGTGGTCCGAGGTGCGGAAGTAGAGGACGGTGACGTCCTCGTGGTCGTTGTGGCCGCCGCCGTCCGGTGCCGCGCCGCCCCGCTCCGTCAGGAGCGTGCGCAGCCCGGCGGGGACCACGGCGCCCGGTGAGGTCACCGCGAACGCGGCGTGTGCCTCGTGTTCGGCGGCGCGTTCGGCCTCGGCCACGGCCTCCAGCCCGGAGCCCGGCGGCACGGGCAGCGCGAAGATCTCCACGCTCCGCCCGTCGACGGCGACATGGACGATGCCGACGGGGCTGTCGCCGAGGACCGGGCCGTGCCGTCGGGCCAGCCGTTCGCGGACGACGACGCTCGGGGTGACGGGGCCGGGGCGCAGTCCGCACCGGCTCAGTTCCTCGCACAGCCCGTCGAGGGAGTCGGGGAAGACGAGGACGGCGGTGTGGTCGAAGACGAGGTGGCGGGAGACGTCGTCCCGTTCCTCCTCGGTCAGGTCGGGCAGCAGTTCGGCCAGGACCTGGTGGGTGTCGTGGGTGGCGACGTAGGAGACGGCGCGGTGGATCCGCGTCAGGTCGGTCTCGGTCAGACACGCCTGTACGACGGGGAGGTTCATGGAGGTTCCCGTGGGTCAGATGCCGGTGTAGTTCTCGGCGAAGAAGTCCTGGTGGGTGCGGGAGGTGCGCAGGCTGTCCAGGCGGGCGTACTGCAGGGCCCGCCCGTACCGGGCCTCGGCGTCGTCGCCGGCCGGTCCGTGCAGCAGGCCGCTCATCCAGTGCGAGAACTCGTGCGCCCGCCAGACGCGGGGCAGGCACTCCGCCGCGTATCCGGCGAGCCCGTCGTCGTCGCCGGCCAGCGCCCGTTCGAGGGCGAGGGCCAGCCGCTCGGCCTGGAGTACGGCGAGGTTGGCGCCCTTGGCTGCCGACGGGCTGATGAGACCGGCCGCGTCACCGGCGAGCCACAGGCGGTCTGCGCCCGGGGTCTGCAGGACGTCTGAGCGCAGGTCCACGACCGCCTTCTCGATGACGGCGCCCTCGCGCAGTGACCCGAACTCGGCGGTCCGCATACGGGTAGCGAGCTCGGCCCAGATCCGTTCGTCGCTCCAGTCGGCGGGATCGGTTCCGCGCGGGCACTGGAGGTAGTAGCGGGTGACGGACGCCGTGCGCGCCATGTGACCGGCGAACCCCCGCTCGTGCAGGGCGTATCCGACGGCCGCCATGCTCGGCGGGGCCTCGGCCAGCACCGCCAGCCACGAGACGCCGTGGTCCCGGCGGGCCGTGCGCACGCCTCGGGCGGTCAGCGCCGCCCGGGCGACACCGCGGTGCCCGTCGCAGCCGGCGACGTACCGGCCCGTCACGTCCTCGCCGCCGCGCACCCGGACCCGGCCCTCGGCGATCTCCTCGACCTCGGCTTCGAAGCGGAGTTCACCGCCGCGGCGCAGGTACTCGGCGATCAGGTCCCGTACCAGCTCCTGCTGGGGATGGACGGTGTGCACCTCGCCCCGCCCCAGCCGCCCGTAGTCGAGGGTGAACTCCCCCCGCTCGCTGCGGAAGAGACAGGTGCCGTGCGCCCGCCCCCGGGCCGAGACCCCGGCCCCCAGTCCGTGCTCGGTCAGGACGCGTACGGAGTGGGCGCCAGGAACCCGGCCCTGGCCCGCCCTTCCACCGCCGCCCGTCCGCGCCGTTCGAGGATCACGCAGTCGACGCCCCGGTCCAGCAGCAGATTGCCCAGGACCAGGCCCGCCGGACCGGCCCCGACGATCACCACACCGACCTGTGCGCCCGGGTCGAACCGTTTCCCCATACCCGCCTCTGAAGTTGTACTTTCGGCCAAGGTGTTTCATATCACCTTGATCTTCACCGAAAGCACACAAAGCGGGGCGATTAACCCGTACGGATGGACGAGCGGCCGTCGGCCGGTACGCCACGGGCCAACCGCTGCTCCAGGCCGACTTGTCGGAGCCGAAGGTCGAGACGGCCTAGTACATCCGGTACTTGCCGCCGTGCTACGAGATCGCCTCAACGGTCCACGCGATCACTGGAGTTGCCGGAGATCGCACAGGTGAACGTCTATTCTCCCCACCATGACCGAACCCGTCAGACCCGACAACCGGGCTCCCCGGCTCCTCGCCCGCCTCGCGCAGGGCGCGATACCCGCGACCGCCGCCGCGGAGGTGTTCCGGGCCGCGACCGTCCGAGCACACCGCCTGCATCCCGCGAGCACGTCGGCCCACCGGTCGGCGTTCGCGTCGATGCTGCTGGTGTACGCGGGGACGGTCGCGGCCGTGCTCTTCCTGGTGTAGTTGGGGCGCTGCCGGAAGAACACCCGCCTGATCTCGCCCGGCGCCGCCCTGGGGTCGGACGTCTGGGCCGTCGTGGCATGGCTGATCCCGGTGGTCAACCTGTGGTTCCCCCGCGGAGTGCTGCTCGGGACCCTGCGGGCCAGTGGCCCCTCCCCGGACAAGAAGCGTGACGACCTCATGGTGAACGCCTGGTGGGTGGCCTGGGCCGGACACGGGATCCTCGCCCTGGTGGCGCAGTCGGGAACCTCGCTGCCCCTCCTGCTCCCCTCCGAAGCCCTGTTCGTCGCGGCGGCCGGTCTCGCCGTCGCCCTGATCCAACGCGTCACCACCCGTCAGAGCGCCGCCCTGGCCGCCCTCCGGCCCATGGAGCGCGGAGCGGCGACCGTCTGACGCGGGCACCTCAGGCGCCGGTCGCCGGGCCGACCAAGGAGCGCCACCCCGGCACATCGACCTCGGCGCCCACGGTCTTCCCGGGCGTCTCACGGTCCAGGACCTCCCAGCGGTCGGCGAGCGCGTCGACGAGGACGAGTCCGCGACCGTGTTCGTCGAGGAGATCGGGAGTCCGTACGGCGCCGGGGGCGGGCGGTCTCAGCTCGTCGCGCGTGTCGGTGACCTCGACGCGGACACTGCCGGTGACGAGCGAGAGCCGCAGCTCGAAGTCCCGCCCCGGCACCCGGCCGTGGGTGACGGCGTTGGCGGCGAGTTCGGCAACGATCGCGGCGACGGCGTCGGAGGGCGCGGTGCCGTACGGGATGCCCCAGGCATGCAGCCGACCGACGGCGAGGCGCCGGGCCAGGCGGGCACCTCGCGGGGTGGAGCTGAGGCGCTGTGTGAACGTACGTACGGTAACCGGGGGTTGCGGGGCGGGGCGTGCGGTCATGGTCCCCATCTGACCGGCCCGGACCCTCCTTCACCAGGTCGGGCGCGCGTACGCCGCCGCAGCGTACGCGGTCACGGAATGGACAGTACTCGTGACGGGCCGTGACCATGGGCGCGGGAGGTGACCGACTGTGGTCGATGGTGGCGGTGAGCCGGAGTCGTCGGACAGCATGCGGACGTTCGGGGCGGTGCATCAGGCCCTGCGGGAGCACGCGGGGATGAGCCGGGAGGAGTACGCCGATCTCGTCCGGTTCTCCAAGCACACGGTGGCGTCCGTGGAGTTGGGACGACGCATGCCCGACGCGGCGTTCGTGGAGCGCGCGGAGGAACTTCTGGGCAACACGG
The DNA here is from genome assembly GCF_044540925.1 of Streptomyces sp. NPDC085900. Taxonomy (NCBI): domain Bacteria; kingdom Bacillati; phylum Actinomycetota; class Actinomycetes; order Kitasatosporales; family Streptomycetaceae; genus Streptomyces; species Streptomyces sp. NPDC085900. The sequence goes on along the minus strand of NZ_JBITSP010000001.1, from coordinate 712,927 downwards.
GGGCGCTCCGCAAGGCACTGCCCACACTGGCCCGCCAGCCGGGGTTGGCCGCCTGGTTTCGGCGGTGGGCGCGGCTGGAGGCGACGGCGATCGTCCTGTACACGTACGAGTGCCGCATGATTCCAGGGCTGTTGCAGACGAAGGCCTACGCCGGGGCCCTGTCCGCGGATCAGTTGCCGCCGCTGGACGACGCACAGATCGAGGAACGGTGGGAGGCCCGAGCGAAGAGGCAGCAATTGCTGCGAGAGCGCCCGAACACCGCGTTCAGTTTCCTCCTCGAAGAGCACCTGTTCCTACGGCGCACGGGTGGGACGCGGGTCACGCGCGAACTCATCGATCACGTGCTGGAGGTCGCCACGCTTCGGAACGTCGAGATTCAGGTCGTGCCCCTGGTACAGGAGTCGCACGCCGGTCTGCAGGGCCCCATCCGCCTGTTGGAGACGCCGGAAAACAAGTGGTTCGCCTACAACGAAGGCCAGGAAAGCGGCCAGCTCATCACCGACCCGAAAGTGGTCAGCGTGCTTCAGAGCCGGTATGCGAGGATGCGTTCGCAGGCTCTCAGCATGAAGGACTCCTTGAGCCTGTTGACGCAGATGCGAGGAGACCTATGAGCACCTCCGAACTGTCGTGGTTCAAGAGCAGCTACAGCAGCGCTTCTGGGGACGACTGCGTCGAGGTCGCCCTCACCCCCGCCACCGTCCACGTCCGTGACTCCAAGGACAGGCAGGGCCACCGGCTCGCGCTAGCGCCGGACACCTGGACGGACTTCGTGACGCACGTCGGTCGACGAGCCTGACCGACAAGCAACTTGACGGGTCGTCACTTTGCGAAACTGACAGCTCGGCAACAGATTCCGCTTCTACGGTGCCGTGTCCATGACAGACACCCCAGAAGCAGCGAACCCCATCGGGCGCCGCACCCTGCTGATCGCCACGGGTGCCACCGCCGCGACCCTCGCCGTGGGCGCCGCCGCGCCCGGAGCCCCGGCCGCCGCGGACACGGCCGACACGCAGCCCGTCGCCGCCGCGGCCGTCTGCACCCTCACGAAGGAGATGACGGAAGGCCCCTACTACCTCGACGGAGCGCTCGTCCGCTCCGACCTCACCGAAGGCAAGGCGGGCATCCCGCTCAAGCTCGCCCTGACCGTCGTGAACTCCTCCTGCGCCGTCGTACCCAACGCGCTGGTGGAGCTCTGGCACGCCGACGCCCTCGGCGAGTACTCGGGCTACGTCGGCAACAACGGCCACCACGAGAGCGACGACGGCACCTTCCTGCGCGGCGGTGTCCTGACCAACGCCTCGGGCGTCGCCAACCTCACCACCATCTACCCCGGTTGGTACCGGGGCCGTTGCGTGCACATCCACGTCAAGGTGCACACCGGCGTCACGCTGACCTCCGACGGCTCGTTCACCGGCGGCACCGAACTGCACACCGGACAGCTCTTCTTCGACGAGTCGGTGACGACCAAGGTCGCGACGGTGTCGCCGTACTCGACGAACACGGTCACCCGCACCACGCTCTCCCAGGACTCCATCTACGACGGCGGCGGCGCCTCCTCCGGGCTGCTCACCCTGACGGCCCTGGGCAGTTCGACCTCCTCCGGCTACACCGGCGCCCTCACCCTGGGCGTCGACCAGAGCTGACGCCGCACTCCGTCCCCGCACGGCAGGGGTGGCCCGCACCGGGGGCCACCCCCTTTCCGTGGGCCGGACTCCGCCGGCTCAGGACGTCGGGCACTCCTTCCACGCCATGTGGTAGACGGTGCTGATGTCCCCGTCGGTCGAGTCCATCGTCATGAAGCTGACCTTGCCCGGGTTCGAGGTCCCCGCGTTCACTCTCAGCTCGGTGTTGATGTTGAAGTTGCGCTGCACCCCGCAGGGCGCCCAGACGAGCTGGGCCCAGTCGGTCGAGTCGGTCGCCTGCCAGTCGTCGTTGTACGAGCCGCTGAACGGGTGGGTCTTGGGCACGGTGTTCGAGGAGCCCTGGAAGTAGTACGAGGCCTTCTGCGTGGCGCTCGCCCCCGGCTGGAGCGAGAGGAAGCCCCGGTAGTCGGCGCTTGCGACGGCGTAGGTGAAGCCCTGCGGGACGTGCACGATCAGGTTGAGCTGGCAGTTCTTGCGGAAGGCCGTGGGGTCGGAGTTGCCGCCGGCCTGCGCGAGGTACTGGCTGTAGGTCACCGTGAAGGCCGTGTTGTCCGGGGCGACGGCGACGGCCGCCGTGCCGGCGGGGCAGCCGGAGCCGTTCACGGTCGCCACGTCGATGACGATCTTGTCCGGGGGCGGGTTGTCGAAGACGCCCGAGTGGGTGTGCGCGGGTATCGCGGTCGTGAGAAGAGCGGCTACGGCGCCGCCCAGCAGGAGTCCACCAGGCATGGTCTCTCCGGATTCTGTGAGTGGGGGGTGGCACGCCCCGGCCCACCGGAAAGCTCGGAGAGCTCTCTGGAGAAACAGTGAGGTTTCTGTGAAGGCCGGAGGCGATCCGCATCGTAGAAAGCCGCGGGAGCAGCGGTCAGGGCGAACTCCGGCCATTCACATTCGCGGATTTCACACCCGCTCAGGCGCTGACCGGCTGCCGCACTCCGCTGGGCGCCCAGACCCGCGAGCGCGAGCAGGATCAGCGTGCGCATGTGTCGGTCCCGTCCTGTTGCCGGCGAACGGGACGGGACCCTGGGCCGTCGGCCTGAGGACAGCGTGAGAGAGCGCCGCGGCTACGGGTTCTCCCACGCCGCCGGCTCCGCCGCCAGGTCCCGCACCTGTTCGGGCAGCGCGTCCTGCGCGAGGTCGGCGATCGTGACGCCCTCCAGGATGCGGCGGACGTTGGCGCGCAGGGCGATCCACAGAGGCAGCAGGGGCTGGGCCGAGCCGGTGTACTCGAGGCCCGTGGGGCGTTCGCCGCGCACGGACACGATCGGCCCGTCCACGGCCCGGATGACGTCCGCGACGGTGATCTCCCCGGCCTCGCGGGCCAGCCGGTAGCCGCCGCCTCCCCCGCGCCGGCTGTCGACGATGCCGCCGCGCCGCAGGTCGCCGAGGATGCCCTCCAGGAACTTGTGCGGGATCTCCTGCACCGCGGCGATGGCCTCCGCCTTCACCGGTCCGCCGTCCTGCCGAACGGCGACCTCAAGAACCGCCCGTACCGCGTAATCCGCTCGTGCCGAGATCCTCATACGACCATTGTGGCCGGTCCCGCGTACACAATGATCCCGCACGCGCCGCCCACCGACCGGCACGACGGGAGGCTCCCATGGGGCTCAGCAGACGTACCTTCAGCGCTCTCGCCGGAACCACCGCACTGGGCCTGGCCCTGGGCGGCAGCGGCGCGGCGAACTGCGCCTACGCCGCCCCGATGGCGCCGACCGGTCCCGCGCCCGCGACGCCGTCCGCGGACGGCCGGCGGCACACCATCGGATTCGACCGCTACTCGCTCGTCGTGGACGGCCGGCGGCTGGTGGTCTGGTCGGGCGAGATGCACCCCTTCCGGCTGCCGAGCCCCTCCCTGTGGCGGGACGTCCTGCAGAAGATGCGGGCCCACGGCTACAACGCGGTCAGCGTCTACGTGTCGTGGAACTACCACTCCCCCGCCCCGGGCAGCTACGACTTCACCGGCATCCGCGACCTGGACCTCTTCCTGCGCACGGCCGCAGAATGCGGGCTCTACGTGATCCTGCGCCCCGGCCCCTACATCAACGCCGAGATCGACGGCGGCGGCTTCCCCGGCTGGCTGACCGCCGCCAAGGGCACGGCACGCACGGCCGACCCGGCGTACCTGGCGCACGTCGACGAATGGCTCACCCACGTCGACGCCATCGCGGCCCGCCACCTGTACACCGACGGCGGCGGCACGATCCTGCTCTACCAGATCGAGAACGAGTACGACGCCCATGTCACCGAGGCGACGGGCCGCGACTACATGGCCCACCTGTACCGGAAGGTGCGGGCCGACGGCATCGACGTACCGCTCTTCCACAACGACAAGGGCAGGAACGGCTACTGGATCCCGGGCTCCTTCGACACCCGTGGCGAGGACGGGAGTTGGCTCTACGGATTCGACGGCTACCCGTCGCCCGCCCAGACGCCGCCCGACTGGGGGCACTTCGGGATCGGCGGGATGAAGGGCGGGGCCACGGCGAGCCCGCGGACGCCCGGGTTCATGCCCGAGTTCGGGGGCGGCTGGTTCGACCCGTGGGGCGGGGTCTGGTTCGACCGGAAGGGGTACGCGGAGTCGCGGCGGCAGCGGGACGCCGCGTACGAGCGGCGCTTCTACCTCACCAACCTCGCCAACGGCATCACCCTGCACAACGTCTACATGACCTACGGCGGCACCTCGTGGGGCTGGCTCCCGGCGCCGGTCGTCTACACCTCGTACGACTACGGCGCCGCCTTCGACGAGGGACGGCAGCCCACCGCCAAGCTCGTGCCCATGCACCAGCTCGGCCATCTGCTGCACCACGTGCCGGACCTCGCCAAGCTGGACCGGGCGGCCGACGTCGAGGCGGCCGGGCTGAGGGTGTACCACCTGACCAACCCGGACACCGGGGCGCATGTCTACGTGGTGCGCAACGACGGTGCGCAGCAGGTGACTTCGACCGTGCCGGGCCTCGACGGCCTCCCGGTCACCGTCCCGGCGAAGGACGCGCGCCTCCTCGTCGCCGGGATGGTCCTGGGCAGACGGAAGGTGCGCTGCTCCACCGCCCAGCCGATGCTGTCCCTCACCACGGGACGCCAGGAGATCGCCGTCTTCACCGGACGCCCGGGCGAGGCGACGGTGACCGTGCTGGAGTGCCCGGAGCGGCCGGCGGTGAAGGTGCTGGAGGGCGGCGCGGCCCACACCTACGAGGACGGGCTGCTGCGTGTGGAGGCCCGACTCGACGGCCTGACCCGGGTGTCGGTCTCCGGGGACGGGACCGGCACCCCGCTGCTGCTGCTCCTGGCCGACGACGAGACCTCGCTGCGGCTGTTCCCCCACGACACCCCGTCCGGACCGGTGCTGGTGCACGGGCCCGCCCTGGTGCGGAGGGCGGCCGTGAGCGGGAAGGCGCTACGGCTGACCGGGGACACCGTGGCGGCCGCCGCACTGGAGGTGTGGGGACCGCGCGGCGTCACCGAACTCGCCTGGAACGGGCGGGACTTGGCGGTCGAGGCCACCCCCTCCGGGAGTCTGCGGACCGCGCGGCCGCTGCCCGGCGTCGGGAAGGTCTCCCTGCCCGCGCTGCGCGAGGGCTGGCGGCGCAGGACCGAGAACCCGGAGTCGGCCCCCGGCTACGACGACTCGGCCTGGAAGCGCGCCGACCGCACGACGTCGTACAGCACCACGCCCGTCCCCGGCGGGCAGCCCGTCCTCTTCGCCGACGACTACGGCTTCCACTACGGCGACGTCTGGTACCGCGGACACCTCACCGACGCGCGTGGCGCGCGGTCGGTGTCCCTCGCCTACAGTACGGGCACGCAGGGCCTGCTGATGGCCTGGCTGGACGGGCGGCCACTGGGCACCCACCGCATGCCCGTGCCGGACAACAGCACTGTCCGCAAGGGGAGTTGGACGGACACGGCGGTGTTCTCCGTACCGGAGGCCGCGCGTACGGCGGGTCCGCACGTGCTGTCCGTCCTCGTCCGCCGGATGCAGCACGACCAGGACGGCAAGGCGCAGGACACCCACAAGGCGGCGCGCGGGCTGACCGCGGTCACCTTCGACGGGGCGTCCCCGCACGTGAGTTGGCGGATCCAGGGCGAGAAGGCGCCGGACGCCGAGCGCGGCCCGCAGAACACCGGCGGGCTCTACGGGGAGCGGCACGGCTGGCATCTGCCGGAGTACGCCGACGGGAGGTGGGCGGCCGGCTCGCTGCCGCGCGCCGACCGGCGGCAGGGCGTGACCTGGTACCGGACGACGTTCCGGCTGGCGGTCGACCCCGGCATCGACGCGTCCGTCGGGCTCGTCCTCGACGACGACCCGGCCCGCGCCTACCGCGTCCAGATCTTCCTCAACGGCTGGAACATGGGCCAGTACATCAACGACGTGGGCCCGCAGCACACCTTCGTGCTGCCGAACGGGATTCTGCGCGCACGTGGTTCCAACACACTCGCTCTCGCCGTACTGTCCGACGGAACCACACCGTCGGGGCCGTCGGACGTACGGCTGACGCTCCTGGGGGCGGCTGCGGGCGGGGTGCCGGTGGTGTCGGTCTGACCGTGTGCGTCACAGGCATGACCCGAGAAGGGGGACCATCGTGCGAAGAAGGCGCTTCATCACCGGATTAGTGGGGGCCGGGGCCGGACTGGGGCTGACCTCGGCGAGCGCGCGGGCGGCGACGACGGGCGGCGACCGCTCGACCGACCGGGGCACGACCGGCGCGGGCACGACCGGCGCGGGCACGACCGGCGGTGTCCGGTCGGCCACCGCCGGGGAACCCCACGTATGGCAGACCGTGCCCGCCCCCGGGGGCACACCCGCCGCCCAGCTCATCGGGGTGGCGGCGGCAGGACCCGACCTCGCCTGGGCCGTCGGCGAGGAGGGCCGCAACGGGGGGACCGCCGGGACACCCCTCGCCCTCGTGTGGGACGGAACCACCTGGACCAGGGTCGGCCTCGCGCACCTCGGCCCGACCGGCGGCCTGCGCTCCGTCGCCGCCGACCCCACCGGCCGGGCGTGGGCCGTGGGCACCGGCGCACACCTGCTGAACTGGGACGGAAACACCTGGCAGGAGGCCGGCTTCCCCGGCCGCGGGACCTCCGGCACCACCCTCACCGGTGTCGCGACCGACGCCGACGGCGGCGTGTGGCTCTCCGGCCGCAACGGCGCCGGCTCGGTGCTGCTGCACGGCGCGGACGGCGAGTGGTCCTGGATCGCACCGCCCCCGAGCGGCACCACCGCCACCCCGTCCGGCGTCCGCGTCACCGTGCGCGGCGACGTCTGGGTCTACGACAGCGCCCTCGTCGCCCGCTGGGACGGCTCGGCGTGGACCGAGCTGCCCGCGCCCGGCGGCCTGCGCCCCGCCGTCACCGGTCTCCTCCCGGTCGCCGCCGACGACATCTGGCTCACCGGCTACGACTACGGCGTCGGCGGACCGCCCGGCAAGCCGCCCGGCGTCACCCTCAAGCACTGGGACGGCACCGCCTGGAACAGCGTCACCGCCCCGTTCACCGCCGGGATGCTGACGGCGATCGTCGACGACGGGCAGGGCGGCCCGGACCGGATCGCCGGCTGGGACTTCTGGGACCAGACCCGGGCGCACTACCTGCGCTGGCAGGACGGGGGCTGGGTGAGCGAGCGCGGCGCGACCGCGACGACGTCCGTCCTGCCCGAGGCGCTCACGACCGTGCCCGGCACGGGCGGGTACTGGTCCGTCGGCACGACGTCGTTCTACCCGTACCCGCCCGCGCAGCTGTACATCGAGCGCTAGGGCCTGTCGTCAGGCCAGCCGGATCACGTTCCAGGACAGCGGCTCCAGTACGGCGGCGAGGGTGCCGTCCCGCACCTCGGTGCCCTCGACGGCGTGCGGGGCGACCCGCTCGGGCTCGGTGAGGGTGTTGCGGGCGTCCGGGTCGGCGTCGGCGAGGGCGCTGTGCTCGACCACGGAGCTCAGGTCGAGCCCGTTCAGGGCCACTTCGAGGGGCAGCGCCTCCGTCCGGGAGCGGTTGACGGCGAAGACGGTGACGGTGCCGTCCTCGGCGCGCACCGCGGTGGCGTGCAGCAGGTCGGCCTCGCCGTACTTCCTCGTCTCGTACGTCGGCGACTCCACGCGCACGTCGAGGACCCGGCCGCGGCCGTGCTTCGCGGCCTGGGCGAAGGGGAAGAACGTCGTCTGGCGCCAGGCCGGGCCGCCGGGCTCGGTCATGATCGGGGCGATCACGTTGACGAGCTGGGCGAGGCACGCGACGGTGACGCGGTCGGCGTGCCGCAGCAGGGCGATGAGGAGCGAGCCGAAGACGACCGCGTCCAGGACGCTGTAGTTGTCCTCCAGCAGGCGCGGGGCCTCGGGCCAGTCGTGCTGCTCGAACGTCTTCGCGCGCTCCTCCCACTCGGGCAGATACCAGACGTTCCACTCGTCGAAGGAGAGGTTGATCCGCTTCTTGGACTTCAGGCGGGCGCCCACGTGGTCGGCCGTCGCGACGACGTTGTCGATGAAGGACTCCATGTCGACGGCGGAGGCGAGGAAGGAGTCGACGTCACCGTCCTCCGGCCAGTAGTAGGCGTGCAGGGAGATGTAGTCGACGAGGTCGTACGTCTCCTTCAGGACCGTCGCCTCCCACTCGGCGAAGGTCGGCATGGACTGGCTGGAGGAGCCGCAGGCGACGAGTTCGACCTTCGGGTCCTGCTGGCGCATCGCGCGGGCCGTCTCGGCGGCGATCCGGCCGTACTCCTCGGCCGTCTTGTGGCCGGTCTGCCAGGGGCCGTCCATCTCGTTGCCCAGGCACCACAGCCGGATGCCGAAGGGGTCCTTGTCGCCGTGGGAGACACGCAGGTCGGACAGGGCGGTGCCCTCGGGGTGGTTGGCGTACTCCTGGAGTTCGAGGGCCTCGGCGACCCCGCGGGTGCCGAGGTTGATCGCCATCATCGGCTCGGACTGCGGGCCGACCTTGCGCAGGAAGTCGATGTACTCGGACAGGCCGAAGCGGTTCGTCTCGGTGGAGTGCCAGGCGAGGTCGAGGCGGCGGGGGCGGTCCTCGGCGGGGCCGACGGAGTCCTCCCACTTGTAGCCGGAGACGAAGTTGCCGCCGGGGTAGCGGACGGCGGTGACCCCGAGCTCACGGACGAGTTCGAGGACGTCCTGGCGCAGCCCCTTGTCGTCGGCGGTGGGGTGACCCGGTTCGAAGATGCCGGTGTAGACGCACCGGCCGAGGTGCTCGACGAAGGATCCGAACAGACGGGGGTCGACCTCGCCGACGGTGAAGGCGGGGTCGAGGGTGAAGCGGGCGGTGCTCTTGCTCATGGAAGCCTTCCGAAACGGGGTCAGGTGATAACCGGCCTACGGGGCGTCCGGACCGGGTCGCCCCATGCCCTGCCCTGTCTGATCGGCTGTTCCCGATCAATCGTGTTCGACATGTCGACTTGCGCTCGTAACCTCGAACGGGACCGTAGATAGGAAGCGTTTGCCAGTCAATGGGTCGGACCGGACTTTCCGGCCAGCGGGACCGTTCGCGGTTGAACGACCGGCGTAGTCTCGAACGGCCTGCTGTGCGGCGGCGAGAGGGGACTCGATGGACATCGCGGGCGTGCGGAGGACGGCTGCCCGGATCGCCGCGGGGCTGCGCCGCTCGCCGAGATCCTCCGGCATGCGGGAGCTCGCTCACCACCTGCACGCCGCCGTGCGGGTCAGACCGCGTCCGCCGGCCGACGCGCGCGAGTTGTGCCGGGCGCTGTGCGAGGAGATGAGCGCGCGGCGCGGCGGACGGCCCGTCGAGCTGCGGTTCGAACGGTTTCCGGACGAGATCGAGGTGACGGGACTGTGGGTGGGCTTCCAGGACTTCGACCTCGTCATCGTCGAGGAGCGGGCCGAGGGCGCGCAGCAACTGGTCATTCTCGGCCACGAGTTGTGGCATCTGCACCTCGGACACAGCCATCACCACACGGCCGGGACCGCGCTGGCCGAGGAGCGCGACTGGACCGGCAGGGCGTTGTCCGTGGCGGCCCGTGACGGCTCGCGCGCGGCCGACGAGGCGGAGGCCGACGACTTCGGACACCGGCTCGCCGCCACGCTGCGGCCGTACCTGCCGGGGGCGGCCGTGCGGAGTGCCCGCCGGCCGCCCCTCGGGGCGTTCAGCCCGCGAACGCCGGCAGGGGCAGGCCCTTCCCCGCGCCGGGGACGACCAGGAGCGAGCCCGCCACCGGGTGGGGGGCCGTGAGGCCCACGCGGGCGGTCGTGATGTACAGGTCCGTCAGGTCCCGGCCGCCGAAGGCGCACGCGGTCACGCGGGGCGTGGGCAGTTCGACCACGCGGTCCAGCTCGCCGTCGGGCGTGTAGCGGCGTACCGCGGCACCGTCCCACAGGGCCACCCACACGCAGCCGTCGGCGTCCACCGTCAGCCCGTCGGGGAAGCCGGCGCCCTCCTCGATCTGCGCGAAGCGGCGCCGGTCGGTGATCCGGCCGTCCTCGTGGTGGAAGACGTCGACCTGCCGGGTCGGCGAGTCGATGTAGTACATCAGGCGCCCGTCGGGGCTCCAGCCGGTGCCGTTGCTCACGGCCACGTCGTCGAGGACGACCTCGGCGGAGCCGTCCCCGGTGATCCGGGAGAGCGTGCCGCCGCCGGGGGCCTCGTCGTAGCGCATGGTGCCGGCCCAGAGGGAGCCGTCGGGGGCCACGGCGGCGTCGTTGGCGCGGCGGCCGGGGACCGGCTCGCGGTGCAGCCAGCGGAAGGCGCCGTCCGGGTCGACGAGCCCGACGCCGTCCCGGAGGTTGAGCACCAGGCCGCCGCCGGTGCGCGGCTTGGCCGCGCCGACGTGCTGGTCGGTGACGCGGACCGCGCGCCGGCCGGTGACGGGGTCGTACGTGTGTACGCGCGCGCCCAGGATGTCGATCCAGATCAGCCGCCCGGCGGCGGCGTCCCAGGTCGGGCCCTCGCCCAGGGTCGCCTCGGCGCGCACCGCCACCTCGTAGGGCGTCATGCGACGGTCCGGTGCCCGAGGCGCTCCGACAGCTCGGCGGCGCCCTTGGCGGCGAGCTGCTCCAGTTCGGCGCGGCGCTCGTCGCTCCAGCGGATCATCGGGACCGAGATGGACAGGGCGGCGACGACCTGACCGGTGCGGTCGCGGACGGGCGCGGCGACACAGCTGACGTCCGGGTTGGACTCCCGGCTCTCGACCGCGATCCCCCGCTCACGGATCTCCGCGAGGGCCTCGCGCAGGGCGGCGGGCTCGGTGATGCTGTTGGGTGTCATCCGCACGAGCTCGGCGTCGTCCGGGACGCGCGCGGTGAGTTCCGGCTCCGGAAGGGAGGCCAGCAGCATCTTCCCGACGGACGTGCAGTGGGCGGGCAGCCGGCGCCCGGCGGCGGACACCATCCGTACCGCGTGCGTGGAGTCCACCTTGGCGATGTAGATGACATCGGTGCCTTCGAGGATCGCCACGTGCACGGTCTCGTCGCAGGTCTCGGCGACGGATCGGGCGACCTGCTGCCCCTCGGCCGCGAGGTCGAGCTGCTCGGCGTAACGGCTGCCGAGCTGGTACGGCCGTACGCCGAGCCGGTAGCGTCCGGGCTGCCCCGGCACCTGGACGATGTACGACCGGGCGGCGAGAGTGGTCACCAACTCGTGCACGGTGGTGCGCGGCAACTGCAGCCTGCGCACTATGTCGGGGGCGGAGAGCGTCCCGTCCCCGTCGAGGAAGAGCTCAAGAATGTCGAGAGCCCGAGTCACCGCAGGTACGAGGCGTCCCACGACCGGCCCCCTCCCTTGTTTTCCTAGGCGCCTGTGTTCGAAATTTCAACAGACGATCGGCATGACGAACACAGGGTAGACATAGCGCGTTTGCCCGGGCAATGGGCTTGCGTGGAACGCATGAGTCCGAGAGTGAAGAAACCCATTGCCGATCAGACCGGACAAGATCGGAGTACGCATGGACGTCCTGGTGACCGGCGGCAGTGGTTTCGTCGGTAGTCATCTGGTGCTACGGCTCCTGGAGCGCGGACACCACGTGCGCGCCACCGTCCGCCGCACCGCCGACTCCGCCAAGGTCGCGCCCCTGCGGGCCATGCAGGACGAGCACCCCGGGCGGCTGGAGTTGTTCGAGGCCGATCTGCTTGTCGACGGGGGATTCGACGAGGCCATGAAGGGGTGCGAGGTGGTGTTCCATGTCGCCTCGCCCTTTCTGATGCCCGAGAAGATCAAGGACGGGCAGCGGGACATGGTCGAGCCCGCGTTGGTGGGGACGCGGAACGTGATCGGGAGCGTCGAGCGGACGCCCGCCGTCAGGCGGCTCGTCCTCACCTCCACCGTGGGTGCCGTCTTCGGCGACTACGTCGACGTGCTCGCCATGGACGGGCAGGTGCTGAGCGAGAAGTACTTCAACACCACCAGCACCGTGGACAACAACCCGTACCACTACGCCAAGACCGTCGCCGAACAGGCCGCCTGGGAGGCCGCGGAGGCGCAGGAGCGGTGGAGCATGGTCGCCGTGAATCCCGGGCTCGTACTCGGGCCCTCGCTCACCCCCGCCTCCGAGTCCGGCAGCCTCTTCCTCCTGGAGGAGCTGTTCAAGGGCTACTTCTTCTACGGCGCCCCCGACTTCAGCTTCACCACGGTCGACGTACGCGACCTGGCCGACGCGCACATCGCCGCGGCCGAGAAGCCGGACGCCCACGGGCGGTACATCGTCGCCGCCGAGCGGATGACCTCCTTCCACGAGATGGCGCGGATCGTGCGTACGCGGTATCCGAGGGATCTACGGCTGCCCCGGAACCGCCTCCCGCACTGGCCCGTCCGGATCCTCGGTCCGGCCTTCGGGCTCACCCAGGACTACATCCGCAAGCACCTCGGCATACGGTTCGAGGTCGACAACCGCCGTGGGAGGGAGGAGTTGGGGATCGAGTACCGGCCGGTCGAAGAGACCCTGCTCGATCACTACGAGGCCTGGCGGCGGCAACGGCGGATCCGGTGACCGATCCCGGGGACCGGTCCCGGTGACCAATTCCGGTCACCGGTGGCCCTTTTCCCCCAGCACTCCCCTCAACCTCTGCGCCCGCAGCACCAGTTCCAGTTCGAAGCGGCGGTCGGGGTCGTCGATCTCGTCGCCCCACAGTTCACGGATCTGGCGGAGGCGGTAGCGGACCGTCTGGGGGTGGACGCCGAGTCGTGCGGCCACCTCCGGCGCGCCGCCGCGGGTCTCCAGCCACGCCAGCAGCGTCTCCGCCAGCCGGCGTCCGTGCGTCGGGCCGCAGTGGGCCAGCGGTGCCAGGCAGCGCAGGGCGAGGTCGTCGATCAGTTCCTCCGGCTGCAACAGCACCAGGGCCTCGGTGTGCTCGGTGCAGTACAGGACCTCCCCGCCGGGCAGCAGTCCCCGCTCCATGAGGTGTACGGCGGCCTCGGCCCAGCGCAGCGACTTCGCCGCGTCGGCCAGCGGTACCGGCGGCCCGATCGCGCCGGCCCAGCCGGTCAGCGCCCGGTGCAGGAGTTCGGGGCGGCCGGCCGCGGCCGGTTCGGGGACGACCATGCGGGGCTGCTCGTACTCCATGTCGAGCAGCACGCCCTCCCCGACGGCGGGCGCGACCGCCTCCCGGGCCGGGCGGAGCAGGACCCCGACGGCGACCTTGCGGGGCAGCGGCCAGCCGACCCGGGCGGCCCGTTCGGTGAGCGCGTCGGCCGGATCGCCCCGGTGGCGCTCGGCCAGCAGCAGCTCCATCAGCCGGCGCTGCAGTCGCAGGCGTTCCCCGGCCTGCCGCGCGGCCGCCTCGGCATAGCCGCGTACCGACTGGTCGACGAGGCCGTCGAGGTATTCGTAGCCGGCGTCGACGAGTTCGTACATCGCGGGCGGCGGGATCTCCACGCGCTGCCCGATCTCGGCGAAACGGCGCCAGGCCAGGCGTACGCCCATGCGGTAGATCGCCTGCAGGGAGTCGAGGGAGCGGCCGTGCAGGCCCTCGCCGCGGCCGAACTCCTGGAAGACGCCGGGCGGGACGGTGGGGCGGCCCTCGGACTTCTCCAGATGCTGGACGAAGACCTCGATGGCCCGGCGGATGCCGACCAACGCCATGGGCTCGCCCGACTCGTCGAGCACGACGGGCAGGTGGGGATACTCGCGGCGGATCTCGCGCAGGATCTCCTCGGCGAGTTCGGGTGCTTCCGCCATGGCGATGGCGGCGAAGCGGCGGACCTGGAGACGGGGCACGTCGTGCCAGGCCGAGCGGGTGGTGACGACCGGCGGGTGAGCGGGCGTCACAGGTCAACTCCCCTGGCCGGCTTGCTCGTATGTGATCAACGGCGTGTTCGGCTGGTCGGGGGTCGCGTCGAGCAGGGCGACGATACCGAGGGCGGCGCCCACGGCGAGGGCCGCGGCGGCCACGACGGTCAGCGCGGCGGCGAGCAGTCTGGACATCGCAGGGTCAGCCTCTCCGTACGGAAGGTCGTCCCCACCCCGGTGTCCCACCTCTGCCTGTCGGCCCAGTCTCGACAAGCATTGACACCCCGTCAAGAGCAGCCTACGGTCTCCCGCTCATAGGCCCTGCCTTTCGGACCAGCTCGGCGTCGCGGGCCCCGGCACGCACATCCGCGGCGTTGTCGTCGGTCGCCGGCGCTCCGCGTCGACGCCCTCCTCCGCCTTGCGGCCGCACGCGCCGGACCCCGCTCGGCCCGGCCGACCAGCGCCGTCCCTCACCGCCGACCCGGTCCGAAAGGCAGGGCCGGAGCGGCCCGAACTCCGTCGTCCCTCTCCCTGGAGTGTCCGGATGCGCCGTACAGCCTCCCCCCTTTCGCTGATTCTGCTGGGACTGGGCACGTTTCTGCTGGTCCTGGCGCCGATGCTGGTCTGGTACGTCGAGCCGCGGGCCGCTGTGAACCCGATCGACATCGACACCACGGCCGTTTACCAGGGCACCGGAAGCTACTTCGACACCGACGAGATCAAGACAGTCCACGACCAGCGCATCACCGTCACCCAGCAGGTGCGCGGCAACGTCGCGGACAGCGAGAAGAGCGGGCGGGCGGTGTGGGACGTGACGACGACGGTCGACACGGACAAGTCGCTGCCGGCCGCCGACCCGCACGACGCCCTGGAGTTCTTCCTGAACCGCTGGGTGACGGACCGCCGTACCAACCGCCCGGTCCACTGCTGCAAGGAGAACCCCTACTTCGAGGGCGACGCGTATCTGAAGTTCCCCTTCGACGTGCAGCGACGCTCCTACACGTGGTGGGACAACTCGCTCGGCGACACCGTGGTCCTGCACTACGCGGGTACGAGGAAGGTCCAGGGGTACAAGGGTTACCGGTTCACCGGCACCGTCCCGCCGACGAAGATCGGCACGCGGCTGGTGCCGGGCACGATCGTCGGCCAGAAGAGCAAGCCGCAGGTTCTGGCCGAGGAGTGGTACTCCAACCACGGCATCGAGCTGGTCGTGGACCAGGCCACCGGCCGGGTGCTCTACGCCCAGGTCGGCCCGCGGCGCACCCTGCGTGCCCCCGGTGCCGAGAAGGACGCCGTGGTGCTGCTGGACAGCGAGAAACTGGGGTTCACCACCGCGACACAGAAGGAACAGGTGAAACAGGCGAAGAAGGAGAGCGGACAACTGCGCATGGTGGGGCAGACGTTGCCGATCGCCTCCGCGGTGGCCGGATTCGTACTGGCGGCGGTAGGGGCCGTTTTGGTGGTACGAGGCCGTAAGCGCCCCGAGTTGGCCGAAAGCTCCCGATCGCCCCAGCCCCAGCTCACGATGTGACATGACGTCAGTTCTAATAAAGCCGCAAATTGTCACCTCCGTGAGTAGCCGTGGCGAACGGCTCGGCGAAAACTGTCCAACCCCACCCGAGCACAACCCGTCCACACCCCACGCCCAGGAAGCGCTCAGTCCCCCCACGGCACGTCCGGAAAGCCACCACTGAGTTCCGCACCCTGAGACGAGTTGGAGCACCCATGCCCCAGCACGTGCCATCCCCGCTGCGCGCCATGTATCCCCAGGCGTCGCAGCACCCCCCGGCGCTCCCCCCACAACCGCGCCGAATCGTTTTCCTCGCCCATCGGGACCTGGACAACCCGGCCGCCGGCGGCTCCGAGCTGCTGGTCGACCGGCTCGCCGAGGGCCTCACCGGCCTCGGCCACCAGGTGACCCTGATCTGCGGCGGGCCCGCGGCCTTTCGCGACTACAGAGTCGTCTCGGCGGGCGGCGAGTTCGGCCACTACCTGCGGGCCCGGTCCGCCTTCGCCCGTCAGGTCGGCGAGACCGATCTACTGGTCGAGGTCTGCAACGGAATGCCGTACCTCGCACCCCTCTGGCACCGCGGCCCCACCCTGTGCCTGGTCAACCACGTCCATTCCGACCTGTGGAAGATGCGGTTCGGCGGGCCCCTGACGCCGGCCGCGCGACTCGGCCGAAGACTGGAGCAGTGGGCGCTGACCGGGGCACAGCACCGCAGCCTGCTGGTCGCCGTCTCCCCCTCCACCGCCCATGCGCTGCGGGCGATCGGCGTCGAGAGAGACCGCATCCGTGTGGTCCACAACGGCGTGGAGGAGCCCGGCCCGCGGGCCGAGCGGTCGGCCGAGCCGCTGTTCGTGGCGGTCGGCAGACTCGTCGAGTACAAACGGATCGATCTGCTGCTCAGACTCTGGGAACGCGTCCGACCGGTCACCGGCGGCCGGCTGGTGATCGTCGGCGACGGTCCCGAACGGCAGCGGCTGGAGCAACTCGCCGGTCCCGGCGTGGAGTTCGCCGGGCATGTGTCGGAGACCGAGAAGCACCGGCTGCTGTGTGCCGCCTGGCTGCTGCTGCACCCCTCGGCCGTGGAGGGCTGGGGCCTGGTGGTCACGGAGGCCGCGACACGGCAGACGCCGACCGTCGCCTTCGACGTGCCCGGCCTGCGGGACTCCGTCGTCGACGGGGAGACCGGTGTGCTGGCGCACGGCGAGTCGTCGTTCGCGGCCGCCTGGTGCACGCTCGCCCTGTCGTCGGAACGCCGTGAGGCGATGGGCAAGGCCGCGCGGGACCGGGCGGCCCGCTACCGCTGGCACCGTACGGTCAGACAGTTCCGCGCCGTCGCCGCCGAGGCGGTGAGGAGCTGGGCCCCATGACCGGCACCGGTCTCAAAGACCCCTCCATACGCCGGTCGATGACCCTCTTCCGGGCGTTCCTCCACGAGCAGGACGATCCCGAGACCTGCTACGCGCTGCTCGCCCGCGACGCCGTCGACCAGGTCGAGGCCTACGACGGTCCGGTCGCCGGGCGGACGGTCGTGGACGTCGGCGGCGGCAGCGGCTTCTTCACCGAGGAGTTCCGCCGCCGCGGCGCCCACGCCCACCTCTTCGAACCCGACGTGCGCGAGCTGGGCGGGAAGCCGCCCGAGGGCACGGTGATCGCCGACGGCTATCTGCTGCCCCTGTCCGACGGGGTCGCCGACGTCACCTTCTCGTCCAATGTGCTGGAGCACGTCGCCGATCCGCAGACCTTCCTCAGCGAACTGGTCCGGGTGACCCGGCCCGGCGGCCTGATCTACGTGTCGTTCACCAACTGGCTGTCCCCCTGGGGCGGCCACGAGTGGGCCCCCTGGCACTACTTCGGTGCCGAGCGGGCCCGCGCCCGCTACCGGCGTCGTACCGGAAGACCGGCCAAGCACACCCTCGGCGAGAACCTGTTCGCCGTGCACATCGGCACCACCCTGCGGCAGGTGCGCGCCCGGGACGACGTCACGGTCGTCTCGGCGCGCTCCCGCTACTGGCCCTTCCTCGCCGAGACGGTCGTCAAGGCGCCCGGCATCAGGGAGCTGGCCACCTGGAACCTCCTCCTCATCCTCCGGCGGTGTCCACCATGACGACCACGGTCCAGGCCCCTCCTCCGGCAGCCGTCCCCACCACCGCGGCCACCTCGGGTCCGCCGGAGGGCCCGCGGTCGAGGCGCTGGCTGGTCGGGTTCTGGGCCGTGATGTTCGTGCTGTTCCTGGTGGTGCACCCGGGGCGGCAGACCTTCGACACCAAGCTGGGCGTGACGACCGACCCCGGCGCGTTCCTCTCCGACCTGGGGCAGCTCTGGCACGACCAGGGCGGCTTCGGCGGCATCCAGGACCAGTACGCCGGCTATCTGTGGCCGATGCTGCCGTTCTACTGGCTGGCCCATCTCGTGCACCTGCCGGTGTGGCTGGCCGAGCGGCTGTGGATGTCGCTGATCGTGTCGGTCGCCTTCTGGGGCGCGCTGCGGCTCGCCGAGCGGCTGCGGGTGGGCAGCGGCGGGTCGCGGCTGCTCGCCGGGATCGCGTACGCGCTGTGGCCGGTGTTCACCATCGTCGTCGGGTCCACGTCGGCCGCCGTGCTGCCCGGCGCCTTCCTGCCCTGGGTGCTGCTGCCGCTGACCGACGAGCGGTACACCGCGCGGGTGGCCGCTCTGCGCTCGGCGCTGGTCGTGCCGTTCATGGGCGGAGTCAACGGGGCGTCGACGCTGGCCTCGTTGCTGCCCGTCGGGCTGTATCTGCTCTCCCGCCCGCCCGGGCCACGGCAGCGCAAGCTGATCGCCTGGTGGGTGCCGGGGGTCCTCGTGGCGACGGCCTGGTGGTGGATCCCGCTGCTGATGCTCGGCGTCTACGGCGAGAACTTCCTTCCCTACGTGGAGACTTCGCAGACCACGACGGCCACCATGTCGGCGACGGAGTCGCTGCGCGGGGCCGGGAACTGGGTGGCGTACCTGCACTTCGGGCAGGCGTGGCTGCCGGCCGGATGGACGGTCGCCGCCTCGGTGGTCGTGATCGTCTCCTCGGCGCTGGCCGCCGGGCTGGGGCTCGCCGGGCTGGCGAGACGGGACATGCCCGAGCGGCGGTGGCTGGTGCTGACCGTGGTGTCGTGCGCGCTGGTGCTGCTCGCCGGGTACGGCGGGGCGTTCGGCGCACCCTTCCACGGGGTCGTGCAGGACTGGCTGAACGGCTGGCTCGTCCCCTTCCGCAACATCTACAAGTTCCAGACGGGGCTCGCGCTCGCGCTGGTCCTCGGGCTCGCCCATGTGGTGGGCGTGGCCGCCGAGTCGCGCGGTGTGCGGCCGGTGCGGGGGCGGCGGTTCGCGCCGCTCGTCGCGGCGGTGCTGATCCTGCCGGGCCTGCTGTGGCCGTACCTCAACGGCTCGATCCTCAACCCGGGGTCCTTCCAGGAGCTGCCGAAGTACTGGAAGACGACGGCGAGTTGGCTGCATAAGTACTCCCCCGACTCGCGCGCCCTGGTCGTGCCCGCCACCGCGCACGGCATCTACAGCTGGGGTGCCCCCATCGACCAGCCGCTCGACGTGCTGGCCAAGTCCCGCTGGGCGCAACGGGACTACGTGCCCTTCGGCACCCCCGGCAACCGGCGGGCGATGGATGCCGTCGAGAACGCCCTCGCCTCCGGGAGCGAGGTGCCGGGCCTGGCCGACTACCTGAGCCGGGCGGGCATCTACTACGTCGTCGTACGCAACGACCTCGACCCCGGCCAGATCGGCGCGGTGCCGACCACGACCGTGAAGCGGACCCTGCAGCAGTCCGGTTATGTGCGGGTGACGGGCTTCGGGCCGGTCATGACCGGCGGCCGGATCGCGCACGACGCCCCTCTGCAGGTGGAGGGCCTGTATCCGCGGCAGCGGGCGGTCGAGATCTACGAGCCGGGCGGCAAGGACGTGCCACGTCCGGGGCAGGCACGGCTGCTGCCAGTCTCCGACACGGCCGTCGTCTCCGGCGGACCCGAGGCCCTGCTGCCGCTCGCCTCCGAGCTGCGCGGCCGGGCGACCGTGCTCACCGGCGACAACACCCCCGGGCTGGGCACCCCGGCACTGCGGATCGTCGGCGACGGGCTGCGGCGCGCGGACACCCGGTTCGGGCTGGTCAGCGCCAACACCTCGTACACGTACACGAGTTCGGAGCGCAACGCCCCGGACGCCGTGCAGGACGCCGGGAAGGCACCGCACCAGATCCTGCCGACCAAGGGCATCGCCCACCAGACGGTGGCCCAACTGCGTGGCGCCCGCTCGGTGACGGCCTCCTCCAGCGGCAACTGGCTCTTCCACCTGCCCCAGTACGACCCGGTGAACGCCTTCGACGGCAACCCGGACACCGCGTGGGCCGAGGGTGCGCCCGGCTCCGCGGACGGGCAGTGGCTGCGGATCGGCTTCACGGGCTCGTACGACATGCCGTCGTCGTTCAAGGTGACTCCGTTGCCGCAGGCGAGCGTGCGGTCGGCGGCGACGAAGGTGCGGGTGGAGACGGAGAAGGGGAGCAGGACCTCTTTCCTGCGGCCCAACGGCCAGACGCAGTCGATCAAGGCACCGGCGGGCGCGACGCGTTGGATGAAGCTGACGATCGTCGACTCCGAGCGGCGCCACACGGGTCTGACGGGTGCCGGTTTCTCCGAGGTCGCCCTGCCGCACGTCCAGGTGACCCGCCTGCTGCGCCTGCCGACCGACGCGGACAACGCCTCCGACGCCGCCGCCACGCAGATCTCCCTGCACCGCACCCCCGACCCCACCGGCCTGTCCGCGACGGGCACGGAAGCGGGCCTGCACCGCCGGTTCACGACGGCCACGGCGGGGACGTACGAGGTGACGGCGAGCGCGGTGCCGGTGAACGGAGCGGAGCTCGACAAGCTGCTCTACCGGGTCGCCCCCGACCAGCAGAACCGCATCGTCGCGACCGCCGACTCCACGGCGGCCCTGGGCGCGGGACTGTCGGCGCGCAACCTCACCGACGGCGACCTGACCACGGCGTGGGTCGCGGGTGACCGGCCGACCATTCATCTGAGCTGGAACGGCAAACAGCCCGTCGGGGAGATCGTCCTGGCTCCGGCGGGCGGGCTGTCCACCCGCGCCACCCAGGTCGACATCAGCTCCCCCGACGGCGCGACGATCGCCGGGGTCGACGAGAACGGCGTGGCCCGCTTCGACCCCATCACCACGGACCGCCTCGACATCACGATCACGCGGACGGCTCCGCTGACCCTGCACAACCCGGTGGCCGACGAGGACCTGCAACTGCCCGTCGGGCTGAGCGAGGCGTACATCCCCGCCCTCGACCGGTACCGCACCCCGCAGCCCGGTGCCTCCCACGCCTTCTCGCTGCCCTGCGGGCAGGGTCCGGACGTTGCGGTGGACGGGAAGCTGTACCGGACGAGCGTGAAGGGGACCGTGCGGGACCTGGTGGAGCGCCGCCGGGTGGACGTGACGCTCTGTCAGCAGGGCGGTGGCGAGGGCGGACTGGACCTGACGGCCGGCACGCACCGGGTGGAGGCCGGCGACGCGGCCCCCCTCGTCCTGACGGACCTCACGCTGACCCGCGGGACGGTGAGCGACGCCGGCTCCGAGACACGGCAGTCGACCGTACGGGACTGGCTCGGCGACCGACGCGAGGTCAGCGTCGGCTCGGGCGGCGCCACGTATCTCACGACGTACGAGAACTACAACGACGGCTGGAAGGCCACCCTGGGCGGCAAGGAGCTCACCCCGGTCCGGCTCGACGGCTGGCAGCAGGGCTGGCGGATCCCCGCCGGGGCGGGCGGCACGGTCAAGCTGTCCTACGAGCCCGCGACCACGTACGAGGGCGGGCTGATCGGCGGTGCGGTCGGGCTGGCGGCGCTGATCGGCCTGGCCGTGTGGCGCCGGCGCGCACCGAACCCCGATCCGCCGCAGCCGGTGCCGCCGCTGCCGGGGCTGTGGCTGGGCACGGTGGCGCTGACCGCGGTGGCGATCGTGATCGCCGGGTGGTTCGCCCTGCTCATCCTCGCGCTGGCCCTGCTGGCCTCCCGCCGGCACGCACTGCTCGTGCCGATCGCGTTCGCCGCCCTCGCGGGCGCGGGGATCGCGGCGGCGACCGGGGCCGGGGAACCGGTGGGCGCCGGCCACGGGGCGTTCGGGCACGCGGCCCAACTGCTCGCGCTGATCGGGCTGTTCGCCGGTGTGGTGAGCGTCCACGAGCCGGACGAGGGACCGGGCCACACGGCGGTCCTGCCCCCGGCGACCGAACCGGCCCTGTGGGCATCCTCGGAGGCCCCGACCCGCGAACTGCCGCAACGGCGCCGCGGGGAGAGGACCGGCCCGGACGCCGGGAAAACCGGCGCCGACTCGGCCGGCCCGGAGACCACGACGGCCCCGCCGCCCGTCGAACGGCACGGAGAAGGCCTCTTCGGGGCGGGTCCCTGGCAGCAGGAGCAGCCGAGGGGAGGGCAGGAGGGCAGCCGCGAGGAGGAGCGGCACGCCGAAGGCAGCCCCCGGCGGGAGCAGCACGCGGAGGGCATTCCTGCGAGCGGCTCCCGGCAGGAGGAGCACGCCGAGGACCCTTCCGCGGAAGGCCCCCGCCAGTTCGCGGACAACCCCCGGCAGGAACAGCACGCGGAGGGCATTCCGGCGAGCGGCCCCCGGCAGGACCAGCACGCCGAAGGCCTCCCCGCGGACAGCCCCCGGCAGGACGCCGGCCCCGTCGTCTCCGCTCGGGGGCCCGGGGGTGCGGAGCCCGCGCCGCCGACCGGGCGGGTGCCGTTCCGCAAGCCCCGGCTGCGCGCCACCGAGGCCGAGCCGCCGCAGGGGCCGGACGACGACACGGGGAGGGGCTGAGCCCTATGACCGCACTCGAACATCCCGCACGCGCCGGCGGCCCGCCCGGGCCGCCCGGGCGGATCCCGTTCCCCGTGGTGGACGAGGTGGCCCGGCACTGTCTCCAGGAGGAGGAGCCGGAGACCGTGCACATCGAGGTCCATCTGCCCGGCTCGCTGGACCGCGACCGGCTGCGGACGGCCTTCGCCGAGGCCCTGCGACGGCACCCCCGCATCCTGATGCGCGAGGCGCCCGGCAGCTGGTACCGGCGGCGCTACGAGTGGGAGCTGACGGCGGAGCCGGAAGTGGAGGTGGTCACGTTCACCCCGGTGGGCAGGTGCGCCCTGCGGGACGCGCGGACCCGCGCCCTGACGGAGGCCCCGCCGCTGTCCGCCTCGCCGCCGATCAGGCTGGAGGTGGTCGAGGGCGCCGGGGATGTCGAAGGGAGCGAGGCGACGGACGCGGTCGGTGTGCCCGCTCCGCACGACGGCGCCGAGCCGCGCCGGTCCGACGGCACCGTCCTCTTCCTGACCATCAACCACACCGCCCTCGACGGCCCCGCCTGCCTGCGCGTCCTGGCCACCGCCGCCGAGCTCTACGGCGGCCGGGACAACTCCCCGGCGGCACCACCCGTACGCCGGGCGGAAGCGCCCCACGCCCCGGAGGACACGCCCTCCAACTGGGCCCGGCCGGCCCGGGTCGCACCCGGCACCCCCGAACCCTCCCCCGGCAACGGGCTGCTCGTGACCGAGCTGCCCCTCCCCCACCGGCCCAAGGGCTCCCCGTACACCGTCAACGACCAGCTGATGGTCACCACCGCCCTCACCCTCACCCACTGGAACAGGGAACACGGCGCCCGCCCCCGCCCACTGCGCATCACGATGCCCGTCGACGACCGCCCCCGGGACGCCGGCATGCCCATCGGCAACGGCACCCGACTCGTCGAAGTACCGTTCTCACCAGAGGAGTTGGCCGCGCACGAGCCGGCCGAGATGCCCGCGCTGCTGCACCGCACGGCCACCCGGACCCGCGCCCTGAAATCCCTCCCGCGTCCTCAACTCGGCCACGGCGCCGCCCTTCTGACCGCCCCGGTCACCCCCGTCGCCTGGCGCGCGGCCCTCACCCGCGGCCTGCGCAGGGCGGCCGCGCCGTGGACGTCGACGACGCTGCTCAGCAACATCGGGCGCGTCCCGTACCCGCTGGACTTCGGCGAGGAGGCCGGCCGCGCGTACGCCGTCTGGTTCTCGGCGCCCGCCCGCATGCCCCGCGGCCTCACCGTCACCACCGCCTCCACCGCCGGCCGCCTCCATCTGGCCCTGCGCTGGTCCCGGACCCTGCTCAGCCACGGCGACGGCGCCCATCTGCGGGACCTGTTCGAGCACTACCTGCACACGACGGAGGTGAGCGGCCCATGACGACCACGGTGCCGCACCCGCGCCGCAAGGACCTGCGCGACTTCTACGAGGATCCGTCGGTCCCCGTCGCCTCCGGCGCCCCCCGCAGTCTCCGCCAGGCCCGCATGCTGGCCGCCGCGCTGGGCACCGCCCGCGAGCAGACCATCCTCGACGTCGGCTGCGGCGACGGCTCGGCCGCCGCCACCGCCCGCCCGCTGCTGCCCGGCCACCGCATCGTCGGCGTCGACTGGTCCCAGGACGCCCTCAAGCGCGCCCGCACCCACCTGTCGTACCCGATCCGCGGCGAACTCACCGGCGGCGGGCTGCCGTTCAGGTCGGCCGCCGCGGACGCCGTGCTGTTCAGCGAGGTGATCGAGCACCTCGTCGACCCGGACGCGGCCCTCGACGAGATCCGCCGCGTGCTGCGCCCGGGAGGCCATCTGATGCTCTCCACCCCCAACCTGGCCGCCTGGTACAACCGCGGTCTGCTGCTGGCCGGTGTGCAGCCGGTGTTCTCCGAGGTCAGCCTGCGCGGCATCCACGGCCGGCCGGGCACGGAGGTCGTCGGGCACCTGCGCCTCTACACCGCCCGCGCACTGCGGGAGTTCGTCGCCGCGTCCGGTTTCGAGGTCGTACGAATGGCGGGCGCCCCCTTCCACGGCGTGCCGCGTCCGTTGCGCCCCCTCGACCGGCTGGCCTGCTCCAGACCCTCCCTCGCCTCGATCCTTCTCCTGCACGCACGGAAGACCTAGGGGGCGTACCCATGTGGTGGGGAGTGGCCGCGGCCCTGTTGGCGAACACCCTGTACAGCCTCGGTTTCGTCCTGGAGAAACGGGCGCTGACCGCGCTCCCCGAGGTGACGATCCGTCAACCGGCGCGGCTGCTGCGGCTGGTGCTGGGCAGTCCGCTGTGGATCGCCGGATCCGTCGCGCTGGCCTCCGGGTTCGGCGCCCAGCTCGTCGTCTACCGCACCCTGCCGATCGCCGCCGCCCAGGGCATCTTCGTGTCCGGCCTGGTGCTGCTCGTCCTGCTGTCGGCCCGGCTGCTGGGCGAGCAGACCACCGGGCGGGAGCGGTACGCGCTCGGCGCGATCCTCGCCGCGCTGCTGATGGTCGTGCTGTCCCTGAAGGAGGCCGGCGCGCACGCGGACACCGTCGGCCGCGGCGCCCCGTACCAGCTGATCCTGCTGGTGTGCGTGCCGTCGCTGGCGGCCGGCGTGTGGCTGTACGGGGCCGCCGAGCGCCGCTCCCGGCACCGGCACCGGGCGCCGACCACGGGCGTGGAGTACGGGGTGGCGGTGGGCCTGCTGTACGGCGTCAGCTCGCTGGCGATCAAGGGCGTGTCGAGCTACCTGAGCACGAGCGGACTCGGCCACGCGGTGGTCGGTGTGCTCAAGTCGCCGTACCCGTATCTGCTGCTGTTCACCGGCGCGTTCGGCCTCGTCATGTCGCAGGCCGCGCTGCAGCGCTGCCGGGCCTCGCTGATCGTGCCGGTGTGCACGACGGTGACCTCGCTGTACACGGCGGTGATCGGCACGCTCTCGTTCGGCGAGGCGCTGCCGCACGACCCGCTGCGGCTCGCGCTGCGCCTCGCGGGCACCGCGCTCGCCGTCTCCGTACTGCTGACCATGCCCAAACACGACCCCGCACCACAGCAACCCCCCATCGGTGCCAAGGAGTTGACGCCACCATGAACCCCGACGACCCGCTGCTGCGGATACTGGCGTGCCCGCTGGACAAGGGCCCGCTGCACCTCGTCAGGCCGGACGGGCCCGAGGCGTCCGAAGCCCTGTACAACCCGCGTCTGCACCGCCGTTACCCCGTCGTCGACGGCATTCCCCAGCTGCTGCCGTCGTCCGGGGAGCAGGTCTCGGACGAGGAGCACGAGATTCTGCTGAAACAGGTGGCCCGGTGAGCACGGCACACCGGCGCCCGTCCCGCACCCTGGCCGCCCGGCTGGCCCCGCTGCTGCCCACCCGCCTGGTCGCCGCCACCGCCCGGGCGGTCTATCCGCGGTTCGAACCCGAGCTGGCCCGGCTGGCGGAGCTGTGCCCTGCGGACTGCGGGACGGCCGTGGACGTCGGCGGCTGGTACGGCCCCTGGACGCGACGGCTGGCCCGGCGGGCGCGGCACGTGGTGACCGTGGAGCCGGTCCCCCATCTGGCCCGGCTGCTCACGGCGGCGGCCCCGTCGAACGTCCGCGTCGTCGAGGCGGCCGCCGCGGACCGCTCGGGCACCGCCCGGCTGTGGCTGCCGCCGGACGACGCCGGCGACCGGGGGGTGTCCTCCCTGGTCCGGCGGGACATCCACGGTCACGCGCTGGACGTCCGGTGCGTCACCCTCGACGAACTGGGCCTGCGGGACGTCGGCTTCATCAAGATCGACGTGGACGGCAGCGAGGCGGCCGTGCTGCGCGGCGCCACGGGCCTGCTGGTCCGCGACCGTCCCGCGCTCTTCGTCGAGCTGGAGTCGCGCATCCAGCCCATCGCCCCGGTCGTCGCCGACCTCTCGCTGCTCGGCTACGACGGCTGGGTGCTGCCCGGCGCCGATTGGGTACCGTTGGCGAAGTTCCCGCTGGAGGAGCACCAGGCGGCCGCCGTGCACGTGGTGGCGCAGGGACTGCTGCCGCGCGTCCTGCCGTTCCGCAGCCGTCCCCGCTACGTCAACTCGGTCCTCTTCCTGCCCGACGGCCGCCGCCCGGGCGATGTCGGTGCCGTGCGCGACGATGGGAGACATGCCGTCCGCCAAGCGCCCCGCTGATCCCTTCACCCCGCTCGACTTCCAGCTGGTCCTGCTGCGCCGCATGGCCGACCACAACCCCGGCCTGGTGGAGGAGGCCCGGCGTGAGCTGGGCGTGTCCATCGCCGGGATGCGGGAGGCCAACAAGCGCTGGCAGGCGATGCTGCACTCCCCACGCGCGCGTGCCGCCGCCTCCCGGTACCGCTCGATCCTGGGCGAGCCCGAGTCGACGGCCGCCCGCAGGATCGGCGACCTGGACTGCGAGGCCTGGCTGTGGCCGCTCCCCCTCTGGCCCGACCTGCGCTTCGAGGTGCTGCTCGCCCCGAACGGCGCGGTCTGGAACGAGTGGCTGGTCCGCGCCCCGGGCGCCCCGAGCCCGTCCCTGAAGACCCTCGACGATCTCACGCCCTGGTCCTGCACGGTCGACGAGGCGGCCCGCGCCTTCGCCCCGGCCCGCCCGCTGGAGGGCACGGCGCCGACCCGCTGGGGACTGGCGTTCACGGCGCCGGACGGGCAGGGGGTGCGGCGGAAGGTGGCGGCGGAGTTCACGTGGGGGCTGCTGCAGCGGGTCGCCGTCGCCGACTGAGCCGGCCGCGAGTGCTGAGCCGGCCCCCTGCCTCAGCCCGCGGCCGCCGCGAGGATCGCGTCCCGCACCGCCGGCACCGAACCGGGGTGCAGGAACAGGAAGAGGTTCGGCTCGACCAGCTCCAGCTCCATCACCACCGGCTCCCCGTCCTCCCCGTCGACGAGGTCCACGCGCGCGTAGAGCAGCCCGGCGGCGTCCGGTACGGCGGCCAGGGCGCGCTCGGCGACGGCGAGTTCGGCCGGCGTGGGCCGCCACGGCTCCAGGTCCGGGTGGGCGACCTTGTCGGCGTCGTAGGCGGTGCCGGGGGCGAGGACGGCCCGCTTGCGGCTGGCGTGCAGCAGGCGTCCGCCGAAGAACTGCAGGGCCCGCTCGCCGCCGGTGTCGATGGCGCGCATGTACGGCTGCACCATCGCGGTGAACCCCTCCTCGTGCATGCGCGCGAGGTGTCGTACGGCCGTCTCCCGCTCCTCGGGCAGGTAGCGCGCGGCATAGCGGGCCCCGGCGCCGGAGGTGGGCTTGACGACGTACTCGTGCCCGTCCGGGAGGTCGGGGGCGTTGCCCGGCGTGAGGTACCGGGTGGGTACGACGGGCACCCCGGCCGCCGCGAGGTCGCCGAGGTAGCGCTTGTCGCTGTTCCACCGCACGATGCCCGCCGGGTTGGCGAGCCGGGTGAGCGCGCCGCACTTGTGGGCCCAGGCGGTGAACTCGGCCGCCCGCCAGCTGTAGTCCCAGGTGGAGCGGATGACGACCAGGTCGTAGGCGGCCCAGTCCACCTCGACGTCGTCCCAGACCACGACATCGGCCCGCGCACCACCCGCACACAGCGCGTCCCGCAGGACGGGCAGGTCGCGATCGCGGTGGGGCTCGGGTCCGGGGTCGTAGGTGACGAGGGCGACGCGGGGCACGGGCGGAACTCCGTTCGACGACGGGCACGGGACCGTCGCAGGCTAACCGGACGGCCCCCGGCCCCGGCAACCCGCTTGACCTTCACCTTCGGGGAAGCCCCAGCATCGGGGCGAGGAAACGGAAGAGGTGCACGTGGACGGGGAGATACGCATGCTGACCATCGGCGCCTTCGCCAGGGCGAGCCGGCTGTCGCCCAAGGCCCTGCGGCTCTACGACGAGCTGGACCTGCTGCGTCCCGCCCGCGTCGACCCGGAGACCGGCTACCGCTACTACGCCCCCGCCCAGCTGGAGCGGGCGCGGCTGGTGGCCTGGCTGCGGCGGCTCGGCATGCCGCTGGCCCGCATCCGTGAGGTGTGCGCGCTGGAGCCGGCGGCCGCCGCGGCCGCGATCCGCGCCCACTGGGCGGGCGTCGAGGCGGAGACGGCGGTACGGCGGGACCTCGCCGCGTTCCTCGTGGACCACCTGTCGACACCGTCACGAAAGGACACCCCGATGCTGGAACTGCGCTACTTCGCCCACTCCGACCGCGGCCTGGTCCGCCCCGCCAACCAGGACACCGCCTACGCGGGCGCCCGGCTCCTCGCGGTCGCCGACGGCTTCGGGCCCGCGGGCGGCCCGGCCAGCGGCGCCGCGGTGGAGGCGCTGCGCTTCCTGGACACCGACGAGCTGCCCGCGGGCGATGTCCTCAACCTCCTTCAGGAGGCGGTACAGGGCGCGACGGAGGCGGTCCACGACGTGGCCGACGACACCGAGCACAACGGCACGACCCTGACGGCGCTGCTGTGGACGGGCTCCCGGCTCGCCCTGGTCCACGTCGGGGACTGCCGCGCCTATGTGCTGCGCGACGGCGGGCTGTTCCGCATCACCCACGACCACACCGTGGTCCAGTCGATGATCGACGAGGGCCGGCTGACGCCGGAGGAGGCCACGTCCCATCCGCAGCGCACCCTCCTGCTGAAGGCCCTGGGCACCGACGCCCCCGACCTCGCCCTGCGCGACGCCGCCGCCGGCGACCGCTACCTCCTCTGCTCCGACGGACTGCCCAGGGCCGTCCCCGACGCCCTCATCCGCACCGTGCTGTCCGACGCCCGGGACCCCGACGAGGCGGCCCGGACGCTGATCGCCGAGGCGAACGCGCGGGGCGGGCACGACAACGTCAGCTGTGTGGTGGCCGACGTCGTGGAGGCGGGCGTCTGAGGGTGGTTCGTGGTGGGGGTGTGTTTGCGTGGGGGCGGTGCAGGGACGATGGTGTCGTCGTCCCCTGCAGCAAGGAGATCGCCGCGTGTCCTCTCTGTTCCCAGCCCTGAGCGATGAGTCGAGCGAGCGGGTCGCCCTGCGCTTCGGCGAGCGGTCCCTGACGTACGGGGGGCTCGCGGCAGCAGCCGGTGCCCTCGGGGAGCGGATCCGCGGGGCGGACCGGGTCGCGGTGTGGGCCACCCCGGCGCTGGAGACGGCCGTCGCCGTGGTCGCCGCCCTGGAGGCCGGGGTGGCCGCGGTGCCGCTGAACCCGAAGTCGGGCGCGACGGAGCTGGAGCACATCCTGTCCGACAGCAAGCCCGCCCTGGTGCTGACGGCTCCGGGCGACCGGCCGCCCTCCCCGGTGAGCGATCTGCGGCGCGTCGACGTGGAGGTGACCGGCGCCGGTGTCCCGGTCCCCGCTTCCTCCGTCACCGGTGAGGACCCCGCTCTGGTCGTCTACACCTCCGGCACCACCGGCCCGCCCAAGGGGGCCGTCATCCCCCGCCGGGCGATCGCCGCCACCCTGGACGCGCTCGCCGACGCCTGGCAGTGGACCGGCGACGACGTCCTCGTGCACGGGCTGCCGCTGTTCCATGTGCACGGGCTGGTGCTGGGCATCCTCGGCCCGCTGCGGCGCGGCGGCTCGGTCCGGCACCTGGGCAGGTTCTCCATCGAGGGCGTCACCCGCGAGCTCGGGGCCGGCGCGACCATGCTGTTCGGCGTCCCGACGATGTACCACCGGATCGCCCAAGCGCTGCCGGAGGAACCGGAGTTGGCCCAGGCGCTGGGCCGGGCCCGGCTGCTGGTGTCCGGTTCCGCCGCGCTCCCGGTGCACGACCACGAGCGCATCACGGCCGCCACCGGGCAGCGGGTGATCGAGCGGTACGGCATGACGGAGACCCTGATGAACACCAGCGTGCGGGCGGACGGGGAGCCGCGCGCGGGGACCGTCGGTGTGCCGCTGCCGGGCGTGGAGCTGCGGCTGGTGGAGGAGGACGGGACGCCCGTCGTCTCGTACGACGGAGAGACCGTGGGCGAGATCCAGGTGCGCGGCCCGAACCTGTTCACCGGCTACCTCAACCGGCCCGACGCGACCGAGGCCGCCTTCACCGCGGACGGCTGGTTCCGCACCGGGGACATGGCGGTGCGCGAGAGCGACGGGTACGTGCGGATCGTCGGGCGCAAGGCCACCGACCTGATCAAGAGCGGGGGTTACAAGATCGGGGCCGGTGAGATCGAGAACGCGCTGCTGGAGCATCCGGGGGTGCGGGAGGCCGCGGTCACCGGGGAGCCGGACGCGGACCTGGGCGAGCGGATCGTGGCGTGGGTGGTGCCGGAGGATCCCCGAACCCAGCCGAGCGCCGAGGAGTTGGCCGACCATGTGGCCGCCCGTCTCGCCCCGCACAAGCGGCCGCGGGTGGTGCACTACCTGGGCGCCCTGCCCCGCAACGACATGGGGAAGATCATGAAGCGGGCCCTGAACCGTGACTGAACGCCTCACGGCCCGCGAGATCCTGGCCCTCCTCGCGGACGACGCCACCTTCACCGAACTCCCCCACCCGACCGGCGTCTGCGGACCCGACGGGCCCCTCGCCTGGCAGGGGTACGACGCCTCGCGGGCCCGCGCGGCCGAGCGGACCGGCGAGCGGGAGTCCGTGGTCGTCGGTACCGCCGGCGTCCTGGGCACGCGGGCGGTCCTGATCGCGTTCGAGTTCGGCTTCCTCGGCGGCTCGCTGGGCGAACGCACCGGCGACCGCCTGGTGGCGGCCCACGAGTACGCCCGCGACCACCGCCTGCCCGTGGTCCCGCTCGTCGCCACCGGCGGCAGCCGGATGCAGGAGGGCATGGTCGCCCTCACCCAACTCCAGCGCGTGGCCCGCCAGTCGGTCCTCACCCGCGAGGCGGGCCTGCCCCAGATCGCGGTCCTGCGCGACCCGACGACCGGCGGCGGCTGGGCGACCCTGGGCGCGGGCGCCGACGTGATCCTCGCCCTGCCGGGCGCCCAGGTCGGCTTCGCGGGCTCGCGGGTCCGCCCGGCGGACGCCGATCCGGCGGCGTACACGGCCGAGGCCCAGGTGGCGTGCGGCGCGGCGGACGCGGTGGTACCGGCGACGGAGCTTCGGCAGGTGCTCGGGCGGTGGCTGCGGTTGCTGACCGGTGGTGCGGACCTCACAGCCTCTCCCCGCCCGGCCCCCGTCCCCTTCGCTCTGGGCGCCCAGGACCTTCCGGGCAGCGGATGGGAGGCCGTGCGGCGGGCCCGTTCACCGCAGCGGCCCCGCGCCCGCGCCTACCTCGACGCCTACTTCGCCCACCGCGTGGCGATCAGCGGGGACCGGTGCGGCGGTGCCGATCCCGACGGGATGCTCTGCGGCTTCGGCGGGCATCAGGGCCGTACCGTCGCCTACGCGGCCCAGACGGGCACCGCCACCCGGCCCTCCGGGTACCGCACCGCCGCCCGGCTGATCCGTCTCGCGGACCGGCTCGGCATCCCGGTGCTGACGCTGGTGGACACCCCGGGTGCGGCCAACGACGCGGAGGCGGAGCGGCAGGGGGCCGGGGCGGCGATCGCGGAGCTGTTCGGCGCGGTGGCCGGCGCCCGAACCCCCGTCACCACGCTGGTGATCGGCGAGGGCGGCTCCGGCGGCGCGCTCGCGCTCGCCGCGCCCGGCGACACCTGGGCCACGCCCGACGCCTACTTCTCGGTCATCGCGCCGGAGTCGGCCGCCGCCATCCTGAAACGCCCGGACGACCAGGTCGAGGCGACGGCGGACCAACTCCGCGTCCGCCCGCAGGACTTGGTGGAGCTGGGGGTGATCCGTGGCATCGTCGGCCCGGAGGGGGACTTCTCGCCAGTCGCACGGAAACGGCACATGGGAAACCACGACAGCACCGGCCACCGTCCGTAACATGTGAGGTTGCCTTGAGTCACCAGCACGGGGGAGTCGCCACGCCATGGACGCGTTAATGGAGTTCAAGACCGAGGACGGCGCGCTGGTCGTCGTCGAGGGCGTCGACGAGGACGCGGGGGCCCGGATGGTCTCGCGCGGTGACGCACCGGCCCAGGCGGCCCGCACCTTCGAGAACGCGCTGGGCGGGGTCCGGGCCGCCGCCGAGTCGGCGCTCCGGGTGTTCCGGGACGGCACCCTGCGGCCGGACTCGGTGGAGCTGGAGTTCGGGGTGAAGCTGAGCGCGGAGGCCGGGGCCGTCATCGCGAAGGGGGCGGCCGAGGGCCATCTGCTGGTGAAGCTCAGCTGGTCGCCGGGGCCGGCGGACGCGGACCCGGAGGCAGCCGACCGGTCATGAGCGGTTTCGCCTGGCACGCCCGGATCGTCTGCGGGAACGAGATCGGCGCCGGATTCCTCGTCTCCGCACGCCATGTCCTCACCTGCGCCCATGTCGTCCGCGCGGGCGGCACCGGCGCGGTGACGGTGTTCTTCCCCGGCGGCCGCGGCCTGGGCCAGCTCTCCGCGACCGTGGCCGTGCACGGCGGCTGGGCGGGCGGCGCCGCCGACCCGGGCGACCTCGCCGTACTCGAACTCGACCGCGAAGTCCCGCTCGAACCGGCCGAGTTCGCCCCGCCGGGCGCCGAACTCGCGGGCGAGCACGCGCCGACGCTCGTGGCGTACGGCTTCCCCAAGGGGTACGACGAGGGCATGCTCGCCCGCTATCACGCCGTGCCCGGCGCCCTGGTCTCGGACGAGTGGCGCCAGTTGGAGGCGGCCACCGCGCACGGGCAGGCCCTGGCGCCCGGGTTCAGCGGCGCCGCCGTGCATCTCGCGGACGGCAGGGTGGTCGGCATGGTGACCACCATCGCCGGTTCGCGGGACGGCCGGGTCGGCCGCATGCTGCCCACCCAGGTCATGGCCCGCTACTGGCCCGGCCTCGGCGCCCTCGTCCCCACGCCCGGCCACCGGCGGGACGAGGTGCGCCGCCTGTACGCGCTGGTGCGGCGGGCGGTGGCGGAGGGCGTCGAGTGCGATCCCGTCCGGCTGGTCAACCACGCCGTGGGGCCCTTCGGCCATCCGCCGCCCGAGGACGCCGTCGCCTCCCTGGAGGCCGCCGCCGGGTACGTGCAGTGGGAGGTCCCGGGCGCCGAGGCGGTGACGCGCTTCGCCGACCGGCTCCAGGAGGTGCTGGACGGCACGCCCCCCAGGTCCGCCGCCGGTCCGGCGTGGTCCCCGATCGTCGTCGAGATAGAGCGCAGCGGGGCCGGCGCCGACCAGGTCACCGTCGAGGTCTCCGCCTACCACGACGGGCAGCGCCGAAAGGTCGGCTCCCGGCGCCTGCGACGCTCCGCCGTCCGCGCCTGGGTCCAGGGCTGCATCGACGACGCGTTCTCCCAACTGGCGCTGGACGCACAGGAGTTGATCACGTTCGTACTGCCCCGCGAGTGGCTGAACGAGCCGGTGGCGCGCTGGGAGTGCGGCGCCGACGACTCCACCCCGCTGGGCTGCGCCTATCCGCTGGTCGTCGTGGACCGCTCGCGGTACCGCAGCGGCCGACTGCGCCGGGAACTGGCCAAACGGTGGCAGAAGCTGGACACCTCGCCCGGGGCCCGGCTGCACCGCGTCGAATGCGGCGGCCCGGAGCGGCCGCAGAGCCTGCGCAAGCGGCTGCGGGACGACGACGCCGGCCTCGCGGGCTACGCCTTCCCGCCGGACGCCGCGCAGCCGCACTTCGAGGCGGCCCTCAACTCACCGGTGCCGGTACTGCTGTGGCCGCGCACGGGCTGCGCCGGCTCCCGGCACGACGGCCCGTGTTCCGGTACGGCGTTCCTGGACCAGCTCGCCGACCTGCTCACCGGCGTCCCGCCCGCCGAACTGCCCGGTCAGGTACGGGCGTTGCGCGAGACCGCGGACGCGGACGACGACCCCGACGGGCACTGGGCGAGCGGTCTGCAGCTCCTGTGGGACGATCCGCGCTGCTTCCCCGAACCCGCCGCGTCCCTCCACTCGCCCGTCGCCTGAGCGGCCCGCCCGCTCCGACTCCCCTCAAGAAAGCGAACGTTCCATGGCCCTGTGGCCCGTCTACACCGGCAGCGGCACGCCGCACGACGGCATCACCCGGCTGCCCCCGCCGCCGCCCTGGCGCGCCTTCGACGGCACACCCGTGCTCGACGCACCGGGCGAGAGCGACACGGCGGCCGCCTCCCCCGACCGCGTGCACCGCGCCGAGACCTACCGGGCCACCCCGCAGACCGTCCAGCTCGTCAACGCCGCCCTGTACCTGCGCCGCCCGCTGCTGGTCACCGGCCCGCCCGGCACCGGCAAGTCCTCGCTCGTCTACGCGGTCGCCCGCGAGCTGCGCCTCGGCCCCGTCCTGCGCTGGAACATCACCAGCCGCAGCACCCTGCACGACGGCCTCTACCAGTACGACCCGCTGTCCCGGCTGTACGCGGCCCGGCACGCGCAGGCCACCGAGGCGGGCATCGAGGACCACCTCCGCCTCGGCCCCCTGGGCACCGCCCTGCTCCCCTATGCCCGCCCGCGGGCCCTGCTCATCGACGAGATCGACAAGAGCGACCTCGACCTGCCCAACGACCTGCTCAACGTCCTGGAGGAGGGCCAGTACGAGATCCCCGAACTGGTCCGCGGCGCCCGCCGCACGCCGACGGCGGAGGTGATGATCGACGGCACCGACGAACGCGTCCCGGTGGAGCGCGGCCGGGTCCGCTGCCGGGCCTTCCCGTTCGTGGTGCTCACCAGCAACGGCGAGCGCGAGTTCCCGCCCGCCTTCCTGCGCCGCTGCGTCACCCTGCGGCTGCGCCAGCCCGACGACGGCCAGCTCACGGCGATCGTGCGCGCCCACTTCGACGGTGAGCCCGACACCTACGCGCAGACCCTGATCGACCGGTTCCTGTCCCGGGTCGGCGGCGGCGAGCTGGCCACCGACCAGCTGCTCAACGCCATCTACCTGGCCCGTTCCTCCGACCTCGGCTCGGAGAGTCTGGACGAGCTGGCCGAGCAGTTGATGCCGTACCTGGGCGACGCCCCGCACACGGACGCCTTCTGAGGCCGGATGCCGTCCGACACCCCGGGCTCCCCCGAACCGCTGGCCCGTCTCGCCGACGTCCTCGCCGAGGCGGCCTCCGGCGTACGCCCGACCCCGCTGGAGCTGGCCGAACTGCTGTGGCTGGCACGGCACATGGAGCCGGGAACACCGCCCGACGAGGAGAAGCCCCGCCCCACCCCGGACGCACCGCGCCCCGAACCGCCGCCCGCACCACCCCCCTCCCCCGAGCCGCAGCGGCCGGAGACCCCTTCACCCGCCGACGCCCTCCCCTCCCCCCGCGCACCCCTCCACCTCCCGTCCGCCACCGGGCCCGGCGACGACCGCCCGCACACCACGCTGCTCGCCCCCGCGCCCCCGATGCTGCGCCACCCACTGGGCCTGCAACGGGCGCTCCGTCCGCTCAAACGCCGTATCGAGTCCCCCGTGGGACACGAACTCGACGAGTCCGCCACCGCCGACCGCATCGCCCGGCTCGGCGCGGCCCCCGAGTGGTGGCTGCCGGTCATGCGCCCCGCCCGGGAGCGCTGGCTGCGCCTGAACCTGGTGTACGACAGCGGGCCCACGATGCCCGTCTGGCACCCCCTGATCCGCGAACTGCACACGATGCTGGCCCAGTCGGGCGTCTTCCGCACGGTCGTGCCCTACCGGGCCGAACCCGACGGGACGGTGCGCGGCCCGGGCACCCCCACGACCACCGACGGCCGTACCGTCACCCTGCTGGTCAGCGACTGCATGGGCCCCCAGTGGCGCCAGGGGCCGCCCGGCACCCTGTGGTACTCCACCCTGCGCCGGTGGGCGGCGCGGATGCCGCTGGCCGTCGTACAGCCGCTGCCGGAGCAGCTGTGGCGGGAGACGGCACTGCCCACGACACCGGGACGGCTGTCGGCGCCGTACCCGGCCGCGCCGACGGCGGCGCTCACCTTCACGCCCTACGAACCGCACGAGCAGGGTCCCGCCGTGCCGCTGCCCGTGATGGAGCCCGACCCCGGCTGGCTGGCCAACTGGGCGGCGCTGCTCACGAGCCCCGGCACCTCCGAACTCCCGGCCGCCGTCGCCCTGTTGGACCGCCCGGCCGCCCCGGAGGACCGCGCGGACATCGCCCTGCTGTCCGCCGAGGAACTGATCCTGCGGTTCCGTGCGACCGCGTCACCGGAGGCGTTCCGGCTGGCCGGGCACCTCGCGGTCGGCCGGCCCGACCTGCCGGTGATGCGCCTGGTCCACGCTGCCCTCGAACCGGACCCACGCCCGCAGCACCTGGCCGAGGTCATCCTCAGCGGCATGCTCACCACCGTCCCCGGGCCGCCCGGCTCCTACGCCTTCCGCCCCGGCGTACGCGATCTCCTCCTGCTCGGCCTGCCCCGCTCCGCGCGCACCCGGACCGCCGAACTCCTCCAGCGGGTCGGCGCGTCGATCGACCACCGGGCCGGGAGCTCGCGGGGCGAGTTCCGCGCCTCCACGCCCTCGCCCTCGGGTACGGGGACCGGGGCGGGAGCGGACGGCGAGGCGTTCGCGACGGTGAGCCCGGAGAGCGTGCGACGGCTGACGGGTTCCCCGAAGCGGGCCGACCTCGACGCGCTGCCCGCCCCCGCGCCCCCGCCCGAGCCGCGGCGCCCCGCCGTGCTCTTCGAGGCCGACGACCTCACCGGCCGGCCGGAGGCGCGGATCGCGCTGGAGTACGCGGTGGACCGGATCCTGGAGCGCGCCGGGCTCGCGCAGCGCGAGGTGCGGGTGCGTGCGCACGGCTACCTGGTCCTGGCCCAGCCCGGCGCCTACACGCTCCCGGTGCTGGTGGCGACCCTGCGCGGGCTCGCCGAGGCGGTCGGGGAGCTGGCGGACCCGCCGCGGCTGCGGGTGACGTTCTGGCACACGGCCGGCGCCGGCGATCCCGTCGTACCGCCGGAGGTCCTCACCCTGCAGGACCGTACGCCCGCCGACGTCCTCCTCGTCGTCTCGCCGTCCTGGTACGAGGAGTTCGCGGCCAGTTCCGCCGCGCTGGAGGAGCCGCGCTTCCAGCCCCTGCACGGCGGCGCCCCGGACGAGCCGCCCGTCGCCTGGTACCTCACCCTGTCGACGGCGGGGCCCGAACCGGAGGAACGGGACCTGGTGAAGGGCCCGTTCATCACCCACGACCTGCGTCGGCTGGGCATCCCCGCCCCTGGCCGTACCGCGATCGTGCACACCCAGCCCGACGGGCCGCTGACCCTCCTCAACCCGGCGCGCCCGCACGGCCTGCGCCCGCCCCGCCGCACCACCTACTACGAGGTCGACCTCACCGGTCACCAGGCGTTCCGCACCGTCTCCCTGCCGAGTTCCGGCAAGGGCGCCTTCACCGCCGCGGTCGAGCTGTCCTGGCACGTCGTCGATCCGGTGGCGTTCGTGCGCGCCGAGACCACGCGTGTCTCCGAGCGGCTCCTCGACCATGTGCTGGACGCCGCCCCCCGCATCACCCGCCGGCATCCGCTGCGCCGGGCGGGCGCGGCGCAGCGGGCGGTCAACTCCGGGCTGGGCAGATGGCCGGTGCCGGGCCTGGCGATCTCCTACTCGGTGCAGCTCAGTACGGAGGGCACCCCGCCCCCCGTACCGCGGCGGCCTGCGCCCCGGCCCGCGTCCGAGCTGCTCGCCGACGCCGAGACGGTGCTGCTCGGCTTCGACGGTCCCGTCACCCGGCTGTTCTCCGCGCAGACCGCCCGGGAGGCGGCCCTGGACCTGCTCTCGGTGGTCGCCGAACAGCGCGATCCCGAGGACGCGTTGGCGGGCCGGCCGCTGCCGCGGGCCGCGGGGCACGAGATGTTCCCGCACCCGCTGGACGTGCTGCGCGCCTTCGCCCACGACCGGCTCGCCCCGCAGCTGCGCGACCGCCTCGACCAGCTCGAGCTGCGGGCCGTCCCGGACGCCCCGCTGACCCACAACTCGGTCCTCCTCGTGCGCGTCCTGCACCAGGCCGACCGCCGGGTGGCCGTCGTCTCGGACGTCTGCGAGGAGGCGGTACGTCAGTATCTGCGGCCGTTCCGGCTCCCCCTCGCCGGCGTCCACGGCCGCGCCGCCGACCTCGGCCTGCTGACGCCCGACCCGGACTGTCTGCGGCGCGCCCTGCGCTCCCCCGAAGCGCCGGCTCCCGCGAGCGTGCTGATCGGCTCCACGGTCGCCGAGCTGACCGCGGCCCAGCAACTGGGTCTCGGCTTCATCGGACTGGCCCGGAATCCGACGATCGAGCACGGCCTGCGGGAGGCGGGCTGCGAGGTCACCGTGTCCTCCCTCGCCCCGCTCCTCGAAGCCGCCCAAGCCCTCTGACTTACCTTTACCTTTCGTTCCCTTCGGACATAAGCCGCAAAACCGCCCATTCAGCGGCCCCCCGCCCGGCCCCCTCCAGGCAGCGCCCGGCTCCCGGCCCGCGCACGATGCGAGGGAGGCCCGCCGCCCGGCGGGCCTCCCGGATCAGGAACAGAGAACGAGGCCCGCCACCCTCCACCGGCGGCCCCCACGGTCTGCGCTCTCGGGAGGACCTGCCATGACCGCCAGTCTGGAGCAGCTGCGCCGCTGCCACTTCGCCGTCGACCTGGGGGCGGCCCGAACCCGCGTCTACGTGAAGGGCGCCGGCCTCGTCGTCGACCAGCCGTCCGTCGCCGCCGTGAACACCAAGACCGGCGCGCTCATCGCGGTCGGCGAGTTCGCCGAGAAGATGACCGGCCGCACCCCGCACTACATCCGCGTCGTACGGCCCGTCTCCGGCGGCACCGTCGTCGACATCGAGATGGCGCAGCGCATGCTGCGGCACCTGCTCGGCGACAAGATCCGCCGCACCCTGCGCCGCAAGCCCTTCCTGCGCGCGGCGGCCTGCACCCCGCACGACGCCGACCCGCTGGCCCAGCGGGCGGCCATCGAGACGCTCGTGGGGCTCGGCGCCCGGCGCGTGGAGCTGGTGGACACGCTGATCGCCGCCGCCGTGGGATGCGGGCTGCCCGTCGAGCGGCCCGAGGCCACCATGATCATGGTGTGCGGGGCCGCCGCCACACAGGTCGCCGTGCTGTCGCTGGGGTCGATCGTGACCGCCGAGCGCATCCCGGTCGGCGGTGAGGCCGTCGACCACGCGATCGTCCAGCACCTGCGCCACGAGCACGAGCTGATGCTGCCGAGCCAGTCCGTACGGCCCCTGCAGCTGGCCCTGTCCGGCAACGGGCTCACCCTCCAGGGCCCCGCCTCCACCGAGATCCACGGCCGCGACGTCGCCACCGGTCTCGCCCGGTCCGTGCAGGTCGACACCGCCGCCGTCCGGGACGCCATCGAGACGCCGCTGACGGCCGTGCTCGACGGCATCGGACGGGTGCTGCGGGACTGCCCGCCCGACCTGGTCGCCGACCTCGCCGACCGCGGGATCATGATGGTCGGCGGCAGCGCGCTGCTGCCCGGGCTCGACCAGATGCTGCGCGCGGCCACCGGCATGCCGGTGCACATCGCCGAACGCCCCGACGTGTGCGCCGTACAGGGCCTCGGCTACATGCTGGAGGGCCGGATCGAGCCGCTCGTGCTGGACCCGCTGGCCACCTGAGCGGCACGGGTCCGGGCCGCCGGCCGGTTCGGCGGCGCCTCACGGAGATCCGCGGGTCAGCGGCCGGCCGGCTCCGCGGCGGTCAGCGGGCGAACCAGCAGCGGACCGTGGTTCCTTCGGGGCCGGTGTGCACGCGGACGAGGTCGGAGACGAGGTTGACCAGGAGCAGGCCGCGGCCGCCGCGCTGCTCGCGCGGTGCGGGCCGGCGCCCGGCGAGCGGGTCGACGAGACGGCCCTTGTCGCACACCTCGCTCACCACGTACCCGTCCTCGGCCCACACCCGCACGGTGCCCGTGCCACCGCCGTGCACCACGCTGTTCGTGACCAGCTCGGCCGTGACCAGGGCCAGGTCCTCGACCCTGGCGGGCGCGAGGCCCAGCCGGGCGCCCTCGTCGGTGACGAGGTGCCGGGTCTCGCTGAGGGACTCCGCGTCGAAGCGCACGGCGGGGACGTCGGGGGCGGGCGGCAGGGGTTCGTTGTAGCGGTCGACGACCGTCTCGGGGGCGTAGACGCTGCTCTCCTCCGCCTCCCGCGATCCGCCGCGCAGCAGCACGGGGTGGGTGACGTACGCGTCGGCGATGACCTCCGGGGGCAGGCGCCGGGTGTCGTAGGGGCAGAGAATGGTCGCCTCCCGGCCCCGGAACGCCGCGTTGATCAGCGCCTCGTGCTGGACGCAGGCGGGGTACTCGGCGGGGGTGCGGCCGGCCCAGATCGGCTCGCCGATGATGTGGACGCGCGTGCCGGGCGCCTGGGCGTCGGCGAAGGCCCGCAGCACGCCGGGGATGATCCGGCCGGGGTTGCGCCCGACCTCGCGCATGTCCAGGAACCGTACGGCGTCGGCGTCGGTCCCCAGTTCGTCGCGGATCAGCCGGAGGTTCTCGGCGGGCACGGCCACGGCGACGGGCTCGTCGGCCGCGACCGCGGCGCGCACGAAGGGG
The DNA here is from genome assembly GCF_044540925.1 of Streptomyces sp. NPDC085900. NCBI lineage: Bacteria > Bacillati > Actinomycetota > Actinomycetes > Kitasatosporales > Streptomycetaceae > Streptomyces > Streptomyces sp. NPDC085900. Next base: position 672,409 of record NZ_JBITSP010000001.1, on the reverse strand, counting down.
ACGGTGCCGGCCAGGTACTCGCGCTCGTCGCCGTAGAAGAGCGCGGGATGGACGAAGGGGTCCTGCGGTGTGGTCGCGGTGCTCATGACGACGGCACCTCGATCGTCGGGATGCCGGGCCAGAAAAGATCCAGCAGACGGCGCAGGCTGATGGGGGGTTGCTGAAGCACGATCCTCCTGCCCTCGTCCAGTGACTGCGCCGCGGCGGCGAGCGCGTCGGTGCCGGCGACATCGACGAAGGTGAGCGCGGACAGCTCCAGCCGGTACACGGGCCGCGAGTCGCGCGCGGCACGCGACAGCGCCCCCTCCCACTGCGACAGGGTAGCGAGTCCGACCTCGCCACCGACGCTGAGGCCGGCTCCGTCCGGCAGCGGGAACACGGTGAGCCGCGGTGCGCGGGAGGGCCCGGGCGGTACCCGGTACGGGACGTCCAAGCCCTTCTCCCCTCTTTTCGCGGCTGCTCGGTGGACCCCGGTGGTCGTGAGTTCACGTACCCGTGGGACGGGAGGACATTCCCGGCAGCAGACGGTGTGTACTCCGTCGCGCTACGGGCAGGCGCATGGTCAGCACCGCCGGGTCCCCGCGGGGCTGGTACGGGAGACCCGCGCCCGGCGGCCGGTGACTCAACGTCGTGACGACTGTCGGGAGCAGCGAGGCAGACATGACCTCAGCGGTACACACACCTCTCGGGGGGAAGCTGAACACCCTGGTCATCGACGCGCGGGTGGAAGAGGACCGGGCTGTGCTCACCCCGCGCGGCGAACTCGTCCACGGCTGTACGGACGTGCTGTCCGAGGCGCTGGAAGGGCTGCCGGCGCACGTGGACCGAGTGGATCTGGACATGACCGACGTGGTCTTCATGGACACTGCGGGGCTGCAGTTCCTTGAGCGGCTCGGCGCCTTCGGACGTCGGCGGGCGGTTCCGGTGCGGTCCGGGCACTGGAACGGCCAGCCGCGCCGGATCCTGGAACTCGCCGGCCTGGACCCCGACGCCCCCCTGCGGCACGCGGCCCACCCGGTGGACGGGGAACCCGAGTCGCCGGTCGCCTCCGCGGTCGCCCGGGAGCGCGCGGAGCAGTTGTCGGAGCTGCGCACGGAGGTCGAGCAGCTGAAGCAGGCGATGGCCTCCCGCCCGGTCATCGACCAGGCCCGCGGGGTGCTGATGGCCATGCACGCCTGCACCTCCGAACAGGCGTGGGAGATCCTGCGCGAGACCTCGCAGCGCTCCAACATCAAGCTGCGCGCGGTCGCCGCGGCGGTCACGGCCGGCGCGGAGCCGGACGGCCCCGCGCCTTCCGAGGAACTGCGCCGGGCCCTGCGCACGGCGATCTCGCACCACCTCCGCTGACGCCAGGGCCTGTGAGGTCAGTAGGGCAGGATCCGCCCCGACGGCGTCCTGCGGTCGACGGGGGTGTCGCGGGGCTGGCTCGGGCGGCGGCTGACGCGGACGCGTATCCGGTGGTTCATGACGACCTCCTCGGGTCTCTCGGTCCCTCTGGCCGACGTGAACCAGCCTGGTCCGCGTACCGCCCCGGCACATCGTGCCGACGAAGGCACCTGCCCTGCCTCTCCAGCGGGACCCGGCCGGGCGCCCGCTACTCCCCGGGGAGGAGGGTGACCCCAAGATCCCCCCGACGTCGCACCGATAAACGATCGTTTTCGGCCACGCCCCGAGTGACCTGGCCGAATCAGCTCAGTCCGAGGGAGGACAGGGCGGTGGTCCAGTCGGACGCGACCGCGTCTCGAGCGTCGTCGAGGCCGACGGTCCCGTTGCACACGGCCTTCTTCAGCTTGTTCTCCACGGTGTCCTTGTTGGCCGCGGTCGTGTCCCCGTAGCGCGGCTCGGGCCAGAGGTTCTCCGCGCTCTTCGGGGCGCCGCCGAGCTCGAGCGGGACGAGGTGGTCCTCCTCGTAGTCGGCCGTGCTGGTGTCCGCGTAGCCGTACTCGGCGATCTGCTTGACCTTGAGCGCGTTGGTGTAGGAGGTCGACGGCCGCACGGTGGAGGTCCATCCGGACACGCATATCGTCGAGCCGATGGTGTCCTGCGTGACGTCGGGGTTGTAGGCGCCGGGCTGGCAGACCGGATCGGGCAACGGCAGATAGTCCTGCGAGCAGCCGGCCGCGTGGGCGGCCGACCCCGTACCGAGGATCAGGCCGGCGACGGCGAGACCGAGGGACGTGCTCGTGGCGGTGAGGCGGCGCATGGCGCGCATGGGGGTTCTCCCGCGTTCGGCCCGGGGATTCCGGGCAGTCGTGGGCATGACAGCACCGGCCGGGTCTATGCGGGTAGAAGCAATGGGCGAAGATTCGGTGAACTGGCCGAAGTCTTACCGCCCCATGACGGCCGGTTTCCCAACCCCTGGCCATACCTTGGGAGTTGGGAAACCGACCGGAAACGAGGAGCGCGCGGTCAGTGCGCGGCGAACTGCACGCGGGTCGGCTGTACGACGTTCGGCTTCACGGCGATCCCGTCCACCGTCAGCCGCTCGCCGTAGATGTCGGTGATCCTGATGGATCCACCGCAGCCGCTCCCCTTCTCGGAGAGGAAGTAGTTGTACGAGGTGCGCGGCAGCGCCAGCCACCCGTTCCCGGCGCGCACCTCCAGCCGCGCCACCGGGTTGCGGTGCCCGAGCACCTGGATGCCGCACCAGTACTGGCTGGACCCGGTCTTGTACCGCACCGAGAGCGTCCCGGCGTCGGCGGGGCTCACCAGTTCCCAGGAGACGGCGATCCGCCCGGCCGCGGGCGCGGCGAGCTTGGCGAAGGCCTGCACGCTGAGGTCGAGCTGTCCGACCGCGCAGTCCCCCGGGCACTCGTTGACGATCCGGACCGTGACGGAGGCACCGCTCGCGGCACGGACACGGACGTACGCCCCGCACGCCTTGGACGTCTCGTAGTCGGCGGTGTTCATCGCCGCGATCATCATGTCCGCGCTGGGACCGAACGAGCAGGCGCCATTGCCGTCCGCGGCGTCGTAGTGCGTGGCGACGCCCTGGTAGGTGGTGCCGGGGACGATCCGCCCGGCCAGTGACGCCGAGGCCGGGACGGCGCGCGGCGCCCTGGCCGGTGAACTCGAGGGCCGTGCCGAGGCGGTGGCGGCCGTGGCCGACGGCTTGGCGGTACGGGCCTTCGGCGACGGGGAGGCCGACTCTTTCCGGGACGGCGTCGGCGACGGGCTCGCCTGCTCGGCATCCGCGACGGCCGTGGCCGCGGTATGCCCGGCGGAGGCGGCCGCGCCGCCGCCGTCCGGTCGGAACGCGACCACCAGGGCCACGACGAGTGCCACGGCCGCCACGGCGACGACGGACACGAGAGCCGTACGCCGGTCACGGGGCCGGCGATGCGGAGTATGGGACGCCACGGGCAAGGTCCTTACCTGTTCGGTGACGGGAACGTCGCCCCTGTGTCGCCGCCGACGCCGGAAAGGTTGCCGCCGGTTTTCAGGACAGCGCGCTGCCCGCCCGCCAGGTCGCCCAGTCGACGTTCCAGTCCCCGTAGCCGTTGCCTTCGGCGACGGTGTCCTTGGAGTGGACGACGGTGACCGGATCACCGAGGTGGACGTGCCCGAAGAACCACCGCGCGTCGCTCGTGCTCATGCCCACGCAGCCGTGACTGCCGTTGACCCGGCCGAACTTGCCCGCGTTCCACGGCGCCGCGTGCACGAACGTGCCCGACGGGGTCAGCCGCACCGCCCACTTCACCGAGCCGAGGTTGTACGCCTCGGGGCCGAAGATGCCCACCGTCCGGGAGTTCATCCGGATGCTGGGGACCTTCTCCAGGACGACCATGGTGCCGTTCCAGGTCTCGAAGCCGGGCTTGCCGCTGGAGACCGGAAGGGTGCGCAGCACCTTCCCGTCCTCCTTGACCGTCATGGTCTTGCGGTTCGTGTCGACGGTGCCGACGACCGCGTGGCCGACGTGGAAGCGCACGACGCGCTGCTGGGTCCCGTACACCCCGCCGCCCGCGTCGACGCCGCTCAGGGCCATCCGCAGGGTGACCTCGGTGCCGGACGTCCAGAACTTCCGGGGCCGGTAGTCGACGCGGTCCCTGCCGCTGTGGTCCTTCACCCAGCTCCAGGCCCCCTCGACGTGCGGGCTGGTGGTGACCGAGAGCCTGCGCTCCACGGCCGCCTTGTCCCGGACGGGCTTGTTGAAGACGACGGACACCGGCATGCCGACGCCGACGGTGGCGCCCTTCTCCGGGCTGTACTCGCCGACGAACGTGCCGCGCGCCCGCGCGGTGCCTATGGTGGTCCGCCGCGTCACCGTCTTTCCGTCCGCGTCCTTGGCCCGCGCGAGCACGGTGTACTTCGTCGCCGGGGCCAGCAGGGCGGACGACGTCCAGGTGTGCCCGTCCGCCGACAGCGAGCCGCCGAACTCGTCGGCGTCCGGGGCGCTCACCCGTATGTCCAGGAGTCTGCCGCCGGAGGAGTGGACGGTCACTTTGTCACCGGGCGAGGCGGCCGCCCCGCGCCCCGGCTTCACGGTGATGACGGAGTCCGGGCTCCTGGTGGCCTGCTTGCCGTCGCTCCCGCCGCCCCCACCGCCGTCACAGGCGGTCAGGAGCAGCGCGGCCAGGCCCACGGCGGCCGCCGCTCTCCTCGCCGACCGGCCGACCCCCGGAAGGTCCGCTCCCCGCGACCGTCGTGCCCGGCGCACCTGCATGAGTCCCTCCTCGTCGAACTCTCCTCCACGCTACGTCGGACGAGTGCCACGCCGGGGCCGGGGAATGTGTCGTCGCCGCACGCTTTCAGTGGCTCACCGGCGTGTCGTGGCCGCGGGCCTGCTCGGGGTGCCCTCGGCGCGCAGCGGGCTGCGGCCGGGCCCGGGCCGGCCGCCGGCCTCGGTGGTCCTCCTGGGGTGGTGCCGGGGTACGACGTCCTGCGGGAAGGTCAGCTGGGCGTTCATCCACTTCAGGGCGGCGGGCATCTCCCGTACCCAGGTCGGGAAGTTGTGGCTGCCGTTCTCGGGCAGGATCGAGGCGACCCGCATGGGCGCCTTGACGGCCCTGATGAACGCCTGCGTCTGCGCGTAACCCTTCTCGCCGTGCTTGCTGTTGGCGACCAGGACCGAGACCTGGGGGGCGGGCAGGTGCGCGAGCCGCCACATCAGGTCGTGGCCGTCTACCCGGGCCTGGCGGCCCGGACCGCTGCCGAAGAGGTTGCCGGTGGTGGGGTCGTCCTTGACCTTGTAGTCGGGCGACAGGGCGGCGGCCGTGGTGTAGGCGTGCGGGTCGCGCATCGCGAGCTGGAGGGCGCAGCTGGCGCCGGAGGAGTACCCCATGACGCCCCAGGCGGTGGCGTCGTGGCCGGCCCGGTAGACGGACCGGACGGCCTCCGGCAGGTCCTTGGCCAGGAACGTCTCGGTCTGCGGCCCGCCGGGCACGTCCACGCACTCGGTGTCGCGCGGCGGGGCGATGGTGGGCCGGATCATCACCATGATCGTGGGCTGCATCTGGCCCTTGCCCTGCAGCTCGCCCGCGGTCTGCGAGACCCTCAGGTGCTGGGCGAGGTTGAAGATGCTGCCCGGGTAGCCGCTCAGCGCGACGATCACCGGGAAGCGCATGCGGTGGTACGCCTTCTGGAAGTACTGCGGCGGCAGATAGACGAAGGCCGGGTCGACGACGCCGGTGCGCTTGCCGATGATCTTCACGGACTCGACCCGGCCGACGGCGGCGGCCGGCCCCTTGGGCAGCCCGCTGACCCGGCTCAGTTGCTCGTTGCCGGCCGGCTGCACGAGGGAGCCGTGCACGCTGCTTATGCCGTTGACCGAGCCGTCGCCGTTCTGGTCGGCGGCCTGCGTCACGCCCACGGGGGCGGTGTCGACGTTGCCGAACAGTTCTCCCCAGGAGCCGAAGAACTGGTACGAGGAGTTCACCCCGCAGGCGAAGGCCGCGACGATCGTCACCTGCGTCACACCGATGGCGCACAGCCGCCCCAGCACCTGCCACAGGCCCGGTTTCGCGAGCCGCGGCCACAGCCAGACCAGCAGCGCCACAGACAGGGCTGCCAGCGCCACCATCGCGTATACGGTCGTTCGACTGGTCAAACCCATGTCACTCAGTCCCTGAGATCCCTGCCCGTGCACTTGTCCTGCACAGGAGGAGGGCTGAAGAGCCTTCCGCGTTCCGTAACGAGAGCTTTGGGCGGAAGACATGGCCTGTTCCGCTATGTCACGCGGCGGGAAGACATCGGGCCCGAAACGGGCACGTCTCAGCCGGGCGGCGCGTAGAGGGCCTCGATGTCCGCGGCGAACTTGGCGGTCACGTAGCCGCGCCGCACCTTCTGCGACGGCGTCAGTTCCTCGCCCACGGCGAACCCTCGGCCCAGGATGCGGAACCGCCTGATGGACTCGGCCGCCGACACCGTCCGGTTGGCCTCGTCGACCGCTGCCTGGACGGCCGACCTGAGCTCCGGGTCGTCGCGGAGCTCCGCGACGCCGCCCGCCCACGACCGGTCGTGTTCGCGTCCCCACCAGGTGAGGAACTCGGGGTCGAGCGTGATGAGGGCACCGATGTAGGGCCGCCGGTCGCCGACGAGCACGCACTGGTCGATCAGCCAGTGGGCCCGGAGCCGGTCCTCCAGCGGGGCGGGCGCCACGTTCTTGCCGACGGCCGTGACGATGAGGTCCTTCTTGCGGCCGGTGACGGTCAGATACCCGTCGTCCAGCTCCCCGACGTCACCGGTGCGGAACCAGCCGTCGTCGTCGAACGCCTCGGCGGTGGCCTCCTCATCGTGCAGATAGCCGCCGAAGACGTTCGGCCCCTTCACCAGCACCTCGCCTCCGGGACCGATGCGTACCGCGCAGCCGGGCAGCGGGCGGCCCACGCTTCCGACGCGCTGGGCGCCCGGCAGGTCGAGGGTCACCCCGGAGGTGGTCTCGGTCAGCCCCCAGCCCTCCAGCACGGTGACCCCGGCCCCACGCATGAAGTGCCCGAGACCGGCCCCCAGGGGTGCGCCGCCGCTGCACGCCCAGGCGACCCGGCCGCCCAGCGCCGCCCGCAGCTTCCTGAAGACCAGCCGGTCGAACACCCGGCGCCTGACCCGCAGCCACAGGCCCGGTCCGCCGCGGTCCAGCGCCTCGCTGTAGGCGACGGCCGTCGCCTCGGCGGCCCGGAACATCCTCGCGTGGCCGCCCGCCACCGCCGTGCGCTGAGCGGTGTTGCGCAGCTTCTCGAAGATCCGGGGGACGGCCAGCAGCAACGTGGGCCGGTAGGTCCGCAGTTCGGTGGGGAGGTTCTCGAGGTCACTGGTGTGCGCGACCTGCGCGCCGTTGTGCACGGCGGCGAGCGCGACGACCCGGGCCAGGACGTGGGCCGGCGGCAGGAACACCAGGAGCGTCGTGCGGTCGGTCAGGACGTTCTCCGTGATCCCGTCGGCGGCGGCGACGTTGCGCACCTCGGCGACCAGATTGCCGTGGCTGATCAGGCAGCCCCTGGGCCTGCCGGTCGTACCGGAGGTGTAGACGACGGTCGCCGGCCGGTCGGCGCCGACCGCGCGCCGCCGCCGTTCGACCAGTTCCCGGGGCACCGACCGGCCCAGCTCGACGAGGCGCCCGAGCCCGCCGTCCATGCGCCACACCTCGCCCACCGAGTCCGCCCCGGCGGCGGTGACGACACGGGAGCGCTCCTCGCCCTCGACGAACGCGGCCCTGGCGCCGCTGTCGCGCAGGATCCACTCGACCTGCGCCGGGGACGAGGTCTCGTACACGGGCACGCTGACCGCCCCCGCGGTCCAGATCGCGAAGTCGCACAGCATCCACTCGTAGCGCGAGCCCGACATCAGCGCGATCCGGTCGCCCGGCGCGATCCCGGCCGCCATCAGCCCGGCGGCCAGCGCCTGGACCTCGTCGGCGAACTCCCTGGAAGTGACGGTCCGCCAGCCGCCGTCGACCTTGCGGGCGAACGCCTCGTGGCCGGGGCGGTGCAGGGCGTTGTCGACGATGTCGTCGGTCGCGTTCGCCCGAGGCGACGTCACGTACTTGGCCGGGGTGTACCACGTGTCCGCGTGCGCTGGCTCCTCCATGCCACCATGGTCGCGCTCCGCCGAGCGCCGGTAAGGGGACCAACAGCACCGCGTGAGGGCCCACCGGCCCAGGACGCGGCGGAGACGGGCATCCCACGATGGGGGCACGATGAGTCTTCAGCTCCGCCCCGGCGACGCACCCGCGGGCTATCCGTTCGCGTACGAGCGCGAACTGCGGCTCCGTGACGGCCGACGCGTCGCGATCCGGCCGATCGTGCCGTCCGACGCGCCGGACCTGGCGGCGGCGATCCGCTCGGCGGACGCCGAGACGCTGTACCGCCGCTTTCTGGGCGGCCCGCCGCGCCTCACGCCGGACCTGCTGAACCGGCTGACGAGACTGGACTACGTCCGCCGGTTCGCCCTCGTCGCGGCGGAAGCCGCCTCCGGAAAGGGCATCGCCATCGCGCGTTACGAAGCTCTGGCCGACGGCGTCGCGGAGGTCAGCGTCGCGGTGGACCCGGCCTGGCGGCGCGTCGGACTGGCGACCGCCATGATCGAGTTGCTGGCCCAGGCGGCACTGGAACGGCACATCCACAGCTTCAGCGCCTCCTACCTCGCCGAGAACCGCCCGGTGGCGGCGCTGTTGTCCCTCGCCGACCTCACCGGCCCGCAGGAGATCGAACTGGGACTGGCCGAGTCCGAGGTCGAGTTGGACCGCGGCAGTGTCGCCGCGGCCGTACACGCGATGGACACGCGGCGGGGTTCAGCCCTTGACCGCGGAGCTGGCCACGCCCTGGACGAACCACCGCTGGAAGAACGCGAAGACGATCAGCACGGGCAGGATCAGCAGGACGCCGAAGGCCAGGACCTGTCCCCAGTCGACCGGCATCTGTCCCTGGAAGACGCTCATCTCCAGCGGCAGGGGGCGCACGGCGGGGTCGGAGACCATCAGGACGGGCCAGAGGAAGGCACCCCACTGGGTGAGGAAGGTCAGGATCGCGACGGAGGCGAACACCGGCTTCGACATCGGGACGACGATCGCGAAGAAGGTGCGCCAGGGACCCGCGCCGTCGATCCGGGCGGCCTCCTCGATGCTGGGCGGGATCGCGCGAAAGAACGTGGAGAACTGGTAGATCGAGAAGGCGTTGGCGATGAAGGGGATCGCCTGGACGTAGATGGTGTTGCGCTGGTCGTCGAACATGTAGAACAGCGGGACGGCGACCGCCTCGAACGGTACGAGCATCAGGAGCAGGACGACGGTGAAGACGGCGCCCTGTCCGCGCCAGCGCAGCCGGGTGAGTCCGTAGGCGGCCATGGAGTTGACGATCAGACCGCCGAGCACGACGACGGTGGCCAGGAGCAGTGAGATGCCCATGAAGCGCCAGAAGTAGCCGGTGGCGTCGGAGTCGAAGCTGCTGAGGACGGCCCGGTAGTTGTCGAAGGACAGGTGGGTGGGCAGGAACCCGGTCAGGCCGTTCAGGACCTGGTCGGAGGGCTTGAAGCTGCCGAGGACCAGATAGAGGACCGGCAGGACGAAGACGAACGCGAGCACGCCGAGGACGGCGTAGTCGACGAAGCGGCGCAGGGGTGTGCGGGTCATGATCAGTCCTCGTTGCCGGAGCGGACGACGCGGCGCTGGATGAGGGTCAGGGCGACGACGATCAGGAAGAAGACGACCGTGATCGCGGCCGCCTGTCCGATGTTGTTCTGGTCGAAGGCCGTGGTGACGGCCTGGTACATCACCGTGCGGGTGGCGTCCTCGTCGAGTCCGCCGCCGTGGACGAGGACGTAGACCTGGTCGAAGACGCGGAAGGACAGCACCGAGGTGAGCATGGCGACGAAGACGAGGGTGCCGCGGATGCCGGGCAGGGTGACGTGCCGGAACTGCTGCCACCGCGTGGCCCGGTCGAGCTCGGCGGCCTCGTAGAGCTCGCCCGGTATCTGCTGCAGGCCGGCGAGCAGGATGACCATCTGGAAGCCGACGCCCTGCCACACGGACAGCACGATGACCGAGGCCATGGCGGTGACACTGTCACCGAGCCAGTCGAAGGCTCCCCAGTTGCCGAAACTGACCGCGTGCAGCGCGGAGTTGAGCAGGCCGTCGCCGCTGCGGGCGAGGATGAGCCGCCAGATGACCGCCACCAGGGCCATGGGGAAGACGACCGGTAGGAAGAACAGGGACCGGAAGACGCCGATGGCCCTGAGCTTGCGGTTGAGCAGGATGGCGAGTGCCAGGGCGAGACCTGTCTGCAGGGGTACGACGACCACGGCGAAGGTCAGGTTGTTCAGCAGGGCCCGCAGGAACGGGCCGGACATGTCGGGGTCGGTGAAGATGCGCCGGTACTGCTCGATGCCGAAGAAGCGCGGCGGCAGCGGCGAGCCGAGCCGCACGTTGTAGAAGGACAGGACGACGGCGTAGACGAACGGCACGGCGACGAAGGCGATCAGTCCGCCGAGAGCGGGCGCGGACATCAACAGCCCGTGCAGGGCGTCGCGGTTCGGGCGCCGGCGGCGTACGGGTTCAGGGGATGTGGGTGGTGCGCTCGGCTTCCGCCTGTCCGGTGCGGCGGGCGCGGGGTTCACGATGGTCACGGTGGGGTCCCTCTTCCCGGCCGGGAGGGACGGACGCTGTCAGGGGGCGTCCGCCCCTCCCGGCTGCTGGATGCCGGCTACTGCAGTCGGTAGCCGTCGTTGTCCGAGAAGTCCTGGTCGATGGCGCGGGCGGCCTTGGCCAGCGCCGTCTTCGGGTCGGCGCCGCCGTAGACGTCGCTGAGCGCCTGGCTGAACTTGGCGGTCACCGTGGGGTATCCGGCGGTGACCGGGCGGGTCACGGCGACGCAGGACTTGGCGATGTCGCTGTCACCGCACGGCTTGGCGAGCTGGTCGGCGAAGAGCTGGAGCGGGCCGCCCTGCTTGTACAGGCTGCTCTTGGTGAGCGCGCTCCGGGTTCCGGGAGGAGCACCGTTGGCCGTGGTCATCGCGGTGACGTTGGTGTCGTCGAGGAGCGAGTCGAGGAAGGCTCCGGCCGCCTTGCCGTTCTTGGTGGCGGCGCCGATGCCCCATTCCCAGGAGCCCTGGCCGGTCTTGGGGCCGTTGCCGAAGTCGGGCAGCGGCAGCACGACGAGGTCCTTGCCGACGGCCTTGCTGTAGGCGGGGTACATCCAGTGGCCCACCCAGCTCAGGGCGACGCGGCCCTTGGCGAAGGCGTTGCCGTCGGTGTTGGGGTCGACGTACCGCTTCCAGGACTGGACGGTCTTCAGCGCCGAGGTCACCGCCGGGGTGTCCAGGGCGCCTGCGGCCTTGCCGTTCTTCAGCAGTGAGCCGCCCGCCGACCAGACGACGGGGGCGAAGCCGTAGGTGCCCCACTCGTTGGCGAACCCGTTGCTCTCCTGCAGGTCCAGGCTCTTGCCGTCGGAGTCCTTGGCGGCCAGCTTCTTGACGGCGTCGGTGAACTCGGCCGCCGTCCAGTCGTCGGCCAGGCCCTTGGGGTACTTGATGCCCGCCGCGTCCAGCAGCTTCTTGTTGCCGTAGACGCCGAGCCCGGAGTCGTACATGCCCAGCCCGTACTGCTTGCCGTCGATGCTGCCCTCGGCCTTGATGGCGGGGGTGGCGTTGGCCAGGGTCTTCGCGGAGACGTAGGAACCGATCGCGGCGAGCTTCTTGTTGTAGACGAAGTTGGCCATCGTCGGGCCGTCGAACTCCATCACGTCCGGCAGCTTGGCGGCGTCGGTGGCGGTGATGGTCTTGGTGTAGTCGGTGTCGGGGATCAGCGTGAGCTTGACCTTGACCTTCTTCTGCGAGGAGTTGAAGGTCCGCACCGCGTTCTGCAGTGCGGCGGCCTCACTCGCCTGCCCCTGGTGGGCCCAGACGGTGATGGTGCCGGTGCCGCTGCCCTGTTCGGCGGAGGTGCCGGTGCCGCTGCCCCCTCCGCAGGCGGCCAGCGCGGCCAGGGGCAGGGCGAGGGCGACGGCCGTGGCGGCCGTGCGGCGGAATCTGGGGCTGCCGGGGTTCATGCTGGGTGCCTCCGGTGTGTCGTGCGGGCGAGGGTGGATGGTGCGGAGGTGTGGGGGTGGTGGGGGTTCGGGACCGGCCCGTGCCTTACGGCGACGAGGGCGACGGCTCCGTCATGGGGACCTGGCGGTGGGGCAGGTCGGTGTCGGCGCTCGGCTCCTTGACCGTGAGCGGCAGCAAGTGCCAGGCGTCGACCGTGTAGTTCAGGCGCGAGTCCGGCGCGGTGCGGGCCTCCAGGCGCCAGGGGCCGTCGCCCGTGGGGTAGAAGCGCACGGTGAGTACCTGGCCGGTGGTGGTCAGGAAGACCTCGGCGATGGAGTGGTCGACGACCACACGCAGGTCCACGGGCTGTCCGGTGGGGCAGGGCATGCGGTAGGAGCCGCGGTGGGCGCGGTCGTCGGACGAGGCGTGGTCACGGTCGACGACCAGTTCGCCGGCGGCGGCGTCGAGGCGGATGTCGAGGTACTCGTCCGGGCCGGTGAGCAGCCGCAGGCTCGCCGCCCCGGTCGTCTCCAGACGGGCCGTCAGGTCGAAGGCGCGTCCCACGCCGCCCAGTTGGACGGGTTCCCGGTGAGCCGCGCCTTCCGCGTGGAGCGTGTGCTCGCCGCGCAGGGCGAGGAGTTCGGCGGCGGGCCGCTGGTGCAGGGTGCCGTCGGCGGCGGCCGTGATCTCGCGGGGCAGGGTCAGTACGCCGGCCCATCCGTCCGCGACCGCCCAGTCCTCGTCGCGGGCCTCCGGGGACCAGCCCCACAGCAGCCACCGGTCGCCCGGTGCCCGCAGGAGGGCGGGGGCGTAGCAGTCCGGGCCGTGGTCCACGAGGGCGGGCGGCCCGGCCGCGAAGACGCCGTCGTGCTCCTCGCCGGTCAGCGCTGTGACGCAGCGGTCGCCGTCATGGTCGTTCCAGGCGCTGAAGACGAGCGCCCCGGGGCGTCCGGCGCGCGGCGGCAGGTACTGGGGGCACTCCCAGCCCTCACCGGTGTGCAGGCCGGTGGTGCCGACCGGCTCCTGCCGGCGGGCCTCGAAGGGACCCCGCAGCTCCCATGTCTCCAGGTCCGCCGACTCGTACAGCAGGGCCGCGCCCCGCCCGTCCGCGAGGGCGGCGCCGACCAGCATCCGCCACCGGTCGCCGTCCCGCCAGACGTACGGGTCGCGGTACATGGTGCAGTCCTCGGGCCAGTCGGGGACGACCAGGCCGCCGTGCGGGGTGAAGGTCCGGCCGCCGTCGTGGGAGACGGCGGTGGTGACCGGCTGGTGCTGGGGCGAGCGGTCCCGGCGGTTCGCGGAGTAGAAGACGACGAGGCGGTCGCCGTCGGACACCGCGTTGCCGGAGAAGCAGCCGTCGGCGTCCACGCCGCCGGGGTCCGGGGTGAGGGCGATCGGCAGCGGCTCCCAGCTCAGCAGGTCGGGGCTGCGGAAGTGGCCCCAGTGCATGTTCGCGTGCGTCGCGCCGTACGGGTTGTACTGGTGGAAGACGTGGTAGTGGCCGTCATGGAAGACCAGCCCGTTGGGGTCGTTGATCCAGTTCCGGGGTGGCCGCAGATGCGCGACGGGCCGGTACGGATCGCAGGGCGCGGTGGACACACGCGTGCCTTTCGGTGTGTGCGGCGGAGCATGCGAGGGCGGGCGGTGACCGGACGCGGCCGGCCGCGATCGCCTCGTGGACTCGGTGAAGGTGGCGCCTCCCGCGGCGCCTGTCGAAGGCCCCGTGGCATGCCGACGCAGGCCGGGACCGGCGTGCGGCCGACGGCGAGGCGCGGGAGGGGTGGTGTGCGGCGCCGACCTACGGGTCGGCGGCAGCGCGGCTCAGCAGGCCGCGGTGCTGTCGTGAATCAGCCGGTCATGGCGGTGCGACGGCTCGTTGAAAATGTCGGGGGACATGTGTGTACCCTCACTGTGTTCCGCGTACTGGCAGGACCGACGACCGGTTGCGACGGTCGCCTGTCACGGTGCGAGAGCTTCGCCGTCCCGAGGTCAGAGTCGGGGCGGCGAAGCGACCGATGCCCGCGCCACCAGCGGGCAAGGCAGCTTTTCCTTGGTGTCCGGGCCCGGTGGCCGGCCCGGAGTCTTGGTGAGTGCGAGCAGCTGGGCCACGGCCCGTGCCCCCATCTCGTAGTGCGGGAGCTGGACGGTGCTCAGCTGCGGGTGGACCGACTCGCAGACCAGCTCCTGGTTGTCGAACCCGATGACCGACAGATCCCGGGGGATGGACAGCCCCAGTTCGGCGGCGGCCCGGTAAGCCCCCGCGGCCATCCGGTCGTTGAAGCAGAACAGGGCCGTCGGCCGCTGATCCGCCGTCAGCAGACGGCGTGCGGCCCGGTATCCGGTGTCCACGTCACCGCCGACGGTGTTGAACGGCACGGCCGTCTCGGCCGCGACCAGCGACGGGTCGTAGGCGATGCCGGCCTCGGCGAGCGCCTTGCGGTAGCCCTCCAGGCGGCCGTTGCGGGCGGGCAGGTCGACGGTCTGCACGGTCACGCCGATCCGGCGGTGACCGTGGCCGATCAGCTCGCGCACCGCCACGTAACCGCCCTGGACCTCGTCGGGCACCACGGAGGGGACGGCGGGGTCGGGCGAGCTGGCGTCGAGCAGCACGGTGGGCGTGGCCCGCAGCGCCTCCGGCAGGGTCACGATGCGGTGGTACATGGCCGCGTACAGCACGCCGTCCACCTGACGCTGGAGCAGCATGTCGATGCTGGTGCGCTCCAGTTCGGCGTCGCCGCTGGTGTTGACCAGCAGCAGCACCAGGCCCTCGGCCGCGGCGGCCTCCTGGGCCCCCAGGATCATCCGGCCCGCGTGGGGGGTGGTGGCGATCTCGTCGCTGACGAAGCCGATGGTCTGCGACCGCTGCGTCCTCAGTCCGCGGGCCAGTCCGTTCGGCGCGTACCCGAGTTCGTCGGCGGCCTTCCAGACGCGCTGCCGCGTCTCCTCACTGATCCGCTTGCCCTCGACCCGGTTCAGGACGTGCGACACGGTCGCGGTCGACACACCTGCCGCCGCGGCCACGTCCTTGATCCCGATCCGGCGCGCCATTACCCCTGCCCAATGTGGTCGATTTCGGGTTGGCTAATCGTTTAGCCAACCGCGTGGACATGAGAGTGCCGTCAGCGGGAGCAACTGTCAATGGCTCGTTACGAACTCGTCGCCACGAGGTGTCGGCGCGCCAGGGGCGCCCTTGCGGCACCTGGGGGCCGCAGTGGACCTTGTCCGCCGGGTGCCTGATCCGGCATCAGCCAGAGCCTCCACACATGACCGGCTCGCGGCACTGGACGGCCTTCACGCCGCCTCGGGGAGGGGAGTTGCCTCCGCAGCGGACTGCCCTTCCCATGCGTGCAGGTCCTGTCGAACGGCCGGACCCGGGCCCGCATGCCCGGATCACCGACTTTCGCTACGACCACATCGTGTCCGTCGGGAACGCGCAGTCCGCCTGGGTTACCTGAGGCGCGGTAATCGCGGACCGGCGGCGCGAGGGCGGCCGCAGTCTCGAAGCACGCCGTGGCAGTTCATGCCCTACGTCACGGTGCTCATCCCGTACGACGGAGGCCCACCATGCCCACCATCGCGCCGCCCCCGCTGAGGGCTCTGTCCGCTGAACTCGCCACGCTGCGCCCCCGCATGGAGGCGGTGAGCCTGGCGATCCACGCGCGGCCGGAGCTGAAGTTCTCCGAGTTCCACGCCCACCGGGCGCTGACCCGCTGGCTCACGGAGGCCGGCTTCGCGGTGACGGGGGCGGTGGACGGGATGGAAACGGCGTTCGTGGCCGTGCACGAGGGCCGCCGGCCCGGCCCGTACGTCGCCGTCCTGGCGGAGTACGACGCGCTGCCCGGCGTCGGGCACGGCTGTGGACACAACCTGATCGCGGCCGGGGGCGCCGCGGCCGCGATCGCCGTCGTACGGGCCCTGCCGGCGCACCCGGGAACGGTCGCCGTCATCGGCACGCCAGGCGAGGAGATGGGTGGCGCCGGCAAGATCCGGCTGGCCGAGGCCGGCGTGTTCGAGGGTGTGGACGCGGCGCTGATGTTCCACCCTGCCGACCGCTCCCTCACCACCCAGCACTCGCTGGCCGCGGCGCACCTGCGCGTCGCCTTCACCGGCGTGAGTGCGCACGCCGCGAAGTCACCGTGGGAGGGCCGCAGCGCACTGGCCGCCGCCCAGGTATTCCTCACTGCCCTCGACGCGCTGCGGCAGTTCGTCCCGCCCACCGCACGCCTGCACGGCGTCGTCACGGACGGCGGGCATGCCCCGAACGTCGTTCCCGCCCACGCCGCCGTGGAGTTGTACGTACGGGACCGTACGGCCGCGTCGGCCGGGGCACTGGTCGAGCGGGTCCGCGCGGCCGCCCAGGGCGCGGCGTTGGCCACCGGAACCACGGCCGAGGTGTCCGAGACCGGACCGCTCTACGCGCAGCGCCGCGACAACACCGTGCTCGCCGAGCGGTTCGGGCAGGCGGTGCACGCACTGGGCCTGGACATCGCGCCCGCCGGTCCGGACAGCCCCGCCGGTTCCTCCGACATCGGCAACCTCTCGCAGCTGCTGCCGGTGATCCACCCGTACATCCAGATCGCCGAGCCGGGCACGCCGGCCCACTCCGAGGCGATGCGCGAGGCCGCGGCGACCTCGCTCGCCCACGACCGCACCGAGATCGCGGCGACCGGTCTGGCCCGCGTCGTCGCCGAACTGCTCACGGACGAGGAACTGCTGGCGGCCGCCAGAGCGGAGTTCGCACAGGTCGTTGCGGAAGCCGAGGTGCTGACGTGAGCAGGCTGCGAACCTACACTTCCCGTCATGCCGGTCGTGATCGTCCTGGAAGGGGCCGCCCCGGACCGCTTCACTGTCACCGTGTCGCCGCTCGCCGAACTGGCGGCGAGCCTCCACGTCCTGACCGAACACACCCACCACACCGAACACGCGCTCTGGGCCCAGGCGATCACCCGCGACGCCCCGCCCTCATTCCGGGCCGGCCTGCGCCGCTTCGCCCCGCTGTGGACGGCGCTGCGCTGGCGGGGCTTCTACCCGGGGCTGAACGCGCCCCTGCCGGAACTGACGACGGACCGGTTCGCCGAACTCACCGCCCACACCTGCGCCAGCGGCTACCGCGGCTTCGACTTCAGCCGCCTGCTCCACGACCCGGCACAGGCCACCGCGCTGCGCCGGGCGTCCTCCGGTCTGCCGGAACCGCACCCGGCCCTCGCCGAGGACCTGCTGCGCGACCCGGAGCAACTGCGCATCGACATTCTCGCGTTCCTCGACCTGTGCCGCCGCGTCTTCTTCGCCGGCCTGTGGGCGACGACCGAGCCCGCGCTCGCCCGTGCCGCGCACCTCGTGCGGCAGCGGCTCGCGGACGAGGGACCGGAGGCGGCCCTGCTCTCGCTCAGCCCGTCCAGCGCACGGCCGACCGGTCCGTCGCGGGTCGTCTTCGACAAGGTGCACCACGCGGTGATCAGCCCGGCCCGTACGCCGGTCCTGCTCATCCCGACCCGATACGGCGCCCCGCACCTGCTGGTGAAGGACGAACCGGGACTCCCACCGGTCGTCCACTTCCCGGTGGACGCGCCGGAGATCGGGGTCACCTTGGCCCGCAGCCGCATGCTCGCGCTCACCGATCCGCGCCGCGTCCGGCTGTGCCGGCTCATCGCCCGCCAGGCGATGACCACGGCCGACCTCGCGGACCGGCTGTCGATGACCCGCCCCCAGGTATCCCGTCACCTTCGCGCCCTGCGCGACCTGGGGCTCGTCCGCGTGGAGCGCAACGGCCGCTACGTCCACTACGGTCTCGACCTCGCGGCGGTCGAGCGCATCGGCAGGGACGTGGCGATAGGCCTGCAGCACTGAGGGCGGCGGCATGACGGGCCGATACCCGATCCTCTGCCACCGCGAACTGCGACCCCGGCTGCGGTGGAGCGCGTGGCGCGAGCGGCGCGCTCCGCTGGTAGCGGAGCCCGGTGGAATCCTCGTGCACGAGATCGACGGGGAGCACAGCACGGGGGCCGACGACACGGCGCGGGCCACCGCCGTGACCCTGGTGGACGTCCGCTCCGGCGTGCAGCTGTTCGCCGAATGGCACCTGGCCACGTCCGACTCCGCGGCACATTTCCGCGTCCGGGTGACCTACCACTGCACGGTCGTGGACCCCGTGACGACCGTACGGGGCCGTCGCACCGGCGCCTGGAACCCAGGCCGGGTCCTCGCCCAGGACACCCGCCCATGGCGCCTGCACGGGGAGCATGCCGAACGCGACGAGGACGGACTCCGTCGGTCCCTCACCGCCTTGCTCTCCCCGAGCCCGGCCCACCGGGAGCTCCCCGGGATACGCGTGGAGCTCGGCTGGGTGGACGTGGGGTCCGCCTGGCCGAACGACGTCGATGAAGCGTGATCAGCTCATCCGCCGTGACGCCGCGACTGCACCTCGTGAGTGCGGTCAGCGACGGAGTCGTCATCGCACTCCGCGAAACGGGAAAACGGATCACCGTCCATCTCGCCCTCACACCGAACCAGAGCACTGCTCGTCGTTCGATCAGGTGCTCCTAATGAACGCCGCAGGACGGGGTAGCAGGATTCCGGCAAGATTCCCCCGCACGAAGGTGATGCCAACTCCTATGGCGCAGACACGAGACGTCGTTGAACTCATTCTCCAGGACCACCGAAAGATGGAGGATCTCTTTCGTCTGATGCGCAGCGTCGAAGCCGACCGCGCTGCCGCTCTTCGGGAATTCTCCGATCTGCTGATCGCGCATGCACTGGCAGAAGAGGCGAAGGTCTATCCCGCCCTCAAGCGTTACAAGAAGATCGACGACGAAGAGGTGGAACACGGCGAGGAGGAGCACGAGGAAGGCAACAAGGCACTCCTGGATCTCCTGGAAGTCGACGAGGTCGGCTCCGAGGAGTGGGACGAGAAGCTTGAAGAACTCGTTCAGACCGTCACCCACCACGCCGACGAGGAGGAGCGCACCATCCTCAACGGAGCGCGCGAGAACGTGGCCACGGAGCGCCGCGAGGAACTGGGCGAGGCGTTTACGGAGGAGCGCGAGCGCCAGCTGAAGGCGGGCTGCGGCAGCATCGACAACGTGCGCCGCATCGTCGGCTCCTGACCACAACCCGTCGCCACGCCGTCGGACTGTCGGCGCCGGGTGGAGGGCTGCCGTGATCTCGCGGTTTCCGCTCAGTTCCTTCCCGGGGTCAGGGCGACGACCGTCGGCAGATGTCGGGGTGGCTGGGTCCGGTGGTTTGGAGGCGCAGGTTCCACTGCTTGACCGGGCCCCAGCTGTGGGGCCCGGTCACCAGGAAAAGTGGTAGTCACACCCTTTTTCCCGAGAGAGGGTCTTATCCGGGAAATGCCTGTGGGCCCCGGATGATCCGGGGCCCACAGGCATGTCGCCGCTCGGCGGGTTACCAGCGATACCAGCGTCCCTTACGGCCGCCTGCATCCGCGGAACGCATGACGAAACCCAGCAGCCAGACGACCAGCACGATGACCGCGACCCACCACAGTGCCTTGAGCGCGAAACCCGCACCGAAGAGGATCAGAGCCAGCAGAAGAACAAGAAGCAAGGGAACCATTGTTATCAACCTCCGTCGCTCCTGATGCCCGACAAATGCGGGAACACACGGTCGACTTCCATGGTTTCCCCACTGCTCTTGCGGGCACTCCATCCAGTTTCTCCACGAATACGGGCCGCCCCGGCAACCCCTGCCTCAAGGGCGCCCTCGGTCCGGCCGCCTTCGGCGCGGTGAGAACCAAGGACACCTACCAGCAAGCCCACGATCTGGCACATGCTCAACGATGTATGTGGTGGCCCAGTCCACGCGGGGGCGGCTCGCCGCCGCCGGTTCCGTTCATCGGCCCGTACAAGTCGGCCCCGGGCGCACGGGGACAGCTCCATCCTGTCCGACGAGCGGCGGCTCAAGAGGCCTCCTTCGGTCTGCGGGCTCTTTCGCCGCCGGCGGCGCCGGGGAGTGTGAGCAGCCCTGCCCACGCTTCCCGGCGCGAACCGACGGGCGTGCTCGCATCTCGATCCCGCGAGCCACGAGGTCAACTGACCCGAAGGTTCAACGTACGCAATGCAGGCATCCGAGATACATCGCCCCTATGGACCCTATGACCGACTTGACCGTAATCGGCGTCCCGTATCCGTCCTGCCGATCATGACCACACATAGCGAGACGCTCTACGAGCACCCCTCAACTCGTACCCAGCTCGCATGGTTGCTGGTCGGATCGACTCTTCTCGCGTAGCGAGTGGTGGGGCGGGTGGGACTCGAACCCACGGCCGACGGATTACGAGTCCAGGGAAACCGGACTTTCGGGCGATAATGCCAGCTCGCAGGTGGGTTCGAACCCGTTCCGCAGCGGATCGCCCTTCCCATGGGCAGACCCCCGCACCCGGCAACGCATGGCCGCGAACCCACCTACGCCGATTCGGCGAACTGGCCGAACACCATCAGGCCGGTTCGGTGAACTGGTCGAACACCGTCACGGCGGCGCGGGTGGCGAGGGACCAGCGGTCCTCTCCTTCCGGGTCCTCCAGGTTGGGGTGTCCGGCGATCCAGCGCATATGGAAGCCGTCGAGCAGGGCGGCGATGGTGGTGGCGAGGTGCTCGACCTTGTAGGGCGCGCGCATGCGTAGCCCGTAGGCGTCCAGCAGCGCCTGGTACGCCACGCAGGCGACCTCGGTGAACGACTCGCCGTAGTGCCCCAGGGCGTCGCGGACGCGCGGGTTGGCGGCGCTGGCGTAGAAGCCGAGCAGCACGCGGTAGATCGGGTCCACGCGGTGGTTCTCGTGATTGTCCGTCAGGACATCGTTGAGAGCCTCCTGCCAGGTCGTGCCGCTGTCGACCGCCTTCTTGAAACGACGGATGCTCTCCGGCAGCCCCGGGACCAGTTCGGCCTGTCGGCTGGTGAGGTGGAAGAGGAGATCTGCCTGGAAGTCGGCCTGCGCGGGCCAGATCTGGTAGATGGATCCGGTCGTGATCGCCGGTGCCGTGTCGTCGCCCAGCCTCTCCCGCATGATGCGGGTGGCTTCCTCGGTGACCCGCTTGACGCGGACGAAGTGGGCGCGGGAGAGGTCGTCGCCCTCCTCGGGGCCAACGGAGCGGGGAAGACCACCATGCTCAAGGCCGTCTCCGCCCTGCTGCGCCCCCTCGCCGGCACGATCACGTTCAACGGAACGGACCTCGGCAGGATCCCGGCGGCGACCCGCGCCCGCCTCGGCATCGCCCACGTCCCGGAAGGACGAGGCATCTTCTCCGGCCTCACGGTGGCGGAACACCTGCGCCTCGGTCACCGGGGCGAGCGCCTCGACCAGGCGGCCGCCCACCGTTACTTCCCCGCCCTGTCCCGCCTCCAGGACCGCAGGGCAGGACTGCTCTCCGGCGGCGAGCAGCAGATGCCGGCCATGGGACGAGCCCTGGCCCGCGGCCCCAAGCTGCTCCTGCTCGACGAGCTGAGCCTCGGCCTGGCGCCCATCATCGTCGAGGAGTTGCTGCCCATGGTCAGGCGCTGTGCCGACGACACCGGCTGCGGGGTGCTGCTCGTCGAACAGCACGTCGGCCTCGCCCTCGACATCGCCGACCGCGGCTACGTCCTGCCCCACGGCGAGATCACCGCGCACGCCACGGCCCGGGAACTCCGGGCCGACCAGTCCCGCATCATCGCCGGCTACCTCGGCGAGCAGCACACCTGACCCGGCCGGGCGGCCACAACCGCCGTGAGCCTCAACCGCTCGGGCCGGTCCACCTGTACAACTCGGCCGGATGCTCAGGGCTGCCCGCGTACCCAAGACAAGGAATCCGATGTTCACCTTCCACAGCGAAGACGGCGTCCAGATCCACGTACACGAATGGCAGCCGGACACCCCACCGCGAGCCGTCGTGCAGATCGCCCACGGCGTGGGAGAGCACGCCGGCCGTTACGCCCCACTCGCGGCAGCACTGACCACTCAGGGCTATGCCGTCTACGCCGACGATCACCGCGGACACGGGCTGAGCAGGCACGCCGAGCCCGGTCATCTCGGGGACGACGGCTGGAACCGACTCGTCAGCGACTTGGTCACCCTGTCGGAGGCCATCCGCGAGCAGCACCCCGGCCTGCCCCTGGTGCTGCTGACTGCCAGGACCACGCCCTCATGCAAGTCGACCGGCCGGGCCGCGATCCCGTCGAAGCACGCGCCAACGGGATCGTCCCAGTCGACGGCGGCGGCGGCGGCAGCCTCGGTGAGCCGGAAGTCGCCCAGCATCCCGGTGGCCCGCCACCACACCGCACCGACCCCGCCGCCCACGGCCAGAGCAACGTGGGCGAAGGTCCCCAGGCAGCCACTTCCGCTGACCTGCGTCCCATCAGCGTCCCAACTTCGGCGTCCACTCGCTCGCCGAGGCCTCCCGCGGCGGCTTGCGCCGGCAATGGGCTGATACGTGTATGCCGGTCAGAGCGGTTCCGACCAACACCGATCACAACGCCCTTTGAACTCACCGGCAGCGGATTCAGTCCGTTGCCCCAAAGTCCTGAATCCGCCCGCCCGAAGAGACGTTTCCCCAGGTCACAGGCCTGCACAGTGGGGCGGGTGGGACTCGAACCCACGGCCGACGGATTATGAGTCCGCTGCTCTAACCGGCTGAGCTACCGCCCCATAGCGGCGTGTCGCGTACATGTGTGCGCGCCGTCTGCCGCAGCATAGCCGCTCATACGATCTCCTGCTTCGCAGGGGCGACTTCGCATGCCCTTCAAGACTCCCCCGTGACCTGCACGGTTCCGCCGACACACGGTCGGACATGAAAAAGGACCCCGGCGGGGTCCTCGTTCAGCATGCTCCCCCGACTGGACTCGAACCAGTAACCTGCCGGTTAACAGCCGGCTGCTCTGCCAATTGAGCTACGGAGGACCGAGCTCCCCCGACTGGACTCGAACCAGTAACCTGCCGGTTAACAGCCGGCTGCTCTGCCAATTGAGCTACGGAGGAATGCCTCGTTGCATCGAACGTACCTACCTGGGTATTCGCCAGGGGGCGGGCGCTCGCTGCGACACATACATTAGCGCAAGCAGGGGGGTGCTCCGCCAATCGGTATCCCCCATGGACGGAAGGGTGGCTCCCCCATGCGCTACAAGCTCACGTTCGTCGTCGGCCTGGCACTGGGTTACGTGCTGGGCACACGCGCCGGACGCGAACGCTACGAGCAGCTGAAGAAGTCCGCGCGCCAGGTCGCCCAGAACCCCGCGGTCCGCAACACCGCCGAGACGGCCGCCCAGCAGGGCCGCCAGTTCGCCGGCAAGGCGTACCACGTGGTCAGCGACAAGGTCGGGGACCGGGTGCCGGACTCGGTGACGGACCGGGTGCGCTCCCTGAAGGGCCGGCACACCGACGGCGCCCGCGAGGACGACTGGGGCACCAGCAACACCTAGGCGTACGGCTCCGCGAACTCCCGCGGCTCTTCGCCCATAGAATTTTCGCCATGGGGATAGTCGCCGGGTTGGACAGTTCGCCCGATTT
This sequence comes from Streptomyces sp. NPDC085900, assembly GCF_044540925.1. Taxonomy (NCBI): domain Bacteria; kingdom Bacillati; phylum Actinomycetota; class Actinomycetes; order Kitasatosporales; family Streptomycetaceae; genus Streptomyces; species Streptomyces sp. NPDC085900. The sequence continues at coordinate 648,960 of NZ_JBITSP010000001.1, read as the reverse complement.
CACTCGCATCGTCGTCTGCGACACGGACACGGGCGCCGTGCTCAGGCAGGGGTATGCCCCCCACCCGGTGGACGGTGACCGCCCCGCCGACGTCGACCCGCAGGCGTGGCTGCTCTCCCTCGGGGAGGCGGCCGGCGGCGGGCTCCTCGAAGGCGTGCAGGCCATCGGCGTGTCGGCGCAGCAGAACGCGGTGATCGCGCTGGACGCGCAGGGCAACACGGTGCGCCCGGCGATGGTCGGCGGCGACAGGCGGACGCAGGTCGCGGCGGCGGATCTGATCGACGCGCTCGGCGGGCGCGAGTCCTGGGCGCAGGCCGTGGGGTCCGTGCCGCAGGCCGCGCAGCCGGTGACCAAGCTGCGCTGGCTCGCCAAGAACGAGCCCGACGCCGCCCTGCGCGCCGCGATCCTGATGCAGGCCCACGACTGGCTGGTGTGGCAGCTGCTGGGGCGGCCCGTGCGACGGACCACCGACCGGGGCGGCGCCTCCGGGACCGGCTACTGGTCGGCGGCCACCGGTTCCTACCGCACCGACCTCGTGGAGCTGGCGCTCGGTCATCAGGTCATGCTGCCCGAGGTGATCGGTCCGGCGGAGGCGGCCGGTACGACGCCGGAGGGGCTGCTGATCTCCGCCGGGACCGGCGAGACCATGGCCGCCGCCTTCGGGCTCGGCATCGGGCTGGGCGACGCGGTCGTCTCGCTGGGTGCCTCGGGGTCCGTGATGGCCGTACATCCCGAGGCCCTCGTCGACGGCACCGGGATGATCACCGCCCTCGCCGACGCGACCGGCATGCACCTGCCCGTGGTCACCACCCTGAACGCCGTACGGACCCTGCGCGGGACCGCCGAACTGCTCGGGCTGTCTGACCTGGAGAGCCTGTCCGACCTGGCGATGAAGTCGACGCCCGGCTCGCACGGACTGGTGTTGCTCCCCTATCTGGAGGGCGAGCGGACGCCCAGCCTGCCGCACACCGCCGGGACCCTCGCGGGCCTGCGGCGGGAGTCGATGAAGCCCGAGCACCTCGCCCGGGCCGCGTTCGAGGGCATGCTGTGCGGGCTCGCCGACGCGCTGGACGTGCTGCGCGGCCGGGGCGTCGACGTACGGCGGATCTTCCTGCTCGGGGCGGCCGCCGAGCTGCCCGCCGTGCAGGCCGCGGCGCCCGCCCTGTTCGGCGTGCAGGTCGTCGTACCGCAACCCGCCGACTACGCGGCGATCGGTGCCGCCCGGCAGGCCGCGTGGGCACTGGGCGTGTCGCAGGGCGCGCTCGACCCGCGCAATCCGCCGGCCTGGCAGGGCGCGGCGGCTCAGGTGCTGGAGCCCGGCGAGGAGCTGGCGGTCGGGCAGGCGGTGCGGCAGCAGTACGTGTCGGTGCGCGAGCAGACCCATCCGGGGGCGTTCCGGGCATAGCGGATCGGCAGCGGAACGTAAGGATCCGGTAGGAGGCCCACCCGGAAGGTCGTACGAAGCGCTGCTCTCGGCTTAATCGGTTGGGGTAACGCGGGGGGAATGTTCGACGATGGGGGCCACGGGCAACGAACCCGCCCCCCACCGCCGACTCCGAGAGACGTAGCGTGCTCATACGACTTCTACGGACCTACCTCAGGCCGTACAAGAAACCCATCGCCGCGGTGGTGCTGCTGCAGTTCCTGCAGACGTGCGCCACCCTCTACCTGCCGACGCTGAACGCGCACATCATCGACAACGGTGTCGTCAAGGGTGACACCGGCTACATCCTCTCCTTCGGCGCGCTGATGATCGGCATCTCGCTGGCCCAGGTCGTGTGCAACATGGGGGCCGTGTACTACGGCGCCCGGACCGCGGCGGCGCTCGGCCGGGACGTGCGCGCCGCGGTGTTCGACCGGGTGCAGTCCTTCTCCTCGCGGGAGGTCGGCCACTTCGGGGCACCCTCGCTGATCACCCGGACCACCAACGACGTCCAGCAGGTCCAGATGCTGGCCCTGATGACGTTCACCCTGATGGTGTCGGCGCCGATCATGTGTGTGGGCGGCATCGTCCTCGCGCTCGGCCTGGACGTGCCGCTGTCCGCGGTGCTGGTCGCCGTGGTGCCGACGCTGGGCATCTGCGTGACGTTGATCGTGCGGCGGCTGCGGCCGCTGTTCCGGGCCATGCAGACCCGCCTGGACACCGTCAACCGGGTGCTGCGCGAGCAGATCACCGGCAACCGTGTGATCCGGGCGTTCGTCCGGGACGAGTACGAGAAGGAGCGGTTCGGGAAGGCCAACGGCGATCTCACCGAGATGCAGCTGGCCACGGGCAACATGCTCGCGCTGATGTTCCCCGTCGTCATGACGGTGGTGAACCTGTCGTCCATCGCGGTGGTGTGGTTCGGCGCCCACCGGATCGACAGCGGCGGGATGCAGATCGGCGACCTGACCGCCTTCCTCGCCTACCTCATGCAGATCGTGATGTCCGTGATGATGGCCACCTTCATGTTCATGATGGTGCCGCGCGCGGAGGTGTGCGCAGAGCGGATCGAGGAGGTCCTCGGCACGTCGTCGAGCGTGGTCCCGCCGACGGCCCCGGTGCTGGAGCTGCGCAGGCACGGGCACCTGGAGATCCGGGGCGCGGGCTTCCGCTACCCCGGCGCCGAGGAGCCGGTGCTCAAGGCCGTCGATCTGGTCGCCCGGCCCGGTGAGGTGACCGCCGTCATCGGCTCGACCGGCAGCGGCAAGTCCACGCTGCTCGGCCTGGTCCCCCGCCTGTTCGACGCCACCGACGGGGAGGTCCTGGTCGACGGCACCGACGTGGCGACCATCGAGCCCAAGCTGCTCGCGAAGACGGTCGGCCTGGTCCCGCAGAAGCCGTACCTGTTCGCGGGGACGGTCGCGACCAACCTGCGCTACGGCAACCCGGACGCCACGGACGAGGAACTGTGGCACGCGCTGGAGGTGGCGCAGGCCAAGGACTTCGTCAGCAAGCTGGAGGGCGGGCTGAACGCGCCGATCGCGCAAGGCGGTACGAACGTCTCCGGCGGTCAGCGGCAGCGGCTCGCGATCGCCCGCACCCTGGTGCAGCGGCCGGAGATCTACCTCTTCGACGACTCCTTCTCCGCCCTCGACTACGCGACCGACGCGGCCCTGCGCGCGGCGCTCGCCGAGGAGACCGCCGAGGCCACCGTCGTGATCGTCGCCCAGCGCGTGGCGACCATCCGGGACGCCGACCGGATCGTCGTCCTCGACGAGGGACGGGTCGTCGGCACCGGCCGGCACCACGAGCTGATGGCGGACAACGAGACCTACCGGGAGATCGTGCTCTCCCAGCTGACGGAAGCGGAGGCTGCCTGATGGCCGGGCCGATGGCGCGGATGATGGGTCAGGGCGGCGGTCCCGACAGCCGTTCGATGGACTTCAAGGTGTCGGGCAGGCGCCTGATCGCCCAGTTCAAGCCGGAGCGGCTGACGATCTACGTGCTGCTGTGCTGCGTGGTCGTCAGTGTCGGGCTCAACGTGATCGGGCCGAAGATCCTCGGCAAGGCCACCGACCTGGTGTTCGCCGGGATCGTCGGGCGGCAGATGCCGTCGGGGGCGACCAAGGAACAGGTCCTGGACTCCATGCGCGCGCGGGGTCAGGGCCAGGTCGCCGACATGCTGCGCAGCACCGACTTCACGCCGGGCAAGGGCATCGACTTCGACGCGGTGGGCCGTGTCCTGCTGCTCGCGCTGTGCACGTTCGTGGTCGCCGGTCTGCTGATGGCGGTGGCGACCCGGCTGGTCAACCGGGCCGTCAACCGCACGATGTACCGGCTGCGCGAGAACGTGCAGACGAAGCTGTCGCGGCTGCCGCTGTCGTACTTCGACAAGCGGCAGCGCGGCGAGGTGCTCTCGCGCGCCACCAACGACATCGACAACATCGGTCAGACGCTGCAGCAGTCGATGGGCCAGCTCATCAACTCGCTGCTGACCATCATCGGTGTGCTCGCGGTGATGTTCTGGGTGTCGTGGCTGCTGGCGCTGGTGGCCCTGGTCACCGTGCCGCTGTCGTTCGTCGTCGCCACGCGCGTCGGCAAGCGGTCGCAGCCGCACTTCGTGCAGCAGTGGCGCACGACCGGCAAGCTGAACGCCCACATCGAGGAGATGTACACCGGGCACACCCTGGTGAAGGTGTTCGGGCGGCAGGACGAGTCGGCGCAGCAGTTCGCCGAGCAGAACGAGGCGCTGTACGAGGCCGGGTTCAAGGCGCAGTTCAACAGCGGGATCATGCAGCCGCTGATGATGTTCGTCTCCAACCTCAACTACGTGCTGGTGGCCGTGGTCGGTGGTCTGCGGGTGGCTTCGGGCGCCCTGTCCATCGGTGACGTGCAGGCCTTCATCCAGTACTCGCGGCAGTTCTCGATGCCGCTGACTCAGGTCGCGTCGATGGCGAACCTGGTGCAGTCAGGTGTCGCGTCGGCCGAGCGGATCTTCGAACTCCTGGACGCGGAGGAACAGCAGGCGGATCCGGTCGAGGGCGCCCGGCCCGAGGAGCTGCGGGGGCTGGTGGAGCTGCAGAACATCTCCTTCCGCTACGACCCCGAGACGCCGCTGATCGAGAACCTCTCGCTGAAGGCGGAACCGGGCCACACGGTCGCCATCGTCGGCCCGACCGGCGCCGGCAAGACCACCCTGGTCAACCTGCTCATGCGGTTCTACGACGTCTCCGGCGGCCGTATCACCCTGGACGGCGTCGACATCGCCACGATGTCCCGGGACGAGCTGCGGGCCCGGATCGGCATGGTGCTGCAGGACACCTGGCTGTTCGGCGGCACGATCGCGGAGAACATCGCGTACGGCGCCGCGCGCGAGGTCACCCGGGGCGAGATCGAGGAGGCGGCGCGGGCCGCGCACGCCGACCGGTTCATCCGTACGCTGCCCGACGGCTACGACACCGTGATCGACGACGAGGGCTCCGGTGTCAGCGCCGGCGAGAAGCAGCTGATCACCATCGCGCGGGCGTTCCTGTCCGACCCGGTGATCCTGGTGCTCGACGAGGCGACCTCGTCGGTCGACACCCGTACCGAGGTGCTGATCCAGAAGGCGATGGCCAAACTCGCCCACGGGCGGACCTCGTTCGTGATCGCGCACCGGCTGTCGACCATCCGGGACGCGGACACGATCCTGGTGATGGAGAACGGCTCGATCGTCGAACAGGGCTCGCACACGGATCTGTTGGCGGCCGACGGCGCCTACGCGCGCCTGTACAAGGCGCAGTTCGCGCAGGCGGTCGCGGAGGTGGACTGATACACCCGGGGGCTGGTCCGACCTCAAGGGGCGCGGGGCCGCATCGATATGCGGCTCCGCCGCGTGGGCGCGACCAGCCCCCACACCCCCGCACCCGGCATCAATCCAGATAGCCCCGAAGCTGATCCGCGAATGCGTGATCCCGGAGCTTGTTGAGCGTCTTGGACTCGATCTGCCGTATCCGCTCGCGGGTCACGCCGAAGATGCGGCCGATCTCCTCCAGCGTGCGCGGGCGGCCGTCGGCCAGGCCGTAGCGCAGTTGCACGACCTTGCGTTCCCGCTCGCCCAGCGTGGACAGCACCGCCTCCAGGTGCTCCCTCAGGAGCAGGAACGCGGCCGACTCCACGGGGCTCGCCGCGTCGCCGTCCTCGATCAGGTCACCGAGGGCCACGTCGTCCTCCTCGCCCACCGGGGCGTGCAGGGAGACCGGCTCCTGGGCCAGGCGGAGCACCTCGCCGACGCGCTCGGGCGGCAGGTCGAGGTGGGCGGCGACCTCCTCGGGGGTCGGCTCGTAGCCCCGTTCCTGCAGCATGCGGCGCTGGACGCGGACGACGCGGTTGATCAGCTCGACGACGTGGACCGGGACCCGGATGGTGCGGGCCTGGTCGGCCAGCGCCCGGGACATGGCCTGCCGGATCCACCAGGTGGCGTAGGTGGAGAACTTGTAGCCGCGGGCGTAGTCGAACTTCTCGACCGCCCTGATCAGGCCGAGGTTCCCCTCCTGCACGAGGTCGAGCATGGTCAGGCCGCGGCCGACGTACCGCTTCGCCACGGACACCACCAGCCGCAGGTTCGCCTCGATGAGGCGGCGCTTGGCCATGCGGCCCATGACGACCAGGCGGTCCAGGTCCAGCGCCAACTCGCTGTCCAGGTCGGGGGTGTTGCTCAGCTTCTCCTCGGCGAACAGGCCGGCCTCGACCCGGCGGGCCAGTTCGACCTCCTCGACGGCCGTGAGCAGCGGGATGCGGCCGATCTCGCGGAGGTACTGGCGGAACAGGTCCGAGGACGGTCCGCCGGTGTCGGCGCGGGCCCGCTCCACGGCGGGCGTCTCCACGGGCTCGGGAGTCTCCGTCTCCAGTGCCTCGGCGGGCGGTTCGGCCGCCTCGGGCGGCCCTTCGGGTTCCACGGGGTCCGCCTCTGGGTGGTGCACGACACGGGTCTGCGGAGGGACCGCGACGAGGACGTCGGCCTCCGCGTCCGGCTCCGTGACGTCGTTGCCGGTGTCGGTCTGGGTGAGGGTCTGGGTCTGCACGCGGGCGACCTCCAGGATGATCGCTGCCAGGGGGTGCGGCAGCGGTACTTCGGGGGCGGAGTCGGCGGCCTCGCCGCTGTCCGTCCCGTACGCGTTGAGCGGAACCGCGGGGGTCTGGGACCCGTACGGGACGGATCGGCCGCGCTCCGAGGACTCAGGCACCGGAACCCAGTGTGGAGTACGACACATCGTCGCCACGAGGGGCGTGCGGTGACTTTTTGCAATCGGGCCGTGACCGGGCGGTTACCGTGCCGTCCGGACGCCTCAGAGAGCGGCGGCGCCGTGTTCGCGCAGGGCCTGGTCGTACTGCTGGAGCACCCACAACTCGTTCTGTACGGCGGCCAGTTGGGCGGGGTCGCCGGAGGTGCCGAGGCGGGTGAGGGTGGAGGTGATGTCACGGACCCGGCGCTCGACGGCCCGGCGGCGGACGGTGACCAGCTGGGCGCCCGCGTACACCTCGTCGACCGTCTTGCGCATGATCGCCTCCACGGCCAGCTCGGTGACCATGGCGCGCACGGTGTCGTCCGGGGCGGCCTCGCGCACCCGGACCAGGTAGTCCTGGGGGTCCTGTACGCCGTACTCGACACCGCCCGCGTCCATGATCGCCTGGCGTACGGCGGCGTAGGGCGCGGCGGTGAACTCGTCGGCGCCGTACGCGTCGAAGGCCGGGGAGACCAGTTCGGGCCGCTGGAGGGCGAGCTTGAGCAGTTCGCGTTCGGTGGCGTAGACGGGGTTGCGGAGGGTGAGGGCGGGGCCGGAGGCGTGGGGGCGCGGGGCGGCGTCGTAGGGCTGCTGCGGGCCGCGGCCGCTCGGCGCGGGGCCCTTGCCGCCGCGGTCGCGGGCCCAGCGGGCGAGCTGGGCGACGCGCTTGACGACGAACTGGGTGTCGAGGATGCCGAGCATGCCGGCGAGCTGGACGGCGACCTCGTGCTGGGCGCCGCTGTTCTTGATGCGGGCCACGATGGGCGCCGCCTCGTCCAGGGCGGCGGCGCGGCCGGCGGGGGTGTCGAGGTCGTAGCGGACGACGATCTGGCGCAGCGCGAACTCGAAGAGCGGGGTGCGGGGTTCGACCAGGTCGGCGACGGCCTCGTCGCCCTTGGCCAGGCGCAGCTCGCAGGGGTCCATGCCGTCCGGGGCGATCGCGATGTAGGTCTCGGCGGCGAACTTCTGGTCGTCCTCGAAGGCGCGCAGGGCCGCCTTCTGGCCGGCCGCGTCGCCGTCGAAGGTGAAGATCACCCGGGCCGAGCCGTTGTCCATCAGCAGCCGGCGCAGGATCTTGATGTGGTCGCTACCGAAGGCGGTGCCGCAGGTGGCGATGGCCGTGGTCACCCCCGCGAGGTGGCAGGCCATGACGTCGGTGTAGCCCTCGACGACGACGGCGCGGCTGGCCTTGGCGATGTCCTTCTTCGCCAGGTCGATGCCGTACAGGACCTGGGACTTCCGGTAGATCGCCGTGTCCGGGGTGTTGAGGTACTTGGGGCCGTTGTCCGCCTCGTAGAGCTTGCGCGCGCCGAAGCCGACGACGTCTCCGCCGATGTCGCGGATGGGCCACATCAGGCGGCCGCGGAAGCGGTCGATGGGGCCGCGGCGGCCCTCCTGGGAGAGTCCGGAGAGGACGAGCTCCTTGTCCGTGAAGCCCTTGCCGCGCAAGAAGCGGGTGAGGTGGTCCCAGCCCTGGGGGCTGTAGCCGACGGAGAAGTGCTGGGCGGCGGCCTGGTCGAAGCCGCGCTCGGCGAGGAAGATCCGGCCGGTGTCGGCCTCGGGGCTGGTGGCGAGCTGTTCGGCGTACCACTCGGCGGCGATCTTGTGCGCCTCGACCAGGCGGATGCGCTCGCCGCGCTGGTGGGAGGGGTTGTAGCCGCCCTCTTCGTAGCGCAGGGTGATGCCGGCCTGGGCGGCGAGGCGCTCGACCGCCTCGGAGAAGGAGAGGTGGTCGACCTTCATCACGAACGTGATGGTGTCGCCGCCCTCCTGGCAGCCGAAGCAGTGGAAGAGTCCCTTGCTCGGACTGACCTGGAAGGACGGCGACTTCTCGTCGTGGAAGGGGCACAGGCCCTTGAGGTTGCCGCCGCCCGCGTTGCGCAGCTGGAGGTACTCGGACACCACGGCGTCGATCGGGACCGCGTCCCGTACCGCCTTCACGTCCTCGTCGTTGATCCGTCCTGCCACGCGTGAATTCTACGGTGGTGGTCGGACATCTAAGAGACGAGGCTTTCGAGCGGAACGTGCGGATCCGCCAGTGCCTCCGTGTTCACCCGGGTCCTGGTGCGGATCAGCTTCTGGATGGGGTCCGTGACGTTCCACACGTTCACGTTCATCCCGGCCAGCACCCTGCCGTCCGTGACCCAGAAGGAGATGAACTCGCGCTTGCCCGCGTCTCCCCGGATCACGACCTGGTCGTAGGTGCCGGGGGGCGCCCAGCCGGAGTACTCCATGCCGAGGTCGTACTGGTCGGAGAAGAAGTAGGGCACGCGGTCGTAGGTGATGTCCCGCCCGAGCATCGCCCGGGCCGCGGCGGGCCCGCCGTTGAGGGCGTTGGCCCAGTGCTCGACGCGCACCCGGGTGTCGAACAGCGCGTGCGGGAAGGAGACGACGTCTCCGGCCGCGTAGATGTCCGGGTCGGAGGTGCGCAGCCGTTCGTCGACGACGATGCCGCCGCCGTACGCCCGGTCGGCGATCTCCAGGCCCGCGGCCTCGGCGAGGCCGATGCGGGGGGCCGCGCCGATCGCGGCGAGGACGTCGTGCGCGGGGTGCTCCTCGCCGTCGTCGCTGCGGGCCGCCAGCACCATGCCGTCCTGGCCGACGATCTCCGTCAGCTTCGCGCCGAAGTGGAAGCGGACGCCGTGCTCGCGGTGCAGGTCGGCGAAGACGGCGCCCAGCTCGGGGCCGAGGACGCCGTGCAGCGGGGTCGGCCCGTGCTCGATGACCGTGACCTCCGCGCCGTACTGCCGGGCCGCCGCGGCGACCTCCAGGCCGATCCAGCCGGCGCCCGCGATGACGAGGTGGCCGTTGTCCCGGCCGAGCGCGGCGAGGACGTGCTTGAGCCGTTCGGCGTGGGCGAGGCGGCGCAGGTGGTGGACGCCCGCGAGGTCGGTGCCGGGGATGTCGAGGCGGCGCGGCTCGGCGCCGGTGGCGAGCAGCAGCTTGTCGTAGCGGACGAGGGTGCCGTCCTCGCCGAAGCGGACCGTCTTCGCCTCGCGGTCGATGGCGTCGACGGTCTCGCCGAGGTGCAGTTCGATGTCGTTGCGCGCGTACCAGGCGGGTTCGTGCACGAAGACGCTGTCGCGCTCCTCCTTGCCCAGCAGGTAGCCCTTGGAGAGCGGGGGACGCTCGTACGGGTGGTCGCGCTCGTCGCAGATCAGTATCACGCGGCCGCTGAAGCCCTCCGCTCGGAGCGTCTCGGCCGCCTTCGCGCCGGCGAGGCCGCCTCCGACGATGACGAATGTCTGATCCGCGTCGACCACTTGATGCCTCCTACGGGGGTCTGGGGGGTGTCCCACCAGAAAACACTGTGGGTGCCGCCACATGCGAGCGTCCCGCACGGAGCGTGATGGGGGAAGAGGGAGTGGCCCGATCAGGCCACGGAGTGTCACATTCGGGCTCATTCCTCGTCACCCACGCCCCCTCAGTCTCCCGTCTGCCCCGTCAGACGTCCGTGAAGCGATCGGGCCGAGGCGTCGGTGAGGGAGGCGATCTGGTCGACGATCACCCGTTTGCGGGCACGGTCGTCGCCTGCCTGCTCGAACAGGGACCGGAACTGCGGGTCCAGGCCGTCGGGCGCACGCGCGGTGAGCGCCTGCGCGAGTTCGGCCACGACGATCCGCTGGTCGGCGCGCAGCCGCTCCTGTTCGGCGCGCTGCATCACGTAGCGGTGGGCGACGGCCTTGAGGATCGCGCACTCCAGTCGGGTCTCGCGCGGTACGACGAGTGCGGCGTCGTACCGGGTGAGCCGGCCCATGCCGTACGCGGCGCGGGTGGCGGACTCGGCGGCGAGGGCGAAGCGGCCGATGAGCTGGCTGGTGGCGTCCTTGAGACGGGCCTGGGCGACGGCCGTTCCGTCGTAGGCGTGGGGCCACCACTCCTGGTCCTGGAGGCGGTCGAGGGCGGCGGCGAGTTCGGCCGGGTCGGTGTCCGCGGGCACGTAGCGGCCGCGGGCCACCGCGAAGACCTCCTGGCGCTCGGGCTCCGCGTGCAGGCAGTCGGGGTCGATGTGGCCGGCGTGCAGGCCGTCCTCGACGTCGTGCACCGAGTACGCCACGTCGTCGGACCAGTCCATGACCTGGGCCTCGAAGGTGGCGCGGGTGCCGGGGGCCTCCTTGCGGACCCAGTCGAAGACGGGGCGGTCGTCCTCGTAGACACCGAACTTGGGCGAGGCGGGGTCGGTGGGGTGGCCGCCCCTGGGCCAGGGGTACTTGGTGGCGGCGTCCAGGGTGGCCCTCGTGAGGTTGAGGCCCACCGAGCCCTCCGGGGTGAAGCGCTTGGGCTCGATGCGGGTGAGCAGCCTCAGGGACTGCGCGTTGCCCTCGAAGCCGCCGCAGTCGTGGGCGAATTCGTTGAGTGCCTGTTCGCCGTTGTGGCCGAACGGGGGGTGGCCGAGGTCGTGGGAGAGGCAGGCGGCCTCCACCAGGTCGGGGTCGCAGCCGAGGGCCGCGCCGAGTTCGCGGCCGACCTGGGCGCATTCCAGGGAGTGGGTGAGGCGGGTGCGAGGGCTGGCGTCCCAGGCCTGGTTACGGGTGCCGGGGGTGACGACCTGGGTCTTGCCGGCGAGCCTTCTGAGCGCGGAAGAGTGCAGTACGCGCGCGCGGTCGCGTTGGAAAGCGGTGCGGCCGGGGCGTTTGTCGGGTTCTGGGGCCCAGCGTTCTGTTGCCTGCGCGTCGTACGACATGTCTCGACAGTAAGGGCAGGGACTGACAATCCGCCCCAGGGGCCGCCGGGTTCCGTCAGACGGCGAGTGCGGGTCGTGGCCGGCCGGTCGCGCCCGTGAGGGTGTCGGCCCGCACCGGCGTGGCGAGGGTCTGGTCGTACCGGTGCAGGAGCAGTTCCGCCATCGCCGGGTGGGTGCCGAGCGGGGCCGAGGCGATCCAGGGGGCGGCCTCCGCGCACTCCGTCGCGAAGCGGCCGGGGGCCGTGAAGTAGGAGGCGACCGCGACCCGGTGACGGCCGCTCGCCGCGAGGGCCCGGATCGCGTCCGGGACGGTCGGGGCCGCCGTGGTGGCGTAGGCCGGGACCACCGGGACGCCCAGGCGTTCGGCGAGGAGTTCGGCCGTGCGTCCGGTGTCGACCTTGGACTCGGGGTCGCGGGAGCCCGCGGCGGCCAGGACGACCGCGCTCGCGCGCCGCGTCCCCTCGTCCATGCGGGCGCGCCAGCCGGCCTCGACGAGGCGGGCGTACAGGGCGTCGACCAGAAGCGGGTGCGGGCCCAGGGCGTCGGCCACGCGCGCGTGCACGTCCGACGCGGCGGCCATCTCGGGGATGTCGCGCTTGATGTGGTAGCCGCGGCTGAGCAGCAGGGGTACGAGGACCGCCTCCCGCCCGCCGAGGCCGGCCAGGGTGTCGGGGAGCAGGGGCTCGTTCAGTTCGATGTGGCCCAGGTGGACGGGCAGGCCGGGGCGCCGCTCGCGGACCCGCTCCAGGAGCGCGCGGACGGTGCTCAGGGCCCGCGGGTCGCGGCTGCCGTGCGCCACGACGACCAGCGCGGGAGGGGCCGGGCGGCGCCGGCCGTCCAGGGAGACGAGGCTGAGCTGGCCCGCGAGCCGGCTGCCGATCTGGCTCAGGAGGTGCGCCGTACTGTCCGTCATGCGTCGATCCTCGCCGGGGCAGGTTGCCTCCCCGTTGCCTGGTGATGACGGGCGTTTTCCGGCGGTTCACGCCGGGGGGTGTGGGCTCTGTGAGGCCGCACGACCTGCGGTTTCGTCGCGCGGAGTGAACCTGGTCACGTAGGGTGTGCCGAACCGCGGGGCCCGACGGGACGTCTCTGACTGTCGAGAAGCAGGCGGAAGAGGGGGGACGTTCGATGCGCAGACCGCGGCTGCCACGCACGCGTACCGGACAGCGGCGGCTCGTGCAGGCCGTGATGGCCGGGTGCGTGCTGGCGCTCCTTCCGGTGACCTGGCTGTACGTCTCCACGGCCGGGCGGCTGGGCACGGTCGCGGACGCGCCGCGCACCGAGGTCGCCGTCGTCTTCGGCGCCGGTCTGTGGAACGGCGAGCCGTCACCGTACCTGGCCAACCGGCTCAACGCGGCGGCGAAGCTGTACCGCGAGAACCGCGTCGAGGTGGTCCTCGTCACCGGCGACAACAGCCGCAAGGACTACGACGAGCCCGACGCCATGCGCACCTATCTGACCAGGCACGGGGTGCCGGACGGGCGGATCGTCAGCGACTACGCGGGCTTCGACACCTGGGACTCCTGCGTGCGCGCCAAGAAGATCTTCGGCGTGGACCGGGCGGTGCTGATCAGCCAGGGCTTCCACATCCGGCGGGCGGTGGCGCTGTGCGAGGCCGCGGGTGTGTCGTCGTACGGCGTCGGGGTGGACGCCAAACACGACGCGACCTGGTACTACGGCGGCACCCGCGAGGTCTTCGCGGCCGGCAAGGCGGCGCTGGACGCCGTGTTCCGCCCGGACCCGCAGTTCCTGGGGCCCAAGGAGAAGGGCGTCGCGAAGGCGCTGGCGAGCGCCCGGTGACACGGGGCTCACGCCGGCCGGCGCGGCACGGGGAGGCCGCCGTCCCGTCCGCGTAACAAGGGGCCGCGCCGCACGTAACACGGCCGAAGCACGCTGGCCGGTATGCAGAACACCGTGACGCCCACCCACTGCCCGTACTGCGCCCTGCAGTGCGGGATGAACCTGACGCCCACCGCGGACGGCACGGTCGAGGTGAGCGAGCGCACGGACTTCCCGGTGAACCGGGGCGCGCTGTGCGGCAAGGGCCGTACCGCGCCGGCCGTGCTCTCGTCCCGGGTGCGCCTGACCTCCCCGTTGGTGCGCTCCGAGGGCACTCTGGTGCCCGCCACCTGGGACGAGGCACTGGACCGGATCGCCGGCCGGCTGCTGCGGACGCGCGCCGAGCACGGGCCGGACGCGGTCGGGGTGTTCGGCGGGGGCGGCCTGACCAACGAGAAGGCGTACACGCTCGGCAAGTTCGCGCGGGTGGTGCTCGGCACCTCCCAGATCGACTACAACGGGCGTTTCTGCATGTCGTCGGCCGCGGCGGCCGGCATCAAGGCGTTCGGGCTCGACCGGGGGCTGCCGTTCCCGCTGGAGGACATACCGAGGACCGGCTGCGTGATCCTGGTCGGGTCGAACCTCGCCGAGACCATGCCGCCGTCGCTCAGGTTCTTCACCGAGCTGAAGGAGAACGGCGGCACGCTGATCGTCGTCGACCCGCGGCGCACCAGGACCGCCGAGCAGGCCGATCTGCACCTGGCCCCGCGACCGGGAACCGACCTCGCGCTCGCCCTGGGCCTGCTGCACCTAATCGTCGCCGAGGGCCGGGTCGACGAGGAGTACGTGGCCGGGCGCACCGCCGGCTGGGAGGACGCGCGGGCCGCGGCGATGGCGCACTGGCCGGAGTACGTGGAGCGGATCACGGGGGTGTCCGTTCCTCAACTCCGTCAGGCGGTGCGGATGTTCTGCGAGCCCGAGCACGCGATGGTGCTGACCGCGCGCGGGCCCGAGCAGCAGTCCAAGGGCACCGACACCGTGGGTGCGTGGATCAACCTGTGCCTGGCGACCGGCCGGGCGGGCCGGCCGCTGAGCGGTTACGGCTGCCTGACCGGGCAGGGCAACGGACAGGGCGGGCGCGAACACGGCCAGAAGGCCGACCAGTTGCCCGGCTACCGCAAGCTGGACGACCCGGCGGCGCGGCGGCACGTCGCCGAGGTGTGGGGCGTGGACCCGGACAGCCTGCCGGGGCCGGGGCGCAGTGCGTACGAGCTGCTGGACGCGTTGGGGACGGACATCAGGTCGCTGCTGCTGATGGGGTCGAACCCGGTGGTGTCGGCGCCGCGCGCCGCGCACATCGAGGACCGCCTCAAGTCGCTCGACTTCCTGGCCGTCTGCGACGTGGTCCTGTCGGAGACGGCGGCGCTCGCGGACGTCGTGCTACCGGTGACGCAGTGGGCGGAGGAGACGGGCACGACGACCAACCTGGAGGGCCGGGTGCTGCTGCGGCGGCAGGCGATCACGCCGCCCGTCGGCGTCCGCAGCGATCTGGAGGTCATGCGCGAACTCGCCGACCGGCTGGGCGTGGAGAAGGGCTTCCCGACCGATCCCGAGGAGGTCTTCGAGGAGTTGCGCCGGGCGAGCGCGGGCGGGCCCGCCGACTACTCCGGGATCACCTACGGCAGGCTCGCGGAGGAGAACGGGGTGTTCTGGCCGTGCCCGCAGGACCTGTCCGGTCAACTCCCGGCGCAGGCGCCCGAGGAGGCCCACCCGGGGACCCCCCGTCTCTTCCTCGACCGGTTCGCCACCCCGGACGGCCGGGCCCGGTTCGTGCCCGTCTCGCACCGGCCGATCGACGAGGAACCCGACGACGAGTACCCGGTCCTGCTGACGACCGGGCGAGTCGTCGCCCAGTACCAGTCCGGTGCCCAGACGCGCCGCGTCGACGAGCTGAACGCCGCCGCGCCGGGCCCGTTCGTGGAGCTGCACCCGCGGCTGGCGGCGCGGCTCGGGGCGGCGGAGGGCGATCCGGTGGCGGTGGTGTCGCGGCGGGGGCGCGCCGTCGCCCCGGCCCGCATCACGACGGCCATCCGGCCCGACACGGTCTTCATGCCCTTCCACTGGCCGGGCGAGGGACGCGCCAACACCCTGACCAACCCGGCGCTGGACCCGACCTCGCGGATGCCGGAGTTCAAGGCGTGCGCGGTGCGGCTGGAGCCGGTCACCTCCCGGGGGAGCTCCTGAGCAGCCAGTCCCCGCTCTCGATGGGCCGCCCGCGGGCCCGCAGGCGGGCGGCGACCGAGGGGGCGGCGACGTACACCCAGGCGCGGACGAGGGCGCCGTCGGCGTCGCGTCGCACCTCGCGTTCGACGCGCTCGTAGAGGTTGCGGGGGTCCCCGGGCGCGTACTCCTCCAGCCGGTCGAGGGCGACGAGCAACTCCGCGTACCGCTCGGGCATCGCGGTCACCAGCTCGCCGCACACCTCGCCGCCGCCGGGTGCCTCCACGGCGTACGGATAGCCGGGGCCCGCGTACAGCACCGAACCGGTCAGCCGCCCCGGTTCCTCGGCGCGGGTGCGGCCGCGCAGGAAGAGGTCGTGGTTGACCTCGCCGGGGCGAAGGGTGCCGTAGACGAAGAAGGGCAGCTGGGGGCTCACAAAAACGATTCTCTCTCCACACACACCTCCTCACACGCACTCTTTACGGCTGCCTGTCATGGCCCCTTAAATCTTGGTCAACACAGCGCCGACCACCCCCACGCGCCCGGCGCCCTACCGAGGAGATCGATGAGTCGGATCCGGCTGCACCCCACCACCGCCCGCAGGTCCCGTCGTCTCGCCGCCGCCACCGCCGTGGCCGCCACCACCGCCGCCCTGCTGGCCTCCGCGCTCTCCCCCGCCTCCGTCGCCGCCGACAGGCCGACCAGGGCCGGCGCGATCGAGAACGCGGCATCGGCCCTGCTCGCCCATGCCGCGAGCCTGGGTCTGACGTCCGCCGAGGGCACGTCCGTGCGGGACGTGATCGTCGACGCGGACGGCACGCAGCACGTCCGCTACGACCGCACCTACCGCCGACTGCCCGTTCTGGGCGGCGACTTCGTGGTCCACCTGGCGCCGGACGGAAAGTACCGCAGCGCGAACCGGGCGACGCGGAGCGAGATATCCCTGGCCTCGATCGTCCCCTCCATATCGGCGCCCAAGGCCGCCGACCTCGCGGCGAACGCCCTGCGCGCCGTGAACCTCGGCGAGACGCTGAAGCAGCTGACGGCCAAGCCCCAACTGGTCGTCGACGCCCTGCACGGCACCCCGAAGCTGGCCTGGCGCACCCAGGTGGCCGCCAAGGACTCGCTGGGCAACCCGGTCGCCCGCACGGTGCTCACGGACGCGAGAACGGGCCGGCAGATCGACGCCTGGGACGACATCGAGACCGCGACGGGCGACGGCAAGTCCCTCTACAGCGGCACGGTCCCGCTGGAGACGACCCTGTCGGGGTCGACGTACCAGCTCAAGGACCCGACCCGCGGGAACACGTACACGGGCGACGCGGCTAACAAGACCGACCTGTGCTTCCTGACGAACATCTGCATCAGCCGCGCCCCGTCGACGGTGTTCACCGACACCGACAACCACTGGGGCACCGGCGCCGCTTCGGACCGCGCGAGCGCCGCGGTCGACGCCCAGTACGGCACGGACGTCACCTGGGACTTCTACAAGAACACCTTCGGCCGCAACGGCATCGGCGGCGACGGCAAGGGCTCCTACAACCGCGTCCACTACGGCAACGCCTACAACAACGCGTTCTGGGACGACAGTTGCTTCTGCATGACCTACGGCGACGGTGACGGCACGACGTTCGGGCCGCTGGTGTCGCTCGACGTCGCCGGCCACGAGATGACCCACGGCGTCACATCCAAGACGGCCGCCCTGACGTACTCGGGCGAGTCCGGCGGCCTGAACGAGGCGACCTCGGACATCCTGGGCACGCTGGTGGAGTGGTACGCGAACAACTCGTCCGACCCCGGGGACTACCTCATCGGCGAGAAGATCGTGAAGTCCGGCTTCGGCCGGGAGGCGCTGCGGTACATGGACAAGCCGTCCAAGGACGGCAACTCGGCCGACTACTGGAGCAGTTCGGTCGGCAACCTCGACGTCCACTACTCCTCCGGGGTCGCCAACCACTTCGCCTACCTGCTCGCGGAGGGCAGCGGCGCGAAGACGATCAACGGGGTCAGCTACAACTCGCCCACCTCCAACGGCTCGACGGTCACCGGGATCGGACGGGACAAGCTCGGCCGGATCTGGTACCGGGCGCTGACGGTCTACATGACGTCGTCGACGAACTACGCCGGCGCCCGGACGGCGACCCTGAACGCGGCCAAGGACCTGTACGGGGCCGGGAGCACGGAGTACAACGCGGTGGCGGCGGCCTGGAGCGCCGTGAACGTCAACTGAACCGACGTCGAATCGCGGTTGCGGCCGCTCCGGTGCTGTCCACCGGAGCGGCCGTCCCGTCTCCCCGAGCCGCCGCTCAGCCCCCGTACGGCCTGCGCTCCCGCGCCTCCCGCAACCCGCGCGCCCACCAGACCAGTTGGTCCAGCATCGTCTTCGCCGCCGCGTCCGGACCCGTCGGGTCCTTCGGACGGCCGTCCTCGAAGGCGCCGCCCGCGTTGTGGAAGGAGACGGTGTCCCGCACCGTCACGGCGTGCAGCTCGGCGAGGACCTGGCGCAGGTGTTCCACCGCGCGCAGGCCGCCCGAGACGCCGCCGTAGGAGACCAGGGCGACCGGTTTGGCCTGCCATTCCGTGTAGTGCCAGTCGATGAGGTTCTTGAGGGCCGCCGGATAGGAGTGGTTGTACTCGGGGGTGAGGACGACGAAGGCGTCGGCCGCCGCCAGTTTCGGGGTGACCGAGGACAGGGCCGCCGCCGTCTCGGGGGTCCGGGCGAAGGTCGTGGGGAGTGCGGCGTCGGCCACGTCCACGACCTCCACGAGCAGGTCGTCGCGGTCGTGGAGGCGGGTCAGGAGCCAGTCGGCGACGACCGGGCCGAAGCGGCCGTGGCGGTTGCTGCCGATGACGACGGTGACCTGGAGAGGGGCATCGGGTGTCTGCATGCCGGTCAGCGTCGTATCTCAAGTTCGGTTGAGGTCAAGTCCGGACTCCGCCGGAGCCGGATCACCCGTTCACACGCGCGCTCTGCGCCCTTCGGGTGCTCTTCCGCCGAACCCACCCGACCCGCCGTTGACCTGCTGAAACTCCCCTCGAGGAGGTCGTGGGCGCGCATGTCTGACACCCATTCACCCCATTTCTGACGCTCCTTCAGGAAGCGCGCTCGCTCCGCTGCCACTTACCTCGGAAGGGCAGAGGACACCAGCAAGAGCTCGAAGGAGCACCGATGCGCCGTACCGCCCGTCTGCTGTCCGCCGCCGCGCTCGCCGTCGCGGCCGCGGGACTCGTCGCGGCGCCCGCGTACGCCGACGACGACGAGGGCGGCCTGGAGGTGTACCCCTCCTCGGCCGAGCCCGGCGGGCAGGTCACCGTGAACACCTCGGCGTGCGACGGCGGTACGGCGGAGGGCGACGCCGGGGCCGTGGGCGCCGGTGCGTTCACGCTCGCGCCCAGCAGCCACGAGGGCGACGCGATCGGACAGTTCCGGGTGCCGCCGAGCGCGCAGCCGGGGACGTACGAGATCGTCGCGAAGTGCGCCGAGGGCGACCGCGAGGTCTCCGGCGACCTGGTGGTCACGCTGTCGCCGGTGCGGGGCCAGGTGCAGCCCCGGGGAAGTGTGAAGACGGGGGTCGGTGGCGTGATGGGCCCCGACCCCGTGCAGACCGCGGCCGGCGTGGCGGCTCTCGCCGTCGCCGCCGCGGGCGGTACCTGGCTCCTGCATCGCCGGGCGAGAGGCGACGGGATCTGACGGACACCCTCCGCTGTCCGTCCGCCGGTACCGCATGTCCCTCCCCCTCCGGGTCCGACGCCCCTCGCGGCCCGGAGGGGGACCGGGGTTCCCAGCCGTGGCAGGGTCCGCCCGCTCCCAGGCAGGAGGCTCGTGTGCGCAGGTTCAGCAATGTCGCCATAGCGTCCGTGACCGTCGTCTCCCTGTGCACGGGCGCCTGGCTGCTCGGCAGCGGTGAGGAGACCCACGCCCCGCCGCAGCCCTCCGCGGCCGAGGCCCGCTCCGGGGCCGCCGATTCCCGGTCCGCGCCCGCGCTGCCGCCGTCCCCGCCGGACCGCATCCGCATCCCGTCGATCCGCGTCGACGCCCCTCTGATGGGCCTGGGCCTCACCCGGTCCGGCAGCCTCGGCGTCCCGCCCGCCGGGGAGAAGAACCTCGCCGGCTGGTACGAGGCCGGCACCACCCCCGGCGAGACGGGGACGGCGATCGTGGCCGGCCATGTCGACAACGCCGACGGACCCGCCGTCTTCTACGACCTGGGCGCCGTGAAGAAGGGCAGCGCCATCGACGTCGACCGGCGGGACGGCAGCACCGCCCGGTTCACCGTGGACGCGGTCGAGGTGTACAAGGCGGCCGGCTTCCCCGACCAGAAGGTGTACGGCGCCGCGGACCGGCCCGAGCTGCGGGTGATCACCTGCGGCGGGGGCTACTCGCGGTCGACCGGCTACCAGGGCAACGTGGTCGTCTTCGCGCACCTCACGGGCAGTCGTCGCTGACCACGGCCGCCACGACGGTCCGCGCGCAGTCCAGGGCCTCGGTGTGCGTGGTGTCCACCTCCAGGTCGTAGACCACGCCCTGGTGGACCACCTCCGCCTGCTTCTCGGCCATGCCCGGGGCCCGGTCGCCGCGGACGATCTCCCGGCCCGCGGCCACCGCCGCCTCGCAGCGCACACCGACCCACAGCACGTCGAGGCCGGCCAGCGGTTCCCGCCAGCGATCCTGGGACGCCGCGCCGCCGAGGAAGACGTCGTCGATGATCACCCGGGCGCCCGCCCGTGCCGTCGCCGCCACGCCCCGCCGCCAGGCCGCCTCCAGCCTGGCGAACTCCGGGCCCACCTGAACCGAGCCGTCCGGCGAGACGAGCGCGGCCTGCAGGGAGGCCGGCATCGCCTCGACCAGGCCGTCGATCCCGAACGCCAGCCACGGCTCGGGCAGCAGCGCCTGCAAGCACCGTACGATCCCCGACTTGCCGGAGCTGGAGCCGCCGTTCAACACGATCACCTCAGTCGCCATGCGGTGACCGTACCGTCCGGCCGCCCAGCGCTCGTAGGCAATATCCGCGGCCGCCGGCCGGCCCGTCGAGGCGCGCGGGCCCGGGCGCCCCCGCCCGGCCTCACACCACGCCCCCGGCGTGTGCTCCGAACCCTCACACCCACCCCGCGCGGGTACTGAGGGCAGCGTTCCCCGCGGGAAACAGACGTGATGCGGTCGGGTAACACCGGCAACGCACGCTCCTGGACATGACCTCGAATACGCGTGTGGTGGTGATCGGCGCCGGGCTCGCGGGCGTCCGGCTCGCCCGGCGGCTCGGTGAGCTCGGCACGCCCGTGACGCTGATCGGCGAGGAGGAGCACCGCCCGTACAACCGGGTGCTGCTCGCCGAGGTGCTGGCCGGGCGCTACAGCCCGGACGTCATCGCGCTGCCCGCGCCCGCGGAGCTGGTCCGCGGCCGGGTCACGGGCATCGACCGCGAGGTGCGAGCCGTACACCTCGCGGACGGCTCGAAGATCGCATACGACACCCTGGTCCTGGCCACCGGCTCGAACCCGGTGCTGCCGCCGCTGCGCGGTCTGTTCACGCCGGACCACGTGCTGCCGGAGGGCGTGCACGCGTTCCGCACCATGGACGACTGCCTGGGCCTGTCGAAGGCCGTACGGCCGGGGGTGCGGGCGGTCGTCATCGGCGGCGGGCTCCTCGGGGTCTCCGCGGCCCGCGCGCTCGCCCGGCGCGGCGCCCAGGTCGTCCTCGCCCAGCAGTCCGAGCGGCTGATGGAGCGTCAACTCGACCCGGCCGCCTCCAAGCTGGTCCGCCGGCACCTGACCGACCTCGGCGTCGAGGTCCACACCGAGTGCCGGGTACGGGACGTGCGCTGCGTCGGCGGCGCCGTCCGCTCGGTCGAGATGCACGACGGCTACGCGCTCGACGCCGACCTCGTCGTCCTGGCCTGCGGGGTCCACCCCCGCGTCGGCCTCGCGCAGACCGCCGGCCTGGAGGTCCGCAAGGGCGTCCTCGTCGACGACGAACTGCGCACCTCCGACCCGCACATCCGGGCCGTCGGCGACTGCGTCCAGCACGACGGCACCGTGTACGGGCTCGCCACCCCGGCGCTCGAACAGGCCGAGGTGCTGGCCGAGTCGCTGTCCGGCCGCTCCGACGCCCGCTACACCGGCACCCGTTCACTCACCCGGCTGACGCTGGCCGGTGAGGGCTTCTTCGACCTCGCCGCGTTCGGCGAGACGGAGCCGCGTCCCGGGGACGACGTCGTCCAGCTCACGGACGCCACCCGCGGCACCTACCGCAAGGTCGTCGTCCGCGACGACCGCCTGGTCGGCGGGGTCCTCGTCGGCGAACTCGGCACCGTCGGCGCGCTCGCCCGCGCCTGGGAGGGAGCAGAGCCGCTCCCCGACGACGGCCCCCTGCTCCACCTGCTCACCAATGATGGAGGCTCCTGATGACCGCCGCCCCGGAGGCCACCCCCACGATCGTGCTCGTCGGCCACGGCATGGTCGGCCAGCGCTTCCTCGAAGCGCTCGCCGCCCGCGGCCTGACCGCCACGCACCGCGTGGTCGTGCTGTGCGAGGAGCCACGTCCCGCGTACGACCGCGTCGCCCTCACCTCGTACTTCTCGGGCCGGACGCCCGAGGAACTCTCCATGACCGACATGGAGTTCATCAACGACCACGGCATCGAGCTGTACGTCGGCGACCCGGCCGAGACGATCGACCGCGCGGCGCGGAAGGTCACCGCCCGCTCCGGCAGGGTCTTCGACTACGACACCCTCGTCCTCGCCACCGGCTCCTTCCCCTTCGTGCCGCCGGTGCCGAACAAGGACGCCGAGGGCTGTTTCGTCTACCGCACGATCGAGGACCTGCTCGCGATCGAGGAGTACGCGAAGTCGAGGGCCACGGTCGGCGCGGTGGTCGGCGGCGGCCTGCTGGGACTGGAGGCGGCCGGCGCCCTGAAGGGCCTCGGACTCACCTCCCACATCGTGGAGTTCGCGCCCCGGCTGATGCCCGTCCAGGTGGACGAGGGCGGCGGCGCGGCCTTGCTGCGCACCATCGAGGAGATGGGCCTGAGCGTCCACACGGGCGTCGGCACGCAGGAGATCGTCGTCGGTGAGGACGGCGCGGTCACCGGCATGAAGCTGTCCGACGGCTCCGAACTCGCCACGGACCTGGTGGTGTTCAGCGCCGGTGTCCGGCCGCGGGACCAGCTCGCCCGCGACTGCGGCCTGACCGTCGGCGAGCGCGGCGGCATCACCGTCGACGAGCACTGCCGTACCGTCTCCGACCCGCGCGTCTTCGCGATCGGCGAGTGCGCGCTGGCCTCCGACGGCCGGGTGTACGGCCTGGTGGCCCCCGGTTACGAGCAGGCGGAGACGGCCGCCGCGACGATCGCCGAGGACGAGGCGTCCTTCACCGGCGCCGACCTGTCGACGAAGCTGAAGCTGCTCGGCGTCGACGTGGCCTCCTTCGGCGACGCCCACGGCGCCACCGCCGACTGCCTGGACGTCGTCTACTCCGACTCCCGCGCCGGCCTGTACAAGAAGCTGGTCATCGGCCGCGACGGCACCCTGCTCGGCGGCATCCTCGTCGGCGACGCGGAGGCGTACGGCACGCTGAAGGCGTTCACCGGTTCCGTCCCGCCGGTCAAGCCCGAGTCGCTGGTGCTGCCCGCCGGTGCCGGCGAGTCCGTCCAGCTCGGCCCGACCGCGCTGCCGGACGACGCGATCATCTGCTCCTGCAACAACGTCACCAAGGGCACGATCCGCGGCGCGGTCACCGAGCACAGCTGCACCACCGTGCCCGAGGTGAAGAAGTGCACCAAGGCCGGTACGACCTGCGGCAGTTGCGTCAAGGTGCTGGGCCAGCTGGTGGACGCCGAACTGGAGGCGTCCGGCGTCGAGGTCGACAAGGGCCTGTGCGGCTGCTTCTCGCAGACCCGCGAGGAGCTGTACGAGATCGTCCTCGCCCTGCGCATCAACACCTACCAGGACCTGCTGGACCGCTACGGCCGCGACGGCGCCCGGGGCGGCGACGGCTGCGAGGTCTGCAAGCCGGCGGTCGGCTCGATCATCGCCTCCCTCGCCCCCACGATCGGCGCGAGCGGCTATGTCCTGGACGGCGAGCAGGCGGCCCTGCAGGACTCCAACGACCACTTCCTCGCCAACCTGCAGAAGAACGGCTCGTACTCGGTCGTGCCGCGCATCCCCGGCGGTGAGATCACCCCCGAGGGCCTGATCGTGATCGGTGAGATCGCCCGGGACTTCGGCCTCTACACGAAGATCACCGGCGGTCAGCGGATCGACATGTTCGGCGCTCGCGTCGAACAACTCCCGCTGATCTGGATGCGGTTGGTGGACGCCGGCTTCGAGTCCGGCCACGCCTACGGCAAGGCGCTGCGCACGGTGAAGTCCTGCGTGGGCTCCACCTGGTGCCGCTACGGCGTCCAGGACTCCGTGCGGATGGCGATCGACCTGGAGCTGCGCTACCGGGGCCTGCGCTCCCCGCACAAGCTCAAGTCCGCGGTGTCGGGGTGCGCCCGCGAGTGCGCGGAGGCCCAGTCGAAGGACTTCGGCGTCATCGCGACCGCGGGCGGCTGGAACCTGTACGTCGGCGGCAACGGCGGCGCGACCCCGCGCCACGCGGACCTGCTCGCCCAGGACCTGTCCGACGCCGAACTGATCCGTCTGATCGACCGGTTCCTGATGTTCTACATCCGCACCGCCGACCGCCTGGAGCGCACCTCGACCTGGCTGGAGCGCATCCCCGGCGGCCTGGACCACGTCCGTGACGTGGTCGTGGAGGACTCCCTCGGCATCTGCGAGGAGCTGGAGTCCCTGATGGCGGCGCATGTGGCGAACTACGCCGACGAGTGGGCCACCACCATCAACGACCCCGAGAAGCTCGCCCGGTTCGTGTCCTTCGTCAACGCGCCGGACACCCCCGACCCGGTCGTCGGCTTCGTCCCCGAACGCGACCAGATCAAGCCCGACCTGCCGCTGCTGTCCATCGGCATGCGCCCCTCTGAAGACGTCCTGGAAGGAAGCGCCCAGCGATGACCCTGGCACCCGAGACCACCGACCTGAAGATCCAACTGCAGCTGGAGGACGGCTGGTTGACGGTCTGCGACCTGACCCAGCTGGTCCCCGGCCGGGGCGTGGCCGCGCTCCTGCCCGACGGCCGGCAGGCCGCCCTGTTCCGCGACCGCAACGGCGAGCTGTACGCCGTGGACAACCGCGACCCCTTCGGCGGCGCGGCGGTCCTCTCCCGCGGCCTGACCGGCACCCACCAGGGCCGCCCGTTCGTCGCCTCGCCCCTGCTGAAGCAGCGCTTCGACCTGGTGAGCGGCGAGTGCCTGGACGACGAGACGGTACGGATCGCCACGTACGAGGTCCGGGCGGCGTAGCCGCAGAAGCCGTATTCTTGACCGGTCGTTCTGGTCGCCACTAGCCTGCACACCGTGGCCAGGACCAAGGAGTTCGATCCGGAGGCCGCGCTGCAGGCAGCCCTGGAGCTGTTCTGGCGGCGCGGCTACGAGGCGACGTCCATGTCCGACCTGGTGGACCACCTCGGCATCGGCCGCGCCAGCATCTACGCGACCTTCGGCAGCAAGCACGAGCTGTACCTGAAGGCACTGGAACGCTACGACCGGGCCGGCCTCCCGCCGATCATGCGGGAGCTGTCCCGGCCGGGCCCGGCCCTGCCCGCCGTACGGGCCGTCGTACGGCGTTACGCCACCGAGGCCGCCGACGACCGGCTGCGCCTGAACGGCTGCCTGGTCACCAACACGGCCTCCGAACTCGCCCCGCACGACCCGGCCGCCGCCCGGCGGGTCGAGCGCAACTGGGACCAGCTGGAGACCGTGCTGCACTCGGCGCTGCTGCGCGCCCAGGCCCAGGGCGAGCTGCCCGCCGACCGCGACCCGCTCACCCTCGCCCGCATGCTGCTGGTCCTGCTGCAGGGCCTGCGCGTGGTCGGCAAGGCGTCCGGCGACCCGGCCCGCGTACGCGACGCGGCGGAACAGGCGCTGGCACTGCTGGACTGAACAGCGATTGGGCGGCGCCTTTTTATTTGCCGCCATATTGAACCGATCGGTCAAGAAAAGGGGAGATCATGACCAGAGCCCGTTTCACGGGGAGGACCGCTCTCGTCACGGGAGGGGGGTCGGGCATCGGCCGAGCCGTCGCGCTCGCGTTCGCCGCGGAGGGCGCGTCCGTGGTCGTGGCCGGCCGGCGCCGGGAACCACTCGACGAGACGGTCGCGCTGATCGAGCGGTCGGGCGGCAAGGGACTCGCCGTGCCGGCCGACGTCTCCGTCGGCGCCGAGGCGTCCGCCGTGGTCCGGACCGCCGTCGAGACCTTCGGCTCCCTGGACGTGGCCGTCAACAACGCGGGTGTCTTCAGGGGCGGCGCACCCCTGGCCGACCTGTCCGAGGAGGACTGGCGGGCACAGCTCGACGTCAACGTCACGGGCGTGTTCCTGGCACTGCGGGCGCAGGTGCGGCAGATGCGCGCCCAGCGCTCGGGCGGCGCGATCGTCAACGTCTCCTCCACCTTCGGGGCCCACACCAGCCCCGCCGGCGCCGCCGCCTACTCCGCCACCAAGGCCGCGGTGACGGCGCTGAGCCGGGGCGCGGCCCGGGACCACATCGGCGACGGCGTTCGCATCAACGTCGTCAGCCCGGGAGCCACCGACACGCCCATGTCGCTGCGGCCGGGCGAGACGGAGTCCGACCGCACCGAACGGGCCGCGGTCACCCTGCCGTTGGGCCGCATCTCCACCACCGGGGAGATCGCCGCCGCAGTCCTGTACCTGGCCTCCGACGACGCGGCCTCGACGGTGGGCACGGACCTGGTCGTGGACAGCGGCGGCTCACTCTGAGCGGGCGTGCCCGCAGGGTGGGTGCCGGGGGTCCTCAGGCCTTCAGCGCGTCGTACGTCACCCCGGTCAGCCGCTCCGAAGCCTCCCAAAGCCGTTCCCCCGCCGCGTCGTTGAACGTCCACGGCGCCCGCCACGACGGGGCCGGCGCCCCGCGCCACATCATGAACGACGGTCCCGTGAACGAGTCGGGGCGCACACCGGGCGCCGTCGCCGCGTACAGCACGGGCAGGGCGCCGGCCTCCGCCGACTGGGCGAGGACGCGGTTGCCGAGCTCCACCAGCCGTCCGACAAGCCGGCGCCCCTCCATGCGGGGGCCGGCGGTCTGCAGGTTGGTCGAGGCGTACCCGGGATGCGCGGCAGCGGCCACCACGTCCGACCCGTGTGCCGCCAGCCGCCGCGCCAGCTCGTGGGTGAAGAGCAGGTTGGCGGTCTTGGAGCGGGCGTAGGCGACCCAACGCCGGTAGCGGCGCTCGCTGTTGAGGTCGCGGATGTCGATGTTGGCCATCGCGTGCATCTCGCTGGAGACCGTCACCACCCGGGCGCCCGAGGTGGCGAGCAGGGTGGGCAGCAGCAGGCCGGTCAGGGCGAAGTGCCCGAGGTGGTTGACCCCGAACTGCGTCTCGAAGCCGTCCGCCGTCGTCCCGTACGGCAGCGCCATCACCCCGGCGTTGTTGACGAGCAGGTCGAGATGCTCGTACGGGAAGCGGTCCGCGAAGTCCCGTACCGAGCGCAGGTCCCCGAGGTCGAGGCGAGCGCACTCGGCGACGGCGTCCGGTACCTCGGCGAGGATCCGGTCCACCGCCGCGTTCCCCCGCACCTCACTCCGGCACGCGAGCACCACCCGCGCCCCCTTGCGGGCGAGCTCCCGCGCGGTGACGTACCCGATCCCGCTGTTGGCACCGGTGACGACGGCGATCCGCCCGGCCCAGTCGGAAACGCCGTCAACCGTCCAGCCGACCATGACCGAACTCCCTTCGAGGTGGGCTCGCGGTGCCTTCGTGACTCCCAGCGTAGGAGAGAGGGGCGGCTGCAGCCCGAAGGGGCGGCACCTCCGCACAAGGTGCCGCCCCCTCTTTCGTGATCCGGAGCCGCCGCCCATCGGTGTTGAGGGTCGGGGACGGGCGGCGGCTCCGGGGTTCGGGTGGGTCAGCGGTGGTCGCTGCCCTCCGACTGCACGGCCGCGCGTCCCGCCTCCAGGCGCGCCACCGGGATACGGAACGGCGAGCAGGAGACGTAGTCGAGTCCCACCTCGTGGAAGAAGTGGACCGACTCCGGGTCGCCGCCGTGCTCGCCGCAGACGCCGAGCTTGAGGTCGGGACGGGTCTCGCGGCCAGCCTTCGCGGCCAGGCTGACCAGGGAGCCGACGCCGTCCTTGTCGATCGTCTCGAAGGGGCTGACGCCGAAGATGCCCTTCTCCAGGTAGGCCGTGAAGAAGGAGGCCTCCACGTCGTCCCGGCTGAAGCCCCACACCGTCTGGGTGAGGTCGTTCGTGCCGAAGGAGAAGAACTCCGCCGCCTCCGCGATCTGGCCCGCCGTGAGCGCGGCCCGCGGCAGCTCGATCATCGTGCCGATGGCGAGCTTGAGCTGGGTGCCGGTGGCGGCCTCGACCTCGGCGACGACCTGGTCGGCCTCCTCGCGGACGATCTCCAGCTCCTGGACGGTACCGACGAGCGGGATCATGATCTCGGCGCGCGGGTCGCCCTTGGCGGCCTTCCGCTCGGCGGCCGCCTCCGCGATGGCACGGACCTGCATGGTGAACAGGCCGGGGATGACGAGACCGAGGCGTACGCCGCGCAGACCCAGCATCGGGTTCTGCTCGTGCAGCCGGTGCACCGCCTGCAGCAGCCGCAGGTCGTTCTCGTGCGACTCCTGACGGGACTCGGCGAGCGCGACACGCACCGACAGCTCGGTGATGTCGGGCAGGAACTCGTGCAGCGGCGGGTCGAGCAGGCGGACGGTGACGGGCAGCCCGTCCATCGCCTTGAACAGCTCCACGAAGTCCGCCTTCTGCAGCGGGAGCAGCTCCTTCAGGGACTCCTCGCGCTCGGCCTCCGTGTCGGCCAGGATCAGCCGCTCGACCAGCTCGCGCCGGTCGCCGAGGAACATGTGCTCGGTGCGGCACAGGCCGATGCCCTGGGCGCCGAAACGGCGGGCGCGCAGCGCGTCCTCGGCGTTGTCGGCATTGGCGCGCACCCGCAGCCGGCGCATCCGGTCGGCGTACCCGATGATCCGGTGCACGGCCTCGACCAGCTCGTCGGCGTCGTCGGCGCCGGCGTGCATACGGCCCTCGAAGTACTCCACGACCGGCGACGGCACGACCGGCACCTCACCGAGGTACACCTTGCCGCTGGAGCCGTCGATGGAGATGACGTCGCCCTCCTCGACGACGTGTCCGCCGGGGACCGTCATCCGGCGCCGCTTGGTGTCGACCTCCAGCTCCTCGGCACCGCAGACACAGGTCTTGCCCATGCCGCGCGCGACGACGGCCGCGTGCGAGGTCTTGCCGCCACGGCTGGTCAGGATGCCCTCGGCGGCGATCATGCCGTCGAGGTCGTCGGGGTTGGTCTCCCGGCGGACCAGGATGACCTTCTCGCCCGACCTCGACCACTTCACGGCGGTGTACGAGTCGAAGACGGCCTTGCCGACGGCCGCGCCCGGCGAGGCGGCGATGCCCCGGCCGACCTGCGCGACCTTCGCGTCCTCGTCGAAGCGCGGGAACATCAGCTGGGCGAGCTGGGCGCCGGTGACCCGCTGGAGCGCCTCGGCCTCGTCGATGAGCCCCTGGTCCACCAGCTGCGTGGCGATACGGAAGGCGGCACCGGCCGTCCGCTTGCCGACGCGCGTCTGCAGCATCCACAGCTGGCCGCGCTCGATGGTGAACTCGATGTCGCAGAGATCCTTGTAGTGGTTCTCCAGGGTCTCCATGATCTGCATCAGCTGGTCGTACGACTTCTTGTCGATCGTCTCCAGCTCCGCGAGCGGAACGGTGTTGCGGATGCCGGCGACGACGTCCTCGCCCTGGGCGTTCTGCAGGTAGTCGCCGTAGACGCCCTGGTGGCCGCTGGCGGGGTCACGGGTGAAGGCGACGCCGGTGCCCGAGTCGGGGCCGAGGTTGCCGAAGACCATGGAGCAGACGTTGACGGCCGTACCGAGGTCGTGCGGGATGCGCTCCTGGCGGCGGTAGAGCTTGGCCCGGTCGCCGTTCCAGGAGTCGAAGACCGCCTTGATGGCGAGGTCCATCTGCTCGCGCGGGTCCTGCGGGAAGTCCCGGCCGGCCTCCTTCTTGACGATCTTCTTGAAGGCGGTGACCAGCTTCTTCAGGTCGGCGGCGTCCAGTTCGGTGTCGACCGTGACCTTCTTGGTCTCCTTGGCCTTCTCCAGCGCCTCCTCGAAGAGGTCGCCGTCGACGCCGAGGACGGTCTTGCCGAACATCTGGATGAGGCGGCGGTAGGAGTCCCAGGCGAACCGCTCGTCGCCGGCCTGGTCGGCGAGGCCCTTCACGGACTTGTCGGAGAGTCCGATGTTGAGGACGGTGTCCATCATGCCGGGCATGGAGAACTTGGCGCCGGAGCGGACGGAGACGAGCAGGGGGTTGTCGGGCTGACCGAGCTTCTTGCCCATCTTGGTCTCGAGGGCGTCGAGGTGCGCACTCACCTCGTCACGCAGTGCCGCGGGCTCCTCGCCGCTGTCGAGGTAGACCTTGCAGGCTTCCGTCGTGATGGTGAAGCCGGGGGGAACGGGGAGTCCCAGGTTGGTCATCTCGGCGAGGTTCGCGCCCTTGCCACCGAGGAGGTCCTTGAGATCCTTGTTTCCCTCGGTGAAGTCGTAAACGAGCTTCGCTACGTGAGGTTCTTTGTTTTCCGACACGGGTCTCGACTCCCTCGAAGACGCGGTGGCTGCCCTGACGGCCAGGAACATACCCAGATCGAAGGCGTCTGGGTACGTCTACTCGTGCGTCATGTGCCCGTAACCAGCGCTCCGCCAGAGGATTGAAAGTCAAAGCTCGGCAAGCAACCGGCCACTTGTGTTTTCACTTCTTGAACGCATCAACGCCCACAGGTGCGGTTTTGCGCTCACATGAGCACTGCTCATGCGCACCTGTTTTCGCTCGATGAACGATCAAACGGTGGCACCCAGTGCCACTCCTTGGAGAAGTGCAGCCGCTCAAGATCCGCTCATCTGAGCGCAACCCTTATCAAGGGTGGCGAGAATCACGCTGCCACAGCGCACCGGATTTCACCATGCGGACGCGCCCGGACCTGCACCGGAACACGAAACCCGGACGTCACACGCCCATCGCCGACAGCCGCTCCTCCACCCGCTCCGGCGCGTACAGGTACTCCACGACCAGCGCCGCGGCCCCCACCAGACCGGCCCGCTCACCGAGCCGCGAGGTGACCACGTCCAGATGGGCCGTGGAGCGGGGCAGCGCCCGCTGGTACAGCAACTCCCGCACCCCCGTGAGGAAGGGGGTTCCGGCCAGATCCCCCGCGATCATCAGCACACCGGGGTTCAGCAGCGTCACGACGGTCGCCAGCACGTCCCCCACCCGCCGACCGGCCTCCCGGGCCAGCCCGACGGCCTCAGGGTGCCCGGCCGCCAGCAGGTCCCGCACGTCCGAACCCGAGGCCGCGGGCACGCCCGCCTCCGCCAGCCGCCGCGCCACGGCGCCGCCACTGGCGACGGCGGCGAGACACCCGTACGAGCCACACCGGCACAGCGCCTCCGCGCCCACCCGGATGTGCCCGATGTCCCCCGCGCCCCCGTCGATGCCCCGGAAGATCGAACCGCCGACCACGACCCCCGCCCCGATCCCGGTCGACACCTTCACCAGCACGAACGCCGAACAGTCGGCGTATCCCGCCCGCTGCTCGCCGTACGCCATGAGGTTCGCGTCGTTGTCGACGAGCACCGGGACCGCCCCGGCGCCCGTGCGCTCACCGAAGGCCCTGCTCAGCCGGCCTCTTATGTCGTAGCCGTCCCAGCCCGGCATCATCGGCGGCTGCACGACCCGCCCGGTCTCGCTGTCGACCGGCCCCGGCACGGCGAGCCCGATCCCGCAGGCCGACTCCGCCGGCCGCCCGGCCTTCTCCAGCAACTCGGCGAACCAGCCGCCCAGTTCGCCCAGCACGGCGTCCGGGCCGTCCTCGACCAGCAGGACGCCGGAGCGTTCGGCGAGGATCTCGCCGGTCAACGACAGGACGGCGGCGCGCGCGTGCCGGGTGTCGAGGTCGGCGGCGAGGACGACGGCGTGCTCGTCGTCGAACTCCAGCGTGATGGAGGGGCGTCCGCCGAGCGGCGAGTCCACCGGCCCGCCGGCGCCCTCGCGCAGCCAGCCCGCGCGGAAGAGGCGGTCGAGGCGCTGACCGACGGTGGCGCGGGACAGTCCGGTGACCTGCTGGAGCGCTCCGCGCGTGGTCGCGCGTCCGCTTCGCACCAGTTCGAGCAGATCGCCGGCGCGTGCCTGTCCACGTCCCGTCATGCGCACCCCCTTGTGCTTCTCAAGCCTGCATTACATATTGAGTTTTGCGTGTTAAATAGACGTAACTCTACGATGGCTACGACCGAACCGGTCGCCCGCACCTTCTTCGGGGAGCCCCGAGTGGATCGCACCGCCCAACTGACCAGCCGCGCCACAAAGCACCCCACTGCATACGATCCACCCCCCACGCGGGATTCACCGCACGTCAGGGCCGCCCGTGTGCTGGAGGACAACTGGACGGGCTCCTCCACGGTCCCCTCACGCAGCCTGTACCCGCACCAGTGGTCCTGGGACTCGGCGTTCATCGCGATCGGCCTGCGCCACCTGTCGCCGTTACGGGCCCAGACGGAGCTGGAGACGCTGCTGTCCGCCCAGTGGGGCGACGGCCGCATCCCGCACATCGTCTTCAACCCCTCCGTGCCCCTCGACGCGTACTTCCCGAGCCCCGACTTCTGGCGCTCCTCGACCGCGGGGCGCGCTGCGGGCGCCCCGCGCACCGTACAGACCTCCGGCATCGTGCAGCCACCGGTGCACGCGCTCGCGGCCTGGCTGGTGCACTGCGCCGACCCCGGACTCTCCCGTGCGCGCGGCTTCCTGGCCCGGGTGTACCCCAGGCTGGCGTCCTGGCACCGCTATCTGCTGCACCGCCGGGACCTGGGCGGCGGCGGGCTCGCGTCCGTCGTCCACCCCTGGGAGCAGGGCATGGACAACAGCCCCTGCTGGGACGCCCCTCTCGGCCGGGTCGTCCCCGCCCCGGCCCGCTCCTTCCGCCGCGCCGACCTCGACCACGGCGCCCCCGAGGACCGGCCGACGGATCTCGACTACGGACGGTACGTGCGGCTGGCGACGGACTACCGGGATCGCGGGTACGCCGACGGAGGCGGCGAATTCGCCGTGGAGGACCCGGCGTTCAACGCCCTGCTGATCGCCTCCGAGCACGCGCTGGCCCGGATCGCCCGCGAACTGGGCGCGACGGGAACGGCCCGGCACGCCCGCGCGGAACGCCTGACGGCAGCGCTCGTACGGCGACTGTGGGACCCGGCGAGCGGGATGTTCCTGTGCCGGGACCTGCGGGGCGGGGAAGGGGCGAGGGAGAGGGAGAGCACCGCTCACACCTCAGAGCACCGCTCGCAGAGCACCGCTCTCGCGTCAGAGCACCGCTCGCAGAGCACCGCTCTCCCACCGGAGCACCGCTCACACAGCACCGCTCACGGAGCACCGCTCGCACCCCAGAGCACCGCTCACGCACCAGAGCACCGCTCACGCACCAGCACCTCCGCCACCTCCCCGACCTCCCCCACCGGGGCCCTCATCCCCGAGCTCAGCGTCTCCGGGCTCGTCCCGCTCATCCTCCCCGGCCTCCCCCGCGACGTCGTCGCCTCGCTCCTGGGGACCCTGCGCGGGCCCCACTTCGGGCTCGGGGACACCACCAGCCTGGTGCCCAGTTACGACCTCCTCGGCGAGGCCTTCGACCCGCACCGCTACTGGCGCGGCCCCGCCTGGTTCAACATCAACTGGCTGCTGGAGAGCGGACTGCGCACGCACGGCGAGCCGGAAGCCGCCGACGCGCTGCGCGAGGCCGTCCTGGACATCGCCGACGGCTCGGGCTTCGCGGAGTACGTGGACCCGCACACCGGCGAACCCTGCGGAGCGCTCGGCTTCGGCTGGACCGCCGCGCTCGCGCTGGATCTGCTCCACACGCGCCCCGGAGACGGCGTGTCCCCGACGGGCATCGACACGTTCGACGAGATGAGCGACGAGAACGCAAGGGGAGGGGACCGGTGATGAGCGACCGGCATCATCTGCTCGTGCACGGTGGGACGTTCGCGGCCGTGGGCGACGGCGGGGACATCAGCGGGGTCCGGGGGGCCGGCTCCCCGGACGGTCTGTTCGTACGGGACGCCCGGCATCTGAGCCGTTGGCAACTGACGGTCGACGGCGCCGTACCGGAGTCGCTCACGCCGGTCGCGGACGGGGACGCGGCGCGCTGTGTCCTCGTCCCGCGCGGCGGCCGCCAGGAACCCCCCGCCTACACGGTCTTCCGCGAGCAGGCCGTCGGGGACGGCGCGTTCGTGGAGTCCCTCAAGGTCACCAGCAACCGCCCGGCGCCGACCACGGTCCGCCTCGCGATCACCGCGGACGCGGACTTCACCGACCAGTTCGAACTCCGCTCCGACTACCGCACCTACGCCAAGACCGGCGCCACCCGCTCCCGCCAGGTACTGGACGACGGGGTGGAGTTCGTCTACCGGCGGGGCGAATGGCGTTCCTGTACGACGGTGACGGCGGAGCCCGCTCCGGACGCCGTGGAGGAGACGGGCACGGGAGCCCGTCGCCTCGTATGGACCCTGGACCTCGCACCGCACGGCACCGCGGAACTGGTCCTTCGTGTGATGGCCCGCCCGCACGGGGACAAGCGGGCCCTGCGCGTGCCGGCCTCCCCCGCCGCGGTCACCGAACAACTCATCGCTCTCGAGGGCGAGTTCGTGGAGGGCGTGGCCTTCCCGACGGGCTGGCCGGAGCTGGCGGCGGCGTGCGCGCGGGGCCTGGCGGACCTCGCCTCGCTCCAGCTGCCCGCGACGGGCCCGGACGGCGAGGAACTGCGCGTGCCGGCCGCCGGCGCCCCGTGGTTCCTGACCCTGCTGGGCCGGGACGCCCTGCTCACCTCCCTCTTCGCCCTCCCCTACCGCCCGCAGCTGGCCGCCGCGACCCTGCCCGCCCTGGCCGCGACCCAGGCGACCGAGACGGGCGTTGACTCGGTGGCCCAGCCCGGGAAGATCGTGCACGAGGTCCGCCACGGCGAGCTGGCGCACTTCGGCCAGGTCCCGTACGGCCGCTACTACGGTTCGGTGGACGCCACCCCCCTCTTCCTCGTCCTCCTCGGCGCGTACCTGGAGCAGACCGGCGACACCGCGCTCGCCCGCCGCCTGGAGCCCCACGCGCGGGCGGCGATCGGCTGGATGCTCGACCACGGCGGTCTGACCTCGCGCGGCTATCTGGTCTACCGCGCCGACCAGGGCGGCCTGGCCAACCAGAACTGGAAGGACTCCCCCGGCGCGATCTGCTCGGCCGACGGCACCCGGGCGAGCGGCGCGGTGATGGCGGCGGGGGCACAGGGGTACGCGTACGACGCGCTGCGCCGCACGGCGTGGATCGCGCGCACGGTCTGGGCGGACGAGACGTACGCGGCGCTGCTGGAGCAGGCGGCCGGTGATCTGCGCGACCGTTTCCAGCGGGACTTCTGGATGCCGGAGCGGTCCTTCCCCGCCCTGGCGCTGGACGGCGAGGGCCGGCAGGTGGACGCGCTGGCGTCGGACGCCGGTCATCTCCTCTGGTCGGGGCTGCTGGACAAGGAGTACGGGGAGGCGGTGGGCCGGCGGTTGCTGGAGCCGGACTTCTTCTCCGGCTGGGGCGTCCGCACACTGGCCGCCGGGCAGGCCGCGTACCACCCGCTGTCCTACCACCGGGGTTCGGTGTGGCCGCACGACAACGCGCTGATCACGCTGGGACTGGCGCGGTACGGGCTGCACGACGAGGCGCGCACGGTGGCGCACGGCCTGGTGGACGCGGCGAACGCCACGGGGCACCGGCTGCCGGAGGTCATCGCGGGGTACGGGAGGGACGCGCACGCGGAGCCGGTGCCGTATCCGCACGCGTGCGAGCGTGAGTCCCGCTCCGCGGCGGCGCCCCTGGCCCTGCTGACGGCGGTCGGCGGCGCCTGAGGGACCGGCCCGTTGACCAGCCGTTTGCCGGGTGTTTGCCCGGTGCCGTGAACACCCGCGGGGGGCCCGCCGTACGGAAGGTCGGCGGGTCCTTGCCTCCCCAGCGTGGCCCGCCCCTCCCTCTCCCGGGCCTCGCTACGGAAGGACCTTCGGGTGCCTGTCTTCACGCGCCTTCGCCACCAGCCGGAAACCGCCGACGCCGTCACCGAGGGCACGTCACCCGAGCAGGAGACGGCCGCGCGGGTCACCCTGCGGTCGCGGTTCGCGGCCTGGCGCGAACGGCATCCCGAAGTCGTCCGCGGCACCGGGTGGACGATCACGGCCCTCGCCGCGGCCCTGGTGTTCCTGGCCCTGGTACTGCCGAACAAGGAGAGCGCGCTGCACGCGGACCGGTTCGTCCGGATACCGGTGGAGGCGATCCTCGGAGCTGCGGCGGCCCTCACCCTCCCCCGCCGGCCCCGGCTGACGGTGGCGGCGCTGTCCGGCGCCGCGCTCGGCGCGATGACGATCCTGAACCTGCTGGACATGGGCTTCTGGGAGTACCTGGGCCGGCGCTTCAACCTGGTCCTGGACTGGGAGCTGCTGCCGGACGCGCAGTCGTACGTCAAGGACTCCATGGGCGGCACGGTGGCGACGCTCGCGACGGTCGGCGCCTTCGTCCTGGTGCTCCTGCTGCTCACCGTCATGGCGCTGGCGATGGTCCGGCTCAGCTCGGTGCTGGCGCGCAACAAACAGGCGGCGACCAGGGGAACGCTGGCCACGGCCGTCGTATGGGTGCTGTGCTCCGCACTGGGTCTGCAGATCGCCGGGACGCCGGTCGCGGCCGACCGCGCGGCGGGGGCGGTGGTGTCCCAGGCGCGTCTGGTCCACACCACCCTGCGCGACGAGGCGGAGTTCCAGAAGGTCGCCAAGATCGACGCGTTCGGCAACACCCCGCCCGGTCAGCTGGTCCCGGACCTGCGCGGCAAGGACATGATCTTCACCTTCATCGAGAGCTACGGCCGCAGCGCGATCGAGGACCCGGTGGAGGCACCCGGCGTCGACGCGACCCTGGACGCCCGCACCAAGGCCCTCGCGAAGGCGGGCTTCCACGCCAAGAGCGGCTGGCTGACCTCCGCCACCTACGGCGGCAGCAGCTGGCTCGGCCACTCCACCACCATGTCGGGCCTGTGGATCGACAACCAGCAGCGCTACCGCACGCTGATGGCGAGCGACCACATGAGCCTGACCGAGGCGTTCAAGAAGAGCGGCGCCTGGGACACGGTCGGCATCATGCCGGGCGTACAGAAGAGCTGGCCGGAGTCGAAGTTCTACGGCCTGGACTCCTACCGCAACGCCTTCCAGATGGGTTACAAGGGCCCCAAGTTCAGCTGGTCCACGATGCCCGACCAGTACGCGCTTCAGCAGTTCCAGAACCTGGAGCACGGCAAGAAGCGCACCAAGCCTCTGATGTCCCTGGTCATCCTGACCTCCAGCCACCAGCCCTGGGCCCCGATCCCCAAGATGGTCCCCTGGAACAAGCTGGGCAACGGCACGATCTTCAACGCCGTCCACGCGGCGGGCAACAAGCCCTCGGACATCATCGCCAGTTCCCCCAAGTCCCAGGCGGAGTACGGCAAATCAGTCCAGTACTCCGTCACGGCCCTCACCGAGTGGCTGGAGCGCTACGGCACGAAGGACACCGTCCTGGTCTTCCTCGGCGACCACCAGCCCATCCCCCGGGTCAGCGGCAACCACGCCAGCCGCGACGTCCCGGTCTCGATCGTCGCCAAGGACCCCAAGGTCCTGGACAGGATCTCCGCCTGGAACTGGACGGACGGCCTGCGCCCCGCCCACAACGCCCCGGTCTGGAAGATGAGCGCGTTCCGCGACAAGTTCCTGACGGCATACGGCTCGACGAAACACCCGAAGAAGAGCTGAGGAGCGCCGCACACACCAATCCGCCGTGGTGGCCGATCGCGCAGTTCCCCGCACCCCTGGGAAGCCGCGGTCACCGACGGCGAGAAGGGGCCGGGGCGGGGGGTGTCCGCCCGCAGCGGCGGGCGTCCATCACCGGCACGGATCGAGACACGGCACCGCCCGACCGAGGACGGACACCCCCCGCCCCGGCCCCGCCCCACGACGAAGCCGTACGCGGCCGAACCTCAGCCCCCCCGACGAAGCCGTACGCGGCCGAACCTCAGCCCCCCGACGTGTCGAGCTCCGCGTCCTCCCCGACGCCCGCGCAGTCGTAGGGGTCCTTCAGCCACC
Organism: Streptomyces sp. NPDC085900; assembly: GCF_044540925.1. Classification (NCBI taxonomy): domain Bacteria; kingdom Bacillati; phylum Actinomycetota; class Actinomycetes; order Kitasatosporales; family Streptomycetaceae; genus Streptomyces; species Streptomyces sp. NPDC085900. The sequence goes on along the minus strand of NZ_JBITSP010000001.1, from coordinate 611,303 downwards.
CGTCCGGCAGCACGACCCTGTTGTTGCCGGAGGTACGCCCCCGCGGCCCGTCGGCACCGGCCGGCCAAGCCTGATCGAGGTCCAACTCGTCCAAGCCGCCCCGCAGTTCCTCCAAAGAGGAGGTAATGGCCAGCCGCTTGCGCATCTCGCTGCCGACGGCAAAGCCCTTCAAGTACCAGGCGACATGCTTACGAAAGTCGACGACACCCTTCGCCTCGTCGCCGATCCACTCCCCCAGCAACCGAGCGTGCCGCACCATGACGTCGGCGACCTCACGCAAGGAGGGCCGCGCGATGTCCTGCTCGCGCCCCTCGAACGCCGCGACCAGGTCCGCGAACAGCCACGGCCGCCCGAGGCACCCCCGCCCCACGACCACGCCGTCGCACCCGGTCTCCCGCACCATCCGCAGCGCGTCCTCGGCCGACCAGATGTCCCCGTTCCCCAGCACCGGAATCTCCGGCACATGCTCCTTCAGCCGGGCGATGGCGTCCCAGTCCGCGGTACCGCCGTAGTGCTGCGCGGCCGTACGCCCGTGCAGGGCGATCGCGGTGACGCCCTCCTCGACGGCGATCCGCCCGGCGTCCAGATACGTGATGTGGTCGTCGTCGATGCCCTTGCGCATCTTCATGGTCACGGGCAGGTCCCCGGCGCCCGAGACGGCCTCCCGCAGGATCGCCCGGAGCAGGTTCCGCTTGTAGGGCAGCGCGGACCCGCCGCCCTTCCGCGTCACCTTCGGCACGGGGCACCCGAAGTTGAGGTCGATGTGGTCGGCGAGCCCTTCCTCCGCGATCATGCGGACGGCCTTGCCGACGGTGGCGGGGTCGACGCCGTACAGCTGGATCGACCGAGGCTTCTCGCTCTCGTCGAAGTGGATCAGCTGCATGGTCTTCTCGTTGCGCTCGACCAGCGCCCGCGTGGTGATCATCTCGCTCACGAAGAGGCCCTTGCCGCGGCTGAACTCCCGGCACAGGGTCCGGAAGGGAGCGTTGGTGATCCCGGCCATGGGGGCGAGGACGACAGGAGGCTGGACGGTGTGCGGACCGATCTGCAGGGGCGTGGACATTAGCCCATTGTCACCCATGAAAAACACGGCCTTCGCACTAACCCACCCCCCACCCACCCCCACCACGCAACCCCATGCACCCGCCATTAGTTAGCACCACTATTAGTTAGACACACTATCGACATCGGCGTACGATAAAACGCATGCCCGAGCTCAGTCCCCGCCGACGTCTGCTGGTCCTGGCGATCTGCTGCATGAGCCTGCTGATCGTCAGCCTCGACGTCACCGCTCTGAACGTCGCCCTCCCCGACATGCAGCGCGAACTGCACGCGAGCACGTCCGGCCTGCAGTGGACGATCGACGCGTACACCCTCGTACTGGCCTCGCTCCTGATGCTCGCGGGCTCCACCGCGGACCGGATCGGCCGCAAGCGCGTGTTCATGACCGGCCTGGTCCTGTTCGTCGTCGGCTCGCTGCTGTGCTCGCTCGCCCCGAACCTCGACTCACTGATCGCGTTCCGCATGATCCAGGCGGTCGGCGGCTCGATGCTGAACCCGGTCGCCATGTCGATCATCACCAACACCTTCACGGACCCCCGCGAACGGGCCCGGGCGATCGGTGTCTGGGGCGCCGTGGTCGGCATCTCCATGGCGGCCGGCCCACTGGCCGGCGGCCTGCTCGTGGAGTCCGTCGGCTGGCGGTCGATCTTCTGGGTCAACCTCCCAATCGGCCTCACGGCCCTGCTGCTGACCCTGCGCTTCGTCCCCGAGTCCCGCGCTCCCAGGGCCCGCCGTCCCGACCCGGTCGGGCAGCTCATGGTCATCGCGCTGTTCGGCTCCCTGACGTACGCGATCATCGAGGCCCCGGACTCAGGCGTGACCGCGATCCTGCCGTTCGCGCTGGTCGCCGCGGCGGCCCTGGGCGGCCTGCTCTGGTACGAGCCGCGACGCGACGAACCCCTGATCGACCTGCGCTTCTTCCGCTCGGTGCCGTTCAGCGGCGCGACGGTGATAGCGATCGCGGCGTTCGCCTCGCTGGGCGGCTTCCTGTTCCTGTCGACGCTGTACCTGCAGAACGTACGCGGATACGACGCACTGCACGCGGGGCTGTGGATGCTGCCGATGGCGGTGCCGATGTTCCTGTGCGCACCGCTGTCCGGACGGCTGGTCGGCAGCCGGGGGCCGAGGCTGTCCCTCGTGGTCGCCGGGGTGGCGATGACGGTGAGCGCGGTGCTGTTCGCGGCGTTCGACGCGGAGACCTCGAACGCGACGCTGTTCATCGGGTACGCGCTGTTCGGCATCGGCTTCGGGTTCGTGAACGCGCCGATCACCAACACGGCGGTGTCGGGCATGCCGCGTGCGCAGGCGGGAGTCGCGGCTGCGGTCGCCTCGACGAGCCGGCAGCTGGGTCAGACGCTGGGGGTCGCGGTGATCGGTGCGGTGCTGGCGTCCGGCGTGGAGGGGTCGTCGTACAGGTCGGCGTTCGTGTCCGCTTCCGTACCGGGGTGGTGGGTCCTGGTCGGCTGCGGTGTCGCGGTGTTCGCCCTCGGGGCGGTGACCACGGGGCCGTGGGCGCGGGGCACGGCCGAGCGGACGGCCGAGAAGTTGCGGTCGGCGGAGGTGAGGGAGGCCGTGGGGGTCAGCGCGTAGTCCCGGCCACAACCCGGTGGGGGCTGAGCGCGCAGTTCCCCGCGCCCCTTCAGGGCGCCTCCGAGCCCCCGGCGTGATTCGGCGCAGCCCCCCGCCCCCTAAGAGCCACTCTCCCTGGCCAGCGCTATCTCGTGCAGCTTCTGCATCCTGGCCCGCGTCTCCTCGTCCGCCGGCACATAGGTCACCAACCGCGAGCCCACCTCGGGCCCCAGCCACAGCTCGGTCTGGTCCACGACGAGTCGCCCCACGAGCCGGTTGAGGAACTCCTTGCGCTTGCTGTGGGCCACGACCACCTCGTGCCGCTCCCACGCCTCGCAGAACTCCGGGTATTCACGCAGCCGCTTGAGCAGCAGCTTCCAGGCCGGCTCGCCGAGGTGCCCGGCCATGGCGGCGCGCAGCCGGGCGGCCATGAGGCGGCGGGTCTCCTCCAGGTGCACGATCGAGTCGCGCCACTCCTGGTTGGTGTAGGAGAGCAGGACGCAGTTGCGGTCCTCCGGCGCCACCTCCGCCAGGTCGCACAGCAGCAGCCCGAGGACGCGGTTGTGGGCGAGGATGTCGTACCGGCTGTTCTGGATGCTCGCGGCGTACGGCTCGAGTTGTTCCAGCATGGCGCGCAGCGCCGGCGTCACCGACGGGCAGGTCAGGGCCGGTGTGGGGTCGACGGCGCCGGCGAGCTGGAAGAGGTGGGCGCGCTCGGTGGGGTCGAGCATCAGGGTGCGGGCGAGGGCGTCGAGGACCTGCACGGAGACCTGGATGTCGCGGCCCTGCTCCAGCCAGGTGTACCAGGTGACGCCGACGGCGGAGAGCTGGGCGACCTCCTCGCGGCGCAGCCCGGGTGTGCGGCGCCGCCGGCCGCGCGGGAGGCCGACCTCCTCCGGGGGGATCCGCTCGCGGCGGCTGCGCAGGAAGGCCGCCAGCTCGTGCCGCCGGACCTCGGCGCCCGTGCCGCGGGAGCGCGCGGTCACCGTCTCCTGGGCCATGGTCGTCATGCCTCTACTGTGCCCCCCTCGCCACCCTGTTTCCAGGTACTGCTTCTACCAGGATAAAGACACTCTGGTACCACGCTGGGAGAGGGCGCAGCCTCGATGACGTGACCGAAACCATCGCTACACGCACCGTCCGACCGCCGGCCGCGACGCCCTCGCTCGGCGGCGTCGGGCTCTTCACCGTGCTGCTGGCAGCGGCGCTGCCCCTCATCGACTTCTTCATCGTCAACGTCGCCCTGCCGACGATCGGCCGGGACTTGCACGCGAGCGAGTCCGTCCTGGAACTCGTCGTCGCCGGTTACGGGTTGGCGTACGCCGTGCTCCTCGTCCTGGGCGGCAGGCTCGGGGACCTGTTCGGCCGGCGCCGCTTCTTCCTCGGCGGCATGGCGGCGTTCGGGCTGACCTCGCTGGCCTGCGGTCTGGCCCCCGACGCCTGGTCGCTGGTCGCCGCGCGGGTGGCGCAGGGCGCGTCGGCCGCCGCGATGCTGCCGCAGATCCTCGCCACCATCCAGTCGGCGACCGCCGGACCGCGCCGCGCGAAGGCCATGGGCCTGTACGGCGCCACGGCCGGCCTGTCCATGGTGGCCGGGCAGATCCTCGGCGGGGTCCTGGTCGCGGCGGACATCGCGGGCACCGGCTGGCGCGCGGTGTTCCTGGTGAACGTACCGGTGGTCGTCGTGGGCCTGCTGCTGGCGGCCCGTGCCGTCCCGGAGACGCGTTCCCGGCACCCCGAGCCGGTCGACGGCCCCGGCACCGTCCTGCTCACCGCGTCCCTGCTCGCCCTGCTGGCGCCGCTCACCGAGGGCCGCTCGGCGGGCTGGCCGCTGTGGACGTGGCTGTCGCTGGTGGCGTTCCCGTTCCTCGCGGCGGCGTTCTACGCGGTGGAGCGCCGGGCCGACCGGCAGGGCCGCACCCCTCTCGTTCCCCCGTCGCTCTTCGCGCTGACGTCGTTGCGGCGCGGTCTGGTGATGATCCTGCCGTTCTCCGTCGGCTTCAGCGGCTTCATGTTCGTGATCGCCGTGGCCTTGCAGCGGGGTGCGGGTCTGGGGCCGGTCAGGGCCGGTCTGGCACTGGCGCCGATGGCCGTGGTGTTCTTCTTCGTCTCGCTCGCCGGTCCGCGCCTGGTCGCCCGGTACGGCACCCGGGTGGTCACCGCCGGGGCGCTGCTGCAGGGGCTGGGCATCGGCCTGATGGCGCTGGCGGCCTGGCGGTCCTGGCCGGATCTCGGGCTGGTCGAGCTGCTGCCGGGCGCGGTGTTGGCCGGCGGCGGTCAGGCGCTGCAACTGCCCATCATCTACCGGGTGGTGCTCTCCGAGGTGGAGCCGGTCCGGGCCGGTGTCGGCAGCGGTGTGATGATGACGACCCAGCAGTCGGCCCTCGCTCTCGGCGTGGCCGCTCTGGGCACGCTGTTCCTGTCCCTGGTCCCGGGCAGCGGCATGCGGGACGCCCTGGTCGTGACGCTGCTGACCCAGCTCGGCTGCATCGTCGTGACGGGCCTGCTGAGCCTGCGGCTGCCCCGCACCATCGGCTGACGGGGGCGCGGTCCTGTGTGGGATCGGCCACGGGTTGGTCAACTCACCGTGGAGGTCCCCTGTTGATGTTGGTCTTGCTGCACACTCCTGTGCCGGAGGGGAGGCAGCATGCTGGAGATCAACACGAGCAGGGTGAGGCGCTGGGACGGGCACGGCCGCGAGCACGTCGTCCGCGTGCAGCGCACCGGTCTGCAGCGGACGATCAGATGTGACACCTGCGGCTGGCGGCAGGGGGCGCAGTTCCTGCCCTGGCTGAAGGCCGAGGAGCATCTGGCGGAGGCGCACCAGGCGACGGTGGATCCGACGGAGGCGGAGCCCTCGGGCTGAGGCGCCGGGAGAGATGAGTTTCCGGCGTGGCAGGAGTCGTACACGGCAGGAGTCGCAGACCTGACCGCACCCTGACCGCACCCGCGCGCACCGGAAGGCCGGAGATGACCGAGACCGAACTGAAGGCCGTGCTGCGCCGCCATGTCGAGGACGGCACCGTGCCCGGTGCCGTCGCCCTGGTGGCGCGCGGCGAGGACGTCGAGGTGGTGACCGTCGGCTCCGTGGACACCGACGGAACCGCGCCGATGGCGCGTGACTCGATCTTCCGTATCGCCTCCATCACCAAGCCGATCACGGCGGCGGCCGTGCTGATGCTGGTGGAGGAGGGCGTGGTCGCCCTGGAGTCGCCGGTGGAGGAATGGCTTCCGGAGCTGTCGAAGCCGACGGTGGTGCGGACGCCGTCGAGCCCGGTGGACGACGTGGTCCCGGCCGCCCGCCCGATCACGGTCGAGGATCTGCTCAGCTCCCGCACCGGCTGGGGCTTCCCCTCCGACTTCTCGCTCCCGGCGGTGCAGTCGCTGTTCACGGTGCAGAAGGACGGCCGCGCCCCGCAGGACTGGCCGGACGCGGACACCTGGCTGGGCCTGCTCGCCCGGGTGCCGATGCTGCACCAGCCGGGCGAGGCCTGGCTCTACGGCACCTCCTCCGACCTGCAGGGCATCCTGGTCGAGCGGGCGTCGGGCCGTACGCTCCCGGACTTCCTGGGCGAGCGGGTCTTCGCGCCGCTGGGCATGACGGACACGGCGTTCGACGTTCCGCCGTCGAAGCGGCACCGCTTCACCTCGGCCTACGTACCCGCCCCCGACGGCTCCCCGCGTCTGTCGGACACTCCGGACGGCCGGTTCAGCAGCGCCCCGCGCTTCCGCTCGGGCGGCGGCGGCCTGGTCTCCACGGCCGACGACTGGCTGGCCTTCGCCCGCCTCCTGGTGAACGGCGGCACCACCCCGGACGGCCAACGGCTGCTCACCTCCACGTCGGTCAGCCGCATGACCACCAACCACCTCACGGCCGAGCAGCGCGACCGCGCCACGCTCTTCCTGGAGGGCCAGGGCTGGGGCTACGGCGGCCAGGTCGACGTCACCCCGTCCGACCCCTGGAACGTCCCCGGCCGCTACGGCTGGGTCGGGGGCACCGGCACGACGGCCCACATCGTCCCGCCCGCCGGAACCGTCTCGATCCTGCTCACCCAGGCGGGCATGGCGAACCCGACCCCCACACCGGTGATGCGGGACTTCTGGCGGTTCGTGGCCGGCGGCTGAAACGGCCGGGCGGCGCGGTTCGCGCCCACCCTACGATCACACTCGTCCGCCAGGCGGGTCCAGGCCGGGTCTAGGCGGACAATCCCCGCACCAGCAGATCCACCACCGCCTCGAACTCCCCCTCCACGCCCGGCCGTTGCCACTCCTTGGCGTAGCCCGGGTCGTGGAAGCGGGCCGTGGCCTGGAAGAGGGCGCGGGCGGCGGTCGCCGGGTCGGTGACCGTAAAGGTGCCCGCCTGGGCACCGGCGCGGACGATCCCGGTGAGCTGGTCGGTCAGTTCGGTGATGTGGGCGCTCACCACCTCACCCGCCCCGTCCGTCAGCACGGAGTACGTGGCGAACAGCTCCGGGTCGGCACCGGCCTTGCGGCGCTTGGCGGCGAAGAGGGCCGCGAGCCACTCGCGCACCCGCGCCTCCGGGTCCCGTCCGGCGTCGGCGGCGATCCCGGCCAGGACCTGCGTCGTCCGGTCCAGCCACCTCTTGGTCACCGCCTCCCGCAGCGCGGCCTTGGTCCGGAAGTGCCGGTAGACGCTGCCGTGGCTGACGCCGAGCGCGCGGGCCACGTCGACCACGGTGGCCTTGGCCGGGCCGTGGCGGCGCAGCACCTCCTCGGTGGCGGCGAGGATGCGCTCGGCGGTCAGGGTCTCGCTGGTCGGAGGCATGGCTAGACGGTACCCGGCACCGCGATCAGCGTTCGCTGTCGAGCATGGCCATCTGTGCGGGCGCGTACCGCTCGCCGGCCGCCGCGTCCGCCGGTACGGCCGCCTCGATCGCGGCGAGGTCGGCCGCGTCCAGGGTCACGTCCAGGGCGCCCAGGGCCTCGCCGAGCCGCTCGCGGGTGCGGGCGCCGACCAGCGGCACGATGTCGTCACCCCGCGAGAGCACCCAGGCGATGGCGATCTGGGCGACGGAGACGCCCTTCTGCTCGGCGATCTTGCGCAGGGACTCGACCAGCGTGAGGTTGTGCTGGAGGTTGTCGCCCTGGAAGCGGGGCGAGTGGGCGCGGAAGTCGGTCGCCGCGTATTCCTGGCCGGGCGTGACATGCCCGGAGATCAGCCCGCGGGAGAGCACCCCGTACGCGGTGACGGAGATGCCCAGCTCGCGCAGGGTGGGCAGGATCTCCCGCTCGGGCCCGCGGGAGATGAGCGCGTACTCGATCTGGAGGTCGGCGATCGGGGCGGTGGCGGCGGCCCGGTGGATGGTCTCCGCGCCGACCTCGCTGAGCCCGATGTGGCGGACGTACCCCTTCTCGACCAGTTCCGCGATCGCGCCGACGGTCTCCTCGATCGGCACGTCCGGGTCGAGCCGGGCGGGCCGGTAGACGTCGATGTGGTCGACGCCGAGGCGCTGGAGGGAGTACGCGGCCCAGGTCTTCACGGCGGCCGGGCGCGTGTCGTAGCCGAGCCACTCGCCGTCCGGGGCGCGGTGGGCGCCGAACTTCACGCTGACCAGCGCGTTCTCCCGGAGGGCGGCCGGGGCGGTGCGCAGGGCTTCGGCGATCAGCAGTTCGTTGTGGCCCATGCCGTAGAAGTCGCCGGTGTCGAGCAGGGTCACGCCGGCTTCCAGGGCGGCGTGGATGGTGGCGAGTGACTCCGCGCGGTCCGCGTCGCCGTACATGCCGGACATGCCCATGCAGCCGAGGCCGAGGGCGGAGACCTGGGGGCCGGTGGTGCCGAGGGTTCGGGTTCGCATCGTCATGCCACCACCCTGACATGACAGCTGACAGGTTTCAATATCTGTCAGCTGTCACCCCAACGTCCCGCCCCGCGCCTCCACCCCCTCCAACCTGGTCCAGACCTATTGACGAGAGGTCTGGACCAGAGCACTGTCATGCCTACGACACCTCACCGCACCCCCACCGGGAGGCCCGTATGCTCCGCCGCACCCTGTCCCTGCTCGCCGCCGCGCTGGCGACGGCCTGTCTCACCCAGCTCCCCGCGGCCACCACCGCCGCCGCCGCCGCCGACACCTGCGCGGTGAAGCCGCGTCCGTCCGGCAAGGTCCTGCAGGGCTACTGGGAGAACTGGGACGGCTCCGCCAACGGCGTCCACCCGCCCTTCGGCTGGACCCCGATCACCGACTCCCGCATCCCCGCCCACGGCTACAACGTGATCAACGCGGCCTTCCCGGTGATCCGTTCGGACGGAACGGCCCTGTGGGAGGACGGCATGGACTCGGGCGTGAAGGTGGCCACGCCCGCGGAGATGTGCGCGGCGAAGGCCGCCGGCCAGACGATCCTGCTGTCGATCGGCGGCGCCGCGGCCGGCATCGACCTCGGCTCACAGGCGGTGGCCGACCGCTTCGTGGCGACGATCGTCCCGATCCTGAAGAAGTACAACTTCGACGGCATCGACATAGACATCGAGACGGGCCTGGTCGGCAGCGGCAGCATCACCCAACTCTCCACCTCCCAGGCCAACTTGATCCGCATCATCGACGGAGTCCTGGCGCAGATGCCGGCGGGCTTCGGGCTCACCATGGCCCCGGAGACGGCCTACGTCACCGGCGGGAGCGTCACGTACGGCTCGATCTGGGGCGCATACCTGCCGATCATCAAGAAGTACGCCGACAACGGCCGCCTGTGGTGGCTCAACATGCAGTACTACAACGGCAGCATGTACGGCTGCTCGGGCGACTCCTACCAGGCGGGCACGGTGCAGGGCTTCACGGCCCAGACGGACTGCCTGAACAAGGGCCTGGTCGTGCAGGGCACGACGGTCAGGGTGCCGTACGACAGGCAGGTCCCCGGCCTGCCCGCCCAACCGGGCGCCGGCGGCGGCTACATGTCACCGTCCCTCGTCTCCCAGGCCTGGAAGCACTACGGCAGCTCCCTCAAGGGCCTGATGACCTGGTCGGTCAACTGGGACGGCTCGAAGAACTGGACGTTCGGCGACAACGTGAAGTCCCTGCAAGGACGCTGACGGAACCCGAACGCCGGACGGGCTTCGCAGCCCGTCCGGCGTTCGGGTTTCAGGCCCGCGCGGGGCCGGTACGTCGGTTGTGAGGGGCTCAGCAGCCCAGCAGGCGTCCGGCCAGGTAACCCTCGATCTGGTCGAGCGACACCCGCTCCTGCTTCATCGAGTCCCGCTCGCGCACCGTCACCGCGTTGTCGTCCAGGGTGTCGAAGTCGACGGTCACGCAGTACGGCGTGCCGATCTCGTCCTGGCGGCGGTAACGGCGGCCGATGGCGCCGGCGTCGTCGAACTCGATGTTCCAGTTCTGGCGCAGCGCCTGGGCGAGGCCCTTGGCCTTCGGCGACAGCTCGGGGTTCCGGGACAGCGGGAGCACGGCGACCTTGACCGGCGCCAGGCGGTGGTCGAGCCGCAGTACCGTGCGCTTCTCCATCTTGCCCTTGGCGTTCGGCGCCTCGTCCTCGACGTAGGCGTCGAGGAGGAAGGCCAGCAGCGTACGGCCGACACCGGCCGCGGGCTCGATGACGTACGGCGTCCAGCGCTCGCCGGCCTCCTGGTCGAAGTAGGAGAGGTCCTGGCCGGAGGCCTTGCCGTGGGCGTTCAGGTCGTAGTCGGTGCGGTTGGCGACGCCTTCCAGCTCGCCCCACTCGCTGCCGCCGAACTGGAAGCGGTACTCGATGTCAGCGGTGCGCTTGGAGTAGTGGGAGAGCTTCTCCTTCGGGTGCTCGTACCACCGCATGTTCTCCTCGCGCAGGCCGAGGCCGGTGTACCAGCTCCAGCGCTGCTCCATCCAGTACTCCTGCCACTTCTCGTCCTCGCCCGGCTTGACGAAGAACTCCATCTCCATCTGCTCGAACTCGCGGGTGCGGAAGATGAAGTTGCCGGGCGTGATCTCGTTGCGGAAGGACTTGCCCATCTGCGCGATGCCGAACGGCGGCTTGCGGCGCGAAGTGGTCTGCACCTGGGCGAAGTTGGTGAAGATACCCTGGGCGGTCTCGGGGCGCAGGTAGGCGATGGAGCCGGAGTCCTGCGTCGGACCGAGGTGCGTGGAGAGCAGACCGGAGAACTGCTTGGGCTCGGTGAACTGGCCCTTGTTGCCGCAGTTCGGGCAGTTCACGTCCGCCAGGCCGTTCTCCGGGAGGCGCTTGTGCTTGGCCTCGTAGGCCTCCTCCAGGTGGTCCGCGCGGAACCGCTTGTGGCAGGAGGTGCACTCGGTCAGCGGGTCCGTGAAGGTGGCGACGTGACCGGAGGCGACCCAGACCTCGGGGGCCAGGATGACGGACGAGTCGATGCCGACCACGTCCTCGCGCGACGTCACCATGTAGCGCCACCACTGGCGCTTGATGTTCTCCTTGAACTCGACACCCAGCGGCCCGTAGTCCCAGGCGGCGCGCTGGCCACCGTAGATCTCACTGCAGGGGAATACGAAGCCACGGCGCTTGCTCAGGCTGACGATGGTGTCGATCTTGTCGGCGGCCACGGTGCTCTCTTCATTACGACGACGGGCGACGAAGCGAGATGCTTCCAGCGAATGCTTCAGGGTACCGGCGGGGGCTGCCCCTCAATCAAATCGGTGCCGGTCGGATCGTTTATTGACAACGGTTTCCATGTTTGATGAAAATGACTGTCATGAACGTACGACGACAGCACATATCCGCGGTGGCCGTGGCGGCCGTCACCGCACTCGGCCTCGGCACGCTCACCGGCTGCTCCGGCGACAGCGCGGCGGCGGCCGGCACGGGGAAGTTCGACGTCGTCGCGTCGTTCTACCCGATGGCCTTCCTCGCCGAGCGGATCGGCGGCGCCCACGTGCACGTCACGAGCCTGACCCAGCCCGGCCAGGAACCGCACGACCTGGAGATCAGCGCCCGGCAGACCGCGCAGCTCCAGGACTCCGACGCGGTGCTCTACCTGAAGAACCTCCAGCCCTCCGTCGACGACGCGGTGGCCCAGTCCGAGGTGAAGACCAAGATCGACGCCGCCTCCCTGACCTCGCTGGAGAAGCACGGAAACGAGGTCGGCGGCCACGCGGCCTCCCACGACGGCTCGAAGAACGAGGAACTCTCCGGTCTCGACCCCCACATCTGGCTCGACCCGGTGCGCTACGCCCAGGTCGCCGAGGGCGTCGGCAAGGCCTTCGAGAAGGCCGACCCCGAGCACGCGGCCGACTACAGGAAGAACACCGCGACGCTGGTGAAGCGGCTGCACGCCCTCGACACGCAGTTCAAGGACGGCCTCGCGCACACGAAGTCCAAGGTCTTCATCACCACCCACGCCGCCTTCGGCTACCTCGCCGAGCGCTACGGCCTGACCGAGGAGGCCATCAACGGCCTCGACCCCGAGTCCGAGCCCAGCGCCGCGCGGGTACGGCAGCTGGAGACCATGGCCAAGGCCGACGGCGTCACCACCGTGTTCTACGAGACGCTCGTCAGCGACAAGACCGCGAAGACCGTCGCCTCCGACGCCGGCCTCGAGACGGACGTCCTGGACCCGATCGAGGGCATCACGTCCAAGTCCCGCGGCACGGACTACTTCTCGGTCCAGGAGGCCAACCTCAAGGCCCTGCAGAGCGCTCTGGGAGAGAAATGACGACACAGGACGGCATGAACGAGCCCGTCATATCCCTGCGCGACGTCCGCGCCGACCTGGGCTCGCGGCCCGTCCTGCGCGGAATCGACCTCACCGTGGCACGCGGTGAGGTGGTCGCGCTGCTCGGCGCCAACGGGTCCGGCAAGTCGACGGCCATCCGCACGATCATCGGCCAGGTGCCGGTGAGCGCCGGGCGCATCGAGCTGTTCGGCACCGAGCGCGGGCGGTTCCGGGACTGGGCGCGGGTGGGCTACGTCCCGCAGCGCACGACGGCCGCCGGGGGCGTGCCCGCCACGGTCACCGAGATCGTCTCCTCCGGCCGGCTGTCCCGGGCCCGCTTCGGCGTGCTGCGCAAGGCCGACCACGCGGCCGTACGCAGGGCCCTTGAGCTGGTCGGCATGGCGGACCGCGCCAAGGAGTCCGTGAACGCCCTGTCCGGGGGCCAGCACCAGCGCGTCCTGATCGCCCGCGCGCTCGCCGCCGAACCGGAACTGCTGATCATGGACGAGCCGATGGCGGGCGTGGACCTGGCCAGCCAGGAGGTGCTGGCGCGGACCCTGCGCGAGCAGGTCGCGGCCGGTACGACCGTCCTGCTCGTCCTGCACGAACTCGGGCCCCTGGAACCGCTGATCGACCGCGCGGTCGTCCTGCGCGACGGCTGCGTCCTGCACGACGGCCCGCCCCCGAAGGCGGTCGGCCAGCACGCCCTCCCCGGCCACGACCACGTCCACCCCCACGAGCCCGGGCCGCCGCGCACGGGACTGCTGGGCTGAAGGAACTGTGATGGACTTCCTCGACTACGCCTTCATGCAGCGGGCCCTGCTCGCCGCCGTCCTCGTCGGCGTCACCGCCCCGGCGATCGGCATCTACCTCGTCCAGCGCCGCCAGGCCCTCATGGGCGACGGCATCGGCCACGTGGCGATGACGGGCGTCGGCCTCGGCTTCCTGCTCTCCGCCTCCCCGGTGTGGATGGCGACGCTCACCTCCGTGCTCGGCGCGGTCCTGATGGAACTGATCCGCTGGTACGGCCGCACCCGCGGCGACATCGCCCTCGCGATGCTCTTCTACGGCGGTATGGCCGGCGGCGTGATGTTCATCAACCTCGCGCCCGGCGGCTCCAACGCCAACCTGACGTCGTACCTGTTCGGCTCCCTGTCGACCGTCTCGCCGTCGGACGTGACGGCGATCTGTCTGCTGGCCGGCTTCGTCGTGCTGGTCACCCTCGGCCTGCGCCGCCAGCTGTTCGCGGTCAGCCAGGACGAGGAGTTCGCGCGGGTGACCGGCCTGCCCGTGCGTGCGCTGAACCTGCTGACCGCCGTCACGGCGGCGGTCACGGTGACGGTCGCGATGCGGGTGGTGGGCCTGCTGCTGGTCAGCGCGCTGATGGTGGTGCCCGTGGCCGCCGCCCAGCAGCTCAGCCGCAGTTTCGCGGCGACCTTCGCGATCGCCGTGGCGATCGGGGTGACGGTGACCATCGGCGGCACGGTCACCTCCTACTACCAGGACGTGCCGCCCGGCGCGACGATCGTGCTGCTGACCATCGCGGCCTTCCTGGCGCTGACCGCGCTCGCCGCTCCCGTGGCCCGGCGCCGGGCCCGGGCGGCGGCGGCCGCGCGGCCCGTCGGGGAGCCCGCCGAGTGCGTGATCCCGGCCGCCCGGGAAGCCGTCGGCGAGGTCGGCGTCTGACCGCGCCCGGGCCGGGCTGGCACAATGGCCCGGCAGGCGTCGTGGACGCGAGCCGCAGAAGGAGGACCCGGTGACGACCGCTGGACCGCCCGTGAAGGGCCGCGCCACCCGGCAGCGTGCCGCCGTGGCGGCGGCCCTCGACGAGGTCGACGAGTTCCGCAGCGCGCAGGAGCTCCACGACATGCTCAAACACAAGGGCGACTCGGTCGGTCTGACCACGGTCTACCGCACCCTGCAGTCCCTCGCGGACGCCGGCGAGGTCGACGTCCTGCGCACCTCCGAGGGCGAGTCGGTCTACCGCCGCTGCTCCTCCGGCGAGCACCACCACCATCTGGTGTGCCGGGTGTGCGGCAAGGCGGTGGAGGTCGAGGGCCCGGCCGTGGAGAAGTGGGCGGAGGCGATCGCCGCCGAGCACGGGTACGTGAACGTGGCGCACACGGTGGAGATCTTCGGAACCTGCGCGGAGTGCGCCGCCGCCGGCAACTGACCTCGGTCTGCCGACGGCGGGCGGAAGGCGCCGTGGGCTACTCGGCGGGCTCGTTGCCTCGCATCGCGGCCTCCATGGCCAGGAGTTCCTCGTTCGGTACGGCGCCGCCGAAGCGGCGGTCGCGGGAGGCGAACTCGACGCAGGCCCGCCACAGGTCGCGGCGGTCGAAGTCCGGCCACAGCACGTCCTGGAAGACCATCTCGGCGTAAGCGCTCTGCCAGATCAGGTAGTTGGAGGTGCGCTGCTCGCCGCTGGGCCGCAGGAACAGGTCCACGTCCGGCATGTCCGGGTAGTACAGGTACTTGGCGAGGGTCTTCTCGTTGATCTTCGACGGGTCGAGCCGGCCGGCCTTCACGTCCTCGGCCATGGCCTGCGCGGCGTCGGCGATCTCGGCGCGGCCGCCGTAGTTCATGCAGAAGTACAGGGTGAGCCGGTCGTTGTCCTTGGTCTGCTCCTGGGCGATCTGGAGCTCCTTGGCGACCGACTTCCACAGCTTGGGCATCCGGCCCACCCACCGCACCCGGACGCCGAGTTGGTCGAGCGTGTCACGGCTCTTGCGGATGAAGTCGCGGTTGAAGTTCATCAGGAAGCGGACCTCGTCGGGCGAGCGCTTCCAGTTCTCGGTGGAGAAGGCGTAGAGGGAGATGCTGCCGACGCCCATCTCGATCGCGCCCTGCAACACGTCCACCACCCGCTCGGCGCCGACCTTGTGGCCCTCCGTGCGGGGCAGGCCGCGCTCCTTGGCCCAGCGGCCGTTGCCGTCCATGACGATGGCCACGTGGTTCGGGACCAGCTCGCCCGGGAGCTTCGGCGCGCGGGCGCCGGACGGGTGCGGCTCGGGTGCCCTGTACTCGCGGCGCCGGCTTCCCAGGATCCCGCGTACGACCATCTGCTTCTCGTCTCCTCTTACCGCTTACTTCTCTACGTAACGAAGCGAACGCAGCCCGCGTTCCATGTGCCAGTGCAGATAGGCGGACACCAGCCCGCTCCCCTCCCGCACGTGCCGCGGCTCGCACGCGTCCGCGGTCTCCCAGTCTCCCGTAAGCAGCGCGGCGAGGAGTTCCAGGGTCTGCGGGGACGGTACGACGCTGCCGGGCACCCGGCAGTCCACGCACACCGAGCCGCCGGAGGCGACGGAGAAGAAGCGGTTCGGCCCGGGCATCCCGCACTTCGCGCAGTCGCTGAAGCTCGGGGCGTAGCCGTTGACGGCGAGGGAGCGCAGCAGGAAGGCGTCCAGCACGAGGTGCGGGGCGTGCTCGCCGCGGGCCAGGGTCCGCAGGGCGCCGACGAGCAGCAGGTACTGCTGCACGGCCGGTTCGCCCTCGTGGTCGGTGAACCGCTCGGCGGTCTCCAGCATGACCGTGCCGGCGGTGTAGCGGGCGTAGTCGGTCACGATCCCCCCGCCGTACGGGGCGATGGTCTCGCTCTGTGTGCACAGCGGCAGCCCGCGCCCCACCAGCTCGCTGCCCCGCGCGAAGAACTGCACGTCGACGTGGGAGAAGGGTTCGAGGCGCGCCCCGAACTTGGACTTGGTCCGCCGCACTCCCCGGGCCACGGCCCGCACCCGCCCGTGCCCGCGCGTGAGCAGCGTGATGATCCGGTCCGCCTCGCCCAGTTTCTGGGTGCGCAGGACGATGCCGTCGTCCCGGAAAAGACTCATCGCGTGCCCCTCATGGAGTCCATTCTCCCGTACGGCGGCGGGTCAGCGTGCGCGGTCGGGGCGACTGATGGTGTCCCAGGGGGCCAGGTTCCAGGGGCTGGCACGGTTCGCCGGGTCCAGGAGGGCGCGCAGGTGTGCGTCGGCGACGGCCTGCGAGGCCGGCGAGGAGGGGTCCCGGGCGGCCTCCAGCCCGTCCCGCCAGACCTTGCGCCCCAGCAGGTAGTGGTCGGCGTACCCCTGCCAGGAGGAGTACGCCGACACCACCGACGGCACGATGTTCTTCAGCGCGGTCCAGGCCTCGGCCTCGGTGATCAGCCCGGCGGCGAAACCGCGCCGGGCGATGTCGACGTACAGCGCGGCGTCCCAGGCGAGCGGGGAGACGCCGAGCAGCCGCTGGGCGCGGGCCCGGTAGCCGCTGCGGGACAGCTCGTCGAGCCGGTCGACGAGTTCCTCGCGCGAGGTGATCTCCCACTGGTCGGCCAGCCAGCCGCGGGCGCTGTCGTCGTCGATGCGGGTGAAGGGGTACAGGGTGGTGCGGGAGGCGTCGTGGTCACGGCTCACCGGGGCGCTCAGCGACACCATCCACAGCTGGTGCGCGGTGAGCGGGGTGGGGTACCGCCTGTCGGTGCGCGGCTGCGACTTCGTCCGTCTCCATATGCTCCACAGACCCATGGCCCCGCACCCTACTCACGTCAAGGGACCTCACCGCCGCTGCGGGCGTCCGCTTGGGCCGTCGCCGCGCCGAGCCGCTCGGCCCGGGTGACCGCGCGCAGCGCCCCGGGCTCGGCGTCCCACTCCCGCCCTCCGCCGTACGGTCTGAGTTGGACGTACGGTCCTTCGTGGCCCATGACGATGCCGACTCTTCCGGTGCGGGTGTCCACGACATGAGTTCCGACGGGAGGTTTCATTTTCTCTCCTTAACGACCGTAACAAAAACAGCTCACAATTCCGGGCGGCGGCATGTCGATTGCGCCTCAAGCGTGCTCCCCTTTCTTTTTGGGTTTCACGCTTTTCCGTAACCCGGCTGCCTGACACCCCTACACTCGGCAGGAGTCTGTGAACTGCGACTACGGCGCAGTGGAAGAGGTTTGTGGTATTCGGATTATTTCACTCGGCGACCCGGCGCAGTCGGCGGGGAGCGCGGCCCGGTTCCGCCTCGGGCTCGGGCTCCGGCTCCGTCGCCGCCCACAGCTCGTCGAACTGGCTGATGCGGTCCTCGACGTGCTCCCGCTTCATTCTGAGCATCGTCATGTCGGGCCTGACATGGTGATCAGGCCGTGTTTCGTAGCACAGTTCGCCGTCGAAGATGATGAAGTCCATCACCGTGCCGCCCGGATCGAGCTGTGACTGCACGCCGATCCGCGCGTCGATGCCGTGCCTGCGCTGACGCTGGCAGATCTGCCTCAGGGCCTCGGTGACCTCGTCCGGCTCGTCCACGAGAAACAGCCGCCGGACCTCCACGCCGCGGGTCTTGATGGCCTTCTCCTGCGCCACCAGATAGCGCTTCGCGGGCTCACTGGACCAGAAATCCCGGTCGACGGTCGTGCTGGTGGCGTAGAGCGTCTTCTTGACGCACAGGGCGAGGTCGATCAGCCATTCGTGGTTCTCGAAAGAGGAGTCCGCACGGCCGCTGATGAGATCCTCCATGAGTTCGGCGAGACGCTTCAGTTCCTCCTCCGCGAAGCTCTTGACGATCCCCGGCGCCTCGTCGCCGACCTGCGTGTACGCCTTGACCAGCCGGGTGACCTCCTCGGAGCGCAGGACGGAGCCGTCGACCTTGCTGAACAGCTCCGTCGCCTCGTTGATCTTGGCGAAGCTCTGGTCGACGGCCGCCCGCATCTCCGCGTGGTGGTTGGCCAGGCTCTGCTTCATGTCGTCGATGTGCCGGCGCTGGCTGTTCTCGACCACCTCGAGGCGCTCGCCGAAGTCCACGAGGTACTGCACGATCAGTGTCGCGCTGCCGAGGACGATGGACGCCACCCACTGCCAGATGTTGTTGTCGTCCCCGTTCAGCAGGACGGTCAGCAGGAAGGCGCCGCCCGCCGCCGACGCTGTGATGAGGATCTTCCAGAACAGCTTGGGTATGCCCTGCCGCGGCAGCCCCGCCCCGTTGTCCCCTGTGCCTAACGACGCTCCGCTCACGTGTCTCCCCCGTCGGGTATGTGGTTGGTGCCGTCCCTCAGTTGGTGCTCAGTGCCTGGTGCAGCAACGGGATCGCCTGGACGGCCAGTTGGTCCCGGATGCGCTGGACCAGGTTCTGCCACTGGCGGGTGAAGCCCGGTTCCCGCTCCAGTGCCTCCCACAGGTGGACCAGTGAGCGGTCCACCCGCGCGTGCGGCATCCACAGATGCAGCAGATGGTCGACGGCCGGGCGCAGGGCCTGGACCGCGGCGGGCCCGTCCGCCGCTGCGAGCCGGCTGCTCTCCAGCATGTGCACCACGGTCGTCAAAAGCCAGTCGTGCAGCGCGAGGTCCTCGCACAGCCCCGCGGCCGCGGCCACCGGTGTGTTCTCCGGCAGCCTCAGTTCCACGGTCCGCAGGCCGTCCTCGGCCAGCGTGAACCGGGTCAGTTCCGCCCGCTCCCCCTCGGGGATCCGCCGGGCGACCCAACGCAGATGCGTGCGGCGGGACTTGAAGGGGACCTTGCGGTCCAGCAGCGGGTGGCGCAGCAGCCGCGCCAGCAGGGCCTCGGCGATCGCCCCGAGGTCCAGCTCCCCGCGGCCCGCGCCCTGCAGCACGCCCCGCGCGGTGGACTGTTCGGGCAGCCTGCCGAACGGCTCGACGACCCCGGGCCGTACCAGATAGTGCCCCCAGGGGCGGCGCGTGTCGGGGCCCGCGGACGGGGCACTGAAGTAGGCGGTGGCCTGCAGCAGCCGGCCCTCGGTGAGTGCCGCGCGGGCGGCCACGGTGCCGACGGCGCGGACCTTGGTGCCGTCGGCGGTGGGCAGCCGGCAGTCCACTCCGGTCAGCGTCTCGGGGGAAAGGGCGTACAGATTGGGCCGTTCGGAGACCCGCACGTGTTCGTCGGCGCGCAGTCTGAGCAGCCCGGCGGCGGCCCGGCCGTCCAGCGCCTGGAAGGACGGCAGCAGGCAGGTGCGCACCTCACCGCAGGCGAGGGCCGGGGGCGCGGGCTCTCCGGAGGGCCTCGCCATGTCAGCGCCCGCCGGAGGCCGGGCCGGCCGCCGGGTCCTCGTAGAAGATGTACGTGGCCCGCTGGGCGACCGCGTCAGGTACCTCGACCTTCTCGCCCTTGGAGCGTTCGGTGACCTGGCGCAGGGCCTCGGCGTCGACCTGGGTCTGGTCGAGGATGAGCCGCACGGCGTCCTCGACGGCCAGGAAGCGGTTGGGCAGCAGGGTGCAGGTGCGGTAGGCGCTGAAGGCCGCGGCCCGCGGGTTGAGCTGGAGCAGAGGCGGCAGCCGGTCCCAGTCGTGCGGGAACTCCGCGCCGTCCCAGGGGCGCGGGACGAGCACCGGCTCGCCGAGGTGGCGTAACAGCCCGAGCCGGGCCAGCTGCCACACGGCGGCCAGGAACGGGCAGGACCACAGCCGCCGGCCGTCCTGCTCGGACCACAGTTCGACGTCCATGAACACGGAGTGGTTGCGGGCCGCGGTCTCCTCCGGCGGCTGCCAGCTCCTTACCTCGCCCAGGGCGGCGCGCTCGGTGGTGGGCGTGCGCCGGCCGTTGGCGAGCCAGCCGGTCTGGCCCACGGGCGGGCGGGAGCCGTTGCTGCCCGGCGGCGGCGACTCCACCAGGCGGTGCGCGACGGATTCGGCGATCTCGATCCGGTCGGCCACCGCACAGCCCGACTCACGGGCCAGGTAGTCGATGCCGAGGCCCGCCTTCTCGGCCTCCTCCAGCACCAGGGGGACGAGTTCGGCGGGCGTCGAGAAGCGGGTGAAGTAGTCGTCGATGAGGAAGCAGGTGCTGATGCGGGGCCGCTTGTCGCCGGTGCGGCGGGCCACGGAGGCGCGGACGGCCTCCACCCACAGCCGCACCTCGGCGAAGTGCTCGCGCAGCCGTTCCGGGCCCGCCTCGAAGTCCTCCATGTAGAGGTGCCCCAACTCCAGCGAGAGATGGGACAGTTGCACGGACCGGGTGCGGGGCTGCGCCGTGGTCTCCCGGAAGACGGCCTCGGTCACACCTGCTCCCAGTGCTTGTCGTCGGTGATCCGGGCGGCCAGCCGGCTGAGCGCCTGCCACGTCTCCATGTTGGCGATCTGGCTGTCGAGCACGTCCTCGTCGGTGATGAGCTGCTCACGCCACTGCAGGACCGGTTCGAGGGGGATGGAGCCGAGGACCTGGCTGTAGCCGATGCCATGGGTGGAGGCGAGCTGCTTGAGGTCGGCGTCGGCCTTGCGCAGCCACGCCGACTGGGTGGGCGAGACCTGGGACCACAGCGGCGACTCGGGGTCGGGTACGGCGGCCCGCACGAAGCGGATGGCACCGCGCAGCGCCTCCTCGTCGTGGCCGCGGTCGACCCCCGCGGCGACGATGCCGCGCTCACCGAGGACCAGGCTCGCGGCGGCCGCCACATGCTGGCGGGTCCAGCGGTGGAACACCAGCCAGCGGGCGGTGACGTGGCTCATCTCCGGCCGTGCGGTGGCCTCCAGGACCATGTCGACCGCGTACGAGCGGCCGGCGCTCAGGTCCACGAAGACCAGGTCGAACTCGTAGGACAGCTTCAGCAGCAGGTCGGCGCAGAGCCGCACGTGGTCGCCGGTGGTGGCGAACTCGCCGCCGCCGACGTCACCGGGCATCAGCACGAGCCGGCCGCAGCCGGGCGGCGGGTCGCGCAGCACCTGGTGCTCGGTGACGGCCCAGACGTCTATGCGTTCGGGCTCGACGACCTGGCCGTCTAGGTAGGAGTGCAGTCCGCCGCCCTCGATGGCGAGGCGGGCGTCGGCGACGTCGAAGACGGCCGAGGCGGTGGGCGAACCGAAGTCGAAGTCCAGGTAGCAGACGTCGTCCCCGGCCAGTGCCCGGTGGTAGGCGAGGTTGGCGCTGGTGACGGAGCGGCCCGTGCCCCCCTTGTCGGAGGCGGCGAAGATCAGCACGCCGTCACCGTCCCTGGGCCGCGGCCTCGCGGGCCCGGGTGAGCGCGTCGAGCTGGCCCAGCACGTCGAGCGCCAGCGCGTAGGCGGTGCCGGGGCGTTGGTCGAGCAGGTCGCGGGCGCGGCGGAGCTTGACCTCGATGTTCCGCAGCTGCATCCCGTGCCGTCCGTCGTCGGAGGGGGCGGCCTCCATCTGTTCGTTGCCCAGGAGGTGGGCGGCCTCACTGAGCAACGCCCCGGCCAGCTCGGTCAGTTCGGAGCTGCGGACCGGAGGCTGCCGGTACATCTCGTGGACCTGGACCATCACCTCGGCGACCCGCTCGGTGATGTTCCACGACACCGGCACATGGCGGGTGACGATCTCCGCGCCGGGGTAGGCGGCGTGGACGTTGTCCCACAGGCCGGTGCCCTCGCCGTCCCGGATGCGGCGCCGCCACATGTGGCCGAAGGCGTCCTCGGCGAGGCTGAGCAGCCGGTCGTGCGAGGCCAGGTTGCGCGACAGGGTGCGCAGCTGGATGGTCCGCTTCAGCAACTGCGCCGAGAAGTCGTGCAGCGACCACGTCATGGGCGCGCCGAGCTGTTCGCCGCCCTGGAGGGGCAGTTTGACGCCCGCGTTGTGCAGTTCGAAGACCTTGGGGTCGTCGCGCGTCATCCGGCTGGTGATGCGGCCGCGTTCGGCGAGGCGTTCCATGACGGTGACGGTGCGGGCGAGGTCGTCGTCGGTGGCCCGGCGCCGCATCAGGTCGTGGACGAGGATGGCGGCCACGGAGAGGGAGAAGTACTCGGACTCCAGCTCCTGTCCCGTCGTACGCCAGGGGATGTCCTCCAGGGGCCAGCGTTCGGGGTCGAAGCGGGCGATGCCGGACCAGTACTGCTGGGTCAGCTCCCAGCGCAGCCGGAGCGCCTCGGCGAGCTTCTGCTGCTCGGCGTTGAGCAGGCCCAGGGTGAGGGTGCGCTCGGAGAACAGGTCCTGGATGCCGTCGAGGGCGACCACGGTGAAGTACAGGTACGGCACCGCGCGGGCCACGCCCTTGGGCTGCGGTCCGATGGGCTCGTCGGTCTCGACCTCGGGAGCGTCCTTGACGAGGCTCCACGCCCAGCCGCACTCGAAGTACTGGTTCTCGTCCTTGAGGCCTTCCTCGACGTCGATGCCGAGGGACAGGCTCTCGACGATCGCGGCGCGCAGGGCGCGGAAGCGGCTCTGGTACATGGTCAGCACCTGGCGCTGCGACAGCCGTCCCTGGCCGAGGAGTTCGGTGAGGTTGCGGCCCTGGTCGGAGTCGGTGTCGAAGGCGTTGACGGTGAAGGAGCGCAGCAGGCCCACCATGGCGGCGGTGAGCCGGTTGCCGGTGGCCGCGCGCAGCTCGGCGATCGTCTCCTGGATGTCGGTGCGTCTGGTCCTGGTCTCGTAGATCTTCAAGAAGCCGAGGGTGGCCAGGCACAGGGTGATGGACATGGAGAAGGAGTCGACGACGTCGAGCCGGCGCTGTTCTTCGGTGAGTTCCTGGGACTTGTCCCCGGAGCCGTAGTAGTAACCCCCGGCGAACGTGGGCCTCTTGTCCTCGCCGGTGTGCGTGCGCATGAAGTCGGAGGCGGCCCGGACGAGGTTGGCCGGAAGGTCGAGCCGGCCGCCGCCCCGCCGCAGCGCCTGGTGGACGTCCGCCTGCGTGGTGTCGGGGTCGTCCAGCCGGAACTCCGGGATCTCCGTGGCCGGGTACAGCAGGCAGAGCAGCCGCTCGGCGTCGGCGACGCTGCTCTTCCCGCCCCACTCGCCCCAGACCCACTGCCCCTGTTCGAAGGAGTGGCGGCCGATGGCCTGCCAGATGTCCAGCAGATGCTGGCGTGGCTTGATCTGCATCCCATGCCCCTCACACAGGCCGCACTGCCGTCACTTGAGGAATGTCCCTCTTCTGTTGTGAAGATCCGCAGTGTCGAAGAACCGTCTGCTCAGACGGCCGGAATTTCCGCGTCCGTATTCTTTCGCCAGCCGTGAGCCAGGATCATTCCCGAATATCCGTCGCGCACACCTGGCTCGGCCTTCAACCGCTGCACCTCGAAGGGCCCGGCGAATGGCTCGAGGCTCTCGCGGACCTCGGTTTCGCCGACGTCGCAGGCCGGGAAGAAATGCTCGCCGACGTGGTAGCCCCGCGAGTGCTCCATGAAGGCGGCGGCGAAGGGGGCGCCGGGGGCGAGGGCACCCATGAAGCGCTCGACACCCAGGGCGAACTCCTTGGGGTCGGCGGTCATCGACTCGGCGACGAAGAACATGGTCCCGACCGACCAGCGCCCGCCGAAGCGCTCCAGACCGAAGATGCTGCCCTGCTCGACCTTGGCGACCTTGCGGAAGCGCTCGCGGGGGTCGAAGTCGGCGGCGGCGTACGCCTCGTGCTCGCACAGGGCGTCCCAGAACGGGTCCCAGCCGTCGCCGTAGGAGTCGATCTGACTCTCGAGATACCTCACGTTCCCCGGCGAGTGCTCGAAGAGGGTGACCTCGTCGGCCCAGGGCATCATGGAGAACGCGGGATAAAGATTCGCACCGGCGCCCACGTCGATGCCGTATACCGGCCCGAGGCCCTGCTTCCGGAAATGACCACCGAAATGTTCCCGAAGAATATTCAGGATCTCCGCGTCCTCTGCCTGTAAGTCGCGGTAGTTGTGATCAACGTAGGCGATCGGGTCGAATGAATCCCAGGGCGCGTCGGCATTATGCTGCACCCGGACATCCCCCGACGATCTCAAGGTCATTTGACCACGGTACCAGTCCTGGGAATTACCGTCATGTCCTTCGGTCAGGCGGGGCGCACCGGGGGGCGCATGGGGGCGAATGCATTCATGCCCTGATCCGGCCTTGAACGGCCGGATTGTCCCGCTCAAGATGGTCGGAACTCTGCCGAACACTCCGGAAAGGCAGACAGACAGGCGTCTCGCCCGTACCACCCGTACGGGTGTCAACGTACCTTGACTCCCATCCCGCAGGGGGGCGGCATGACGGCTCTTCCAGAGAAACGTTTTCCTTCCACAACGAGCAACACGGACCGGCCCCTGACGCTCAGAGGCGTCGTCGAGGCCGACCTTCCCGAGCTCCACCGCCTCGACAAGGAAGCCTTCCCCGAAGAGCCGTACCACTACTTCGAACTGCGCCAGGCCTACGACGTCCACGCCGACCGCATCCTCGTCCTCGACGACGGCGAGAGCCTGCACGGCTACGTCCTGTTCGTCACCACCTCCGACGGCTACGTGAACTGGATCAAGAGCCTCGCCATCACCCATGACCTGCGCGGGCGCGGGCTGGGGCGCCGTCTGATGCTGGAGGTGCTGCGCCGGTTGCGCGCGGAGGGCGTCCACCAGGTCCGGCTGACCGTGGAACCGACGAACGCGGCCGCGATCACGCTGTACCGCTCGCTCGGCTTCGACTTCGAGGGAGGCGTCCACAAGCACTACTTCGGGCCCGGGGAGGACCGGATGATCATGACGCTGGGACTGTGAGGCGGGGGCGGTCGCGCGTCAGGGGGACACCAGGCCCGCCTCGTACGCGAGGATCACCAGCTGCACCCGGTCCCGGGCGTCCAGCTTGGCCAGGAGGCGGGTCAGGTAGGTCTTCGCGGTGGCGACGCTGATGCACAGCTCCGCGGCGATCTCCGTGTTGGACAGGCCGCTGCCGACGAGGGTGAGGACCTCGCGCTCGCGGTCGGTGATGCCCGTCAACTCCCTTCGCCGTCCCCGCTGTTCGGGGCGGGCGGCGAAGTCGTGGATCAGGCGGCGGGTCACGCTCGGGGCGATCAGCGCGTCGCCGGCCGCCACCACCCGGACCGCGCCGATGATGTCGTCGAGGGCCATGTCCTTGACGAGGAAGCCGGACGCGCCGGCGCGCAGGGCGCCGTACACGTAGGCGTCGTCGTCGAAGGTCGTCAGGACGACGACGCGTACCTCGCCCTGCGTGCCGGTGATGCGGCGGGTGGCCTCGATGCCGTCCATGCCCGGCATCCGGATGTCCATCACCACGACGTCCGGGGCGAGTTCACCGGCCAGCCCGACCGCCTCCTCGCCGTCGGCCGCCTCGCCGACGACCTCCACGTCCTCGAGGTCGGCCATGACCATGCTCAGCGCGGTCCGGATGAGTTCCTGGTCGTCGACCAGGAGGACCCGGACGGGCGGTGCGGCCGTCGGCGCCGTCATCGCACGGCCGCCGGCAGCGGAAGCCGGGCGGCCACGCGGAAGCCGCCCTCGGCGCGCGGCGCGGCCGTGAACTCGCCGTGCAGCAGGGCGACTCGCTCGCGCATGCCGACCAGGCCGAAGCCCGTGTCGGTCGAGGTGCCCTGCCCCAGGCCGTCGTCCGTGATCTCCACGGCGAGTTCCCGCTCGTCGCGGAAGTCGACGGTGACCCGGCACGCGCGAGTGCCGGCGTGCCGTACGACGTTGGTGACCGACTCCTGGATGATCCGGAACGCCGACAGGTCGATGTCGGGCGGCAGCGGCCACGGCTCGCCCAGCCGGCGCACCTCCACCCGGACGCCCGCCGCGGTCGTCGTGGCCGCCAGCCGGTCGACGTCCGCCAGGCCCGCCGGGACGGTGTCCGGGTCCTGTCCGGGGTCCGCGGCCCGCAGGGCGACCAGCATCCGGCGCAGTCCCGCGAGCGTCCGGCGCCCCTCGTTCTCCACCGCCCGCATCGCCGTCAGGGCGGCCTCGGGGTGGGCGGTCGCCACCCGGGAGGCCGCGCCCGCCTGCAGGGCGATGATGCCGATGCTGTGAGCGACCGTGTCGTGCATCTCCCGTGCTATGCGCAGGCGTTCGGCGGTCACCGCCTGGGCGGCCTGCTCGGCGCCGAGGCGCTGGGCGTGTTCGCGGGACTCGTGCGCGGAGTTGCCCAGCAGCCAGGCGATCACGGTGACCAGGGCGACGGCCAGTTCGGCGGAGGTGCCGGCGGGCCAGCCGCGCAGCATCCGCACGGCGAGGTAGAGGATCAGGGTGCCGACCGCCATGGCCAGGGCGACGAGCCCGGTGCGCCGCGGACGGGCGGCCGCGACGAAGTACAGCGCCACCATGGTGGTGAGGTACTGCGCCAAGGGGAGTTCGGCGACGCCGAGGGTGGTCGTCTCGAGGATCCCGGCGAGGATCGTCAGGGCGACGGCGAGCAGCGGCCTGCGGTGCAGCAACCGGCCGCCTCGGACGGCCAGCGCGGTCGACAGCGCCAGGAACGTCAGCCCGTCCCAGCGGTAGAGCTGGGCCGCCGGCCACTGGGCGGGCTCCGTCTCGCCGGGCAGCCGGAAGGTCGTCAGCAGGGTGAACAGCGTGCTCGCGCCCCACACGAGCGCGATCCACGCGGCCGGTGAGACGCGTTTGACCAGGGGCGGCGGAGGCGGGGCTGCGGGCATGACGCGATCGTAGGGCCGGCGCGCGGGCAGGTCATCGGCCCGTGGACGTACAACCGGGGTCTACAGGCGGCCCCTCGCAGTGTCGGCTCCCGCCCGATGCCCGGCACCCGCCGTCCGCGGGACCGTGGTCGCATGATCGAAGTCGAGCAGCTCACCAAGCGCTACGGCCCCACGACCGCCGTACGCGACCTGTCCTTCACCGTCCGCCCCGGCCATGTCACCGGCTTCCTCGGCCCGAACGGCGCGGGCAAGACCACGACGCTGCGGATGCTGCTGGGGCTCGTCGAGCCGACCGCCGGCACCGCGACGGTCGGCGGGCACGTCTTCCGCCGCCACCCGCGCGGGCTGCGCCACGTCGGCGCGCTCCTGGACGCGCACGACGTGCACGGCGGCCGCAGCGCGCGGGCGCATCTGCACGCGCTGGCCCGTGGCAACCGCATCCCGCGGCGGCGGGTGGACGAGGTGCTCGCCGAGGTCGGCCTGACCAAGGCGGCGGCCGGGCGCCGGATCGGCACCTACTCCCTCGGTATGCGGCAACGGCTCGGCATCGCGGCCGCGTTGCTCGGCGACCCGCCGGTGCTGATGTTCGACGAGCCGCTCAACGGGCTCGATCCGGAGGGCGTGCTGTGGGTGCGGGGGCTGTTCCGCCGGCTCGCGCACGAAGGGCGGACCGTGTTCGTCTCCAGTCACCTGATGTCCGAGATGGAGCACACCGCCGACGAGCTCGTCGTCATCGGCCGGGGTGAGCTGATCGCCGCCGAGAGCCTGGCCGAGTTCGCCGCGCGCGGGACGGAGCCGACGGTGACGGTGCGCTCGCCGGACTCGGGCGCCCTGGCCGCCGTACTGGTGAAGGAGGGTGCTTTGGTGGAGCGTTGCGACGGCGACACGCTGAAGGTGCGAGGGGCCGGCGCGGTTCGCGTGGGCGAGCTGGCACACGAACACCGCTTGCTGTTGTGGGAGTTGACGACGCAGGTCGCCTCCCTGGAGACGGCCTTCATGGAACTGACCGCCGACAGCGTCGAGTACGCGGCAGGAGAGACCCGATGACCACCGCCCTCGCCCTGCCGCCCGCCCGTTTCACCGACCTGCTGGCCGCCGAGTGGATCAAACTCCGCTCCCTGCGCTCCACTTACTGGGCCCTCGGCTCCAGCGCGCTGGCGCTGGTGGGCTTCAACGCGAACGCGGCCCGCGCCGACTACGCCAACTACCCGCACTACAGCGGCCCCATCCTGCGCGACTTCGTGTACTGGGCGCTGCGGGACGCCTTCACCCAGGGCGCCGCGCTGATGCTGGTGCTGGCGGCCGCGAGCATCGGCGCGATCGCGGTCGTCGGCGAGTACGCGACGGGGCTGATCCGTACGACGTTCACCGCCGTGCCCGACCGGCGGGCGCTGATGACGGCCAAGGTGGCCGTGGTGACGGCGGTGATGACGGTGTACGGCGCGGTCGTCGCGGGCGCCTCGTACGCGGTGACCCAGGCCATCCTCGACGGCCGCGGCCAGGGTGTGCCGATCGGCCACCCCGGTGCCTGGCGGGTGGTCGCCGCGTCGGCGCTGCTGGCGCCGGTGAGCGCGCTGGTGGGGATGGGGCTGGGCGCGGTGGTCCGGCACAGCGCGACGACGATGGTGCTGACCACGTTCGTGCTGCTGCTCCTGCCGTCCTTCGTCACCGAGCGCTATCACTGGACGGCCTGCGTCAGGAACGCCCTTCCCTTCAACGCCTGGGTCCGGCTGGTGGACGTCGGGTACGGCACCCACCCCTACACGCTCGTCGACCGATACCCCACGACCGTCGCCGGCGCCTGGGTCGTGCTGGCGGTGTGGGCCGGGGTCTCGGCGGTGCTGACGGTGGTGGTCGTGGACCGGCGGGACGTGTGACAAACCCGGGGGCGGTTCTGAGGTAAACCCCCGTGTCCACTGGGGCGTTGCCCGGATGGGACGGGCGCGGCGGGTCCGGGAGGCTCGTCGTCATGAAGCAGATGACGAAGAGACTCGCGCTGATCGCCGCCGCCTCCGGTGTCGCCCTCGGCGCCCTCACCCCGCTGCACGCGTCCGCGGCCGGCCGCCCTTCCGAGAGCCTGAAGTGGACCAAGTGCGAGGGCAGCGGCCTGGATCCACGCCAGCGGTGCACGACGGTGTCCGTGCCGATGGACTACGCCGACCCGCGCGGCCCGAAGATCGACGTCGCCGTCTCCCGGGTCCCCGCCGGGAATCCGGCCCGGCGGCGCGGTGCCCTGCTGATGATCCCCGGTGGACCCGGCGGCTCGGGCCTCGACGACCCCTCGCAGAAGGGGCGCAAGCTGCCCGAGGCCGTTCGGGACCGCTACGACCTGATCGGGATCGCCCCGCGCGGGAACGCCCCGTCCACGGCGGTCGACTGCGGATGGGAGCACGCCGACCTCGGGGCCACCACACTGCGGCCCTGGCCCGCCGCGGACGGGTCCGTCGACGGCAACATGGCCGCCGCCCGGCGCATGTCGGACGCCTGCGCCCGCAACGGCGGTGAACTGGTGCGGCACATCAGCACCCGGAACAACGCCCGTGACATCGACCGCGTCCGGGCCGCGCTGGGCGAACACAGGCTGTCGCTGTGGGGCGAGTCGTACGGCACCTACGTGGGCGCCGCCTACAGCACGATGTTCCCGGCGCGCACCGACCGTGTGGTCCTGGACAGCAATCTCGACCCCGACCCGGTGCTGGCCGAGCGCGCCTTCCTCGCGGGGTTCGAGACCGGCGTCGAGGACGTCTTCCCCGAGTTCGCCAAGTGGGCCTCGCGGCCCGGCAATCCGGACCGGCTCGCCCGCACCGCCGCCGAGGTACGGCCGCTCTTCCTTCGCCTGGCCGCGCGGTTGGACCGTGAACCGATCCCCTGGCCCGGCGCCAACCCGCAGGAGCTGAACGGCAATGTGCTCCGCCAGACGATGATGGGCGACTTCTACGACCCCGACGACTGGCCCGACCTGGCGAAGCTGGTCCTGGCCGCGCGGCAGGGCACCGTGCCGCCCGCGCCGGCGTCCCCGCCGGAGGACGTCCTGCGGAACGTGTACTCGGTGGCAGGCGCCACCATCTGCAACGACGTCGCCTGGCCCCGTAAGGCGTCCGAGTACCGCAAGGCCGTGGACGCCAGCCGCGCCGCGTACCCCCTGACCGCGGGCATGCCCCGCAACGCGATGCTGTGCGCCGCCTGGCCCTACCGCCCGCGGGAGACACCGGTGCGCGTCACGGACCGGGGTCCCGCCAACATCCTCATGGTGCAGAACGAGCGGGACATGGCCACCCCCCTCAGCGGCGCCCGCAAGCTCCGCGCCGCCCTGGGGCACCGTGCCGTCATGGTCGTCAACGACGCCACCGGCCACGACGCCTACCTGGCCAACGGCACCGCGTGCGGCGACGCGACGGTGTCCCGCTTCCTGGCCACGGGTGAGCGGCCCGGGACGGACGTCACCTGTCAGTGAGCGCGGCCCGCGTAGCGGCGGGCCAGCGCGTGGAACGCCTCCTTCGGCTCCCAGTGCCAGCCCGAACGGGGGTCGTCGGGGCGGTCCTTGATGGTCTTGGTGATGCTGTAACTGGCCATGTCCAGGTCCTTGCGCGGGTCGTCGGCGCGGTGCGGGGCGTCCGGGGTGACGAACTCGAAGGCCATCGCCGCGTACAGGCCCATCGCCTCGAAGACCCCCAACAGGTCCGTCAGATAGGCGGCTTGGGTGTGTTCGCTGCGCACGAGGTGGCCCTTGATCTCGCCCTTGTCGTAGTCGACGACGTCCCAGCCCATGCCGCCCGCCTGCGGCGCGCCCTTGTAGGTGCAACACCCGAACTCGGTGATGGCGAGGGGTTTGCCCCGGCGCAGATAGCGTCTCAACTCGCGTACGTAGTCGGCGCGGTGGGGAAAGCAGGAGTAGTAGTCGATGCCGACGACGTCGAAGAGCCGCCAGTCGACCCGGTCGTCCTGGGCGGCGGCGTAGCTCAGCCGGCCCCGGAAGACGGAGCGGCCGAGGGCAGCCGCCCGCGCGGTGAAGCGGTCGAGGCGGCGCTGCATCCGCACGGGGTCGACGTTGCCCTTCCGCAGGTTCTCGACCCGCTCCAGGACCGTCGCGCCGGGCACGATCCCGGGCACGAACAGCCAGAACTCGCAGCCCACGCTGAAGTCGACGCTCGCGCCCTGCCGCCGCAGCCGCTCCGCGAACCGGCCGCACTCGGCCAGGTGCTCCAGGATGTCCCGCTCGGGGGCGTCGGCGAGCGTCGGCTGCAGCCACACGTGCAGTCCTTGTTCGGCGGCCTCGGCGGCGGTGGCGGTGAGGCGTTCGACGCCGTCGCCGGTGACGTCGACGGTGTCGGCGTGCAGTTCGTCGCGGACGGCGCGGATGTCCCGGCGCATCCGGGCGGCGCTCCACGCGGTGCCGGGCGTCTCGCCCTCGCCGACGGTGTAGACGACGCCCCGGTGGCGCAGGCCGTGGTGTGCGGCGGCCGCGGCCGGCCGGCTCGCGACGGCGACCGAGACGGCCGCCGCCCCCGCCAGGAACCGGGCCCGGCTGATCCCCTTCGTCTTCTCCATGCCCCCACTGTGGCGAGGGCGGCCGCGCGCCGCCGTCCGCCGATGGTCTACGGCCGGGCAACCATGGGACGACCCACGGCGTCGCTCACTGAAGAGATCGTCGACGAGCCCCGAGCGAAGGAGAGCAAGATCCCAGCCCGACGCAGCCTCCTCATGGCCGGCACCGCCACCGTCACCGCGCTCCTGACCGGCGCCCCCGCCCACGCCGCCACCGACCGCCTGACCGAACTGGAGCGGGAACACGGCGCCCGCCTCGGCGTCTTCGCGCACAACCTGCGCACCCGGCGGACCGTCGCCCACCGTGCCGACGAGCGCTTCCCCATCTGCTCCGTGTTCAAGACCCTGGCCGCCGCGGCCGTCCTGCGCGACCTGGACCGGCACGGCGAGGTGCTCTCCCGCCGCATCCACTACACCCGGGACGACCTCGTGGACGGCGCTCCCGTCACCGGGACGGAGGAGCATCTGGCGCACGGCATGACGATCGCCGAGCTGTGCGACGCGGCCGTCCGGTACAGCGACAACTCCGCCGGCAACTTCCTGCTGCGGGAGCTGGGCGGCCCCACCGCGATCACCCGTTTCGCCCGCTCGCTCGGCGACCCGGTCACCCGCCTGGACCGCTGGGAACCGGAGCTCAACTCGGCCGAACCGGGCCGCCGTTCGGACACCACCAGCCCGCGCGCGATCGGCCGCACCAACGCCCGGCTGCTGCTGGGCGACGCCATGGACCGCGCCGACCGGGCCCTGCTCACGCACTGGCTGCTGAACAACACGACCGGCGGCGCCCGCATCCGCGCCGGGGTGCCCGGCACCTGGTCGGTCGCCGAGAAGACGGGCTCGGGTTCGTACGGCACCACCAACGACGTGGGCGTGGCCTGGACCCCGGACGGCGCCCCGATCGTGCTGGCCGTCCTGTCCACCAGGACGGACCGGGACGCCGCCTGGGACAACGCCCTGATCGCCTCGGCGGCCGGCGTGGTGGCGGACGCCCTCAGCTAGCGAAGCCCCGTACGTACCGTTTCTGCCACGGCGTCTCCACCGCGCGCCGGTCGTAGTGACGCCGTACGAAGTCCACGGCCTCCTCGGCCGGTACGCCGTCCAGCACCGCCAGGCAGGCCAGCGCCGTGCCGGTGCGCCCCCGGCCGCCGCCGCAGGCGACCTCCACCCGCTCCTTCGCGGACCGCTCCCACGCCTCGGCCAGCGCGGCGCGGGCTGCCGGGCGGTCGACGGGGAGGCGGAAGTCGGGCCAGCGCAGCCAGGTGGACTCCCAGGGCACGGGCGGCGGTCGGCGGCCCAGGAGGTAGAGGGCGTACGAGGGCGTGGGCGCCGCCGGGTCGAGGGGGTGCCGCAGGCCGCGGCCGCGGACCAGCCGGCCCGACGGCAGCCGCAGCACACCGGGGTCGGTGGGTCGCCAGGTGTCCGTCATCGGGTCAGGGTACGGGCCTCGATGCCCCGGAAGTGGTGCTCCATGGCCCGCTGGGCGCCCGCGGCGTCCCGTGCCCGCAGGGCCGTCACGATGTCCCGGTGCCGGCGGACCGTCACCTCGGGCCGGGGGTCGTCCGTCCAGCCGCGGGCCGCGGCCACCCTGCGGAAGACGGTCCAGAAGGCGCCGAGGAGCTGGGGCACGAGCGGGTTGCCCAGCGGAGCGTAGAGCAACTCGTGGAACTGCCGGTCGAGTTCGGGGAAGGGACGGCCGGCCCGGACCGCCTTCTCCATCCGGGACACGACCGCCTCCAGCGCGTCCAGTTCCGCCTCGTCGACCGAGCCCGCGATCCGCCGGATCAGCCCTTCCTCCAGCACCTCCCGTACCTGGAGGATCTCGGCGAGGGCGCCGGTGTCGTCGTCGTGCCGGGCGAGGGTGCGGAAGGTGAGCCCGTCGACGAGCGGGGTGAGGGAGGCCTCGCCGACGTAGGTGCCGTAGCCGTGTCTGATCTCGACGATGTCGAGGGCCTGCAGGGCCTTGAGGGCCTCGCGCACGGAGTTGCGGCTGACGCCGAGGTCCTCCATCAGCTCGGCCTCCGTGGGCAGCGGGGCGCCCGGCCGGAGCCGGCGGTCGAGGATGAGCTGGACGACCGCGCGCCGGATACGGCTGTTGCCGGTCTCCGTGTTCCTTGGCTGCGCGGGCATGCGCCGCATCGTACGCGCGCCGGACGTCCCACGTCCCATGTCCGGCGTCGACGTGCGTCAACTCCCGCCATTTCACACCGCCATTGGTGCGACCTCTGACGGCTACGCCATTCGTGTGCGATCCCTTGACCGCCCCCTGGGCCGCTCCTAGGGTCGCGGCTGACGAACAGGACGTAGGACGTCGTATCTCCTGGCCACCGAGACAACTCCTCGCTGGACCTCTCCCGCTGGAGGAACCGTGCATCGCCGGACCTTCCTGAAGCACACCGGCGCGCTGGGTGCGGCCGCCGCCGTCTCCGCGTCGTTGTCGGCCTGCTCCTCCGGGCCCCAGTCCACCAACGACACGGGCGGCTCGGGCGGCAAGGACCGCACGCTGACCGCCGTCATCGGCTACGGCAACGACGGCTCCTGGGACCCCACCCAGACCGCGTCCGCCTTCTGCATGGCCGCCAACAACCACATCTACGAAGGCCTCCTGGACACCGACCCCCTCACCCGCGAGCCGTACGCGGCGCTGGCCACGCGGATCCCGCAGGACGCGAACGCCACGTCGTGGAAGTTCACACTGCGGGCCGGGGCGAAGTTCCACGACGGCAAGCCGGTCACCGCGGACGACGTCGTGTTCGTCTTCGACCGCATCCTCGACCCGAACACGCAGACCCTCGCCAAGGGCTTCTTCGCCAGCTGGCTGAAGGAGGTCCGCAGGATCGACGAGCGGAACGTCGAGCTGGTGCTCAAGTTCCCCTTCCCGGACGGGCTTTCCCGGCTGACCCTGGCGAAGATCATGCCGAGGCACGTCTTCTCGAAACCGGGAGCCTGGGACAAGGCGACCGCCGGGCTCGCGATCGGCTCGGGGCCCTACCGCCAGACCGCCCACCACCCGAAGTCCAACACCACCTTCGCCGCGTTCGCGGACTACAACGGCCCGCGCAGGCCGGCCTTCGCGAGGATGAACTGGCTGACGATCGTGGACGCGGCGCCGCGCGTCGCCCGGATCTCGGGCTCCAGCGCGGGAGCGCAGATCTCCGACAACATCCCGTACGCCAACATCGAGCAGCTGCGGAGCGGCGGGCTGACGGTCGCGGGCGGCGCCGGGATGAACAACCTGTTCCTGATGTTCAACACCAGGCACAAGCCCTTCGGCGACGTGCGGGTGCGCCAGGCCCTGCATTACGCGATCGACACCGGCAAGATGGTCGAGGTGGCGCTCAAGGGCCACGGAAGGCCCTCGACGTCGTTCCTGAACGAGGGCAACCCCGGCTACCGGCGCGCGAAGACCGTCTACGACCACGACCCGGAGAAGGCGAAGGCGCTGCTGAAGGCGGCCGGGGTGAGCGGCCTGAAAATCAACATCCTCGCGGTGAACGTCAGTTGGATCGTCGACTGCCTGCCCACCATCAAGGCGTCCTGGGACGCGATCGGCGTACGGACGACCCTGGACCCGCAGGAGACGACCGCCGTCTTCACCAAGATGGACCAGAAGCAGGACTACCAGGTCGTCGCCGCCGCCTCGAACCCCAACCAGTTCGGCCTCGACGCCGACCTGATCATGCACTACAACTACGGGCCCACCAACCTCTGGATGAACTACGCCCGTTGGGCCGACGACGCCGTCGCCAGGCAGCTCTTCGAGGACATGGACCGGGCCACGCGGGAACCGGACGCGGCCAAGAAGAAGACGATGATCCAGGACTACATCGACACCGTCGCCGAACAGGCCGTCCTCTACCCGGTCGTCCACAACGAGCTGATGACCGCCTGGGACCCGAGGAAGCTCACCGGCATAAGGGCACAGCCCTACCCGGGCATCAACCTCCTTCAGGCGAAATGGGCCTGACGGAATGATCGCCGTCCTGCGCATCCTGCTGCGTCGCGTCGCCCTCCTCGTGCCGCTGATGCTCGGCATCGTGCTCTTCGTGTTCCTGGTGATGCGCTTCTCGGACGTCGACCCGGCCTCCGCGTTCTTCCAGGGCGCCAACCCCACCCCGCGGCAGCTGCACGACTTCCGCGAGCGCAACGGCCTGCTGGACCCGCTGCCCGTCCGCTACGTCCACTTCGTCGGCGACCTGCTCCACGGCGACATGGGCACCAGCGCCCTGACCCGCGCCCCGGTCGTCGACCAGGTCACCACCGCACTGCCCCTGACCCTCCAACTCACCTTCCTGGGCCTGGGCGTCGCGGTCGTCCTGTCGCTGCTCGGCGGGGTGACGGCCGCGATCTACCGGGACCGGCTGCCCGACCAGATCATCCGCGTCGTCTCCCTCACCGGCGTCGCCGCGCCCGGCTTCTGGCTGGCGCTGCTGATGATCCAGTACCTGGCGGTCGACCTGGGCTGGTTCCCGACCGGCGGCTACATCAACCCGGCCGACTCGCTCACCGGCTGGCTGAAGACGATGACCCTGCCGGCGCTGGCGCTGTCCCTGCCGGTGGC
This sequence comes from Streptomyces sp. NPDC085900, assembly GCF_044540925.1. Classification (NCBI taxonomy): domain Bacteria; kingdom Bacillati; phylum Actinomycetota; class Actinomycetes; order Kitasatosporales; family Streptomycetaceae; genus Streptomyces; species Streptomyces sp. NPDC085900. Next base: position 575,689 of record NZ_JBITSP010000001.1, on the reverse strand, counting down.
GGCCCAGCTCACCCGGGTCGTACGGACGTCGGTGGTCGAGGAACTCGACAAGGACTACGTCCGTACGGCGATCGGCAGCGGGCTGCCGCCCCGAGTCGTCGTGGGCCGCAACGTCCTGCGCAACGCCCTCATCAATCCGCTGACCGTGCTGGGCCTGCGGGTCGGCTATCTGCTCGGCGGCGCGGTCGTCATCGAGACGATCTTCTCGCTGCCCGGCATGGGCAAGCTGATGATCGACGCCGTGAAGAACGGCGACCCGGCCGTCGTCCAGGGCGTCGTCCTGACCACCGCGACCGGCTTCGTCGTCGTCAACCTCGTCATCGACGTGCTGTACCTGCTGGTCAACCCGCGACTGAGGGAAGCCACCTGATGTTCACGCGCGCACGGCTCACCGAGGTCCTCGCCCGCCCCGGCGTCCGCCTGCGCGGCCTGCGCCGGCTGCCCCCGCTGTCGAAGGCCGCCGTGTGCTTCCTGACGGTGGTGGTACTGGTGGCGGTGCTCGCCCCGCTGATCGCGCCGGACGACCCGCTCGACCAGCAGGAGCCCGTCGGCGGCACCGGGCACCCCTCCGCCGAGCACTGGATGGGTCAGGACAGCCTCGGCCGGGACATCCTCAGCCGGCTCATGTACGGGGCCCGCTGGTCGCTGGCGATCGGCCTCGGGGCGACGGCCCTCGCGCTGGTCGTCGGCGCGCTGATCGGCGCCGTGGCGGCGACCTCGCGCAAGGCCATAGACGAGACGCTGATGCGCTGCCTGGACGTGGTGATGGCGTTTCCCGGCATCGCGCTGGCCGCCGTGCTGGTGGCCGTGTTCGGCGGCGGCATCACGGTGCTGATCTGCGCGATCGCGTTCCTGTTCACCCCGCCCGTGGCGCGCGTCGTGCGGGCCAACGTCCTCGACCAGTACGGCGAGGACTATGTGACGGCGGAGCGGGTCATCGGCGCCCGTACCCCGCACATCGTGCTCCGGCACGTGGCCGTCAACTGTGCCGCCCCGGTCCTGGTGTTCTGCACCGTGCAGGTCGCCGAGGCCATCGTCTTCGAGGCGTCGCTGTCCTTCATCGGGGCGGGGGTGCGGCCGCCCGACCCGTCGTGGGGCAGCGTCATCGCCGACGGCAAGAACATGGTGCTGACCGGGGGCTGGTGGGCCACGGTCTTTCCCGGGCTGCTGATGCTGGTGACCGTGCTGTCGCTGAACATCCTCTCCGAGGGGGTGTCGGACGCCTGGGCCTCGCCGGCCGGGCGGGACGTGGGGTTGGCGTCCGACGAGGACCGGTTGGAGGCGCGGGAGGCCGGGGGCGGGGAGGTGCTGCAGTTGCCGGGGCTTGTGGAGGCGGCGGCGAGGTTGCGGGCGCGCGCGGGACGGGGTGCCACGGGGGGTGGTTCGGCGGGTGCGGCTTCGTCTGGGCTGGTCGCGCAGTTCCCCGCGCCCCTTCAGGGCACGGTCCTGAGCGTCGAGAGCCTTGCCATCGGGTTTGAGGGGCGGCACAACGGCGTCGACATCGTGGACGGAATCTCCTTCGAGGTGCGTTCCGGGGAGGTTCTCGGGCTGGTGGGCGAGTCGGGGTGCGGGAAGTCGCTCACCGCGCTGACGGTCATGGGGCTGCAACCCCGTGGCGCCCGTGTCCGCGGCCATGTCCGTTTCGACGGACGGGAGTTGTTGTCCCAGTCCCCGCGGGCCCGCCGCCGTCTCCTCGGGCACGAGATGGCGATGATCTACCAGGACGCGCTGTCCTCGCTCAACCCCGCGATGACCATCCGCGCGCAGCTCAAACAGGTCGTACGGCGTGGTGGCCGCCGTACCCCGGCGGAGTTGCTGGCGATGGTCGGTCTCGACCCCGCCCGGACCCTGCGGAGTTATCCGCACGAGCTGTCCGGCGGGCAACGCCAGCGCGTGCTGATCGCGATGGCGCTGTCCCGGGACCCGAAGCTGATCGTCGCCGACGAGCCGACGACCGCGCTGGACGTCACGGTGCAGGCGCAGGTGATGGAGCTGTTGCTGCGTCTGCGCGAGGAGTTGGGCTTCGCGTTGATCCTGGTCTCGCACGACCTGGCGCTGGTGGCCGACGTCACCGACCGGGTGGCGGTGATGTACGGCGGGCAGATCGTGGAGACGGGCGTGACCGCCGATCTGGTGGAGGCGCCGGCCCACCACTACACCCGCGGTCTGCTCGGCAGCGTGCTGTCGCTGGAGTCGGCGGCCGCCCGCATGACGCAGATCAGGGGCGTCGTCCCCTCCCCCGCCGACTTCCCGGCGGGCTGCCGCTTCGCGGACCGCTGCCCCCTGGCGACGGACGTGTGCCGCACGACCGCGCCCGCCCTGCTGGGCACCCCCACCCATACGGCGGCCTGTCACCACCCGGCAGTCGAACTCGTGGCATCGGAGCCGGAGGCCGTGCAGTGAACGCGATCGTCGAACTGTCCGGCGCCCACGTCGTGCACAAGGCCCGCAGCGGCGGCCTGTTCACCCGGGACCGGGTGTACGCCCTGACCGGCGCCGACCTCGTCGTCGCCCCGGGTGAGACGGTGGGCGTGGTCGGCGAGTCCGGCTGCGGCAAGTCGACCCTGGCGAGGGTGCTGGTCGGCATCCAGCGCCCGACCGCCGGCACGGTGTCCTTCCAGAGCCGTGAGCTGTGGTCGATGCCCGCCGCCGAGCGCCGCACCGCCGTCGGCGGCACCACCGGGATGATCTTCCAGGACCCGTCGACGGCCCTGAACCGCCGTCTGCCGGTGCGGCAGATCCTGCGCGACCCGCTCGACGTGCACGGTCGCGGCACCAGGGCCCAACGCGAGGAGCGGGTGCGCGAGTTGATGGCCCTCGTCGGGCTGCCGCGCGCCCTGGCCGACGCGCTGCCCGGCCAGCTGTCCGGCGGGCAGCGGCAACGGGTCGCGATCGCACGGGCGTTGGCGCTGGATCCGGCCCTGGTGGTGGCGGACGAGCCGACGAGCGCCCTGGACGTGTCGGTGCGCGCGCAGATCCTGAACCTGCTGCTGGATCTGAAGGAACGCCTGGGCCTGGCCCTGGTGTTCGTCTCGCACGACATCCAGACGGTACGGCGGATGAGCGACCGGGTGATCACCATGTATCTGGGCCGGATCGTCGAGGAGTCCCCGGCCGCCGAGGTCACCGGCCGGGCCCGGCACCCGTACACCCGGGCCCTGTTCTCGGCGACCCCCGGCCTGCTGAACCCCGTCGAACCCATCCCGCTGACCGGGCCGGTCCCGTCGGCGACGCACCCGCCGAGCGGCTGCCCGTTCCGCACCCGCTGCTGGAAGGCCGACGACGTGTGCGCGTCCCGGATGCCGGACTTCTCGGCCGCGTCGGCGCCGGGGCACCGCTTCCGCTGCCACCATCCTGTGCGGGAGGACGCCTCGACCCGCGACCTCGTACGGCAGAACCATCCCAGGGAGCCCTGAATGACCTTCCCCGCCCCGCTCACCGGTGTCGTCCCGCCCGTCTGCACGCCGCTGACACCGGACCGCGAGGTGGACGTCCCCTCCCTGCTCAGGCTGGTCGACCACCTGGTCGGCGCCGGGGTGGACGCGCTGTTCGTGCTGGGCTCGACGTCGGAGGTGGCGTATCTGCGCGACGCGCAGCGCAGGCTGGTGGTGGAGTCGGTGACCGGCCATGTGGGGGGCCGGCTGCCGGTGCTGGCCGGGGTGGTCGACATGACGACGCCGAGGGTGCTGGACCATGTGGCGGCGGTGACGGCGGCCGGCGCGGACGCGGTGGTGGTGACGGCGCCCTTCTACGCGCGGACGCACCCGGCCGAGATCGCCCGGCACTTCCGTCTGGTGGCGGCCGCGTCCCCGGTCCCGGTGATCGCCTACGACATTCCGGTGGCCGTCCACACCAAGCTTCCCGCGGACGTGGTCCTGGACCTCGCCGCCGAGGGCGTCCTGGCGGGGTTGAAGGACTCCAGCGGCGACCTGGCCGCCTTCCGCGAGGTCGTCACCGGTGCCCGCGCCCGCCCCGACATCACCGGCTTCAGTGTGCTGACCGGCTCCGAGCTGCTCGTCGACGCGGCCCTGGCGCTCGGCGCCGACGGCGCCGTCCCCGGCCTCGCCAACGTCGACCCGGACGGCTACGTCCGCCTCGACCGGCTGTGCCGCGCGGGCGACCTGGAGCGGGCGCGGGCCGAACAGGAGCGGCTGTGCGCCCTGTTCGGCCTGGTCTCCGTCGGCGACCCGGCGCGCATGGGCGGCGGCTCGTCGGCGCTGGGGGCCTTCAAGGCGGCGCTGCACCTGCGCGGGGTGATCGACTGCCCGGTGACCGCGGACCCGCAGATCCCGCTGTCGCCGCAGGAGGTGCAGCGGGTCGGCAAGTACCTCGCGGCGGCCGGCCTGCTCTAGAGGCCGTCGGCGGGCAGTCGGTGGAACTCGATCGTCCCGTAGGGGTTGTTGACGCCCGTCTCGTACAGGAGGCCCACCGTCGCGCGGTCCACCGGCACCAGGTCGGAGTAGGCGGCGGGCCGCTGGGAGAGCGTCAGTGCCCTGGTGAAGGTCGCCCCGGCGTCCGTGCTGCGCCACACCGTCATCGCCCGCCGGGCCGTCGGCACGGACGGGCCGGAGAACAGCAACGGAGCCTTCGCGCCGCGCGCTCGGAGCACGCTGCCCTGGACGACGGGGACGTCGTCCAGGGTGGGCCGGACGGCGTACGGCCGGTCGAGGGTGCGGCCGCCGTCGCCGGAGTAGGCGTCCAGGCGGTTGCCTGCGCTCGTGCCGTTCTGGTCTCGGGCGCTGAAGTACAGCCTGCCGTCGGGGAGTTCGGCGGCGCTCGACTCGTTGGGGTTGACGCGGCCGTCGTGCGCGCCGTCCACGAAGCCGATGCGCCAGGTGGCGCCGCCGTCGTCGCTGTAGAGGGCGTGGCCGCCGTAGTACCTGGCCTCCTGCCCGGTGTCGGTGGAGCCGGCGGGCGGCGCCACGGAGTGGTCGGCGGGGATCACCAGGCGTCCGGCGTGCGGGCCGCGGGTCAGGGCGACCGCGTGGCCGGGGCCGGTCGCGTACCACCGCCAGTCCGGCCGCTTCACCTGCGCCGTGATGTCCCGGGGCGCGGAGAAGCCGCGCCCGTCGTCCAGGCTGCGCTGCACGAACACCCGCCGGCTCCGCTCCGGCGTGACCTCCCCGCGCATGATCTGCGCCTCGGTGACGGCGCCGCTGTTGTAGGAGGTGACGAGGACGATCGCGCCGGAGCGCGGGTCGACGACGGGGGCCGGGTTGCCGCGGGTGTCGCCGTCCCCGGCGGCGACCACCCGCAGCGGACCCCAGGTGCAGCCGCCGTCGACCGAGCGCCTGAGGACGACGTCGATGTCGCCGGAGTCGCCTGCGCCGTCGTGGCGGCCCTCGGCGAAGGCGAGGACCGTGCCCCGGGCCGTGGTGACGGCCGCCGGGATGCGGTAGGTGTCGTAGCCGCCCTCCCCCGAGGTGTACGGGACGGAGGAGACGCAGCCGGGGTCCGCCAAGGCGTGCGTCGTCGCGGTGAGAGGGGCGAGGGTCGCGAGGGTGACGAGGAGGGTGCGGCTCAGGAGGGTCACGGCCCCATGGTTCCCGGGGTGACCAGTCCCGACTCGTAGGCCACGATCACCAGTTGTGCCCGGTCCCGCGCCCCCAGCTTGCCCATGATGCGGCTGACGTGCGTCTTCGCGGTCAGCGGACTCAGGCCGAGGGATTCACCCACCTCGGTGTTGTTCAGTCCCCGGGCGACGAGCGTGAGCACCTCCCGCTCCCGCTCCGACAGGCACTCCGGCCCGCCCGCGGCCGGCACGGACGGGCTGCGCAGGAACCGTTCGATCAGCCGTGCCGTCGGCCCCGGCGACAGCAGGGCCTCCCCGGCGGCCACCGTGCGGATGGCGTCCAGCAGTTCGGCCGGACGGGTGTCCTTCACCAGGAACCCGGAGGCCCCGGCCCGCAGCGCCTCCACGATGTTCTCGTCGGTGTCGTAGGTGGTGAGGACGAGCACCTTCACCGCGGCGAGGTCCTCGTCGGCCGCGATCAGCCGGGTCGCCTCGATGCCGTCCAGGTCGGGCATGCGGACGTCCATCACCACCAGGTCGGGGCGCTCGCCGCGGGCCAGTTCCACGGCCTCCCGGCCGGTGCCGGCCTGGCCCACGACCGCCATGTCCCGCGCCGACTCGACGAGCATCGCGAACGCGGCCCGTACGAGGGTCTGGTCGTCGGCGAGCAGTACGCGGATGGTCATCCGTTCTCTTCCCCCGTCGTCGTCAGCGGCAGTACGGCCCTCACCTCGAAGCCGCCCGCGTCCCGTGGCCCGGCGTCGAGTGTGCCACCGACGCTGCGGGCCCTCTCCCGCATGCCGACCAGCCCGAAGCCGGGCGCGGTGCCGGGGGTGGGCCCGGTGCCGTCGTCGGTGACGGTCAGCCGCAGGGCGCCGTCCGCCTCGTACAGCTCGACCCGTACGGCCGGTTCGGGGCCGGCGTGTCTGACGGCGTTCGTCAGCGCCTCCTGCACGATTCGGTAGGCGGCGGCGCCCACGGCGGGCGGTGCCTGCTCCACCCGTACCGTCGGTTCCACCCGCGCGCCCGCGAGCCGGGCGGCCTCCACGAGGTCGGGCAGGCCGTCGAGGCCGGGCAGTGGGCCGCGGCCGTCGGGGCAGTCGGCCTCCCGCAGCACCTCCAGCGTGCCCCGCAGTTCGCCGCGCGCCGTCCGGCACGTCTCCGCGATGTCGTCCAGGGCCTTCGCGACCGTCTCCCGGTCCAGCCGCTCGGGGTCGGCGGCCAGGACGTGCGCGGCGACGGAGGTCTGGACGCCGATGAGCGTGATGCTGTGGGCCAGCAGGTCGTGCAGGTCGCGGGCGATGCGCAGGCGTTCCTCGGCGACGCGGCGGCGGGCCTCCTCCTCGCGGGTACGTTCGGCGCGCTCGGCGCGTTCGACGATCGCGGCCACGTACTGGCGGTAGTAGCGGACGTCGATGCCGCAGAAGAGCACCGCGATGACCCAGCCGGAGATGCGCAGGACCTCCACCGCGCCGGCGGGGTTGCTGAAGAGGTTGACCAGCACGGACGCGCTCAGGACGGTGGCGCCGACGCAGAGGGTGCGGCGTACCGTGCCGGTCGCCGCGACCGTGTAGAGCGCCACCACGGTCGCGGGCGTGGGGGCGGTGTGGTTGTTGTCGAGGGCGTGGTAGGCGGCGAGCAGCGTCAGGACCGTGGTGGCGACGAGCAGTGGGCGGCGCCGCCGCCACACCAGCGGCACGTGGGCGGCGAGCAGCAGCGTCCAGCCGAGCGCGTCCGGGCGGCGGCCCGGGTCGGTGGTCAGCGCCAGGCACACGGCCACCGCGGCGAGCACGGCCGCGAGGATCGCGTCGTTGCGGGTGCCGTGCGGGGCCGTGCGCGGGTCGCGGTTGATCACCGCCATGACGCGCTCGGCCCTGCGCTGCCGTGTCACCGTCGTCCCTTCCACAGCGTTCAGCTTCACACGGTCTCGGGCTGTCGCCGCACCGGCAGCGGTTCCGGTTCCCGTGACAGCCGTCCCGGCCACCACACCCGCCGCTTCAGCAGCACGCTCGCGGTCGTGACCAGGTACGTGCGCACCAGGAAGGTGTCCAGCAGCACGCCGACCGCGATCACGAAGCCGAGCTCGACCAGCGCCACCAGCGGCAGGGTGGTCAGCACGGCGAAGGTCGCGGCGAGCACGACGCCCGCCGACGCGATCACCCCGCCGGTGGTGCGCAGCGCGGTCAGCGCGGCCGCCCGCGGCTCGGCGCCGGCGATCGACTCCTCCCGCATGCGGTGCATGAGGAAGATGCCGTAGTCCACGCCGAGTGCCACCAGGAAGACGAAGGACAGCAGGCCGAGGCCCGAGTCCGTGCCGTGGAAGCCGAACACCGGCCCGAACGCCAGGCCGCCGATCCCGAGCGCGGCGCCCCACACCGCCACGACGGCGACGAGCAGCATCAGCGGCGCCACGAGACTGCGCAGCAGTCCTACGAGGATCACGAACACGGCGGCCAGGACGAGCGGTACGACGACCTCGCGGTCGCGGACCTGGCTGTCGGCCAGGTCGAGCTGCTGGGCGCTGGGTCCACCGACGTAGGTGCCGTAGGTGTCGTCGAGTCCGGCGCGCAGCGCCTCGATGGTGCGGGTCTCCCCGGCGGACTCGGGTGCCGCGGTGGCGTAGACGGAGATCTCGGTCCAGCCGGAGCCGCTGCGTCCGGCCGTCGCCTGGGCGACCCCGTCCGTGGTCCTGGCCTTGGCCAGTACGGCGTCCGTGCGGCCGGTGGGGGCGATGACGGTGATCGGCTGGCTGCTGCGGCCGGGGTAGGCGCGGGTGAGGGTCTGGGCGGCGGCGATCGACTCGGGCTGCTTGGTGAAGGAGTCCTCCTGCTTGAGGGTGCCCGGGAGGTCGAAGGCGCCCAGCGCCAGCGCGCCGAGCAGTACGGCGCCGCCGGCGAGGACGGCGGCGGGCCGGCGCGCGGCCGAGTCGCCCATCGCCGAGAACAGCGACCGGCGTGCCTTCGGCTCGCTGCCGAAGGCGGGGATCAGCGGCCAGAAGACGCGGCGGCCGAGGACGACCAGGAGGGCGGGCAGCAGTGTCGTCATGGCGATCAGTGCGGCGAGCACGCCCACCGTGCCGACCGGGCCCATGCCGCTGCTGCTGTTGAGGTCGGCGGCGAGCAGGCACAGCAGCCCGGCCGCGACCGTGCCCGAGGAGGCGAGGATCGCCGGTCCGCAGCCGCGCAGCGCGGCCCGCATGGCGTCGTACGGGCGCTCGTGGCGCCGTAGCTCCTCGCGGTAGCGGGAGATGAGCAGCAGCGCGTAGTCGGTGCCCGCGCCCAGCACCAGGACCGTCATGACGCCGCCGCTCTGGCCGGTGACGGTGACGCCGAACGCCTCGTGCAGGCCGTAGCCGGCGGCCATCGCCATACCGGCGGCGACGCCGGCGACGGAGAGCGGCACCAGCCACAGGAAGGGGCTGCGGTAGATGAGGATCAGCAGGGCGGTGACGACGCCGAGGGTGGCGTAGAGCAGTGTGCCGTCGATGCTGCCGAAGACCTTGCCCATGTCGGCGTTGAGGGCGCCGGGGCCGCCGACCTGAACGGTCAGTCCGGCGCCGCCGTCGGCGACGGCCCGCACCCCGTCGACGAAGGCGTCGCGCTTGTCGTCGTCCTGGCCGGGGCCGGTGCTGGAGACGGGGTACATGACGGTCGTGCCGTCGCGGGACGGGACCGCGTGCGGGTGCCCGGTGATGTCGTACCTGCCGGTGATCTCGGCGATCTGCTGCGCGGCCTTCTCGCGGTCGGCGGCGGTGAGGCCGCCGTCGCGGTGGTAGACGAGCACCAGGTCGGTCGACTCGCCGCCCGGCAGCCGGTCCTGGATGCGGGCCACCTGGGTGGAGTCGGCGCTGTCGGGCAGGTAGTCGACGGAGCGGTTCTGCTGGATGCCGGAGAACTTCCCGGCGAGCGGCCCGGCGAGCACCAGGGCGGCCAGCCACAGCGCGAGCACCGCCCAGGGCACGGCCCGTCGACGCCGTACGCCTGGCCGTGCGCTTGTCCTTACGGCCCCCATGGACGGGCCTCCCTCCGGTCGGGTGTCTGGGTCGGTTCCAGACTCCCGGCGGAAGGGGGCGGGTTCGTCGGGCGTGCGGGCGAGTTCGGGGTTACTGCCGCTGGAGGCGCCGGGCGCGCGTTACTCCCAGGGGAGTATCAGGACGGCGTACGTGCCGCCGCCAGCAGCCGGGTCACGTCGTCGGCGCAGATGGTCAGGGCGGCGCCGACCGTGCTGAGGACGTCGCGTTCGGCCGGGGTGTAGGGGCCGTCGGCCAGGGCGATGCGGGCGCCCTGCAGCAGGATCGATTCGCGGCCGACGGGGGCGAGGTGCGGGGCGAGGGGGTCGAGGGCCTCGTGGAGCTCGATGGCCAGGCCCGCGCCGCAGGACTGGCCGTAGACCCGGCCGGTGTCGGCGGCCAGGGCGTCGACCAGGGCCTCCAGCTGTTCCTCCGTGCAGTCGTCGAAGCCGGCCGCGCGGACCGCGCTCGCGGCGGTCTCCAGGGACGTGCGCGAACAGGTGCCGCCCGCGGCGAGCACCGCGAGGGCGACGGTGTGCACGGCGTCGCGGAGCATCGCGGAGAAGCGGGTGGTGGTGGGGTGGTCCAGGGCGTCGGTGCCGAAGTGGCGGTTGCAGGCGGCGCACTCGACGACGGGGCCGGTCTCGCCGCGCGGCAGGACCGGGACACCGAGGAGGGTGAAGCGGCGGCGGCCGGTGAGCCGCTGGTAGTTGCGGTCGCCTCCGCAGCCCGGGCAGAAGAACTCGCCGTCCCCTACGGGCGTCCACGCGGTGCGGGTGCCCAGGAGGCGCGCAGGCCTGGCGGCTCGGCCGTTTCGTCCCCGTACTGGCAGCACGTCGCACCTCCGTAACGGCACGGCAACATCGCCGTACTGGCGTGATGTTAGCCACATCGACCAGGCGTAGTCAGCACCCCGGAAGAGACCTTTCCGTGACCTCCACGTCGAGGTGGCCGAAAAAGAACGGGGCCCTGATCGCCGTATCCGATGATCAGGACCCCGAAACCGCCGGTCAGAGGGGCTATCGAGCCGCGCGGTTGACCGCCGAGACGACCGCCTTCAGGGACGCACGCGTCGTGTTCGCGTCGATGCCGATTCCCCACAGGACCTTGTCGTCGATCGCGCATTCGATGTAGGAGGCGGCCTGCGCGGAGGCGCCCTCGCTCATCGTGTGCTCCTGGTAGTCCAGCAGCCGGGCGTCGATGCCGACCTTCGCCAGCGCGTCGAAGAAGGCCGAGATCGGACCGTTGCCCGAGCCGGTCAGGACGGTGTCCTCGCCGTCGACGGTGGCCTCGACGCGCAGGGTGTCCACGCCGTCGGTGTCGGTGGTCGACTGGCCGTTCCTGACCTGGATGCGGCCCCACGGGTTCGCGGGGTTGGGCAGGTACTCGTCCTGGAAGACCGCCCAGATGTCGGAGCCGGTGACCTCGCCGCCCTCGGCGTCCGTCTTCGCCTGGATGAGCTTCGAGAACTCGATCTGCATCCGGCGGGGCAGGTCCAGCTTGTGGTCGTTCTTCAGGACGTACGCGACACCGCCCTTGCCGGACTGCGAGTTGACGCGGATGACGGCCTCGTAGGAGCGGCCGACGTCCTTGGGGTCGATCGGCAGGTACGGCACGGCCCACTCGATGTCGTCGACCGTGACGCCCTTGGCGGCCGCGTCGGCCTCCATGGCGTCGAAGCCCTTCTTGATGGCGTCCTGGTGGGAGCCGGAGAAGGACGTGTAGACCAGGTCGCCCACGTACGGGTGGCGCGGGTGGACCTCCATCTGGTTGCAGTACTCCCACGTACGACGGATCTCGTCGATGTCGGAGAAGTCGATCTGCGGGTCGACGCCCTGCGAGAACAGGTTCATGCCCAGGGTGACCAGGTCGACGTTGCCGGTGCGCTCGCCCTGGCCGAACAGGCAGCCCTCGATGCGGTCGGCGCCGGCCATCAGGGCCAGCTCGGCGGCGGCGACGGCGGTGCCGCGGTCGTTGTGCGGGTGGACCGACAGGCAGACGTACTCGCGGCGGGTCAGGTTGCGGCCCATCCACTCGAAGCGGTCGGCGTGCGTGGACGGCGTCGAACGCTCCACGGTGGCGGGCAGGTTGAGGATGATCTCGCGGCCCGGGCCGGGCTGGTAGACGTCCATCACCGCCTCGCAGACCTCCAGCGCGAAGTCCAGCTCGGTGTCGGTGAAGATCTCGGGGCTGTACTGGTAGCCGAACTCGGTCTCCGGGCCCAGCAGCTTCTCCGCGTACTCCATCACCAGGCGCGTGCCGTCGACGGCGATCTGCTTGATGTCGTCCCTGGAGCCGCGGAAGACCACACGGCGGAAGACGGGAGCCGTGGCGTTGTACAGGTGGACGGTGGCCCGCTTGGCGCCCTTCAGGGACTCCACGGTCCGCTCGATCAGGTCCTCGCGGGCCTGGGTCAGTACGGAGATGGTCACGTCGTCGGGAATCGCCCCGGGCTCTTCGATGATCGACCGCACGAAGTCGAAGTCCGTCTGGCCCGACGCCGGGAAGCCGACCTCGATCTCCTTGTAGCCCATTTTGACCAGCTGGTCGAACATCCGGCGCTTGCGCTCGGGCGACATCGGGTCGATCAGTGCCTGGTTGCCGTCGCGCAGGTCGGTCGACAGCCACCGGGGGGCCTGGGTGATCCGCTTGTTCGGCCAGGTGCGGTCCGGGATGTCGACCTGCTCGTAGCGGCCGTACTTGTGGATCGGCATGCTGCTGGGCTGCTGGCGGTTCGCCATGATTGCGGGGCTCCTCTTGGTGTCCGGAAGGACGGCCGACGACGCAACGCGAAGCTCCGCGGGGAGGGAGTCGACCTGGCTTACAGGCCCTCGCCGCGGCAGCTAAGAAGAAGCAGCCCGAAACGCATGATGCGAAGCATGCTAGCCGAGCCGGTCCGGACAGGGGGCCCCGTATCAATATGCGGGACCGCAGCGCCCCTGAAAGGGGCGCGGGAACTGCGCGAGCAACCACACACGGCTGGAGGTGCATAACACAGAGCAACCAACAACGGCGGGAGCATCCCCATATTTCACCAATCATGGTCGCACCTAGTGACACGCAGCTAACGCAGTGCAATGGTGCCGGGCATGACGAAGACCAACGGGGGCTTCGAGCCCGTCTTCTGCACCGTCGTACCGCCCCATGTCCTCGACAAGCTGGCCCAGCACGAGGACCCGGCGCTCGCGAATCCCGCTCGCAAGACCCTCGAGCGCGACGCCTACGAGCGCACCCACCGCCGGCTGACCACCGTCCTCGGCGCCCCGGCCGTCGCGGCGCCGCCCGGAGCCGCGTCCGACCAGCCGCACCGCACGATCTACGACGCCCGGCACGGCACCGACCTGCCCGGCCGCAAGGTCCGCGGCGAGGGCGAGGACCCCGGCAAGGACGCCACCGCCAACCGCGCCTACGCGGGCCTCGGCGCCACCTTCGAGCTGTACCTGAAGGCGTACGAGCGCCAGTCGATCGACGGCAACGGGCTGCCGCTCGACGCGTCGGTCCACTTCGACCGGGACTACAACAACGCCTTCTGGAACGGCGAGCAGATGGTGTTCGGCGACGGTGACGGGGAGATCTTCCTCGACTTCACCATCCCGATCGACGTCATCGGCCACGAACTCACCCACGGCGTCACGCAGTACACGGCCAACCTCACCTACTTCGGCCAGCCCGGCGCCCTCAACGAGTCGCTGTCGGACGTCTTCGGCACCCTCATCAAGCAGTACACGCTCGGTCAGACAGCCGCCGAGGCCGACTGGCTGATCGGCGCCGGGCTGCTCGCGCCGCGCGTCACGGGCAAGGCGCTGCGCTCCATGAAGGCGCCCGGCACGGCGTACGACGACGACGTCCTCGGCAAGGACCCGCAGCCGGCGACCATGGACGACTTCGTGCGCACGGGCCGCGACAACGGCGGCGTCCACATCAACTCCGGTATCCCCAACCACGCCTTCTACCTGGTGGCCACGGCCCTCGGCGGCCACGCCTGGGAGAAGGCGGGCCAGATCTGGTACGACGTTCTGACCGGCGGCGAGCTGAAGAAGGACGCCCTGTTCACGGACTTCGCGTCGCTGACCGTGAGGGCGGCCAAGGCCCGCTTCAGCGAGGGCGACGAACTTCAGGCCGTACTGAAGGCCTGGGAGCAGGTCGGGGTGCGCACGACGTAGTTCCGTACTAGACACGGACCCATGCGTATTCGAGTGAGGCGCACGGGTGGATTCGCGGGCATCGAGCGCTGCGCCGAGGTGGACACCTCGGGGCGGCCCGACGCCGTCGAGTGGCAGGCCCTGGCCGAGAAGGCGATGTCCGCCGGCCGGGGCCGGCCGTCCGTCGGGGTTCCCGACGGCTTCAACTACGAGATCACCGTGGACGGCAGGACGGTGTACGCCGCCGATCCGCGGCTGAGCGAGGAACAGCGGCAGCTGATCTCCAGGGTGCTGAAGGAAGGGGCATGAGCGCGTAACAGGTCGTTCATGCGCGGGCGTTGACTTCCGTTACCGCCGGTAAGGATGATCCGCGCATGACGAACCCGATACCTCAGTTCCCGGCCGGCTTCCTGTGGGGCGTGTCGACCTCGGCCCATCAGATCGAGGGGGCCGTCGACGAGCGCGAGCAGTCCGTGTGGGACGCGTTCACGGCCGAGCCGGGACGGGTGAAGGACGGCTCGACGGCCGCGGTCGCCTGCGACCACTACCACCGCTACCGCGAGGACGTGGCGCTCCTCGCCGACCTGGGCGTGGACGCCTACCGCTTCTCGGTGTCCTGGCCCCGGGTGCGCTCGCCCGAGGGCCTGGACTTCTACGACCGCCTCGTCGACGAACTGTGCGCGGCGGGCGTACGCCCCGTCCCGACGCTGTTCCACTGGGACCTGCCGGTCGCGCTGGACTGGCTGCGGCGGGACACCGCCGAGCGCTTCGCCGAGCACGTGTCGGTGGTCGCCGAGCGGCTGGGCGACCGGGTGACGAAGTGGATCACCCTCAACGAGCCCGCCGAGCACACCCTGCTGGGGCACGCCCTGGGCGCGCACGCACCGGGCCGGCAGCTGATGTTCGACGCGCTTCCGGTGGCCCACCACCAGTTGCTGGCCCACGGCCTCGCGGTACGGGCCCTGCGCGCGGCCGGCGCCGCCGACGTCGGGATCGCCAACTCCCACGGGCCGACCTGGCCCGCGTCCGAGGAACCCGCCGACGTCGAGGCGGCCGCCTTCTACGACCTGCTGCTCAACCGCCTCTTCGCCGACCCGCTGATCCTGGGCGAATACCCGGAGGGGCTGGGCGAGTTGATGCCGGGGGACGTCGAGGCGGACCTGAAGGTCATCGCGGAGCCGATCGACTTCTACGGCGTCAACTACTACGCGCCGACCCGGGTGGGCGCCCCGCAGGGCGCGGACATCGAGTTCGGCGGGCTGACCATACCGGCCGAACTCCCCTTCTCCGTCAGGCAGATCGAGGGCGTCCCGGTGACGGACTTCGGCTGGCCGGTCGTCCCGTCGGGGCTGACGGAACTGCTCACCGGGTTCCGCGAGCGCTACGGGGACCGGCTGCCGCCGGTCGTCGTCACCGAGAACGGGTGCAGCTACCCGGGCCTCGACGACCAGGACCGGATCGCGTACCTGGACGGGCACGTCCGGGCCCTGCACGACGCGGTCGAGGCGGGCGTGGACGTGCGCGGGTACTTCGTGTGGTCGCTGCTGGACAACTTCGAGTGGGCCGAGGGCTACGAGCGGCGGTTCGGGCTGGTGCACGTCGACTTCGAGACGCAGAAGCGCACCCCGAAGTCCTCGTACGACTGGTACCGGCAGCTGCTGCGGGCGCAGAGATGACGGCCCCGCCGCGGGACCGGGACGGCGACCGGGAGCAGGACCCCTCGGCGGCCCTCGCCGAGCCCGTCCTGCGCGTCGGCCGCGCCTGGACGGCGGCCCTCTCCCTGGCCAACGGGGCCATCTGGGTCGGCTGGTTCGGCCCCCTGCAGATCCTGCTGGCCTCGCAGGCGAAGGACTTCGCGCCGGGCACCGGCATGTCGAAGGAGACGATGCTGGCGTGGGTGACCGGGATCGGCGCCGCGGTGTCCCTGGTCGCCAACCCGCTCTTCGGCGCGCTGTCGGACCGGACGACGTCCCGCCGTGGCCGCCGTACGCCGTGGATCGTGGCCGGAGCCGCGGGCGGGGCGCTGTCGTTGCTGCTGCTCGCGGGCGCGGGCGGCCTGTGGACGATGACGCTCGGCTGGTGTCTGGTCCAGCTGACCCTGAACGCGGCCTTCGCGGCGGTCACGGCGGCCGTCCCGGACCAGGTGCCCCGGCTTCAGCGCGGCTCGGTCGGCGGCTGGCTGGGCGCGGCGCAGATCCTCGGCGTGGTCGGCGGCACGGGGCTGGCGACCGCCGCGGGCGGGACCGGCGCCGGGTACGTGGCGTGCGCGGTGTTCACGCTGGCGGGAGTGCTGCCGTACGTGCTCGGCCACCCGGACCTGCGGCTGGGGCCGGCGGACCGGCCGGCCTGGTCCTGGCGCTCCTTCCTCGCCGGGTTCTGGCTCAGCCCGCGCCGGTACCCGGACCTGGGCTGGGCCTGGCTGACCCGCTTCCTGATCAACCTGAGCAACGCGCTGGTGCTGCTGTACCTGCTGTACTACCTGCGCGACCGTCTGCACCACCACGACCCCGAGCAGGGCGTGCTGGTGCTGACCGCGGTGAACGGCCTCACCCTGCTCGCCACGGTCGTCGTCGGCGGGGTGTGGTCGGACCGGGTCGGGCGGCGCAAGCCCTTCGTGATCTGGTCCGGCGTGCTGATGGCGGTCGCGACGGGCGCGCTGGCCGGCTGGCAGACCTGGCCGGGCGCGGTCGTCGCCGCGGCGGTCCTCGGGATCGGCTTCGGCGTCTTCACCTCGGTGGACTTCGCGCTGATGACGGACGTCCTGCCCGCGGCCCTGGACCGCGGCAAGGACCTGGGCGTGATCAACGTGGCCAACGCCCTGCCCCAGGTGGCGGCCCCCGCCCTCGCCGCGCCGATCGTCACCTACCTCGGCGGATACCGGGTGCTGTACGTGGTGGCGGCGGTCATCGGGCTGGCGGGGGCGGTGCTGGTGGGCCGGATCAGGGGTGTGGAGTGACCGGGCGCCGGGTGACCTACAGGGCGCCGGCGTCGCGGGCCGCGTACACCGACGGGTACCGGGGCCGGTAGCCCAGCTCGCGGCGGATGCGGTCGGTGGACATGATCACCAGCCAGGGGTCGGGGTCGGTGCGCTCGTGCAGTTCGGCGGGCACCTCGGCCCCGTTGAGCTGGTGCAGCTCGACCGCCGTGACGGGGGCGTCGTCGGCGATGTTGTAGATCCGTCCGGCGATGCCGGGGGCGTGCAGGACGCGCAGCAGGCCCTGGGCGACGTCCGCGTGGTGGCCCATGTGCAGGCGCTGGGTCGCCGCCCACTGCCCGGCCCAGCGCAGCGACTGGGCGAGGTGCGGGTCGCCCTCGCCGTAGACGAAGGGCAGCCGGGCGATCCGCACGTCCAGGCCGTCCATCGCCAGCAGCTCCCGTTCGGCCTCCGCCTTCGACGCGGGGTAGGCGCCCCACATCGCGCCGCCGGGCCGGCTCTCGTCCTCCTCGGTCACCGGACGGCCCCGCCCCGTGCCGTACACCAGTCCGGTGCTGACCTGCACGAAGCGCCCGACGCCGGAGGCGAGCGCGGCCCGTCCCAGCTCCACCGCCGCGTCCCGGTTGACGGCCCGCGCCTCCTCGTCGGGCACCCCGCGGAAGGCGGCGGCGACGTTCACCACGGCGTCCGCCCCGGCCACCGCCTTGCCGAGCACGTCCGCGTCCCGCAGATCCCCGACCACCACTTCGGCGCCCAGCTCCGCGAACGGCTCCCCGCGCGCCGCGTCCCGTACCAGGACCCGCACGGTCTCCCCCGGGCGCAGCTGCGCCAGCAGCCTCGGCACGAAACGCCGTCCGACCTGCCCTGTCGTACCCGTGACCAATGTCAGCATGTTCTGCTCCTCTCGTCCCCACCCACCCTTCAGGGAGACGCCCGCCACCGGGAGAGACCTTCCGATCAGGGGACCGGCAGTCCCTGGATAAGCCGGACGGCGTCCCGCACGCTGGAGAGGTGAACCGAGCCGAACTCGCCGACTTCCTGCGCCGCGGCCGCGCCCGCCTGGAGCCCTCCGACGTGGGCCTCGCGCCCGGCGCCCGCCGCCGCACGCCGGGCCTGCGCCGCGAGGAGGTGGCCCAGCTGGCCGGCATGTCGGTCGACTACTACACGCGCCTGGAGCAGTCCCGGGGGCCGCGCCCGTCCCGCCAGATGCTGTCGGCGATGGCGCGGGCGCTGCGGCTGACGGCCGCCGAGCACGACCATCTGTTCCATCTGGCCGGGGAGGAGCCGCCGCGGCGCGAGACGGCGTCGGCGCACGTCCGGCCGGGGCTGCTGCTGATCCTGGACCGGCTGTACGACACCCCGGCGCAGCTGGTGAACGACTGCGGCGAGGTGCTGGCGCAGAACGCGATGGCGAAGGCGCTGGTCGGCGACGTCATGTCCCGGCCGCGGCGGGAGCGGAACCTGGTCCGGCGGTTCTTCCTGGACCCGACGGCCCGCTCGCTCTTCCTCGACGACGACCACGCACCGCACGCCCGCTCGCACGTGGCCAACCTCCGCGCGGTGACCGCGGCCCGCCCCGACGACCCGGAACCGGCCGCCCTGGTCGCCGAACTCCGCGCCTCCAGCGAGGAGTTCGCGCGGCTGTGGGACGAGCACGAGGTGTCCCTGCGCAACCGCGCGACCAAGCGGTTCCAGCACCCCCTGGTGGGCCTGCTGGAGCTCGACTGCGAGGTCATGCTCAGCCACGAGCACCACCACATGCTGATCGTCCACACGGCCCGCCCGGGCACGGAGTCGTACGAGCGGCTGCAGTTGCTGCGGGTGGTCGGACTGCAGGACATGGTCCCGCCGTCCAGCCCGTCCAGCGTTTGAGGGACCTACAGCGGCGGGACGAGGAAGGCTGTCAGAACCCCAGCCGACGCAGCTGCTTGGGGTCCCGCTGCCAGTCCTTCGCGACCTTCACATGCAGGTCGAGGAAGACGGGCGTGCCCAGCAGCGCCTCGATCTGCTTGCGGCTCTTGATGCCGACGTCCTTCAGGCGCTTGCCCTTGGGGCCGATGATGATGCCCTTCTGGCTGGGGCGCTCGATGTAGAGGTTGGCGTGGATGTCGAGCAGGGGCTTGTCGGCCGGGCGGTCCTCACGGGGGAGCATCTCCTCGACGACGACCGCGATGGAGTGCGGCAGCTCGTCGCGGACGCCCTCCAGGGCCGCCTCGCGGATCAGCTCGGCGATCATGACCTGCTCGGGCTCGTCGGTGAGGTCGCCCTCGGGGTAGAGCGCCGGGCCCTCGGGCAGGAGCGGGACGAGGAGGTCGGCCAGCAGGCTCACCTGCTTGTCCCCGACCGCGGACACCGGCACGATCTCCGCCCACTCGAAGCCGAGCTCCTTGCCCAGCTGGTCGATGGCGATCAGCTGCTCGGCGAGGGTCTTGGAGTCGACGAGGTCGGTCTTGGTGACGATCGCGATCTTGGGCGTCTTGCGGATCCCCGCAAGTTCCTTGGCGATGAAGCGGTCGCCAGGGCCGATCTTCTCGTTCGCGGGGAGGCAGAAGCCGATCACGTCGACCTCGGCCCACGTCGTGCGCACGACGTCGTTGAGCCGCTCCCCCAGCAGCGTGCGCGGCTTGTGCAGCCCGGGGGTGTCGACCAGGATGAGCTGGGCGTCCTCCCTGTGCACGATCCCCCGCACGGTGTGCCGCGTGGTCTGCGGCTGGTTCGCGGTGATCGCCACCTTCTGCCCGACCAGAGCGTTCGTGAGGGTGGACTTGCCCGCGTTGGGGCGGCCCACGAAGCAGGCGAAGCCGGCGCGGTGGACGGTCTCGCCCGACTCTTCGGATGACTGGGTACGAACACTCATGGCGTTCATTGTCCCTGATCCACGGAGCGCCGCCGCACCGTGAGATTCCGGTAACCCGAACGCAACGAAACGTCACGGAAACATCCTCGTACGCGTCCGGAAACGCGGGCCGGTGACCCTCTGACGAGCCCCCACCCCGTTGGAGACGAACGTGACGACCTTCGCCGCCGCGCACGCGGACACCGGTGACACCGCCTGGCTGCTCGCCGCCACCGCCCTCGTCCTGCTGATGACCCCGGGTCTGGCCCTCTTCTACGGCGGCATGGTCCGCACGAAGAGCGTCCTCAACATGCTGATGATGAGCTTCGTGTCGATCGCGCTCGTCACGGTGGTCTGGCTGCTCTGCGGCTACTCCCTGGCCTTCGGTGACGACGTCGGCGGCGGGCTGATCGGCGGTCTGAAGCACGCCGGGATGGCCGGTCTCGGCCCGGACAGCGTGCAGGGGACCGTCCCGACCCTCCTGTTCGCCACCTTCCAGCTGACCTTCGCGATCATCACGGCGGCGCTGGTCAGCGGCGCCATCGCGGACCGTGCGAAGTTCTCCGCCTGGCTGGTCTTCGTGCCCGTCTGGACGCTGCTCGTATACGTTCCCGTCTCCCACTGGGTGTGGGGCCCGGGCGGCTGGATCGCGCATCACCTCGACGCCCTCGACTTCGCGGGCGGTCTGCCCGTCGAGATCACCTCCGGTGCCTCCGGTCTGGCCCTGTGTCTGGTCCTCGGCCCGCGGCTCGGGTTCAAGAAGGACGCGATGCGGCCGCACAACCTGCCCATGGTGATGCTGGGCGCGGGCCTGCTGTGGTTCGGCTGGTTCGGCTTCAACGCGGGCTCGGCCCTCGGCGCGAACGGCCTCGCGGCCGCCGCGTTCCTCAACACCCTCGCCGCCGGCTGCACCGGCCTGCTGGGCTGGCTGTTCGTCGAGCAGAAGCGCGACGGCCATCCGACCACGCTGGGCGCGGCCTCCGGCGCGGTCGCCGGCCTGGTCGCGATCACCCCGTCCTGCGGGTCCGTCTCCCTGCTGGGCGCCCTGGTGGTGGGCCTCGCCGCGGGTGCCCTCTGCTCGTACGCCGTGAGCTGGAAGTTCAAGCTGAACTACGACGACTCGCTCGACGTCGTCGGTGTCCACCTGGTCGGCGGGATCGTCGGCACGCTCCTCATCGGCGTCTTCGCCGAGAAGGCGATGACCGGTGGCGCGCAGGGGCTCCTCTACGGCGGCGGGCTCGCCCAGCTCGGCAGGCAGGCGGTGGCCGTGATCGTCGTCGCCGCGTACACCTTCGGTGTCACCTACGCGCTCGGCAAGCTGATCGACAGGGCCATGGGCTTCCGGGCGACGGAGGAGCAGGAGCACACCGGCCTGGACCTTACGGTGCACGCCGAGACGGCATACGATCACGGCGTCCTGGGGCACGGCGCCCCGGTCAGCTCGTCCGTCGTCCACTCCGCGCAGAAGGTCCAGAGCCAGGCATGAAGCTCATCACCGCGATCGTCAAGCCCTACCGCCTCGACGAGGTGAAGACCGCCCTGCAGGAGCTCGGCGTGCACGGCCTGACCGTGACCGAGGCCAGCGGGTACGGCCGGCAGCGCGGCCACACCGAGGTGTACCGCGGCGCCGAGTACCAGGTCGACCTCGTGCCCAAGGTCCGTATCGAGGTCGTCGTCGAGGACGCCGTCTCGGAGGCCGTGATCGACGCGATCGTCAAGGCCGCGCAGACGGGGAAGATCGGGGACGGAAAGGTGTGGGCACTGCCCGTCGAGACGGTCGTACGGGTGCGGACGGGCGAGCGCGGCCCCGACGCGCTCTGAGCACCAGCACCGTTCCCACGGCCGTCACGGCCAGCAGCACCAGCGCCGCGACCCAGGGCAGGGCGAGGAAGGACGCGCTCGCCGACTCCCGGCTGTCCTTCGCGCTCGCCGTCAACTCCACCTTTCCCCAGTCGAGTTGGGGTGCACCGCGCCAGGGCTCGGTGAGGTGGACGCGCTGGCCGGGCAGCAGCTCGGAGGGGACGCGGGACAGGTCGCGGGCGAGGAGTGTGCGGCCGAACAGGCCCTTCGCGCGCAGTTCCACCTTGGGGTCCAGGGTGACGTTGCCGGTGTTGCGGAGGGTGTAGGAGACCGTCGCCGTGCTGTCGCCGAGGCCCGGGACGAGGGGCTGGTGGTGGACGACGTGGACGTTCTCGACGGCGATCGCGGGGAGGGTCGGGCCGCCGACGCGGAGGTAGACGCGGGCGGCCACGGCGCGCCGTACGCCGAGCGCGAGTGAGCCCGTGCCTTTCTCGATCCGCTCGTCGAGCGCCACCAACGCGCCCGCGTGGTCGCCCGGTTCGGCGCCCTCGGGCACGCGCAGGGTGAAGGGGACGGTGACCCGGCCGTGCGCCGGTACGGTCACGCGGGACTTCGCGGGCCGCGCCCAGGCACCCACCCCGCGCTGCCGCTCCTGCGCGCTCCGCACCGCGAACCCGCCGTCGCGGGGGGTGTTGTAGGCGTCGGCCCCGTAGAGCCGGAAGGTCAGGGGTCCGCCGGTCTTGTTGGCGACGACGACCTTGTCCGCGATCGTCGCCCCGGGGTCGGCGGAGAGGTAGAAGTACGGGCGCGCGGCGATCTCGGAGGAGACGGGGTAGACGGACCAGCTGCCGTTGTCGGCGGCGTGCGCGGGCGCGGTCAGGCCGGTCAGGAAGAGGGCCAGGAGCAGGGCGTACAGCTTGCGCATGGGTGCGGACCCCCACGTGGACGAGGTGATGGACGGGCGGGTGCGGACGCCCGTACGGTCAGCTGAGCGTGAGGGTGAGGACGCCGGAGTAGGAGCCGGGAGGCGTGAACGCCGGTACGTCCAGGGAGAGCTGGGCGTCCGCGGTGAACTCGCCGCCGGTGAGCGTGCCGTTGGCGGTGGAGGCGAGCGTCGCCCCCGAAGCGCCCACGGTGCCCGCCGAACCGGCCCGGCAGGTGCTCGGGCTGCCCGCCTTGGTGGCGCAGGCGGGTGTCCAGCTCAGCTTCCCGGCATCGATCTTGGCGCCGGGCCCGGTGAAGTCGGTGACCTTGCCGGTGAGCGACCAGCCTGCCGGCCCGCCGCGGAAGTCCTTGACGGTGACCGTCTGCAGCGCGCCGGTCGAGGCCCCGCCCTTGCCGAAGTCGACCGCCGACAGCGCGACGGAGTCCCCGGCCTGGGACATGGAGAGGGTCCCGGCCTTCACGGTGGTCGTCAGCTTCTGACTGCCGTCCGGGACGGGGGTGTTGTCGGTGACGGTGTAGACGGCGGGCCCGGCGCCCAGGGCGTCGCTCCACGCGCTGCCCTCGTACGCCACGATCCCGGTGGTCGTCTTGTCGTTGACGACGAGGGAGCCGCTGATCCTGCCGTCGCTGCCGGCGGTGACGGTGGCCTTGTCAGCGGTCTGGCTGCTCCCGGAGCGTCCGGCGAGGGTCACCGTGGCACCGGCGGTGAAGCCGCTGCCGCTGACGGTGACGCCGGCACCGGGCGCGCCGGAGGCCTTGTCGAGCTGGATGGCCCGGTTGTTGACCGGGGTGGAGTCGGTCGCCGTGATCGTCGCGGACGTCGGCGCGGGCGGGTTGGTCACCGTGCAGGGGGTGTCCAGCTCCAGGATGTAGCTGGTGTGGATGTTGTAGTCGCCGGGCGAGAGGGTGATGGAACCGGCGGTGGTGACCTTGAAGGTGCCGGTCATGGAGAACGACGGGAAGGCGCCGTTGCCCGGCACCGGATCGTTCTTCTTCGGACCGGCGACCGTGACGGCGCCCGTCTGCGCGCCCCCGAGGGTGACCTTGCCGGTGGGCGTCATGATGTCGGCCGGCAGGGCGATGGCGGTGGGGTTGCTGGCGGCGGGCTTGACGACCGTGTAGGTCACGGTGACGGTGTCGCCGACCTTCGGGGTGGGGTTGTCCACCGCGATGGCGGCCGTGGTGGTGCCGTCGATCGGCGGGATGCCCGCGACCGCGGGCGGGATGCAGTGCGTGGCGAAGTCCACGTTCGTGGCGGCGCCGGCCGGACAGGCCAGCGCGCCGCCCGCGGTGACCGCGAGCGCGGTCGCCCCGAGCAGAGACGCCCAGCGGCGTCTTCGGGTGATCGGACCCATGGGAGTGCCCCCTTCTCTGTGCGCTCACTGGGGGCATTGATGTGTGGATCGCGTGAGAAGTCAATGGAGACGCCGAAATGAACTGATGGACCGTCAATTCCTGTGTGATTGCCAGGAACTGACGGTCCATCGGCTGTGTGCGGGCTGGCTGCGACTGTCAGTCGAGGACGAAGGGTCCCGGGGACTGCGGACCGGTCGCGGTGCAGGTGATGGTGATGCCGAAGACGGTCATCTGCAGCGAGCCGCCGTAGGCGTCCAGGCTGTCACCGGAGGCGACGGTGCCCGAGAGGGGCCCGACGGTGACCGGGTCGCCGGCCGCCATGGCCGGGTTCTGCGTGCCGGTGAACGTGTCGGTGCCGCCGGTGGCGCTGTTCGCCATGGTGAGGGTGGAGGTGATCGAGTTCTCCGAGAGGGCGATCGGAGCGGTGATCGCGGACGACGTGAGGGTGAGGGTGGCCGACGTGCCGTCCTGGGTGGCCGTGAGCGTGGCCGCCCCGCCGCCGAAGGCGCCGCAGTCGGCGGTGATGGTCGCCGTGTCGGGGGTGACGGCGAGGGCGCTGGGCGCGAACGCGAGCGACGCGGCCGCGAGGGCCCCCACCGCCATGGCCGCACCTGTTGTCAGTCGTTCGACTCTCATGGGGATCCGGCTCCCTTACTGCCATGTGGGGATGGATGGGGAGAGATCCGCGGCCGTCAGGGGCGGCGTGGTGCGGTACGCCGCGTGGGGGGTGGATCTGACGGACCGTCGGAACTACCGGTTCCATTGATGCCGGTGGGGCGAGCGGACGACAAGGACGAATTCCGGACGGTTCTGAAACGGCCGGTATTCAACCTGCAACGATGCTGGTCCGTACCGTTCCGTCGGGCCCGGCCAGCAGGACCGGCGTCCCGGCCCCGCCCAGCTCCGCCACCGCCGCCCGGTCCGCGTCCTGCACCGACTCGGCCTCGGTCACCACGGCCGCCGCCTCCAGCGACTTCGCCCCCGAGGCCACCGCCATCGCCACCGCCGTCCGCAGGGCACTCAGTTTCAGTGACGGAAGGTCGACGGTCCCGGCGACATACGTACGGCCGGTCTCGTCCCGTACGGCCGCCCCCTCGGGCACGCCGTTGCGGGCCCGCGCGGAACGGGCCAGGGTGACGATCTTGCGGTCCTCGGGGTCGAGCGCGCTGCTGTCGGTCATGAGCCGAGCATACGTAGCGCGTGCGCCGGGGATGCGCTCAGGGACGGTCCAGACGCAGCCGCTCGGCCCGCGGCAGACCGGCCACGACCAGGTCGTACGAGTCCTCGACGAGCTCACGCACGAGCCGGTCGGGGAGATCGCCGTCGACCGTGACGGTGTTCCAGTGCCGCTTGTTCATGTGGTACCCGGGGATGATCAGGCCCGGATGGTCGGCGCGCAGCCGGACCGCGTCCTCGGGGTCGCACTTGAGGTTGACGGTCAGGGGGCGGGCGCCGAGGTTGCTCAGGGCGAACAACTTGCCCAGCACCTTGAAGACCGAGGTCTCCGGGTTGAAGGGGAAGTCCTCCTGCACCGCGTTGAAGGACAGACAGAGGTCGCGCAGTTCCTCGGGGCTCATTCGTCCTTCTCCTCCTCGGGCTCCTCCACCGGCGCCACCGGCTCCACCAGCACGGTCACGATCTTGTTCCGGCGGCCGGCCGCCGCCTCGGCCGTCAGCCGCAGCTCGCGGCCGTCCGGGAGTCCGACCACGCTGGAGGCGCCCGCGATGGGCACCCGGCCCAGGGCCTTGGCCAGCAGGCCGCCGACGGTCTCCACGTCCTCGTCGTCGTACTCGTCGAGGCCGTACAGCTCGCCGAGGTCGGTGATGTCGAGCCGGGCGGTGACTCGGTAGCGGTCGTCGCCGAGGTCCTCGACCGGAGGGAGCTCGCGGTCGTACTCGTCGGTGATCTCGCCGACGATCTCCTCCAGGATGTCCTCGATGGTGACGATGCCGGCCGTGCCGCCGTACTCGTCGATGACGACGGCGACGTGGTTGCGCTCCTGCTGCATCTCGCGCAGCAGGTCACCGGCGTTCTTGGTGTCCGGGACGAAAGCGGCCGGGCGCATCGCCGTCGAGACCAGCTCGGACTCGGCGTCCCGGCTGATGTGCGTCTTGCGGACCAGGTCCTTGAGATACACGATGCCGACGATGTCGTCCTCGCTCTCGCCGGTGACCGGGATCCGGGAGAAGCCGGACCTCAGGGCGAGAGTCAGGGCCTGGCGGATCGTCTTGTAGCGCTCGATGACGATCAGGTCCGTGCGCGGGACCATGACCTCCCGCACGAGCGTGTCGCCGAGCTCGAAGACCGAGTGCACCATGCGGCGCTCGTCGTCCTCGATCAGCGACTCCTTCTCCGCGAGGTCGACCAGCGCGCGCAGTTCCGCCTCGGAGGCGAAGGGGCCGCGGCGGAAGCCCTTGCCGGGGGTCAGCGCGTTGCCGATGAGGATCAGCAGGTTCGGGATCGGGCCCATGATCCTGGCCAGCGGCAGCAGTACGTACGCCGCCGCCGTCGCCGTGTTCAGCGGGTGCTGGCGGCCGATGGTGCGCGGGGAGACACCGACGGCGACGTACGACACCAGGACCATGACGCCGATCGCGGCGAGCAGGGCGCGCGTGGTGCCGTGGACGGACTGCAGACAGGCGTACGTCACCAGGGCCGCGGCCGCCATCTCGCAGGCGACGCGGACCAGGAGGGCGACGTTCAGATAGCGGGTGGGGTCGGCCGCCACCTGCGCGAGCTTGGCGCTGCCGCGGCGGCCGGAGCGGACCGCCTCCTCGGCGCGGAAGCTGGAGACGCGGGCGAGGCCCGCCTCCGCACAGGCGGCGAGCCACGCGACGACGACCAGGGCGACGGCGCCCGCGACGATCTGCCCACTCATGAGACGGTCGGGGCCGGGGACGGGCCGGTCAGGCCCTTCTCCGCGCGCCAGCCGTCCACGATGGCCGCCTGCAGGCCGAACATCTCGGCCTTCTCGTCCGGTTCCTCGTGGTCGTAGCCGAGCAGGTGCAGCACGCCGTGGACGGTGAGCAGCTGGAGCTCCTCGTCCATGGAGTGCTGCGTCGGCGCTTCCTCGCCCTGCTTCTTGGCGACCTCGGGGCACAGCACGATGTCGCCGAGGAGGCCCTGCGGGGGCTCGTCGTCGTCCTTCGACGGCGGACGCAACTCGTCCATCGGGAAGGACATGACGTCCGTCGGCCCCGGCAGGTCCATCCACTGGATGTGCAACTGCTCCATGGCGTCGGCGTCCACCACGATCACCGAGAGCTCGGAGAGCGGGTGGATGCGCATCCGCGCGAGTGCGTAGCGGGCGATGTCGAGGATCGCCTGCTCGTCGACCTCGGTTCCGGACTCGTTGTTGACGTCGATCGACATGGCGCTGTGGTCTTCTACTTCCCCTTGTGCCCGGACTGCCTGCCCCGGCCGCCCTTGTGGGAGCCGTTCTCGGTGCCGTGCTTGCTGTCGTACTGCTCGTACGCGTCGACGATACGGCCCACCAGCTTGTGCCGTACGACGTCGTGGGACGACAGCCGGGAGAAGTGGACGTCCTCGACGCCGTCGAGGATGTCCTGGACCTGGCGCAGACCCGACTTGGTGCCGTCGGGCAGGTCGACCTGGGTCACGTCACCCGTGATCACGATCTTCGAGTCGAAGCCGAGGCGGGTGAGGAACATCTTCATCTGCTCGGGCGAGGTGTTCTGGGCCTCGTCGAGGATGATGAAGGCGTCGTTGAGCGTGCGGCCGCGCATGTACGCCAGCGGCGCGACCTCGATCGTCCCGGCCGCCATCAGCCGCGGGATCGAGTCCGGGTCGAGCATGTCGTGCAGCGCGTCGTACAGCGGGCGCAGGTACGGGTCGATCTTCTCGTAGAGCGTGCCGGGCAGGAAGCCCAGGCGCTCGCCGGCCTCGACCGCGGGTCGGGTCAGGATGATGCGGTTGACCTGCTTGGACTGCAGGGCCTGCACCGCCTTCGCCATGGCGAGGTAGGTCTTGCCGGTACCGGCGGGGCCGATGCCGAAGACGATCGTGTGCTTGTCGATCGCGTCGACGTACCGCTTCTGGTTGAGGGTCTTGGGGCGGATGGTGCGGCCGCGGGAGGACAGGATGTTCTGCGTCAGTACCTCGGCCGGGGTCTCCTGGCCGTCGCTCGTCCCGTTCTCGCTCGCCTTCAGCATGGCGATCGAGCGTTCCACTGCGTCCTCCGTCATCGGCTGCCCGGTGCGGAGCACCAGCATCATCTCTTCGAAAACGCGCGAGACGAGGGCCACCTCGACCGGGTCGCCGACCGCGCTGATCTCATTGCCCCGGACGTGGATGTCGGCCCCCGGGAAGGCCTTCTCGATCACGCGCAGGAGGGAGTCGCCGGACCCCAGAACGGTCACCATGGGGTGCTGGGCGGGGACGGTGAACTGCGCTCTCGCCTGCTCCTGCGCGGGGGTGTGAGCTGTGGGTGTCTGAGTCATGGGCCGGCTCTGTAGGCCTTGCTCGTCCTCCTAGATACGGCACGCACGCCACTTGGGCGGCCTGGCGGTTTCCAGGGTACGCCGGGGAACTGACAACGCCGTAGGACTTTTCGGCGGCCCGCCTTCCGCACCCGGGCGCGGGACGGGACAGGGCCTAGGCCGGCCGGAACCCGATGGTCGGCACCGCCCGCCGCAGCGGCCACGGCCGCGCCGCCTCCTCCGGGATCAGGCGCTCCAGGAAAGCGTACCGGCGCAGGGCGGCGGGGTCCTGTCCCTCCACCGACTGCACCCTGCGCCACCAGGCCGCGATCTCCGACCAGCCCGGCGCCGACAGCGAACCGCCGAACTCCTGCACCGACAGGGCCGCGGTGAGCCCGGCGAAGGCCAGCCGGTCGGCGAGCGGCCAGCCCGCGAGGGTGCCGGTGACGAACCCGGCGACGAACACGTCCCCCGCGCCGGTGGGGTCCATGGCCTCCACGTCGATGGCGGGCACCTCGGCGCTCTCGCCGGTGCGCCGGTCGACGGCGTAGGCGCCCTCCGCGCCGAGGGTGACGACGGCGAGCGGCACGTGCTCGGTGAGGGCGTGGGCGGCGGCCCGGGGGCAGTCGGTGCCGGTGTACCGCATCGCCTCCTCGGCGTTCGGCAGGAAGGCCTCGCAGTGCTCCAGGTCGGCCAGTCCGGCCAGGTCCCAGGCGCCGGTGTCGTCCCAGCCGACGTCGCCGAAGACCCGGGTGCCGTGCGCGGCGGCCTGGGCGATCCAGGGCGCCCGCCGGCCCGGGGTGAGCGAGGCGACGGCGGCACGCGCGCGGGGCGGGCACTCGGGGGCGGGCTCCTCGGGGGGCGGCTCGTGGCCGTGGGAGACCATCGTGCGCTCGCCCTCGTACGCCATGGAGACGGTGACCGGGGAGTGCCAGCCGGGGACGGTGCGGGACGGCGAGAGGTCGATGCCCTCGCCCTGCTCGAGGGCGTCCCAGCAGTACTCGCCGTAGTGGTCGTCGCCGAACGTCGCCGCGAGGGAGGTCCGCAGGCCGAGGCGGGCGAGCGCGGTGGCCATGTTGGCGACGCCGCCGGGGCTCGATCCCATCCCGCGGGCCCAGGACTCGGTCCCGCGCACCGGGGCGGAGTCGAGCCCGGTGAAGATGATGTCCAGGAAGACGGTGCCGGTCAGATACACGTCCCAGGGCGGTTCGTCCGGCGCGCGCAGGGCGGCCAGGGGGTCGACCCGGGCCTGGCAGTGCGGCCCCTCGGTGATGGGCGACGGTCCCTTTCCGTTGGGCGCGATCACGGGCACTCCCCTGGCATGGTGCGGTTCAGGCCAAGTGTGCACCACATCACCCGTGACCGGCCGCCGCTCCCGCCCCGCCCGTCGCGTCCCGCGGGGGTCCGCCTACCAGCGCGGCACGGCCGGTGTCCGCCACCCGGGTTCGGCGACCCGCATCGCCGCCGCGTCGTCCCGGTCCCTCAGCGAACCGTCGTCGTCCAGCCACCGCCGGTGCAGGAACCGCAGCTTGTCGGGGTCGACCTCGACGCCGAGCCCGGGTGCGTCGGAGACCCGCACGGCGCCGTCGTCGAACGTCAGCCGCTCGGTGAGCACGTCCTCCGACTGCCAGGGGTAGTGGGAGTCGCAGGCGTGGTGGAGGTTCGGGACGGTGGCCGCCACGTGGGTCATCGCGGCGAGGCTGATGCCCAGGTGGGTGTTGGAGTGCATGGAGACGCCGACGCCGAACGTCCGGCAGATCGCGGCCAGTTGCTGGGTGTTGCGCAGCCCGCCCCAGTAGTGGTGGTCGGAGAGGACGACCTGGACGGCGTCCTTGGTGAACGCCTCCGCGATCTCGGCGAACGTCGTCACGCACATGTTGGTGGCGAGCGGCACGTCGGTGCCGGCGGAGACCTCGGCCATGGCGGCGGTGCCGAGCGCCGGGTCCTCCAGGTACTCCAGGACGTCTCCCAGTTCCTTCGCCACCTTCAGCGAAGTCTCCACGGACCAGGCGCCGTTGGGGTCCAGACGCAGGGGGTGGCCGGGGAAGGCCGCGGCCAGCGCGCGGACGGCGGCGATCTCCTCGTCCGGCGGGAAGACCCCGCCCTTGAGCTTGAACGAGGTGAAGCCGTACCGCTCGGTGAACCGCCGCGCCTGCTCCACGACCCCGGCCGGGTCGACCGCGGCCCCCCAGTCGTCCTGCTCGCAGGCCACGCCCTCGGGATGGCCGGCCCACTTGTAGAACAGGTAGGCGCTGTACTCGACGGCGTCCCGGACCTTGCCGCCGAGCAGGGCGTGCACGGGCAGTCCGAGCGCCTTGCCGAGGGCGTCCAGGCAGGCGACCTCGAAGCCGGAGACGACGGAGAGCCGCAGTTTGTCGGCGGTCTGCACACCGCGCAGCCCGCCGACGTCGACCTGCCCGGAGACCCGGGCGTCGTCCACGGCGACCTCGTCGGCGACGGTGAACAGGCCGTTCAGGTCGCTGACCGGCCGGCCCACGAGTCGCTCCGCGAAGGGCCGCGCCAACTCCAGGTACTTGGTGTCGCCGTAGGTCTCGCCGACCCCGGTGACCCCGTCGGCCGTGACCACCTCCACGATCAGCCGCGGGGTGTACGGCTGGTGCACGCCCTGCGTGTTGAGCAGCGGCGGGTCGGCGACCAGGATCGGGGTCAGCCGTACGTCCGTGATCGTGAGGTTCACAGGGTCGCTCCTACGAGGTCGAGTCCGGAGGCGAGCAGGGTCTTCAGGTCGGCGAGGTCGCCCGGTGAGGGGTCGGTGAGCGGGGCGCGGACGGGGCCGACGGGACGGCCGCGGAGCCGGGCCGCCGCCTTGACCAGGGACACGGCGTATCCCGGTACCCGGTCGCGGAGTTCGACGAGCGGGACGTAGAAGTCGCGCAGCAGCCGTTCCACGCCCTTGTCGTCGCCCGTGCGCAGGGCGGAGAAGAAGGCGTTCGCGATCTCGGGGGCGAAGGCGTGGACGGCCGAGGAGTAGGCGGGGACGCCGACGGTGGCGTAGGCGCGGGCCTGCATCTCGGCGGTGGCGGCGCCGTTGAAGAACAGGAAGCCCTCGGGGGCGGCGAGGGTGAGGCGCTGGAGGCGGTCGAGATCGCTGTGGCCGTCCTTGAGGCCGATCACGTTCGGGATGTCCGCGATCCGCCGCAACGAGGCGGGCGTGTAGGCGACCTGACCGCGCTGGTAGGCGATGAGCGGGAGCCGGGTGCGGGCGGCGAGCCGCTTCAGCTGGGCGACGAGGCCGTCCTGCGGGGCGGCGACGAGGTAGTGCGGGAGCACCAGCAGCGCGTCCGCGCCGGCGTCCTCGGCGACGCGGGCGAATCGGGCGGCCTGCGCCCAGCCGTAGCCGACCCCGGCGACGACGGGCACCCTCCCGCCCGCCTCCTCGACGGCGACGGTCACGACCTGCCGGTACTCCTCCTCGTCCAGCGAGAAGAACTCGCCGGTGCCGCAGGCGGGGAAGACGGCGCCGGGCGCGGTGGCGAGCTGGGCCGCGACATGGGCGCGGAAGCCGTCGGGGTCGAGGGAGCCGTCGTCGTGGAAGGAGGTGAGAGGGAAGGAGAGCACCCCGCTGTCCATGCCGTGCCGCAGCCTCCGCGCAGTCGTTTCCGTCTCGTCCGCCACACTGTCTCCCCATATAGATGACATCCACGTATGGAGACAGAGCCTAGGTATGCGAACCACGCCCGTCAACGGGCGCGCACCGGCGGACTACCATCGCCCCATGTCGGAGACAGGCGGTGGCGTACGCGAGGTGAAGTCCGCGGCGCGGACGGTCGAGCTGCTGGAACTCCTCGCCGCGCGCGGCGACCGGCCCGCCCGGCTGCAGGAGCTGGCCGAGGCGCTCCAGGTGCCGCGCAGCTCGATGTACGCCCTGCTGCAGACGCTGATCAGCCGCGGCTGGGTGCGCACGGACGTCACCGGCTCGCTCTACGGCATCGGCATCCACGCCCTGCTGACCGGCACCAGTTATCTGGACTCCGACCCGCGCGTACGGGCCGTACGGCCGTACCTGGACGAGGCGTCGGAGGCGCTGGGCGAGACGATCCACCTGGGGCGCCTGGACGGCCGGGACGTGGCCTATCTGGCCACCCGCGAGTCGCACGAGTACCTGCGCACCATCAGCAGGGTCGGCCGCCGCCTGCCGGCCCACGTGGGCGCCCTGGGCAAGGCGCTGCTGGCCGAACGCCCCGACGACGACCTGCCCGAGGGCCCCTACGAGGCGCTCACCCCCAACACCCGCACCACCAGGCATTCGCTCGCCGCCGATCTCGCCGAGGTGCGCGCCCGCGGCTACGCGATCGATCGCGAGGAGGGCGTCCTCGGCATCGTCGGCTTCGGCTTCGCGCTGCGCTACGAGACACCGGCGCAGGACGCGGTCAGCTGCTCGGTGCCGGTGGCCCGGCTGACACCCGAGCACGAGGAACGGATCGTGGCGGTGATGCGGGAGATCAGGGCCAAGATCGAGGCGACGGCACCGGGCGCGGGGGGCTCGGCGCACTGGCGTTGAGCCGCTGAACGAGGCCTGCTGCTACCCGGCCTCCCCCACCCCAAACACAACGTGCGCCACATCACACCCCCGCCCCTTCTTCCGCAACCGCGTGCTTGATACAACTTGCTCGCGCGTTCCTGTCCGTCGACGGCCTGCGCCCAACCCCCTTCTTGAGCCGCTCCTTTCGCATGCCCTGGGAACGCCCGTGTTCGCCCCCCGCACCATCGCCTGGCCCCTCGTCGCCCTTTTCACGGCCGGGTACCTCGCTCCCTACCTGCTGCCCACCACCGTGGGCCGGCTGGATTCGGGACTGCCGCTGACCACCACTCAGGCGGGCGCTCTCGGCAGCGCGCTGCTGCTGAGCTCGGCATCGGCCGGGTTCGTCCTGGCCTCGCGGGTGGAGCGGATCGGCGCCCGCACCCTGGCCCGCGTCGGCCTGACCCTGGCCGTCCTCGGCTACGGCACCGCCGCGCTGACCGGCAGCGTCCCGGCGGTCGTCGTCGGCGCCCTGATCGGCGGCCTCGGCTCCGGTACCGCGACGACGGTCGCCGCCACCGGAATCGCCGCCCAGCCGGACCCCCACCGCACGACCACCCTCGGCCTGCTCGGCGTCTCCGCGCTCGCCGGCGCCGTCTATCTGACGGTCCCCCACCTCGGCCCCGGCCACGGGCAGCCGCCGGCCGCGATCGCCCTCACCGCCCTGGCCGTCTGGCCGCTCACCGGCCGCCTCCCCGTCCGTACGGTCGCCGCACACAGCCCCCTGGACGGCACCCGCCTCCCCCACCGCCGCTCCGGCACGGTCCTCGCCGCCGCCATGCTCTGCTGGTCCCTCGC
Organism: Streptomyces sp. NPDC085900; assembly: GCF_044540925.1. Taxonomy (NCBI): domain Bacteria; kingdom Bacillati; phylum Actinomycetota; class Actinomycetes; order Kitasatosporales; family Streptomycetaceae; genus Streptomyces; species Streptomyces sp. NPDC085900. The sequence goes on along the minus strand of NZ_JBITSP010000001.1, from coordinate 542,377 downwards.
CCAGAACGCCCTGTGGGGCGTCAGCGGCCGGATCGGCCTGGCCCAGGCCCATCTGACGGAGGCCACCGTCGGCGCGGTCTTCGCGGTGGCGCTCGGCGCCGGACTGCTCGGCGTGACGGTCGCCGGCGCGGTCGGACCCCGCTTCGGACGGGCCGTACCGGTCGGCGGCGGCACGGCCGTCATCGCGGGCTGCATCGTGCTGAGCGCGTCCGCCGCCGACCTGACGTCCTTCGCGGCCGGCGAGATCGCCTGGAACCTGCTCTACCCGGTCGTCCTGTCGTACGTCATCGGCCTGGCCGCCTCCCTCGACCCGCGCGGCCGCTGGGCGGTCCTGGTCGGCTCGGCGTCCTCGCTGGGCACGGCGGCGGGCCCGCTGACGGGGAGTGTGCTGGCCGAGCGAGCCGGGTTCCCGGCGATGGGCGCGGTGCTGGCGGTCGGGCTGCTGGCGATCGCGGTACCGATGACGGTGGTCGCGCTGGGTGCCGGACGGCGGTCCCTGCCGGTCGTGGAGATCCCCGTGGAGACCACACGCGCCTACGACACCACGGCCGCCGCCTAGAACTCGTAGGCCTCCACCTCGGCGAGGTACCGGGCCCGACGCTCCTCGTCGTCCTCCAGGAAGGAGGCGAGGAAGGAGTTGCGGGCCAGCTCGCGCAGCCGGTCCCGCGACAGCCCCAGGGTCTGCCGTACGGCGTCGAAATTGTCGCCCGCGTAGCCGCCGAAGTAGGCCGGGTCGTCGGAGTTGACCGTGCACATCAGACCCGCGTCCAGCATGGCCGGGAGCGGGTGGTCGGCCAGGGTGTCGACGGTGCGGAGGCGGACGTTGGACAGCGGGCACAGGGTCAGCGGTATCCGCTCCCGCACCAGCCGGGCGACCAGCGCCGGGTCCTCCATGCAGCGCAGGCCGTGGTCGACGCGCTCGACGCCGAGCACGTCCAGCGCCTCGGTGATGTACTTCGGCGGCCCCTCCTCGCCCGCGTGCGCGACGCGCCGCAGCCCGAGCGCGGCGGCGGCCTCGTACACCTCGCGGAACTTCGCCGGCGGGTGGCCGACCTCGGCCGAGTCCAGGCCGACGCCGGTGATCCGGTCCAGGTACGGCTCGGCGGCCCGCAGGGTCTCCAGGGCCGACTCGGCGGACTCGTCGCGCAGGAAGCAGAGGATCAGCCGGGTGGATATGCCGTGGTGGGCCTCGCTGCTCCCCAGCGCCCGCCACAGCCCCTCCACCACCGTGCCCATGGCCACGCCCCGCGCCAGGTGGGCCTGCGGGTCGAAGAAGATCTCCGCGTGCCGCACGCCCTGCGCGGCGGCCCGGGCGAGGTAGGCGTTCGCCAGGTCCTCGAAGTCCCGCTCGGTGCGCAGGACGGCCATGAGCTCGTAGTACAGGTTCAGGAAGGACTGGAGGTCCTCGAAGTCGTACGCCTTGCGCAGCGCGTCCGTGTCGGCGTACGGCAGCTCGACGCCGTTGCGGTCGGCCAGCTCGAAGGCAAGCTCCGGCTCCAGCGTGCCTTCGATGTGGAGGTGCAGTTCAGCTTTGGGGAGGGGCATCGCAGTATCGTACGGGTGTTTTACCGACGTTTCGGAACCGGTACCCGGACCAGATCGTGCGCGACGGTCAGCTCCCCCTCGAAGCCCGCCGCCCTCGCCTGCCGCTCGAACTCCTCGGGGTCGGTGTAGCGCTGGCTGAAGTGCGTCAGCACCAGATGCCGTACGCCCGCGTCCCGGGCCACCGTCGCCGCCTGGCCGGCGGTCAGATGGCCGTGCTCCTCCGCGAGGTCGGTGTCCTCGTCGAGGAAGGTCGACTCGATGACGAGCAGGTCGCAGCCGTCGGCCAGCGTGTACACGCCCTCGCACAGGCGGGTGTCCATGACGAACGCGAACCGCTGGCCGCGGCGGACCTCGCTGACGTCGTCGAGCGAGACGCCGTCCAGCGAGCCCTCGCGCTGCAGTCGGCCCACGTCCGGGCCCTTGATGCCGTGCGCGGCGAGACGGTCGGGCAGCATGCGGCGGCCGTCGGGCTCGGTGAGGCGGTAGCCGTAGGACTCCACGGGGTGGGAGAGCCGGTGGGCGTCCAGGGTGTACGACGGGGTAGTGGCCAGGGGGCCGTCGCGGTCCACCGGCGCCTCGGTGAGGCCGACGGTCTCGCGGTAGGCCGTCGCGTACCGCAGACGGTCGAAGAAGCGCTGCCCGGACTTCGGGTAGTGGGCGGTCACCTCGTGCGGGACCTTGTCGAGGTTGATCCGCTGGATGACGCCGGCCAGGCCCAGGCAGTGGTCGCCGTGGAAGTGGGTGACGCAGACGCGGTTCAGGTCGTGCGCGGCGACCCCGGCGCGCAGCATCTGGCGCTGGGTGCCCTCGCCGGGGTCGAAGAGGATGCCCTCGCCGTCCCAGCGGAGCAGATAGCCGTTGTGGTTGCGGTGCCTGGTCGGGACCTGGCTGGCCGTGCCGAGGACCACCAATTCGCGTACGGACACGGTGCGTCGGCTAGCCGGGGGGCCACTGCAGGCCGCGGCCGCCGAGGACGTGGGCGTGCGCGTGGAAGACGGTCTGGCCGGCGCCGGGGCCGGTGTTGAAGACGACGCGGTAGCTGTCGAGCTTCTCCTCGTCGGCCACCTCCTTCGTCTCGCGCAGGACGTCGGCGGCGAGCTCGGGGGCGGCGGCGGCGAGTTCGGCCGCGTTCGGGTAGTGGGCCTTGGGGATCACCAGGACGTGGGTGGGTGCCTGGGGGTTGATGTCCCGGAAGGCGACGGTCGTCTCCGTCTCGCGGACGATCGTCGCCGGGACGTGCCCTGCGATGATCTTGCAGAACAGGCAGTCGTCCTGCGGTTCCCCGGCCATATCGGTTCCTCCAGGCGGTTGATCGTCTCTGTGGGCATCGTATCGTCGCCGAGCGCGGGCGGTCGGGGGCCGGCCGCGCCCACGCGCCGGAGCCGCGCAGCGCTACAGGCCCGCTAGGGCCTGTCGTTTGGATCAGGTCGGCAGTCCGGGCGGAGTCTTCGCGGGGCGCTCCTCCAGGGCCTCCAGGGCCAGGCGGATCGCCTCGTCCAGTTGGACGTCCCGCCCGGCCGCGTAGTCCTGGGGCCTCTGCACGACCTCCACGTCCGGGTCCACCCCGTGGTTCTCCACGCCCCACTCGTAGCCCTCCAGCCAGAACGCGTACTTCGGCTGGGTGACGAGCGTGCCGTCGACCAGGCGGTAGCGGCTGTCGATACCGATGACCCCGCCCCAGGTGCGGGTGCCCACGACCGGGCCGATGCCGAGGGCCTTGATGGCCGCGTTGACGATGTCGCCGTCGGAGCCGGAGAACTCGTTGGCGACGGCCACGACGGGGCCGCGGGGGGCGTCCTCGGGGTAGCTGTAGGGGCGCAGGCCGCGGGGAAGGTCCCAGCCGACGATCTTGCGGGCCAGCTTCTCGACGACGAGCTGGGAGGTGTGGCCGCCACGGTTCTCGCGGACGTCGACGACCAGGCCCTCGCGGGCGACCTCGATCCGCAGGTCGCGGTGGATCTGGGCCCAGCCCGGCGCCTGCATGTCGGGGACGTGCAGGTAGCCGAGGCGGCCGCCGGACTTCTCGTGGACGTAGGCGCGGCGGTCGCCGACCCAGGCGTGGTACCGAAGGGGTTCCTCGTCGGCGACGGGGACGACCACGGCGTGGCGGGGGTCGCCGCCGCCGGAGGGCAGCACGGTGAGTTCGACCGGCTTGCCCGCCGTGCCGACCAGGAGGGGGCCGGGGCCCGTCACCGGGTCGACCGGCCGGCCGCCCACCGCGACGATCGCGTCACCGGGGCGTACGGCGACGCCGGGCGCGGCGAGCGGGGAGCGCGCCTCGGGGTCGGAGGTCTCCGCGGGCAGGATCCGGTCGATGCGCCAACTGCCGTCCTCGTGACGGGAGATGTCGGCGCCCAGGAGCCCCTGGCGCTCGCCGTGGCCGTGGCCGCCGCGCGGGGTGACGTAGGCGTGCGAGGTGCCGAGTTCGCCCTGCACCTCCCACAGGAGGTCGACCAGGTCGTCGTGGGTGGCGACCCGGTCGAGGACGGGGCGGTAGCGGTCGAGTACGCCGGCCCAGTCGACGCCGCCGAGGTCGGGACGCCAGAAGTTGTCCCGCATGAGCCGACCGGTCTCGTCGTACATCTGGCGCCACTCGGCGGCCGGGTCGACGGTCTGGCGGATGCGGGAGAGGTCGACGGTGATGTTGCTGTCGCTCTCGTCGTCGTTCGAGGCCCGCCGGTCGCTGGGGACGACCTTGAGCTTGCCGTCGGTCCACAGCAGGACGCGCTTGCCGTCGCCGCTGACGGCGAAGTGGTCGGCGTCGGAGGCCAGGTGCTCGATGCGCTGCTGGGCCAGGTCGTAGCGTTCGAGCCGGCTCTCGGGATCGGGGTCGTCCGGGTTGGCCCGGGAGGCGCCGAGGACACCGCGCACCGGGTGGCGCAGCCACAGCACGCCGTCCTTGGCGGCGCGCAGCGTGGAGTAGCGGGCGGCCTCGACCGGGAAGGGCACGATCCGGTCGGCGAGGCCCTCGAGGTCGATACGGGTGCTGGGGGCGCCCTCGCTGTCCGGGGTCTCGTCCTTGTCCGGCGCCTCGAAGGGGCGGCCGTGGCGCTGCGGGCCGAACGGGGACGGGGTGGTCGCCGCCAGGGTGATCAGGTGCGGGCGGGACCCGCCGACGAACGCCAGGTCGAAGACGTGTTCGTCGTAGACGGGATCGAAGGAGCGCGCCGAGAGGAAGGCGAGGTGCTTGCCGTCCAGGGTGAAGGTGGGCGAGTAGTCCCGGAAGCGGAGCGGGGTCGCCTCGGTGACCGACAGGTCGGTGGTGTTGGCCAGCCGGAGCTGGCGCAGCGGGCGCGGCCCGGGGTGGGACCAGGCCAGCCAGCCGGAGTCGGGCGAGAAGACCAGGCCGGTCACGTCACCGTCGGCGCTGCGGTCGACCTCGCGGACCTCGCCGCTGTCCCGCTCGACGAGCAGCACGCGGCCGTCGTGGGTGGCGACCGCGACCCGGCTGCCGTCGGGGGCGACGGCGAGGCCGAGGACCCGGCCGAGCTGTCCGGCGGCCAGCCGGCGCGGGGTGGCTCCGGGCGCGGTGCCGGTGGCGGGCGCGAACTCCAGGGCGTCGTCGCCCTCGGCGTCGGTCACCCAGACGACGTGCTCCTCGCCGTCGGCGCGGAAGGTGCGCGGCAGCCGGGCGCGTACGCCCGGTTCGGCGGCGAGGGCGCGGGCGGGGCCGGAGCGGTGGGTGACCCAGTGGACCGAACCGCGGACGGCGACCGCGCTGCCGCGGGCGGTGTGGTCGGGGTAGGCGGAGCCGAACCAGCGGACGGTGTTCACCGGGAACGGCTGCAGGTCGACGCGGGGCCCGCCGAGCCGGACGTCGAGGCGGCGGGGCTCGGCGCCGTCGAGGTCGTCGAGGATCCACAGCTCACCGGCGGACATGTACACCAGCCGGCTGCCGTCGCCGGCCAGGTGGCGGGCGTAGAAGCCGTCGACGGGGGTGTGCCGGCGCAGGTCGGATGCGTCGGCGAGGGAGGAGTAGACGGCGCCGACGCCCTCGTGGTCGGAGAGGAAGGCGATGCGGTCGCCGACCCAGACGGGGCTCTCCAGATTGCCGTCCAGCTCCTCGTGCAGCCGTACGAACTCGCCGTCGCCCTCCCGGTCGATCCACAGCTTGCCCGCCGTTCCGCCGCGGTAGCGCTTCCACCAGGCGGCCTCGCGGCCCATCGGCGCGGACAGCAGGACGGTGGCGGGGCCGAAGGCGACGTCGCCGACGGGGCCGTGCGGGAGGGTGGTGGCCGGGCCGCCGTCGAGCGGGACGGCGCGGGCCCAGCTGCGGCGCAGGCTCGCCTGGCCGTAGGTGCTGATGGCGAGGACCTGGCCGTCCGGGGTCCAGCCGCGCACCTGGGTGCGTGAACTCCCCCAGTGGGTGAGGCGTTTGGCGGCGCCGCCGTCGACGGGGGCGACGTGCACCTCGGGGGCGCCGTCGCGGGCGGAGGTCCAGGCGACGGTGGCGCCGTCGGGCGAGATGCGCGGGTGGTCGACGGGGACGTTGTCGGCGCTGACCCGCCAGGCCCGGCCGCCGTCGAGGGGCGCGATCCACACGTCGTCCTCGGCGGTGAAGGCGATCAACTCGCCGTGCAGGTGCGGATGCCGGAGATACGCGGAGGCTGCGAGCTGAGTCACCCGATCACTCTAGGCAGCCGCACCGTCGCGGGACAGGGGTTTGGATCACTTGCCCTGGACCGGCCAGCACTTCGGGTCGCCCTTGCACCAGATGGTCCGGGTGACGGTCACGGTGACGGTCGGCCCGGGCTGGTTGCCGTTGCCGTTGCTCGGGTTGTTCAGGATGGGTGACGGGGTGGACGTGCAGTTGCCGAGGCCGCTCACGTGGAACCACGTCTTGCCGCCGACCTTGGCGGTGAGATCGCCGCGCACACAGGCGCCGTCGACGGCACGGGTGACCTTGCCGGTGACGGTGATCTCCTTGCCGTCCTTGGTCTGCCCCTGGCAGTCGACGTCGGCGACGGTGGTCTCGCTCGCCGAGGGCATCGAACTGCCGGACGTGGAGTTCTTGTTGTTGTTCCCGTAGTTGGCCGTGCAGCTGAGCCACTGGACGTTCACGTGCTGCCGCTTGAGCTCCGCGGTCGCCGTCTGGTCGGTCGTGTAGGCCACGGACGCGGCGCTGAGCCCGGCCGGATCACAGGCCACGACCCCGCCGAAGGTCAGCAGGGCAAGCCCCGCCGCGGCCGCCACCCGCCGTCCCCGTGGCCGCCGCCAGTTCCGCCTCAACACCCCCATGGAGGGCAGCCTGCCACTGACCGCGGTCGCGCGGTAGAGCGCATACGGCCACGAAAGCGCCCCCCGCGCCCCGTTCCCACGGAGCGCGGGTCCTGTGCGGCCGCTGTCACGACCAGCGGCCGGTGCGGCCGAGGAGCAGGGCGGTGGCCGCGGTGCCCGCGGTCGAGGTGCGCAGCACGCTGCGCCCGAGCCGGTACGCCTTCGCCCCCGCCTCCTCGAAGAGCGCCAACTCCTCGGGGGAGACGCCTCCTTCGGGCCCGACGACCAGCATGATCTCGCCCTGGGCGGGGAGTTCGGCGGTCGCCAGCGGCTCGCTGCCGTACTCCCGGTCCTCGTGCAGTACGGCGGCGAAGTCGGCTTTGGCGAGAAGTGCCGCAACCTGCTTGGTCGTCGCCGCGTCCGCGACCTCCGGGAAGCGCAGCCGGCGGGACTGCTTGCCGGCCTCGCGGGCGGTGGCCCGCCACTTGGCGAGCGCCTTCAGTCCGCGCTCGCCCTTCCACTGGGTGATGCAGCGGGCGGCCGACCAGGGGACGACGGCGTCCACGCCGGTCTCGGTCATCGTCTCGACCGCCAGTTCGCCGCGGTCGCCCTTGGGCAGGGCCTGGACGACGGTGATCCGCGGGGAGGGTTCGGGCTCCACCGGGAACTCGAAGGGCTCGACGACGAGACGGTCCTTGCCGGAGACGCTGCGGACGACTCCGGCCGCCCCGCGGCCCCTGCCGTCGGTCAGCACCACGTCCTCGCCGGCCTGCAGCCGCCGTACCGACACCGCGTGCCGCCCCTCGGGCCCCTCCACCTCGACGACCGAGCCGGGGCCGACGCCCTCCAGCGAGTCGACGACGAACACCGGCGCGGTCATCGCAGTCCTCCCTTGTCCGACAACGCTGTCCGGGCCGCGTCGAGTTCGGCGGCCAGGACCTCCACCAGCTGCCCGGCCGGCATCTCGCGCGCCATGCGGTGGCCCTGCCCGGCCCACAGCGCCATGCCCTGCGCGTCCCCGCCCGCGGCGGCCTTCTTGCGCAGCGGCGCGGTGAGGTGGTGGACGGCGGGGTAGGCGGCGGGGGCGTACGGGCCGTGCTCGCGCAGGAAGCGGTTGACCAGGCCGCGGGCGGGGCGGCCGGAGAAGGCGCGGGTCAGCTCGGTGCGCACGAACAGGGGGTTGGTCAGGGCCTGCTTGTGGACGGGGGCCGCACCGGACTCGGGGGTGGCGAGGAACGCGGTGCCGAGCTGGGCCGCGGTCGCGCCCGCCGCGAGGACGGCGGCGATCTGGCTGCCGCGCATGATGCCGCCGGCGGCGACGATCGGCAGGCCCACGGTCTCGCGGATCTGCGCGACGAGGGAGAGCAGGCCGATGCCGGACCCGTCGTTCTCGGGGAGGTCGCGGTGGGTGCCCTGGTGGCCGCCGGCCTCCACGCCCTGCGCGATCACCGCGTCGGCGCCGGCCCGCTCGACGGCGAGGGCCTCCTCCGCGGTGGTCGCGGTGACGAGGGTGTAGGTGCCGAGGCGGTGCAGCGAGTCGATGACCTCCCGGCTCGGCACGCCGAAGTGGAACGACACCACCGGCACCGGGTTGTCGAGCAGCACGGCGAGCTTGGCGTCGTAGCCGTCGTCCCGGCCGCTGTCGGGGTCGCCCAGCTCGGTCTCGTACCAGGCGGCCTCGCCGGCCAGCTGGTGGGCGTAGACCTCGACGGCGGACCGGTCGGTGTGGTCGGGCTGCGGCATGAAGAGGTTGACGCCGAAGGGGCGCTTGGTCAGTCCACGGAGCTGCTTGATCTCCTGGTACATGCCGTCGGCGGTCTTGTACCCGGCGGCCAGGAACCCCAGCCCTCCGGCCTCGGACACGGCCTGCGCGAGATGCGGTACGGAAACGCCACCCGCCATGGGGGCCTGCACGATCGGGTGAGGGAAGAGATCGGTCAGCGCGGAGGACATGCCCGCATGTTGTCACGTCCCCCGAACAAGTCCGAATCGGGTCGTCCCTGTCACCTGGGTGACAGGGACGACTACGACTCAGCGACCGTTGAAGGCATCCTTGAGCCTCGAGAACAGCCCCTGCTGCCCGGGCTGGAACTGGCCCTGAGGGCGCTCCTCACCACGCAGCTTCGCCAGCTCGCGCAGCAGCCGCTCCTGCTCGGGGTCGAGCTTCGTCGGGGTCTGGACCTCGACATGGACGATGAGGTCGCCCCGGCCGCCGCCGCGCAGATGCGTGACGCCCCGGCCGTGCAGCGGGATCGACTGGCCGGACTGGGTGCCGGGCCGGATGTCGACCTCCTCCATGCCGTCCAGCGTCTCCAGCGGCACCTTGGTGCCGAGGGACGCCGCGGTCATCGGGATCGTCACCGTGCAGTGCAGATCGTCGCCGCGCCGCTGGAAGGTGGAGTGCGGGAGCTCGTGGATCTCGACGTACAGGTCGCCGGCCGGGCCACCGCCCGGACCGACCTCGCCCTCGCCCGCGAGCTGGATGCGGGTGCCGTTGTCCACACCGGCGGGGATCTTGACCGTCAGCGTGCGGCGGGAGCGGATGCGGCCGTCGCCGGCGCACTCCGGGCACGGCGTCGGCACGACCGTGCCGAAGCCCTGGCACTGGGGGCAGGGCCGGGAGGTCATGACCTGGCCCAGGAAGGACCGGGTCACCTGCGAGACCTCACCGCGGCCGCGGCACATGTCGCACGTCTGCGCGGAGGTGCCGGGGGCCGCCCCCTCGCCGTTGCAGGTGTTGCAGACGATGGCCGTGTCGACCTGGATGTCCTTGGTCGTGCCGAAGGCCGCCTCGTCCAGCTCGATCTCCAGCCGGATCATCGCGTCCTGGCCGCGCCGGGTGCGCGAGCGCGGGCCGCGCTGGGACGCCGTACCGAAGAAGGCGTCCATGATGTCCGAGAAGTTCCCGAAGCCGCCGGCGCCGAAGCCGCCCGCGCCGCCGCCGCCCGCCTGCGAGAGCGGGTCGCCGCCGAGGTCGTAGACCTGCTTCTTCTGCGGGTCCGACAGCACCTCGTAAGCGGCGTTGATCTCCTTGAACCGCTCCTGGGTCTTCGGATCGGGGTTGACGTCCGGGTGCAGCTCGCGTGCGAGCCGCCGGAAGGCCTTCTTGATCTCTTCCTGCGACGCGTCGCGGCGCACGCCGAGAACGGCGTAGTAGTCCGTGGCCACTTACGACTCCGCCAGGATCTGTCCGACGTACCGTGCCACTGCGCGTACCGCTCCCATCGTTCCCGGGTAATCCATGCGGGTCGGTCCGACCACGCCGAGCTTGGCGACTGCCTCGCCGCCCGAACCGTAGCCGACCGAGACCACGGACGTGGAGTTGAGTCCCTCGTAGGCGTTCTCATGACCGATGCGTACGGTCATGCCCGAATCCCCGGCCTCGCCAAGCAACTTGAGGAGCACGACCTGCTCCTCCAGCGCCTCGAGCACGGGCCGGATGGTGAGGGGGAAGTCATGTCCGAAGCGGGTCAGATTGGCGGTTCCGCCGATCATCAGCCGCTCCTCGTTCTCCTCGACGAGGGTTTCGAGGAGGGTGGAAAGCACTGTCGAGACGGTGCCCCGGTCCTCCACGTCGAAACCCTCGGGCAGGTCCTCGACCAGCCGCGGCACGTCCGCGAACCGGCGTCCCGCGACCCGGCTGTTCAACCGCGCCCGCAGATCCGCGAGCGAGGCCTCCCCGAAGGGCGCCGGGCAGTCGACCATCCGCTGCTCCACCCGCCCGGTGTCCGTGATCAGCACGAGCATCACGCGCGCGGGGGCGAGCGAGAGCAGCTCCACGTGCCGCACGGTCGAGCGGGTCAGCGACGGATACTGCACGACGGCGACCTGCCGCGTCAGCTGCGCGAGCAGCCGCACGGTACGGGCCACCACGTCGTCCAGGTCGACGGCGCCGTCGAGGAAGTTCTGAATCGCGCGCCGCTCGGGCGCGGTCATCGGCTTGACGCCGGCGAGCTTGTCGACGAACAGGCGGTAGCCCTTGTCGGTCGGGATGCGCCCGGCGCTGGTGTGCGGCTGGGCGATGTACCCCTCGTCCTCCAGGGCCGCCATGTCGTTGCGGACCGTGGCCGGGGACACGCCGAGGTTGTGCCGCTCGGTCAGGGCCTTGGACCCGACCGGCTCCTCGGTGCCGACATAGTCCTGGACGATGGCGCGCAGTACCTGGAGCCGTCGTTCACTCAGCATCGCGCACACCTCCAGATGTCGTCCCCTGGTGCCTGGCCTGGCACTCTGTCCGTCCGAGTGCCAGCACTCCCCGGCCCAGTGTACGGCGGTCGGGTACCGGCAGGGCAAGGTCGGTCCCGCCTCGCGGGCTCCTGCCGCTAGCGTCGCGGTATGACGGTGACTTGGGAAGAGCTCGGGTGGGAGCGGGTGGCGGCCGGGGTCGGGCGGTGCCGGATGCCCGGCTGGGACTGCACGGTGGGGCTGGTCGTCGGGGACGGCACGGCCCTGGTGATCGACGCGGGGTCGAGTCTCGCGGAGGGCGCGCTGCTGCGTTCGCAGGCCGGGGAACTGGCCGGTCATCGTGTGACCCATCTCGCGCTGACCCACCCGCATTTCGACCATGTCCTCGGTGCTGCGGCGTTCGCGGGCGCGGAGGTGTACGGCGCGGTGGGCGTGGACGCGCTGCTCGGCGCCCGGCACGCGCGCGAGGAGCTGCGCGAGGACGCGGTGCGCAACGGGCTGGACGCGCGCGTGGCCGAGGAGGCGGTGGACTCGCTGGTCCCGCCCCGGCATCACGTCTCCGGCGAGTGGACCCTGGACCTGGGCGGCGACCGGCAGGTGCTGCTGGCGAACGTGGGGCCCGGCCACACCGCCCACGACCTCGCCGTCCTGGTGCCCGGCTCCCCCGAGGTGGTCTTCTGCGGCGACCTGGTCGAGGAGTCCGGCGATCCGCAGGCGGGTCCCGACGCCGTGCCCTCCCAGTGGCCCGCCGCCCTCGACCGCCTGCTCGACCTGGGCGGCGAGGACGCGTTGTACGTGCCCGGTCACGGAGCGGTGGTGGACGCGGGGTTCGTCCGGGCGCAGCGGGACGCGCTGGCGGCGCGTTTCGGCGTGTCGCGGTGATCGCCGGGACGCTTCTCCTATCGTCATGCGAATGCGCCAGTACTCTCCGGACCTGACCCCGCCGTGGAAGAAGCCCAAGCCCGTCGCCGAGGTCCCGGCGGAGCCCGGTCTGGTGGTCGAGGAGGCGGGTACCGGTTTCTGCGGCGCGGTGATCCGCTGCGAGGCGGGCACGGTGACCCTGGAGGACCGCTTCGGCAAGCACCGGGTGTTCCCGATGGAGCCGCGCGGGTTCCTGCTGGAGGGCCGGGTGGTGACGCTCGTCCGTCCTTCGGGCGGTGCTCCGGTACGACCCACTCGTACGGCATCCGGTTCGGTCGCCGTCCCCGGCGCACGCGCGCGTGTGGCCCGCGCCGGGCGGATCTACGTCGAGGGCCGGCACGACGCCGAGCTGGTGGAGAAGGTCTGGGGCGACGACCTGCGGATCGAGGGTGTGGTCGTGGAGTACCTGGAGGGCGTGGACGACCTGCCGTCGATCGTGGCCGAGTTCGCGCCGGGGCCGGACGCGCGGCTGGGCGTCCTGGTGGACCATCTGGTGCCGGGCACGAAGGAGTGGCGGATCGCCCAGGAGGTGACCAGTGAGCACGCGCTGGTCGTCGGGCATCCGTACATCGACATCTGGGAGGCGGTGAAGCCGTCGTCCCTGGGCATCGAGGCGTGGCCGCGTGTCCCGCACGGCCAGGACTGGAAGACGGGGGTGTGCCGGGCGCTGGGCTGGCCGTCGGAGAACACGGGTGCCGTGTGGCAGGCGATCCTGAAGCGGGTGGGTTCCTACAAGGACCTGGAGCCGGAGCTGCTGGGCCGCGTGGAGGAGCTGATCGACTTCGTCACCGCTCCGGAGTGAACCGGGCGTCGGTCAGTCGACGAGGTCCCTGACCACCGCGTCCGCCAGCAGCCGCCCCCGCAGCGTCAGCACGGCCCGGCCCTGCTCGTACGGGTCCTGCCGCAGCAGTCCGTCGGCCAGGGCCCGGCGCGACGCCGCGAGTCCGGCCGGCTTCAGCAGTTCCAGGGGCGCCCCGTCCCGCAGGCGCAGCTCCAGCAGGATGCGTTCCACCCGCCGGTCCTCCTCCGACAGCACCTCGCGGCCCGCCCCCGGGGACCTGCCCGCGGCCAGGGCCGCCGCGTAGGCGCCGGGGTGCTTCACGTTCCACCAGCGCACCCCGCCGACGTGCGAGTGCGCTCCGGGGCCCGCGCCCCACCAGTCGGCGCCGCGCCAGTACAGCTCGTTGTGCAGGCACCGGGCGTCGGCAGCGGTCGCCCAGTTGGACACCTCGTACCAGTCGAAGCCCGCGCCGGACAGGACGTCCTCCGCGATCAGGTACCGGTCCGCGTGGACGTCGTCGTCGGTCATCGGGACCTCGCCCCGCCGGATCCGGCGGGCCAGCTGCGTGCCCTCCTCGACGATCAGCGCGTACGCCGACACATGGTCCGGGCCGGCGCCGATCGCCGCCTCCAGCGACGCCCGCCAGTCGTCGTCCGACTCGCCCGGGGTGCCGTAGATCAGGTCCAGGTTGACGTGCTCGAAGCCCGCCGCCCTCGCCTCCGCGACGCACGCCTCGGGGCGGCCGGGCGTGTGGGTGCGGTCCAGGACCTTCAGCACGTGCTGCCGCGCGCTCTGCATGCCGAAGGAGATCCGGTTGAAGCCGCCCTCGCGGAGGGCGGAGAGGTAGGCGGGGTCGACCGACTCGGGGTTCGCCTCCGTGGTGACCTCGGCGTCCGCCGCGAGCCCGAACTCGTCGCGGATCGCGCCGAGCATCCGGACGAGGTCGCCCGCGGCCAGCAGCGTCGGGGTGCCGCCGCCGACGAAGACCGTGCTCACCTGCCGCGGGTCGTCGCCCAGGACCTTGCGGGCCAGGCGGATCTCGTCGATCAGGGTGTCCGCGTAGTTCTCGCGGGAGGCCAGGACGCCTCCCGTGCCGCGCAGCTCGGTGGCGGTGTAGGTGTTGAAGTCGCAGTAGCCGCAGCGGGTCGCGCAGTACGGCACGTGCAGGTAGAAGCCGAGGGGTCGGGTGGCGGCCCCGGCGAGTGCGGACGCGGGCAGTGCGCCGTCGGCGGGGACCGGCTCGCCGTCGGGGAGTGCGGAAGGCATGCCTTCCATTGTCCCGTACCGCCGCGGCTGCTCACTCCGCCTGGAGCACCAGCAGCGCCAGGTCGTCCTCGGGCGGCCGTCCGCCGAACTCGTGCACCAGGCGTCTGATGCGCTCCGCGATCAGCTGGGCGCTCAGGCCCGCGCAGCCGGCCAGGGCGGCGGCGAGGCCGTCGGCGTCGTCGAACTGGGCGGAGCCCGAGCGCCGCTCGGTGACGCCGTCGGTGACGCACAGCAGGCTGTCGCCGGGGCGCAGTGCGAAGCTCTCGCTGCTGTACGTCTCGTCCTCGACGACGCCGAGGAGGGTCTGCGGCCGGGCGGCCGTACGGACGTCCCCGTCGGCTCCGAGCAGCAGCGGCAGCGGGTGGCCGGCGGAGGCGAGGGTGCAGCGGACTCCGCCGTCGAAGGGGGTCAGCTCGCCGTAGAGGAGGGACAGGAAGCGGGTCTGCGGGCCGTCGGCGGGGCCGACCGGCTGGACCAGGGCCCGGGCCGCCGCGTCCGCGGCCTCGGTCGCGTCGTCGAGGAGGAGCCGGTTGAGGCGGTCGAGGACGCCGGCGACGCCGTATCCCTCGCGGGCCAGCAGCCGCAGCCAGGGGCGGGCGAGGCCGATGACGACGGCGGCTTCGGGGCCCTTGCCCTGGACGTCCCCGACGGCGAAGCACCAGCGGCCGTCGCCGGCCGGGAAGAGGTCGTAGAAGTCGCCGCTGGGGCCGCCCTTGTCGCACGGCTCGTAGACGAGGGCGCTGCGCACGCCGGGGATCTCGGCGACGGCGGCGGGCAGCAGGCCGCGCTGCAGGACCTTGCTGATGGTGGCCTGGCGGGCGTACTGCCGGGCCGCGCCGATGGCCAGCGCCACCCGGCGGCTGAGGTCCTCGACGAGCCCGGTGACCTCGTCGGGGAAGCGCAGGAGTCCGGCGCGGCCGATGACGAGGGTGCCGAGCGGTCGGCCGCCAGCGATCAGGCGGTAGGCGAGCGCCGCGCCGTGGGCGTCGCGCGGGTCGAGCGCCCCGGCAGGCCAGGGGTGGGCGACGGGCCCCGACTGCAGGACGCCCGGCGGGAGCGGCGGCTCCTTCTCCAGAACCCGGCGCAGTTCCTCCATGTGGTTCTCGCTGCCGTGCCAGACGCGGGCCAGCCGCGGCCCGGTGCCGCCGCCTCCGTGCGGCGGCGGGCCGGCGTCGAGGGTCTCCCAGCGGCCCATCACCTCGTCCTCCAGCCATACGGCGCACCAGTCGGCGAGCCGCGGCACGATCAGCTGTCCGGTGAGGGCGGCGACCAGGTTCTCGTCGAGCTGCCCGGCGAGCAGGTCGGAGGCCTCGGCGAGGAAGGACAGGGCGCCCCGGTTGAGCCAGTCCGCGTCGCGGTCGGCCCGCAGGGGCTCGGGGGCGAGGAATCCGGCGACGTCGAGGCCGTACTCCACCGCGCCGCTCGCGGTCCCGTCGGCGCTCGCGCCCTCCTCGGCCGACAGCCGCGCCCACACCGTCTTGGCGCCCCTGCTGTAGGTGACGCCCCAGGACTCG
The DNA here is from genome assembly GCF_044540925.1 of Streptomyces sp. NPDC085900. Classification (NCBI taxonomy): domain Bacteria; kingdom Bacillati; phylum Actinomycetota; class Actinomycetes; order Kitasatosporales; family Streptomycetaceae; genus Streptomyces; species Streptomyces sp. NPDC085900. The sequence continues at coordinate 526,948 of NZ_JBITSP010000001.1, read as the reverse complement.
GCGAGCTCGGCGACCAGGCGCAGTCCGCGGCCGTACTCGTGCGTCCCGCGCGAGGGTTCGGCGTCGGTGCCGCGGGGCGGCCGGGAGGGGTGGTGGTCGCGGACCTCGACGAGGAGGGTGCCGGCCGTCTCCTCCAGCCGGCAGGTCACGTGGACGTCGGTGCCGGCGTGCACGACGGCGTTGGTGACGAGTTCGCTGACGACGAGCAGCGCGTCCTCGGCGAGCCGGCCGTCGAGGCCCTCGGCGCCGGGCAGTTCGGCCTCCGTCCACCGGTCGAAGGCGGCTCGCAGGAGCGAGCGGGCGGATGCGGGCGCGACGGAGCTCCCGGGCAGGGTGGCGTGCGCCCGCGCACTCGCGTCCGCGCGCGCTTCTCCGTGCGCGGGCACGTCGAGGGCACGGGCAGCGGTCTTCCGTTGCATCGGAACGGCCCCCATGTCCAGCTCCCCGAGCAGTTCGGACGAATACGCCTCGGTCGATGCGGACAGAGTGACAGACTGACCACGCCCATAAGCGCCGAGTTACCGAAGTGGGCCGCCATGAGTGAGAACAGTGCTATGCGTACGCTCGAAGACGGACAAAAACCGGAACAAGTCCGAGCATCGGAGCTGCGCCCGCTGCTCGCGGCGATGACGGCGGCCCGGGACGGCGACTTCACGAAGGTGCCCGAGACGGGGCACGGCATGGTGGCCGAACTGACCGCCGTCTTCAACCAGATCGCCGACCGGAACATGCACTTCAACCGTGAGGTGCAGCGGGTCAAGCGGGAGCTGGTGCGGCACGGCCGGCTCGACGAGCGGCTGTCGGCGAGCCCGGGCCAGGGCGCCTGGGCCGCCCGGGTCACCGATGTCAACCAGCTGCTGGACGCCCTGGTGGCCCCGGCGGCGAACGCGACCCGGGTGCTGGACGCGGTGGCCGGGGGCGATCTGACGCAGCGGGTCGACCTGCACGACGGCAACCGCCAGCTGAGGGGTGACCTGCGGCGGCTGGGCCGGGCCGTGAACAAGATGGTCGACCAGCTGTCGCTGTTCACCGGCGAGGTGACCCGGGTCGCACGCGAGGTGGGCACCGAGGGGCGGCTCGGCGGTCGGGCCAAGGTGCAGGGCCTGTCCGGGAGTTGGCGGGATGTGACCGAGGCGGTCAACACGATGGCCGCCCGGCTGACCGCTCAGGTGCGGGACATCGCCCTGGTGACGACGGCGGTGGCGCGCGGCGACCTGACCCGTACGGTGACGGTCGAGGCGACCGGCGAGCTGCTGGAACTGAAGCTCACCGTGAACACGATGGTGGACCAGCTCTCCGCCTTCGCCGACGAGGTCACCCGCGTGGCCCGCGAGGTCGGCACCGAGGGCCAGCTGGGCGGCCGGGCGCAGGTGCGCGGGGTCTCCGGGGTCTGGAAGGACCTCACGGACAACGTCAACTTCATGGCGTCGAACCTCACTTCGCAGGTCCGGAACATCGCGCAGGTGACGACGGCCGTGGCCAACGGCGACCTGTCGCAGAAGATCACCGTGGACGCGCAGGGCGAGATCCTGGAGCTGAAGTCGACCATCAACACGATGGTGGACCAGCTCTCCGCGTTCGCCGACGAGGTCACCCGGGTCGCCCGCGAGGTCGGCACCGAGGGCAACCTCGGCGGCCGGGCGCAGGTGCGGGGCGTCTCGGGCGTCTGGAAGGACCTCACCGACAACGTCAACTTCATGGCGGACAACCTGACCTCGCAGGTCCGTAACATCGCCCTGGTGTCGACGGCCGTCGCCCAGGGCGACCTCGGCAAGAAGATCACGGTGGAGGCGAAGGGCGAGATCCTGGAGCTGAAGTCCACCATCAACACGATGGTGGACCAGCTCTCCGCCTTCGCCGACGAGGTCACCCGCGTCGCCCGCGAGGTCGGCACCGAGGGCAACCTCGGCGGTCAGGCGCAGGTGCGGGGCGTCTCGGGCGTCTGGAAGGACCTCACCGACAACGTCAACTTCATGGCGCTGAACCTGACGTCGCAGGTGCGGAACATCGCGCAGGTGACGACGGCCGTGGCCAACGGCGACCTGTCGAAGAAGATCACCGTCGACGCGCGCGGCGAGATCCTGGAACTGAAGGACACCGTCAACACGATGGTGGAGCAGCTGCGCGCCTTCGCCGACGAGGTGACCCGCGTGGCCCGCGAGGTCGGCACGGACGGCCGGCTGGGCGGGCGTGCCCAGGTGCTGGGCGTGTCCGGCGTCTGGCGGGATCTGACCGACAACGTCAACTACATGGCGGACAACCTCACTTCGCAGGTCCGCAACATCGCGCAGGTGACGACCGCGGTGGCCAACGGCGACCTGTCGAAGAAGATCGACGTGGACGCGCGCGGCGAGATCCTGGAACTGAAGACCGCCATCAACACCATGGTCGACACGCTGTCGTCCTTCTCGTCGGAGGTCACCCGTGTCGCCCGCGAGGTCGGCTCGGAGGGCCAACTCGGCGGCCAGGCACGGGTGGAGGGCGTGTACGGCACCTGGAAACGTCTGACGACCAACGTGAACGAACTGGCGTCGAACCTGACCACCCAGGTCCGCGCGATCGCCGAGGTGGCCTCCGCGGTGGCGCAGGGCGACATGTCCCGCTCGATCACCGTGGAGACCCAGGGCGAGGTCGCCGAGCTGAAGGACAACATCAACCTGATGGTGGCCAACCTCCGCGAGACGACCCGCGCGAAGGACTGGCTGGAGTCCAACCTGGCCCGCCTCGCGGCCCTGATGCAGGGCCACCGCGACCTGATGGAGGTCGCCGACCTGATCCTGCGGGAGCTGACGCCCCTGGTGAACGCCCAGTACGGGGCGTTCTTCCTGGCCGACCCGGACGAGGACGGAGCCTCGATCCGCACCACCGTCCCCGCGAAGGGACTGGCGTTCATCGCGGGCTACGGCTCGGCGCAGGGGGCGACCGTCGAGACCGGCGGCCTGCCGGTGCACGGCCTGGTCAGGCAGGCGGCCCGGGAGAAGAAGCGGATCCTGGTCGAGGAGGCCCCGCCGGACTACATCAAGATCAACAGCGGTCTCGGCGAGGCGGCCCCGACCAGCGTCGTGATCATCCCGATCCTCTTCGAGGACAAGCTCCTCGGCGTGATCGAACTGGCCTCGTTCTCCCGCTTCTCCGACGTCCATCTGGCGTTCTTCGACCAGTTCGTGAACACCATCGGCGTCGCGATCAACACCATCATCGCCAACTCCCGCACCGAGTCCCTACTCGGCGAGTCCCAGCGGCTGGCGATGCAGCTGCAGGAACGCTCCGACGAACTGCAGAAGCAGCAGGCCGAGTTGCAGCGCTCGAACGCCGAACTGGAGGAGAAGGCCGCCCTGCTGGCCACCAGCTCGCAGTACAAGTCGGAGTTCCTGGCGAACATGTCGCACGAGCTGCGGACGCCGCTGAACTCCCTGCTGATCCTGGCCCGCCTGCTGTCGGACAACCCCGACGGCCATCTCTCGGACCAGGAGGTGCAGTTCGCGACGACGATCCACCGCTCCGGCTCCGACCTGCTGCAACTGATCAACGACATCCTGGACCTGTCGAAGATCGAGGCCGGCCGGATGGACGTACGCCCGAAGAAGCTGCCGCTGATCAAGCTCCTCGACTACGTCCACGCCACCTTCCGCCCGCTCACCCTGGACCGCGGGCTCGCCTTCGAGGTGGCGGTCGGCGAGGACGTGCCGCGCGAGATGTACTCGGACGAGCAGCGCCTGCAGCAGATCCTGCGCAACCTGCTCTCCAACGCGATCAAGTTCACCGCGAGCGGCCGGGTGGAGCTGCGGGTGACCCGGGTGCAGGACCCCGAGCACCGCTACGTCCAGGGCAGCGACCAGGTGATCGCCTTCGCCGTCTCCGACACCGGCATCGGTATCGCGCCGGAGAAACTCCCGGTGATCTTCGAGGCGTTCCAGCAGGCCGACGGCACCACCAACCGCAAATACGGCGGCACCGGCCTCGGCCTGTCCATCAGCCGGGAGATCGCCGGCCTGCTGGGCGGCCGTATCGTCGCCGAGAGCGAACCCGGCAAGGGCTCCACCTTCACGCTCTACGTCCCCGTCGTCAGCCCCGGCCACCCGGCCACCGGACCGGTCGCCGAGGACCGTCCGCTGCCGGTGCCCGAGCAGCTGTCGGCCGAGCCGTACCCGGCCACGCACGACGTGGACGACTCCTGGCCCGCCCCCACCAAGCTGGAGGCCTGGAAGTCGGGCCGGGCCGGTCAGGTCCTGCCGGGACGCCGGGTGCTGATCGTCGACGACGACATCCGCAACGTCTTCGCCCTCACCCATGTCCTCGGCCGCGTCGGCATGCCGGTGCTGTACGCGGAGAACGGCCGCGAGGGCATCGAGACCCTGGAACGCAACCCGGACGTCGAACTGGTCCTGATGGACATCATGATGCCGGAGATGGACGGCTACGAGACGATCTCCGCCATCCGCCGCGCCCCGCGCTGGACCGGCCTGCCGATCGTCGCGCTCACCGCCAAGGCGATGCCCGGCGACCGCGAGAAGTCCATCGCGCGGGGCGCGAACGACTACGTACCGAAGCCGGTGGACGTCGACCAGTTGCTGACCGTCGTCTGCGGCCTGCTGGATCCGGAGGGCGCGGGGGCCGCGGAACAGACGGACGTCGAGGAGGCGGCGGCGACACCGACGCCCGAAACCGAATGAGGCACAGTCACCATGAGGCTTGAGGAAACGACCTACGAGCGCGCCGGCATCCTCCTCGTCGACGACATGGAGGACAACCTGATCGCACTGGAGGCCGTCCTGGGGTCCCTCAACGAGCCGCTGGTACGGGCCCGTTCCGGCGAGGAGGCGATGAAGGCGCTGCTGCGGCAGCGGTTCGCCCTGGTCCTGCTCGACGTCCGGATGCCGGGCATGGACGGCTTCGAGACGGCCGCCAACATCAAACGGCTCGACCAGACCAAGGACGTCCCGATCATCTTCCTGACCGGCGCGGACGACGACTCCGGCTACGCCTTCCGCGGCTACGCCACCGGGGCCGCGGACTACCTGACCAAGCCGTTCGACCCCTGGGTGCTGCGGGCCAAGGTCTCCGTCTTCCTGGACCTGCACCGCAAGAACCAGCAACTGGAGCGGCTGCACGGAGAACTCAGCCACCGGCTGGCGGAGTTGGAGGAGCAGTTCACCGGAGAGCGGCCCCCGGACCTGGAACGCCTGCACGCACAGGTCCGGGAGTTACGCCGCCTGGTACCCCCAGGCCACCCGGTGTGACCGCCTACGCCTCGCGGGTACCCGCGTACATCTCGTCGATGAGGTGCTTGTACTCCCGTTCCACGACCGGTCGCTTCAGCTTCAGGCTCGGGGTGATCTCGCCGTGCTCGACGTCGAGGTCGCGCGGCAGGAGCCGGAACTTCTTGATGGTCTGCCACTTCTGCAGGCCCGCGTTGAGCTCCTTGACGTAGCCCTCGACCATCGCGACCGTGGCCGGTGCGGCGACGACGTCGGCGTAGGAGCGGCCCTCCAGGCCGTTCTCCTTGGCCCACTCCAGGATCGACGGCTCGTCCAGCGCGATCAGCGCGGTGCAGAAGTTCCGGTCGGCGCCGTGCACCAGGATGTTGGACACGTACGGGCACACCGCCTTGAACTGTCCCTCGACCTCGGCGGGCGCGATGTACTTGCCGCCGGACGTCTTGATGAGGTCCTTCTTGCGGTCGGTGATGCGCAGGTACCCGTCGGGCGAGAGCTCGCCGATGTCGCCGGTGTGGAACCAGCCGTCCGCCTCCAGCACCTCGGCGGTCTTCTCGGGCAGCCCGTGGTAGCCCTGCATGATGCCGGGGCTGCGCAGCAGGATCTCGCCGTCGTCCGCGATGCGCACCTCGGTGCCGGGCAGCGGCTTGCCGACCGTGCCGGTGCGGTAGGCCTCGCCGGGGTTGACGAAGGAGGCCGCGGAGGACTCGGTGAGGCCGTAGCCCTCGAGGATGTGGATGCCGGCGCCGGAGAAGAAGTAGCCGATCTCGGGCGCGAGCGCCGCCGAGCCGGAGACGCAGGCCCGCAGGTTTCCGCCGAACGCCTCCCGGATCTTGGCGTACACCAGCGCGTCGGCGGCCTTGTGCTTCACGCCGAGCGCGAACGGCACCGAGGCCGTCCCGGTGCGCCGGAAGTTGTCCTGGGAGACCTTCGCGTACTCGCGGGCGATCTCCGCGGCCCACTGGAAGATCTTGTACTTGGCGCCGCCTCCCGCGCGGGCCTTCGCGGCGACCCCGTTGTAGACCTTCTCGAAGATCCGCGGCACGGCGGCCATGTACGTCGGCTGCACGATCGGCAGATTCTCGATGATCTTGTCGACGCGGCCGTCCACGGCGGTGACGTGGCCGACCTCGATCTGCCCGGAGGTGAGCACCTTGCCGAAGACGTGCGCGAGCGGCAGCCACAGGTACTGCACGTCCTCGCTGCTGACCAGCCCGGTCGCGGCGATCGCCTTCGCCATGTACGACCAGCTGTCGTGCGCGAGCCGCACGCCCTTGGGGCGGCCGGTGGTGCCGGAGGTGTAGATCAGCGTCGCGAGCTGGTCCTTGGTGATCGAACCGACCCGCTCCTTGATCAGCTCGGGGTCCTTCTCCAGCCGGGCGGCACCCCGGGCCTCCAGCTCGGCGAGGGTGAGGATCCAGTCACCGGTCTCCACACCCGCCGCGTCGATCACGACGACGTGCGTGAGGGCGGGCAGCTCGGCGCGCTTCTCCACGGCCTTGGCGAGCTGGGCCGCGTCCTCGGCGATCAGCACCCGGCTCTCGGAGTCGGAGAGGATGAACGCCGACTCGTCGGCGTTGGTCTGCGGGTACACGGTGGTGGTCGCCGCGCCGGCGCACATGATGCCGAGGTCGGCGAGGAGCCACTCGACGCGGGTGGAGGAGGCGAGCGCGACACGCTGCTCGGGCTGCACCCCCAGCTCGATGAGGCCCGCGGCGATCGCGTACACCCGCTCGGCCGCCTCGGCCCAGGTCAGCGACTTCCACTCGTCCGGGCCCTGCCCCGAGGCCGGCGGTACGGGATAGCGGTAGGCCTCGGCCTCCGGTGTGGCCGCGGCGCGCTCCAGGAAGAGGTTCGCCACGCTCGGCGGACGGTTCTCGATCAGTGTCTGTGTGTCGCTCACGACATCCTCCGGGGCCCGCGACTGTGCGGCTGGCTCAAAAGCGGCGGTATTGGCGGCGGTATTTACTGCGGCGGTCTGACTACGGCTGACTCGCTAGCGAGCCGTTGTTTAACTCGCGAGTAACCATCGAGCAGAGATCAGGGTAGAGCCCGACCGGCCGGTTCGTAAGGGGCGACGGCCTGTCACTTCCTACAGAGAGCGACCCTACGCGCGCGTAGGGGCCCGTCACGCTTTCGCACGACGGGCCCCTGTTGTGCCCGGTTTGCGGACGTGAGCCTCGGTTACCCGCGGTTACTTCTTGCTCTTGGCCGACCCCGCGCCGTCATCACTGCTCAGTACGGCGATGAAGGCCTCCTGCGGAACCTCCACGGAACCCACCATCTTCATCCGCTTCTTGCCCTCCTTCTGCTTCTCCAGCAGCTTCCGCTTACGGGAGATGTCACCGCCGTAGCACTTGGCGAGGACGTCCTTGCGGATGGCGCGGATGGTCTCGCGGGCGATGACCCGGGAGCCGATGGCGGCCTGGATGGGCACCTCGAAGGCCTGCCGCGGGATGAGCTCACGCAACTTGGCCACGAGCCGCACGCCGTAGGCGTAGGCGGCGTCCTTGTGCGTGATCGCGGAGAAGGCGTCCACCTTGTCGCCGTGCAGCAGGATGTCGACCTTGACCAGGCTGGAGGTCTGCTCGCCCGTGGGCTCGTAGTCCAGCGAGGCGTAACCGCGGGTCTTCGACTTCAGCTGGTCGAAGAAGTCGAAGACGATCTCCGCGAGCGGCAGCGTGTAGCGGATCTCGACCCGGTCCTCGGACAGGTAGTCCATGCCCAGGAGGGTGCCGCGCCGGGTCTGGCACAGCTCCATGATCGAGCCGATGAACTCGGTCGGCGCGAGGATCGTGGCCCGTACGACGGGCTCGTACACCTCGTTGATCTTCCCCTCGGGGAACTCGCTCGGGTTGGTGACGATGTGCTCGCTGCCGTCCTCCATCACGACCCGGTAGACCACGTTGGGCGCGGTCGCGATCAGGTCGAGCCCGAACTCGCGCTCCAGCCGCTCCCGGATCACGTCCAGGTGCAGCAGCCCCAGGAAGCCGACACGGAAGCCGAAGCCCAGCGCCGCCGAGGTCTCCGGCTCGTAGACGAGCGCGGCGTCGTTGAGCTGGAGCTTGTCGAGGGCCTCACGCAGCTCCGGGTAGTCGGAACCGTCCAGCGGATAGAGCCCCGAGAAGACCATGGGCTTGGGGTCCTTGTAGCCGCCGAGCGCCTCGGTGGCCCCCTTGTGCTGGCTGGTGACAGTGTCACCGACCTTGGACTGCCGCACGTCCTTCACACCGGTGATGAGGTAGCCCACCTCACCGACGCCGAGACCGTCGGCGCCCAGCATCTCGGGCGAGTTCGTCCCGATCTCCAGCAGCTCGTGGGTGGCGCCGGTCGACATCATCCTGATCCGCTCACGCTTGTTGAGCTGACCGTCGATGACACGGACGTACGTCACGACGCCGCGGTAGGAGTCGTAGACGGAGTCGAAGATCATCGCGCGGGCGGGGGCGTCGGCGACACCCACCGGCGCCGGGACGTCCCTGACCACCTTGTCGAGCAGCGCGTCGACGCCGACGCCGGTCTTGGCGGAGACCCTGAGCACGTCCTCGGGGTCGCAGCCGACCAGGTTGGCCAGCTCCTCCGCGAACTTCTCGGGCTGCGCGGCCGGCAGGTCGATCTTGTTCAGCACGGGGATGATCGTGAGGTCGTTCTCCATCGCCAGGTAGAGGTTGGCGAGGGTCTGCGCCTCGATGCCCTGGGCGGCGTCGACGAGGAGGATGGTCCCCTCGCAGGCGGCGAGCGACCGCGAGACCTCGTAGGTGAAGTCGACGTGCCCCGGGGTGTCGATCATGTTGAGGATGTGCGTGTTGCTCTTGTCGTGGGTCGGGGCCCACGGCAACCGCACCGCCTGGGACTTGATCGTGATGCCGCGCTCGCGCTCGATGTCCATGCGGTCGAGGTACTGGGCACGCATCTGGCGCTGCTCGACGACGCCGGTCAGCTGGAGCATCCGGTCGGCGAGCGTGGACTTGCCGTGGTCGATGTGCGCGATGATGCAGAAATTGCGGATCAGAGCCGGGGCGGTACGGCTCGGCTCGGGCACATTGTTAGGGGTCGCGGGCACGCAGGGTCCTGTCTCTTGAGGCGCCTTATGCCTCGGGTCGGATCGATACGTAGGCTCCATGGTCCCACGGCGGGCGACCGGGGACCGTTTTGGGCCGTCGGCCGAGCCACTGGTAGCCTGGGTGGCTGTGCCTCATGCCCTCTCAGCGCGAGGCGCACCTCAGAAAATCACCTGGCCCGGGTCCCGTGCGGTCCCGTGCCTGAACCTGAAAAGGCTCAATCAGTGGCGAACATCAAGTCCCAGATCAAGCGGATCAAGACCAACGAGAAGGCCCGGCTGCGCAACAAGGCCGTCAAGTCCTCCCTGAAGACCGCGATCCGCAAGGCCCGCGAGGCCGCTGCCGCGGGTGACGTCGAGAAGGCCACCGAGTACCAGCGCGCTGCTGCGCGTCAGCTCGACAAGGCCGTCTCGAAGGGCGTCATCCACAAGAACCAGGCCGCCAACAAGAAGTCGGCGCTTGCTTCCAAGGTCGCGTCCCTCAAGGGCTGACACCTTCCTTTGATCTGACCGCCGGAGGGACCCAGAGCGGGCCCTCTCTCATCCGCTCCCGTCCGGCACCCAGAGCCTGTACGCGGCCTGCGTTCGCCACGCGGGTACAGGCTCACCAGCTTGAACCGAAGACCCCGCTCCCGCCCTTCCCCAGGGTGGGGGCAGGGTCTTTGTTTCGTTGTGGCTCGGGGTGGGGGCGTCAGTCGTCGGGCCGGGGCGGGGCCACGGTTTTCGCTGGTCGTGGGCGGGCCGGCCCTGGATCGCGCCGGTGCGGACATCTCAGCCCGTCCGGCGTTTGAGGACGAGGCCCCTTCAGGGCCGAACGGGGGCCCGGGGGCAGAGCCCCCGCCAACAGCGCCCCGCCCTGGGCGAGCCCAGAGAAGAGCCCCTTACCCGCGCCCCCGCGACCGCGCGGCCCGCGCGATCGTCACCACGGCCTTCTCCAACGCGTACTCGGGATCGTCCCCCCCACCCTTCACTCCCGCGTCCGCCTCAGCCACCGCCCGCAGGGCGACCGCGACCCCGTCCGGCGTCCACCCCCGCATCTGCTGCCGCACCCGATCGATCTTCCACGGCGGCATCCCCAGCTCCCGCGCCAGGTCCGCCGGCCGCCCCCCACGCGCCGACGACAGCTTGCCGATCGCCCGCACTCCCTGGGCCAGCGCACTGGTGATCAGCACCGGCGCCACGCCCGTGGACAACGACCACCGCAGCGCCTCCAGCGCCTCCGCCGCCCGCCCCTCCACGGCCCGGTCGGCCACGGTGAAGCTCGACGCCTCCGCCCGGCCGGTGTAGTAGCGCCCCACGACCGTCTCGTCGATGGTCCCCTCGACGTCGGCGACCAGCTGGGAGACCGCCGAGGCCAGCTCTCGCAGATCGCTCCCGATGGCATCGACCAGCGCCTGGCAGGCCTCGGGCGTCGCGGATCTCCCGACCGTCCGGAACTCCCCGCGCACGAAGGCCAGCCGGTCCGCCGGCTTGGTCATCTTCGGACAGGCCACCTCACGCGCCCCGGCCTTACGGGCGGCGTCGAGCAGCCCCTTGCCCTTGGCGCCGCCCGCGTGAAGCAGCACCAGGGTGATCTCCTCGGCCGGCGCCCCGAGGTACGCCTTCACGTCCTTGACCGTGTCGGCCGAGAGATCCTGCGCGTCGCGTACGACCACGACCTTGCGCTCGGCGAAGAGCGACGGGCTGGTCAGCTCGGCGAGCGTGCCGGGCTGCAACTGGTCCGGGGTCAGGTCACGTACGTCCGTGTCGGCGTCGGCGGCCCTGGCAGCGGCCACCACCTCCCGCACGGCCCGGTCGAGCAGCAGGTCCTCCTGGCCCACGGCGAGCGTCACCGGGGCGAGAGGGTCGTCATTCGCAGTCTTCTTGGCCATCGGGTCAAGCATGGCACGCACCACTGACAACCCGCCCCGCGCAGGTCCGCCGCACGACCGGAGCGACTACGGCTGGGACCACGCCCCTTCCCGCCCGGGTCGGCTACGGCTCCTCCCGCCACCCCTCCCACTCCCCCGCGAACGCGTCCAGCTCGCCGGGATCCAGCCGCCCCTCCTCGTCCCGCAGGACGAGCAGCCACTGCGCGTCCTCGGCGTCGTCCTCACCGGCCAGCGCGTCCCGTACGAGCTGTGGCTCCTCCCTGACCCCGAAACGCTCTCCCAACGCCTCGGCCGCCTCCTCGGCGGCGTCCCGGTCGGGCAGCACCAGCACATGTCTCACATCGCTCACCCGCCCATTCTCGGCCACCCGACCGACCTCACTCCTCCCGCACAGTCGGCACCCGCCCCAGCTCGATCCCGAACGACTCCCGGTACACCGCGAGCACCTCCTCGTCCGTGCCCAACTCGCGCTCCTCGCGCCGCCCGTCGCCTCCCGTCACCTTCAACGTGCGCCCGCCGAGCGTGATCCGCCCTCCGTCCTCCGTCACCCGGGAGCACACCAGCGACCGCACGAAGTGGGAGGCCGGCGAAGTGCTGTGCCACCACGCCCCGGCCACGAAGTCACCGAGCTCACGCGGCCGCGTCTCCAGCCGGTACTGCGGCTCACCGTTCATGACGACGTCCAGATCCGGCCCCCTCTCGACGATCCGGAACACCCCACCGGGGTCCTCCTGTTCACCCCTCTCCCCGAAGGCCAGCGGGAAGTGGCTGAACGCCCCGAACCCCACGTCGGCCAGCCACTCGCTCCCGTCCACCGCCCGCACCCGCAGCGCGAGATGGTCGTACGGGATCCCCAGCCGCCCCTCGCCCCCGTGCACCCGCGCCGCGAGCAGCGTGACCTCGAACCCCAGCGCGCCCAGCAACGCCGCGAAGGACCCGTTGAGTTCGTAGCAGAAGCCGCCTCGCCGCGCCCCCACCACCTTGTCCCACAGCCGTTCCTCCTCCAGCACGATCTCCTCGCCCAGGTGGACGGAGAGGTTCTCGAAGGGCACGGTCCGCAGATGGCGCAGTTGCAGCGCGCGCAGCGCGGCGGGGGTGGCGGTGGCGTCGGCGGGGGGCTCCGGGTGCTCGACTCCCAGCCGGCGGAGGTAGGCATCGACCTGTGAGGACTTCATGCCCTCAGTCTCGCGCCACGCTCAGCCGCCCGCCCGTGTCCGCGACGGCGAGCGCCCCGTCCCGGTCGGTCCGCAGCACCACGGCGCCCAGTGCGCGCAGCGCCGCCACGGTGCCGGGGGCGGGATGCCCGTACGGGTTGTCCTCCCCGCAGCTGATCAGCGCGACCCGCGGCGCCACCCGGCGTATCAGCTCCGGATCCTGGTACGCGGACCCGTGATGGGCCACCTTGAGGACGTCCACGCCGCCCAGCAGCCCACCCTGCGGGGACCTCAACAGGGCCTGCTGGGCCGGTGGTTCGAGATCTCCGAGCAGCAGCAGCCGCAAACCCGCCGAGCGGACGAGCATGGCCACGCTGGCGTCGTTCGGCCCGTCCTGCTCCGGTGCCGTGTCCGCCGGGGGCCACAGCACCTGCCAGGACAGCGCGCCGGTGCGCCGCTGCTCCCCGGCGACCGCACGGGTGACCGGGATGTGCCGCGCCGCCGCCTTCCCGCGCACGAACGCGACCTGGTCCGCGGGCTCCTCCAGGCCCGTCGTCTCGATCGCCCCGACGGAACGCCCCCGCAGCACACCGGGCAGTCCGGCCACGTGATCGGCGTGGAAGTGGGTGAGCACGACGAGCGGAATCCTCGTGATCCCCAGCTCACGCAGGCAGTGGTCGACGAGCTCGGGGTCCGGCCCGGCGTCCACGACCACCCCGCTGCCCGGTCCGGCCGCGAGCACCGTCGCATCGCCTTGACCCACGTCGCACACGGCGAACCGCCAGCCGGGCGGCGGCCAGCCGGTGATCACCCTGGTCAGCGGCGGCGGCTGCACGACCACCAGCACGAGCAGCGTCAGGCAGACCCCGCACAGCCAGGGATGCCTCAGCAGCCGTCGGCCGATCAGCAGGACGGCCACCGTGACCAGGGCGAGCAGCAGCGCCCCCGCCCAGCTGCCCGGCCAGTCCACTCCCCCGCCCGGCAACGCCGCCCCGGTCCGCGCGATCTCCGCGATCCACCCCGCCGGCCAACCGGCGCCCCACGCCAGCGCCTTGGCCACCGGCATCACCACCGGCGCCGTCGCCAGCGCCGCGAAGCCCAGTACCGTGGCCGGCGCCACCGCGACCTCCGCGAGCAGATTGCACGGCACCGCCACCAGGCTCACCCGCGCCGACAGCACGGCGACGACCGGCGCGCACAGCGCCTGCGCCGCGGCCGCCGCGGCGAGCCCCTCGGCCAGCCTTGGCGGAATCCGGTGCCGCCGCAGCGCCTCGCTCCACCGCGGGGCGAGGGTGAGCAGCGCGCCGGTGGCCAGTACCGAGAGCAGGAAGCCGTAACTGCGGGCCAGCCAGGGGTCGTAGAGCACCAGCAGCAGCACCGCCGTCGCCAGCGCCGGGATCAGGGATCTGCGGCGCCCGGTGGCCAGGGCCAGGAGCACCACCGCCCCGCAGGCCGCGGCTCGCAGCACGCTCGGATCCGGTCTGCACACGATCACGAACCCGAGCGTGAGGACCCCGCCGAGCACCGCGGTCGCCCGCAGCGGAATGCCCAGCCGGGGTGCGAGCCCCCGCCGCTCCACCAGTTGCGCCATGCCCGGCGGCCCGATGAGCAGGGCGAGGATGATCGTGAGGTTGCTCCCGGACACGGCGAGGGTGTGCGCCAGGTCCGTCTCCTTGAACGCCTCGTCCAGCTCCGGTGTGATGCGCGAGGTGTCCCCGACGACCAGGCCGGGCAGCAGCGCCCGCGCGTCCGCCGGCAACCCGTCGGTCGCCTCCCGCAGCCCGGCCCGCAACCGGCCCGCGAAGCGCTGCGCTCCCGAAGGTCCGCCCACCACTTCCGGCGCGGCCCTCCCCCGCACCCGCAGCACGCCCGCGACCCGGTCTCCGCCCAGCAGCGCCGGAGCCATCCGCGCCTCGACACGCACCCGCGTGGAGGGCAGCAACTCCAGCCAGGGCGACCGCGTCCGGTCTCCAGAGGCGGGCCCTACTCCGCCGGGCGCCCCCGCGGAGACGATCACCAGCACCGGCGTCCGCGTCACCACCGCCGCCCCGTCGCCCTCCCGCACCCGTCGCACCTCGCCCTCGACCAGGACGGAGGCCGGGGCGGCGTGATCCCCTCTGATCCGGGGCCGGGTCAGTCGTGGATCGGAGGTCACCTCGACCTCGGCGGTCACCATGGCGTAGCGCCGGGCCAGTTCGGGCACGGGCCCACGTCGTACATCGGCTCCATGCAGCCCGGCGGACACGGCGGCCGCGGCGACGCAGAGCAGCACGGCGGCGACCGAGATCCGCGGCCACGCCCCTTTCACCGCCGGTCCGGCGCGCGCCCTCCCCCGTCGCGCCCCCAGCAGAAGCACCGCCGCGCTCAGACAGCCGACGGCGACACCCGCGACCCACCCGGCGGTCGCGTCAAGCATCAGCGCAGCCGTAGCCCAGGCCGCGAGCGCGGGCGGCACGAGCCGTAGATCCGTCGGCCCTTCCTGCCGAGGATGAGCGGCCCCGAGACGCTTCCCGGAGGTGCTGTGGACGGCCGGACGCTCACCACGGCGGTCGCGCGGGGGCCCATCGTCCGGGCGCTCAGCACGGCGGTCGCGCGGAGGCACATCTGTCGTGCGGTCAGTCCTGCCATCACGCCGCCTGAGCTCCGCCGGACGGTCAGTGCGGCCATCACCCGGCCCAACCTCAGTCCGGCGGTTCATGGCCGTACGAGATTCCGTAGATCGGCGAACCGGCGGTCGCCGATGCCGTTGACTTCGCGCAGCTCGTCCACCGTGCGGAAACCGCCGTGCCGCGTGCGGTAGTCGACGATGTGCTGGGCCAGCACCGGGCCGACACCGGGCAGGGTGTCGAGCTGTTCCGCGGTCGCCGTGTTGAGGGAGACGGGAGCCACGGGAGCCCCGGGTGCCGCTCCCGCCGGGCCTCCCCCTGCCGCGCCGACCGGTCCGGGTGCCGGGGCGGCTGGACCCCCGACGACGACCTGCTCCCCGTCCACGAGGAAACGTGCCCGGTTGAGTCCCTGAAGGTCGGTGCCGGGCCGTACGCCGCCGGCGGCCCGCAGCGCGTCGGTGACCCGTGAGCCGGGTGGCAGGCGATGGATGCCGGGCCTGCGGACCTTGCCGCTGACGTCCACGACGATCTCGGCCCCGCCCCCGGCCGTTCCCACCGGGCCCGACGCCCCGCCCGAAACCCCCGGCCCGGGCTCCCCACTCGTCTTCTCCGCGCCGAACGGCACCGCCGCCCGCACCACTTCGGGCGCTCGCACGGACTGTGTCCGCCCGGCCCAGAAGTGCTGCACGGCAAGGACGGCGGCGACGACGAGCAGCACCGAGAGCGCCACGACACTGCGCCGCTCCAGCCCGCACCTGGTCTGCATCCACAGCGGCATCCGCTCCCGGACGGCCAGCCCGGCGCGCGCCCGCCAAGCGTCCCCGCCCCGCCGAGGCTCCGCTTCCCCGACCGCGCCCTCCGCCGACACGAGGTCCTGCATGTCCGGTACCGACCCGAGGTCTTGCACTCCCGCTACCGAGGCAAGGTCCTCCCCCTCCCGCACCGAGACGCCGAGATCCCGCTCGTCGGCCTCTTCCATGGGCGCAGCCGGCGGCGGCCCCGCCCCCGACTCCCGGCCGTCAGGCGCCCGTTCCGGGAACAACAGCTGCGCACGCCGCCGGAGTTCCACCGACGCGTGCCGACGCCCGGCCCGGCCCCGTACCGGCGCCCGGCGGTGCCGGACCCGGCCGTCGGAGGCGGGGGCGCGCCCCGGTCCACTGGTCGCTGTCGCTGTGCGTGTACGTGATCGAGATGCCATGCGACGAGGATGGGACATCCACCGCCCTCGCGATGATCTTGCTCAATTCCCGTGGACAACCGCCCGGTTGTGGATATCTCCACCACCCACACGAGTGAGTGAGCCGCCCCCCTCACACCGCTCCCTCACACCGCCCCCTCACCGCTGCGAGATCACAACCCCCAGCAGACCGGGTCCGGTGTGAGCCCCGATCACCGCTCCGACTTCGCTCACGTGCAGGTCGCCCACCGAGGGCACCCTCGCCCGCAGCCGGTCCGCCAGGGCCGACGCCCGCTCGGGGGCGGCGAGATGGTGGACGGCGATGTCGACCTCCGCGCTGCCGGCCCGGTCAGCGGCGATCTCCTCGAGGCGGGCGATCGCCCTCGACGCCGTCCGGACCTTCTCCAGCAGTTCGATACGGCCGCCGTCCAGCTGCAGCAGGGGCTTGACGGCGAGAGCGGAACCCAGCAGTGCCTGCGCGGCGCCGATCCGGCCGCCGCGGCGCAGATAGTCGAGGGTGTCGACGTAGAAGTAGGCGGACGTGCCCGACGCCCGTTTCTCGGCGGCGGTGACGGCCTCGTCCACCGTGCCGCCGGCCTCCGCCACCTCCGCCGCGGCGAGCGCACAGAACCCGAGGGCCATCGCGACCGTCCCGGTGTCCACCACCCGCACCGGCACGGGCGCCTCGCGCGCCGCGAGGACCGCCGCGTCGTAGGTGCCCGACAGTTCGGCGGAGAGGTGCAGGGAGACGATGCCGCAGGCGCCGGACTCGGCGACCCTGCGGTACGTGTCGGCGAAGAGCCGGGGGCTGGGCCGCGAGGTGGTGACGGGGCGTCGCTTCTGCAGGGCCTGAGCCAGGGAACGGGTCGAGATCTCGGTGCCCTCGTCCAGGGCCTGGTCGCCGAGGACCACCGTCAGGGGGACCGCTGTGATGCCGTGGCGCTCCATCGTCCGGGGCGGCAGGTAGGCCGTTGAATCGGTGACGATCGCGACATGGCGGGACATGAGCTGGAGGTTACCTGGCGTAGCGGTCGGAGGGCAGCCCGGCCCCTCTCACCTGGTCTGTCCTTGACCGGATCAAGTGGTGCTCTCGGGACGGGGTTTCTTCTGCCACGGGTAGGTGGGGCGCTGCGCGGGCGGGTCGATGGCGGCCCGCGTGGGCTCCTCGGCCGGGTCGGACCGGGGCGTCTCCGGCCAGGTCTGCCCGGCGGCCCCGCCTTCGGCCGCGGGGGCTTCGGGCCACGGCGGCGCGGCGGCGGACGGCTCGTCCTTCGTCCAGTGCCGCAGGGCGCCGGCCTCGACGTCTATCTGCGCGCTGAGCGAGTCCAGGTCGTCGGCGGCGAAGCGGCGGGCCCGGTCGCGGGCCGCCCAGCGCAGGGAGTCGGACGACTGCGTGATGCGCTCCGTGCGTGCGCGCAGATCGGGCAGCCGCTGGGCGAGCGTGGCGCGGTCGGGTTCGGACTCCAGCCGCTTGAGCTCGCCGTCCAGTTCGTGGCCGTGTGCGCTCAGTCGCTGGAAGAGCTGCAGGGACTCCTTGAGGGATTCGTCCTCGGGCGCGCCCGCGTCCAGCGCGGCCTGCGTGGCCCGCATGGAGGTGCGCAGCCTCAGGCGCAGCTGGGCGACGTCGCTCACCGGGCCCGGCACGTACGTCTTGGCCCGCAGCGTGTGGTCCTCGACCGTGCGCCGGGCCTGGTCGATGGTGCGGTCCACACCGCGCTTGGCGGCGCCGACCGCCTTCACCGCGGCGTAGGTGCCCAGCGCCAGGAAGAGGACGAAGAGCAGGACGAAGACCGCGATCACTGCTTCCACCGTGCTCCTCCTCCGGCCCGCGCGGCCTGTTCCGCGTCTTCTTTCACCGTAAACGAGACGGGCAGGCCCGGAGTTCCAGAAGAACCCCGAACCTGCCCGTAGAAGACCCTGATCCGGCCCGTAGGGGACGACCCGGAGACGAAGCCGCTTGCAGCGCGAACCGCTCCACCTCGCCGCTTACGCGGGAACGCTCGCGGCCCGCTCCACCTCCCCGCTTACGCAGGAACGATATTGACCAGCTTCGGCGCCCGCACGATCACCTTGCGGATGCCCGCCCCCTCCAGCGCCGCGACGACCTTCTCGTCGGCCAGGGCGATCTTCTCCAGCTCCTCCTCGGAGATGGACGGCGGCACCTCCAGGCGCGCCTTCACCTTGCCCTTGATCTGCACCACGCAGGTCACGGCCTCGTCCACGACGTACCGCGGGTCGGCGACCGGGAAGTCCCGGTGGACGACGGAGTCGGTGTGGCCCAGCCTGCGCCACAGCTCCTCGGCGATGTGCGGGGCCAGCGGGGCGACCAGCAGCACCAGCGGCTCGGCGACCGAACGCGGCACCGCCCCGCCCGCCTTGGTCAGGTGGTTGTTCAGCTCGGTGACCTTGGCGATCGCGGTGTTGAACCGCATGCCCTCCAGGTCACCGCGCACGCCGTCGATCGCCTTGTGCAGGGCGCGCAGCGTCTCCTCGTCGGGCTCGGCGTCGGTGACGGTGACCTCGCCGGTCGCCTCGTCGACGATGTTGCGCCACAGCCGCTGCAGCAGCCGGAACTGGCCGACCACCGCGCGCGTGTCCCAGGGCCGGGAGACGTCCAGCGGGCCCATCGCCATCTCGTACAGGCGCAGCGTGTCGGCGCCGTACTCGGCGCAGATCTCGTCCGGGGTGACCGCGTTCTTCAGGGACTTGCCCATCTTGCCCAGCAGCCGGGAGACCTTCTCGCCCTGGTAGTAGTAGGCGCCGTCGCGCTCCTCCACCTCGGCGGCCGGCACGGCGATGCCACGGGCGTCGCGGTAGACGTAGGCCTGGATCATGCCCTGGTTGAACAGCTTGTGGAACGGCTCCGCGGAGGAGACGTGCCCCAGGTCGTACAGCACCTTGGACCAGAAGCGGGCGTACAGCAGGTGCAGTACGGCGTGCTCGGCACCGCCGACGTACAGGTCGACACCGCCGTGCGGCTGGCCCTCGCGCGGGCCCATCCAGTACTGCTCGATCTCCGGGTCGACCAGCTGGTGCTCGTTGTGCGGGTCCAGGTAGCGCAGCTCGTACCAGCAGGAACCGGCCCAGTTGGGCATGGTGTTGGTCTCGCGCCGGTACTTCTTCGGCCCGTCGCCCAGGTCCAGGGTGACGTTGACCCAGTCCTCGTTGCGCGACAGCGGGGTCTCGGGCTGGGTGTCGGCGTCGTCCGGGTCGAAGGTGCGCGGGCTGTAGTCCTCGACCTCGGGCAGCTCCAGCGGCAGCATCGACTCGGGCAGGGCGTGGGCGATGCCGTCCTCGTCGTAGACGATGGGGAAGGGCTCGCCCCAGTAGCGCTGCCGGCTGAACAGCCAGTCGCGCAGGCGGAAGTTGACGGTCCCCTCGCCGATGCCCCGGCGCTCCAGCCACTCGGTGACGCGTGCCTTGGCGTCGACCACGCCCAGGCCGTCCAGGGAGACGCCCTCGCCCAAGGAGTTGACGATCTTCGCGTCGTACGACACGAAGGCCTCGTCCCAGGTCGAGGTGTCCGTGCCGCGGCCGTCGGTCGGCTCGACGACGCACTTGATGGGCAACTCGAAGGCGCGCGCGAACTCGAAGTCACGCGTGTCGTGCGCCGGGACGGCCATGATCGCGCCGGTGCCGTAGCCCATCAGGACGTAGTCGGCGATGAAGACGGGGATCTGCTCGCCGTTGACCGGGTTGGTGGCGTACGAGCCGATGAAGACGCCGGTCTTGTCCTTGGCCTCGGCCTGCCGCTCGACGTCGGACTTCGAGGCGGCCTGCGCGCGGTAGGCGGCGACGGCCTCGCCCGGGGTGGCGTGGCCGCCGGTCCACACCTCGTGGGTGCCCTCGGGCCAGGCGGCCGGGGTGAACTTCTCGACCAGCGGGTGCTCGGGCGCCAGCACCATGTAGGTCGCGCCGAACAGGGTGTCGGGGCGGGTGGTGAAGACGGTGACGTGCTCGCCGTCGATCGGGAAGTCGACGCGGGCGCCCTCGCTGCGGCCGATCCAGTTGCGCTGCTGCAGCTTGATGGCCTCGGGCCAGTCCAGCGCCTCCAGGTCGTCCAGCAGCCGGTCGGCGTAGGCGGTGATGCGCATGTTCCACTGGCGCAGCTTGGCCTTGAAGACCGGGAAGTTGCCGCGCTCGGAACGGCCGTCGGCGGTGACCTCTTCGTTGGCCAGCACGGTGCCCAGGCCGGGGCACCAGTTGACGGGCGCGTCGGAGGCGTAGGCCAGCCGGAACTCACCGAGGACGTCGGCCTGCTCGACGGCGCTCAGCTCGTGCCACGCGCGCGTGTGGCCGGGTACGCCCCGGTCACCGCTCTCGAACTGGGCGATCAGCTCGGAGATCGGGCGCGCCTTGTTCGCCTCGTCGTCGTACCAGGAGTTGAAGATCTGCAGGAAGATCCACTGGGTCCACTTGTAGTAGTCCGGGTCGATCGTGGCGAACGAGCGGCGCTTGTCGTGGCCCAGGCCCAGCCGGCGCAGCTGCGCCTTCATGTTCTCGATGTTGGCTTCGGTGGAGACACGCGGGTGCGTGCCGGTCTGCACCGCGTACTGCTCGGCGGGCAGGCCGAAGGCGTCGAAGCCCAGGGTGTGCAGGACGTTGTGCCCGGTCATGCGCTGGAAGCGCGCGAAGACGTCGGTGGCGATGTACCCCAGGGGGTGGCCGACGTGCAGGCCCGCGCCGGAGGGGTAGGGGAACATGTCCATGATGAACTTCTTGGGCCGGGCGACGATCTCGGGATCGCCCGCCAGGTCACCCTTGGGGTTCGGCGCCGCGTACGTGCCGTCGGCGTCCCAGAAGTCCTGCCAGCGTGCCTCGATCTCGGCTGCCATGGCGGCCGTGTAGCGGTGCGGCGCGGCATCCACCGGCGTACCAGTGGCGGCAGCGGGGTTCGTCTCGCTCATGATCCTTAAGCTCCATCGATCGTCTCTGCCAGCGGCTTCGTCGTTCCGGAAACGAAAAATCCCCTCGCACAGGAGGGGACGCCGCGCCGACTCCGACCAGGCGGTTCGCCGGTGGTCGGGACTGATCAGCGCGGCTCGCTAAGCAGAAGGCGTACGGCACGCATGGCGTTAGGGTACCGCAGCGCTTGAGCAGGATGCGACGCGCTTGCGTATGCATCCTTGGCACCGGGCCACCCCTCCCGGCGACAACTGAATCAAGGACGCAGCTTACTTCGCGTAACACCCACTACCCGGACATCGCAACAATCCCGTGCTCCTCTGATAACAACGCAATAACTCAAACCTCGTACCGATCGGTATGGCGCCACTTAAAGTTCGGCAGCGGGACCGCTTTCCCGAAACTGCTCGGAGTTGCCCCCATGAACCCTCGTCGTAGTAACACTTCGCTCCCCAGGCCGGGCCGGTCGGCCTACGGGGTGGCGACGGCTGTCGTCCTGCTGCTCATACCCGTCGTCGTGCTGCTCGGAGGCGGCTGGCTGCAGCAGTTCCTTAACTTCGGTGCGGGCGTCCTGTCGCTCGTCTGCCTCACCTGCTCGTGCATCTGGGGACTGGTCGCCCAGGACCGGCTGCTGCTCAACATCCGCCAGCGGATCGTGGCGCAGGCCATCCACCGGGTGACGGCGGTGGGGTCGATCGCCTTCCTGGTCGTGCACATCGGGATCAAGCTCGCGCTGGACCACGCCGACTGGATCGCGGCCCTGATCCCCTTCGGCTGGGTGCTGACGGGCAGCGGCGGCGCCAACCCGGGCAGCGCGACCCTCATCGGCATGGGCTCCCTGGCCGCGTACCTCATGATCTTCGTCGGCATCACCGGCGCACTGCGCAACCAGTTCGCCTCCCCGGCGCCCGTCGCGGCCCGCTGGCGCGCGATGCACATGCTGGCCTACCCGGCGCTGTGCTTCGCGGTGATCCACGGCCTGTTCGCGGGGCGCCCGGCGAAGCCGTTCTTCATGATCTCCTACGAGCTGTGCCTGGTCGGGATCATCGCGGCGCTGGGCCTGCGGGCCGCCCCGCGTCCGGTCAAGCGCAAGATCGCCGACCGTCTCGCCGTACTGCTGGGAAATGACCCGATGGCGGCCCGCGACGAGCTCGAGGCCAGCCGCGCCCGCCTCTCCGAGACCTCCTCCCTGCCGGGCTACGAGTCCGCCCGGGCACCGAAGCCGTCCCCCGCGCAGCCGGCGACGGCCCCGGGGGCCGCGTTCTACGACACCGCCGCCTCCCGCGCCATGACGCCGGAGCCCTCGAACGGCTTCGCGGCCGCCTATCGCGCGGTCACGCCCCAGCAGCCCCTGCAGCAGCCCTTCGGGATCGACCAGACCGCGCGCATGGACCTGCCCATGGAAATGCAGGCCACCGCGGCCGTCCCGCAGGTCGACGGCAGCACCTCGGGCAGCTGGCCGGTCCCCTCGCCCCCGCCGGTCGGCGAGGCTCCCCCGTCGGCGTACGACCCCATGCAGGACACCGGCTACAACAACATCCCGACCTACGGCAGCACGGGCACCGCCGCGTACCGGAACAGTGATGTGTACGACACCGGTGAGACGAACACCGGCTACGGCGCGTACAACCAGAACGACACGTACAACAGCGGTCCCGCCAATCAAGCAAGGCCCGGTGAGTCCTTCGACGCATCGGGCTCGGGCGAACCTTGGAACACGCCTTCCGGAGGCTATAGGTGAACGAGGCCCTGCCCGACGTCCCAGAAGTCCGCGTGGTCGGTCTTCCTCAGCTCACGTCGGGCTTCGACCTTGTGGAACGACTCGACCTGTCCATGCACCTGAAGGTGCACGGACCGCTCGAGCCCCTCGGTGGCGAGCAACTGGCCAAACTCTCCGAGGACATCAATCTGAAGGGCCGCGGCGGCGCGGGCTTCCCCTTCCACAAGAAGCTGCGCTCGGTCGCCGAGGCGGCGATCAAGCGCGGTGTACGGCCGGTCGTGGTCGTCAACGGCAGTGAGGACGAACCGGCCTGCCGCAAGGACACGGTGCTGATCAACCGTGCCCCGCACCTGATCCTGGACGGCGCACTGCTGTGCGCCGAGGCCCTGGGTGCCCGCACGCTCGTGGTGGGGGTCACCCGTGAGTCGACGCAGCGCTCCATGGAGGCGGCCCTCGCCGAACGCGGCCTGAGCAACGGACGCCGCTCGGCCCTGAAGGCCTTCGTCCAGCGCAACCCGGTCCGCATGGTCACCGGCGCCGCGGCCTCCCTGATCCGCTCCGTCGACGGCGGCCCGGCGATCCCGCCCGGCCGCAAGGTCAGCGCCTCGCAGAACGGCGTCGGCGGAGCACCCACGCTGCTGTCGAACGCCGAGACCTTCGCCCAGCTGGCGATCGCCGCCCGCATCGGGCCGGAGCGCTACGGCAACACCGGCCTGTACGACGAGCCGGGCACCGTCATGCTCACCGTCTCCGGCGCGGTCGCCCGCCCCATGGTGATCGAGGTCCCCACGGGCGTGCCGCTCCGCTACGTCCTGCAGCTCGCCGGCGCCCCGCAGGTCCCGCAGGGCGTGCTGACCGGCGGCTACCACGGCAAGTGGATCGACGCGGCGACCGTCAACGAGGCGATCATCTCCCGCAACTCCCTGGACGCGGTGGGTGGTGCGCTGGGCGCCGGCGCGATCCTGCCGATCAGTCAGGAGACCTGCCCGCTGGGCGAGTCGCTGCGCGTGGCGCAGTGGCTGGCCGAGGAGAGCGCCGGCCAGTGCGGCCCCTGCTACCTCGGCCTGCCCGCCGCGGCGCGCGGCATGGAGGACATCATCAACGGCGGCGGCCCGGCCGCCCTGGAGGCCCTCAAGCAGGTCGCCAAGAACGTCAAGCGCCGTGGCGCGTGCTCGCACCCGGACGGCTCGGCGATGTTCCTGGAGTCGACCATCAAGGCGTTCACCGACGACCTCGCCGCACACGTCCTCGGAAACGGCTGCGGACGGCCCGTGGAGGGCGTTCTGCCGCTCTTCGAGGGGGGCAGGGCCCCTACGGGCCTCCCAGGCGGCGCGGAGGCGTCCGAGCAGACCGGAGCCAGCCGGCAGAAGATCTACGTCGACTGGACGCTGTGCCGCGGCCACGGCCTGTGCGCGGACATCCTCCCGGAGGTCTTCGAACTCGGTGCCGACGGCTTCCCGACCGTCGCCCAGGCCCAGGTGCCGCGCTACGCGGAGGCCAAGGCGCTGCGCGCGGTGCGCCGCTGCCCGGCGCTGGCCCTGCGCATCGAGGAGGAGTCTCCCCGGGACCGCGCCCCGGCCCGGAACCTGCCGGTGCTCTCCCAGGGCCGTGGACGGCGCGCACTGGGCCGCTGAGGCACACGTCACGAAGGGCCGCCCGGACCGGGCGGCCCTTCGGCGTTCCGAACTGCCCCGGCCCGGGCGGGATTCACGGGAAAACGAAAGATCCCGCCGGATCGATACGATCCGGCGGGATCTTGCTGTGGAGCTAAGGAGAATTGAACTCCTGACCTCCTGCATGCCATGCAGGCGCTCTACCAACTGAGCTATAGCCCCTTGCTGTGTCGCCCCGGTTTCCCTGGCGGCGACGCCAACATTACACGGTCGACCGGGTGGAACACCAAATCGTTTCCCGCGGCCCGCGCGCGACGGACCTCAGGCCGTCACGAACGAGTAGAACCGCTTGAGAGTGCAGTGCTCCTCCAGGAGGCGGCCGTAGATCGGTTCGCCCTCCAGCTCGCGGTACGTCTCGATCGGGTCGCCTTTTATGATCAGCGCCCGCGCGCATTCCTCGCACCAGTACTGGTAGTCGGGGTTGACCGGTTCCATGTCGCGGACGATCGGCGTACCGCTGCCGCACCAGTCGCACTTTCGCCTGTGTGCACCCATCGATCAGCTCCAGCTGTGGCCGCAGGCCGTGCACACGTAGGAGATCCCGCCGTTGTCGCCGAGAACCTGGGCGACATGGACGGAACCGCAGGAAGGGCAGCGCAGGCGGGTGACCGTGTCCCGTGTCGACGCCGCTTCGAGGAGGTGGCCGACCTCCTCGAGGATGCTCGCAGGCATCACTGCTCCCTCCCGTCGGGCCGCGCCCCCTTCCGGCCGTTTGATTCTGCCACGGCCGGGCCGATACGGTCAGCGACGCCTCAGTACCAGTCCGGACACGGCACCCACCGCGGCCGTCCCGGCCAGCGCGAACATGCACGCCAGAAGCGCCTTCGCAGAGGTATACGCCTCCGGGGCCCCAAGTGACTCAAGCCGGTTCAGGAACAGTGTGCCGAACGCGGCGACTCCGGTCAGCTGTCCGAGCTGTGCGACCGTGGCGAGCAGTCCGCTGGCATCGGCCGCGTCCTCGGGGCGTACGGCGGCCAGGGCCCCGGTGAGGGTCGGGCTGAAGCCGAGCGCGAGTCCCGCTCCGACGCCCGCGTAGGCGACGTACAGCCATGCTCCGCCGTCGCCGCCGCCCTTCAGGACCAGACCGACGCCGGCCACGGCCAGCGCCGCGAGCACGAACCCGGCGGGGCTCAGGTACCGCTGCCAGGACGCCGGCCAGCGCCGCCAGGTCAGCCCGACCAGGCCGAAGACGACCGCCGTGGGCGCGAAGGCGAGACCGGCGCGCAGGGCGCTGTAGCCGAGGCCGCCCTGGATGTGCAGGGTGAGCGCGAACAGGAAGCCGCCGTTGACGGCCATGACCGCCAGGATGCGGAACACGGCCAGGCCCATGCCGGGCAGCCGCAGGACGCGCGGGGCGATGAGCGGGGCGCCGCCGCGGCGGGCGAGCCCGGACTCGTAGGCGCAGAACAGGGCGAACAGGAGCACCGAGGCGGCCAGCGACGCCCACGACCACAGCGGCCAGTCCTCCTCCTGCCCGAGCACCAGCGGCACCGTGAGCAACGACACGGCCGCGCCGAGCAGGAGCAGCCCGGGCAGGTCGAGGCCGCGGGTCCGGTCGCGCTCCGCCGCGTCCCGGGCGGGCAGCACGCGGCTGCCGAGGACCAGAAGGGCGAGGCCCACCGGCACGTTCACCAGGAACACCGGCCGCCAGCCGGTGCCGAACAGGTCGGCGTCGACGAGGACTCCGCTGACCACCTGTCCGGCCGCGGCGCCGACCGCGATGACCGCCGAGTAGGCGCCGAGCGCCCTGGCCCGGGCCTCACCGGTGAAGTTGCGCTGAATGAGGCTGAGCACCTGCGGGATCATCACGGCCGAGCCGGCGCCCTGCACCAGCCGAAAGAAGATGAGTTGGCCTGCGCCCTGGGCCAGCCCGCAGGCCAGCGAGGCCGTGGTGAACAGCGCGAGCCCGGCGAGGTGGACGCGGCCGTGCCCGAACCGGTCACCGAGGCGGGCGCCGGTGATCAGCAGCACCGAGTAGGTGATGGTGTAGCCGGCGATCACGAGCTGCAGATCGGCGCCGGAGGCATGGAGTTCGGTGCCGATGGTCGGGGCCGCGACGTTCACGATGAACACGTCGAGGACGGCCATGAACTGGGCGGCGAGGACTAGCGCCAGCAGCGGCCCGGGCCGGTTGTCAGTGGCGGGTGCTTCACTTTTCGCAGGACCTGGAACGGGCGTGAAACCCGGCCCGGTCTCGGATGTGGTCGTCATGCCGTCGAGCCTGACGACGCTCCGGTACGGGTGCCGAGAGCCCGCCGATGCTGGTACCGACAGCACCTGGCACCGGACAACTCCGGCATCGAGGATGGTCGTACGACGGTGACGTGACGCGGGGGACGTGACGATGACGACGACACAGCGACGGCGGCCCGAACTGGCCGCGTTCCTGCGGGGCAGGCGGGCCCGGGTGACACCGGCGGACGTGGGCATGCCGCCGGGTTTCCGGCGCCGCACACCGGGGTTGCGGCGCGAGGAGGTCGCCCAGCTCTCGGGCGTCGGCGTGACCTGGTACACATGGCTGGAGCAGGGCCGCCCGATCAACGCCTCGGCGCAGGTCCTGGACGCCGTGGCGCGCACCCTGCGGCTCGATCCGCCGGAGCGGGAGCATCTGTACCGCCTGGCGGAGGTGCCCTTCGAGCCGGACCCGGAGCGGATGACCCAGACCGTCGGCCCCGAGGTGCAGGGCATCGTCGACGCCCTCGATCCGATGCCCGCGGTGGTCTACAACTCGCGGTACGACGTCCTCGCCACCAACGCGGCGTACCGCGACCTGTTCACGGTGCCGCAGGCGCGCGGCCTCGCGGTTCCCAACGTGCTGTGGACGCTGTTCACGGTGTCCGAGGAGACCTGCCCGCTGGTGCACCGGGAGCGGGAACTGCCGGTGATGGTGGCCACACTGCGGTCCCACTACGGCAGACATGTGGGCGAGCCGGCCTGGGAGGGTTTCGTGCGCCGACTGTCGGCGGCCAGCCCGTACTTCGCCGAGCTGTGGGCGAGTGGCGAGGTGATACAGCCGGGCCGCCGGGTCAAGACGTTCCGTCACGAGGCCGTGGGCGAGGTGCGGCTGAACTCGCAGTCCCTGTCGGTCGACGGCATGCCGGAGTGCCGCATCGTGGTCTACACGCCGGAGGACGACATGAGCCGGGCGAGGATCGCGCTGCTGCGGCAGCACAGGGAGCCGCTGTGGCCGCCCACGGAGGAGGGAGTGCACGAGATCATCCGGATGTGGCAAACGGAAAATCCCGCCTCCTGAGGGAGACGGGATCCTCGTCCACCGATCTTTGACAACTCCACAGAGTGCCGATCGGCTTCACCGATATGTGGAGCTAAGGAGAATTGAACTCCTGACCTCCTGCATGCCATGCAGGCGCTCTACCAACTGAGCTATAGCCCCTCGCTCTTCCCCGCTGGGCGGGGCGAACAAGAAGAACTTTAGCCTGCGACCTGCCGGAAAGTGAAATCCGCTCAGTCGTCGTCGCCCAGCACCGGCTCCGGGAGCGTGCCGGCGTTGTGCTCCAGCAGGCGCCAGCCGCGGGCGCCCTCGCCGAGGACGGACCAGCAGCAGTTGGAGAGGCCGCCGAGGCTCTCCCAGTGGTGGGTCTCCAGGCCGAGGAGACGGCCGATGGTGGTGCGGATCGTGCCGCCGTGGCTGACCACGACGAGCGTCCCCTCGTCGGGCAGCTTCTCGGCGTGCCGCAGCACGACCGGGGCGGCGCGCTCGGCCACCTCGGCCTCCAGCTCGCCACCACCGCGCCGCACCGCCTCGCCGCGCTTCCAGGCGGCGTACTCCTCGCCGTGCCGCTCGATGATCTCCTCGTGCGTCAGCCCCTGCCAGACGCCCGCGTAGGTCTCGCGCAGCCCCTCGTCGAGGGTGACCTCCAGGCCGGTGAGCCCGGCCAGCTCGGCGGCCGTGTTCGCGGCGCGCTGGAGGTCGGAGGCGACGATCGCGTCGGGCTTGAGGGAGACGAGCAGCCGGGCGGCGCGGCGGGCCTGGGCCACGCCGGTCTCGGTGAGCGGGACGTCCGTGGTGCCCTGGAAGCGGCGCTCCACGTTCCAGGAGGTCTGGCCGTGGCGCCACAGGATGATGCGGCGGCCCCGGCCGGGCCGGCCCGCGGTGACCTCGCCGGTGGCGGTCATCACCACTCACCGCCCAGGTCGGCGGCCTCCTCGGCGGCCTGCACCTTGGCGTGCTCCGCAGCCTTGCCGCGGGTGGCCTTGGCGTCGGCGGGCAGCTCCAGCTCGGGGCAGTCCTTCCACAGCCGCTCGAGGGCGTAGAAGACGCGCTCCTCGCTGTGCTGGACGTGGACGACGATGTCGACGTAGTCGAGCAGGACCCAGCGGGCCTCGCGGTCGCCCTCGCGGCGCACCGGCTTGGCGCCGAGCTCCTTCTGCAGCCGCTCCTCGATCTCGTCGACGATCGACTTGACCTGACGGTCGTTGGGGGCGGAGGCCAGCAGGAAGGCGTCCGTGATCGACAGCACGTCGCTGACGTCGTAGGCGATGATGTCGTGCGCGAGCTTGTCGGCGGCCGCCTGGGCGGCGGTGTGGATGAGCTCGAGAGATCGGTCAGTGGCGGTCACTACATGGCTTTCCGTCGGCGGTCACTTGGCACCAAGGATCTCACGGACAGCCGGGAGCACCCCACGTGATTAAGGGATCACCTGGGGCGTTCGCCCGTGCCACCTGCCGTTTCCTGCGAGTTCCTACGAAGAGGACGGCTTGTAGTCCTGGCCGAGGGTCACCGAGACGTCCGCGTTCGAGGCGGTCTTGCCCTTGACGACGGAGCTGGTGGGCAGGCCCAGGGTCTTGGCGACCTCGGTGGCGTTCTGTTTGTCGGCGGCGTCCGTGTAGACGACCTTGGAGCTGGCCGTGGGGGTGGCGGTGCCGCCGCCGAGGAAGGTGAAACCGCCGTTGAGGAGGACCACGCGGGCCTTCTCGGTGTCGTCCTTCACGCCGCTGGCGTTCTCGACGTAGACGCGGACGGCGGAGCCCTGGTCGGGGCTCTTGGCGGTGCCGCCGAGGACGTCCTTGACCACACTGGCGGCGGCCTGCGCACTGAGCGTGCCGTCGCCCTGGACGGGCAGCAGGGCGGTCTTGTAGTCGCCGCCCTTGGCGAGGTCGGCGAGCTTGGCGAGGAAGGTGCCGAGGTCCTTGTCGGTGAGGGACGGGTCGAGGATCTGGGCCAGCGTCTGCACGGTGGTGGTCGCCGCCGTGGGGTCGGAGGACATCTTGCGCAGGACGCCCTGCATGACCTGGCCGAACCGCTCCAGCTGGGCGTTCTGGGCCTCGCCGGAGGCGCGGTAGGTGGCGTAGGCGACGGCCATCTTGCCGCTGAGGGTCTGGTCCGAGCCCTTGTGGACGAGAGGGGCGGTGCCCTTCTTCTTGGCGTCCGGGTCGGGCACGTCCGCGTTGGTGTCGATCTCGATGTTGCCGACCAGGTCGACGAGGTTCTGCAGGTAGGGGGTGTCCAGCCGCCAGGTGCCCTCGATGTTGGTGCCGAGGACGGTGTCGAGGGCGTCGCGGGTGCCGGAGGAGCCGTCCTCGTCGACCGACTTGGCGAGGGTGGTCGAGGTGCCGTCCTCGTCGGTGACCGCCAGGGAGTTGGGCAGCAGGACGGTGGTGCCCTGTTTGGTGGTGGTGTTGTCGACGAGCAGCGCCGTGGCGGTGCCGCCCTTCTTGGTGTTGTGCAGGTGGACGACGATCACGTCGCGGTTCTGGGCGCCCGCGGCCGTCGCCGTGCCGGTCTTGGAGTGCGAGGTGGACAGGCCGGGCAGCTTCCCGGCGTACCAGAGGTAGCCGACGCCGCCGACCGCGACCAGGGCCAGGACGACCACGAGGGCGATGAGCCGGCTGCGGGCGCGGCGCTTGGCCTCCTCGCGGCGCTCGGTGCGGTTCTCGGTGAAGTTCAGCCAGTCGATGACGTCTTCGGGGTCGCCGTCGGCTTCTTCGACGAAGGCGAACTGCTCGGTGTGGTAGTCGCGTTCGGGCCGGGAGGGGGGCGCTGTGTCCTCGGTCGGCGTGGCCGGGCCGGCCTGCTGCGGGATGTACGCGGTCTGTTCGGCGACCCGCGGCTGCTGACCACTGGCCGCGGTCTGCCCGTAGGGGTCGTACGGCTGGGCCGGCGCCCCGCCCTGGGGTCCGCCGGCGGCGTAGGGGTCGTAGGAGGGCACGGCCTGCTGCCGGCCGGTGCCGTACGGGTCGTACGGCGGCGCCGGCTGCCGGACGCCGGTCGCGTACGGGTCGTAGCCGTAGCCCTGCTGCTGCGCGTACGGGTCGTACTGCTGCTGGGGTGCCTGCTGCGGGGCGACCTGCCGGTACACGGGCCGGCCGTACTCGTCGTAGCCGACGAGTTCGTACTGGTCGCCCTGGTCGCCGCCGTGGCCCGCGTCGTATCGGTCGTTCACCGGTAGCCCCTCTCGGCTCACTCGCCGCGGTACAGCTCGCGCTTGTGGATATAGCGCACGACTCCGTCCGGCACCATGTACCAGATGGGGTCTCCCTTGGCGACTCTCGCACGGCAGTCCGTGGAGGAGATGGCCAGTGCGGGAACCTCCACCAGCGAGACGCCGCCCTCGGGCAGGCCGTGGTCGGTCAGATGGTGGCCGGGGCGGGTGCAGCCGATGAAGTGCGCGAGGGAGAACAGTTCCTCCGAGTCGCGCCAGGTGAGGATCTGACCCAGGGCGTCGGCGCCGGTGATGAAGAAGAGGTCGGTGTCCGGGTTGAGCGCGCGCAGGTCGCGCAGGGTGTCCACGGTGTAGGTGGGGCCGCCGCGGTCGATGTCGATGCGGCTCACCGAGAACTGCGGGTTCTCGGCGGTCGCGATGACCGTCATCAGGTAGCGGTCCTCGGCCGGGGAGACAGTGCGGTGGGTCTTCTGCCACGGCTGGCCGGTGGGTACGAACACCACCTCGTCCAGGTGGAACTGCGCGGCGACCTCGCTGGCCGCCACGAGGTGCCCGTGGTGGATCGGGTCGAACGTTCCGCCCATGACGCCGAGGCGGCGCTTGCCGGGGTTCGACGGGCCGTTCACCGGGCGGGTCTCGGTGCCGCTCGCCCGGCGGGCCGTGGTGCCGCTCGCGATGTCCATCGCCGGACCGGTAGGCATGTCCTGCTCTCCCATGCGTGCAGACCCTACCGGCCCGGCCTGAGCACTCCGTTCGACGGATGCCCGGGTTGTCCCGGTACCGGGCGATGCGTGGTTCAGCGGTCGCGGTTGAAGCGGGTGGTGATCCACAGCAGGAGCAGCAGGACGGCGAGGGCGCCGCCACCGGTGAGCGCGGGGTTGAGGCTCTCGTGGTTGCCGCCCTCGGCTTCGGCGAGGGTGACCAGGTGGGCAGCGGTGGTGTGGAGGCTCATCTTCGGCAGGACCTATCGTCGGGGTCCCCCCGCTCGAGAGGAGTCGAGAGTGGGGGAGGGCGGGATAAGACGTCGGCCCATGGTAAGCGGGGGCCGTGTCGGCGATCACGCCGACTCCGCCGTCGGGGAACCCTGGGCGGCCCTCAGTCGTCTTTCCGCTTGTAGCCCCGCAGCAGGAACCACCCGGCGAACGCGCAGCCCAGGATCATCACCACCAGCACGACCCGGAGCAGGTAGCCCGATCCCTGGTGCTGGGGGGCGCTGGCGGCCGCGGCGAACCAGGCGGCTGCTGGGATGTGCTCCATGGTGCGGGACTCTCCTTCGGTGTGGTGCCCGTCCACGGTAACTCCGCCTAGGCTGGGCCTTGCTTCGGGGGCGCAAAGGGCCACACAAGGGTCCGCAAAGGGCCACTCACACGCACATGGGGGAAGACATGTCCGACGACGGCCACGAGCACAACGGGCACGAGCACGTACCGAGCAGGCAGCGCCGGCGCTTCCCGGGGATCTCCTCGCGTGCGTACGAGCACCCGGCCGACCGCAGCGCGCTCGTGGCGCTGCGCAAGCTGAGCGGGTTCGACACGGTCTTCAAGGCGCTCAGCGGCCTGCTGCCCGAGCGCAGCCTGCGGCTGCTGTTCCTCTCGGACTCGGTACGGGTGTCCGACGAGCAATTCGCCCACCTCAACGACATGCTGCGGGACGCCTGTTACATCCTGGACCTGGAGAAGGTCCCGCCGATGTACGTCAACCAGGACCCGCAGCCGAACGCCATGTGCATCGGCCTGGACGAGCCGATCATCGTCGTCACCACCGGGCTCGTCGAGCTGCTCGACGAGGAGGAGATGCGGGCGGTCGTTGGCCACGAGGTGGGCCACGCGCTGTCCGGGCACGCGGTGTACCGCACGATCCTGCTGTTCCTGACGAACCTGGCGATCCGGGTCGCCTGGATCCCGCTGGGCACGCTCGCGATCATGGCGATCGTGACGGCGCTGCGCGAGTGGTTCCGCAAGTCGGAGCTGTCGGCCGACCGGGCGGGGCTGCTGGTCGGGCAGGACCTGCGGGCGTCGATGCGCGGCCTGATGAAGATCGCGGGCGGCAACCACCTGCACGAGATGAACGTGGACGCGTTCCTGAAGCAGGCCGAGGAGTACGAGTCGGGCGGCGACCTGCGCGACTCGGTGCTGAAGATCCTGAACCTGCTGCCGCGCTCCCACCCGTTCACCACCATCCGGGCGGCGGAGCTGAAGAAGTGGTCCGAGACCCGGGACTACCAGCGGATCATGGACGGCCACTACCCGCGGCGCGACGAGGACAAGGACACCTCGGTCTCGGACTCGTTCCGGGAGTCGGCGGCCAGCTACGCCGGCAATGTGAAGAGCTCCAAGGATCCGCTGATGAAGCTCGTCAGCGACATCGCCGGCGGGGCCGGTGGCCTCGGCGGCCGGGTGCGGCGCGGCTTCGACGGCTTCACGAGCTCGGCACCGGGCGAGGAGCGGCCGCCGCAGGACGAGCCGCCCACGGACGCTCCGCCGCGCACCGAGGACTGATCGACGCCGGGCGTTCGATGCCCCGGGGGCGCGGGGGCTGCGTGGGATGTGCAACCGCCGCGTCGGCGGGGCGAGCCCCCACCGGGCCGTAGTCGAGAACCCGCCCCGCGCCCCGTCACACCTTCGGCTGCGCCCCGGTGGCCAGCGTCCCGCACAGTGCCGTGGTGCCGCCCGTCGCGTACGGGTCGGTGCCCGCGGGGCCGCCCGACCTGGCCGTCTGGCCGGCCAGCAGCGGGTGGAAGTGGTTGGTGGAGTCCTCGGCGCAGGACAGCGGGCCGGCCTGGACGTAGGAGACGACGAGCTGTGCCTGGTGCAGGCGCAGGTCGTCGCGGTCGAAGCGGAAGTGCAGCTCGCGCCGGACGGTGAACAGGGAGGCCGGGGCCTTCGCGGCGGAGCCGGTCGGCTTCAGTGCGTACACGAAGGTGTGGTCCGCGCTGACCTCCAGGGTGGCGGAGTCGGTCTCGGTGGCCTCCATCGAGCCCTGGACGCGGATCCTGCGGTCCGCGAGCTCGGCACGGGTCTGGTCGAAGCGAACCAGCCAACCGGTGGGCTGGTGGCGGCCGTCGGCGGTCGGGCGGGCGAAACTCTGGTCGAACTGGTCGAGTTGGGCGCTGTCGAGCATGACGCGCACGGCGCGCACGTCCTGACTGCCGATCACCTCGGGGTAGAGCGAGGAGCGGACGATGTAGTCCTTGGCCGTGGTCAGGGCGGCGACCACCTGGCTGTCGGAGAAGTGCGCGGTGCGCCGGGCGGCGGGCAGGGGGATGCCCTCGGCGCCGATGCGGAACTGCGCGGCGGGGCTGTGCGCGTACAGGAACTCGGCGTCGGCCGTCCCGGGCACCTTGCCCTGTGGGGTGAGCGGGATGACGGTCATCCGCAGGGGTTCGACGGGCCGGCGGGCGACGGAGGTCTGGTAGGGGTGGCGTACGCCCATGTAGATCGCGGTGCCGAAGGCGACGGCGATCAGCACGACCAGGATCAGTGCCTGCCGGGACAGGCCCCGGTGCAAGGGCGGGCGGCGGCGCACTGCGGGGGCGTGGTCGGCCATGCGCTCGTGCGCCGAGTACTCCTGGAGGCGGGCAGCGCGGACGAACGACTCGTCGAAGACGACGGATCGATACTCGTCCTCTCCACCTCCGGGGCCGCCCTCGGGTGTCCCCTCAGGTGGGTCTCCAGGCCCGCCCATACATTCAGGGTAGGTCTCCGGACGCCCCGATAAACGCCCTGGTACACGACAAGTTCTGACAGGTTCTCACCAGGGCGGGAACCGTACGGGACCGGACGGCTCGGGGCCCCCGCTCAGGGGGTGCGCGGGATGACCGGTATGGCCGGCTGGGAGGTTTCGGCGGAGGCGGAGGGCGGCGGCGCGCTGCCCTGCTCCAGACCGGTCGACGCGGGCGGTGGAACCTGGTCCCGGCTGCTGGAGGAGGCGCCCCGGTAGACGGCGGCGAAGGCCAGCGCGACCATGCCGATCCCCATGACGAGGGCGAGCATCCAGGCGACCGGGCGGTGCCAGCGGACCTGTTTGCCGTAGGGGCCGGAGGTGCCGTAGCGGCCCTCGAGGACATCGGTGTCGTCCAGGTCGTCGAGCTCTGGATCATGGCCGAATCCGGAGGGTCGGTATCCCTCGTCGTACCGCTCGCCCCGTCCATGGGCCCGGCGGGCCTCCGCCTCGGAGGCCTCGGCTCTGGCCTGGGCTGCGGCCAGGAGGCGTTCGACGGCGGTCGGCTCGTGCACCACGGCCGCCCGCACGAAGGCCTCGTCGAAGACCACGGAGGCGAACTCTTCGTCCGACACCCCGCGGTCGTGGTCGTCGTCGGGCTCCCAGCCGTCAGGGAACGGCGTGCCCCCCACGTCCTCCGGCACGAATCCAGAGTAGACCTGGGGGGTCAATTTGGGCAGACGGTATGGAAATTCATCCGCCCTGTGAGACACCTCTCGCGGACAGGGGCGCATGCGAGGCGCACGTGCCGAGTGCATATGCGCCCCGCCGCGGGCCCCGGTCTCAGCGGCGGATGTGGCCGTCCCCGGTGACGATGTACTTGGTGCTCGTCAGCTCCGGCAGGCCCATCGGGCCGCGCGCGTGCAGCTTCTGGGTGGAGATGCCGATCTCCGCGCCGAAGCCGAACTGCCCGCCGTCGGTGAAGCGGGTGGAGGCGTTCACGGCGACGGTGGTGGAGTCGACCAGCTGGGTGAAGCGGCGGGCGGCCTGCTGGGAGGTGGTGACGATCGCCTCGGTGTGACCGGACGACCACAGCCGGATGTGCTCGACGGCCTTGTCGAGGGAGTCGACGACGGCGGCGGCGATGTCGTAGGAGAGGTACTCGGTGTCCCAGTCGTCCGGGGTGGCCTCGACGACGGTCGCCTTGGTGTCCTCGGCGTACTCCAGCACCCGCGGGTCGGCGTGCACGGTGACGCCGGCCTCCGCGAGGGCGTCCAGGGCGCGCGGCAGGAACTCGGGGGCGATGTCCCGGTGGACCAGGAGGGTCTCGGCGGCGTTGCAGACGCTGGGCCGCTGGGCCTTGGAGTTGATCAGGATGTCGACGGCCATGTCGAGGTCGGCCTGCGCGTCGACGTAGACGTGGCAGTTGCCGGTGCCGGTCTCGATGACGGGGACGGTGGACTCGTTCACCACGGTCTGGATCAGCGAGGCGCCGCCGCGCGGGATCAGGACGTCGACCAGGCCGCGGGCCCGCATCAGCTCGCGCACGCTCTCGCGGCTCTCGCCGGGCACCAGCTGGACGGCGTCGGCGGGCAGCCCCGCCCCGCCCACGGCATCGCGCAGCACACGGACCAGGGCGGTGTTCGACTCGTACGCGGAGGCGGAGCCGCGCAGCAGGACCGCGTTGCCGGACTTCAGGCACAGGGCCGCGGCGTCCACGGTGACGTTCGGGCGGGCCTCGTAGATGATGCCGACCACGCCGAGCGGGACGCGGACCTGGCGCAGGTCGATGCCGTTGGGCAGGGTCGAGCCGCGGACGACCTCGCCGACCGGGTCGGGCAGGGCGACGACGTCCCGCACGTCGGAGGCGATGGCGCGCACCCGCTCCGGGGTGAGCGTGAGGCGGTCGACGATGGCCTCGCTGGTGCCGGCCTCGCGGGCCTTGGCGACGTCCTTGGCGTTGGCCTCGACGATCTCGCTCGTACGGACCTCCAGCGCGTCCGCGATGGCGGCGAGCGCGTCGTCCTTGACCGCGCGCGGCAGCGGGGCGAGGTCGGCGGCGGCGGCCTTGGCGCGGTACGCGGCCTGGGCGACCGGGGACATGGAGTCGTACGGCGAGAGCGTGGTCATGAGGGAAGCGTAGTGCGCCGGACAGGGCCGTCCACCGCTCGTCCCACACCCCGAGACGGTCTCAAAAGGGGTGAACTCCGACAGGGGTCGCCGGTGGCGGCCCGTACCCCTCCGCGAGGCGCTGGTGGTAGGTCTCGCGGTCGATGACCTCCAGGCCGACGATCTCCCAGGGCGGCAGCTTGGCGGTCTGGCGGTGCTCGCCCCACAGCCGCAGGGCGACGGCGGCCGCGTCGTGCAGGTCGCGGGCCTCCTCCCAGTAGCGGATCTCCGCGTGGTCGGTGGCGTACCTGCTGGTCAGCAGAAAGGGGTGGTCGTGGGCGAGCTGTTCGAGGGCGCGCCGGACCTCGTGCAGCGAGGCGGCCTTGCCGGAGACGCTGAGGGTGATGTGCCACAGCCGGGGCAGGTCGGCGGGCTCCTCGTAGGACTCGCCGGCCGTGACACTGGTCAGACCACCGCGGGACGCCGCCGCCCCAGGGCGTACTCGTCTCACGACGGCCTCCTTTGCGCGGCATCGAGCGGTGCTCGTGCGGAACTTGTCCCTGAGACAAAGTTGAGCAGGCCGCAAGGGCTCGTGGGGCGGTTTTGCGGAACGTCCACCTCAGGGCGGGCCGTTTTGCAGGTCGTTCACCCTGTTTTCGGCCGCGGAACGCCCTGGCCGGGCATCCGGTGGGCGCGTCAGGGACGAAGGATCACCAGGTCGTCGCGGTGGACGACCTCGCGTTCGTAGGCCGGGCCCAGTTCGCGCGCCAGCTCTCGCGTCGAACGCCCGATCAGCTGGGGAATCTCCTTGGCGTCGAAGTTGACGAGCCCGCGGGCCACCGCGCGCCCCTCGCCGTCACGCAGCTCGACCGGGTCGCCGGCGACGAAGTCGCCCTCCACGCCGGCGATGCCGGCCGGCAGCAGCGACTTGCGCCGCTCGACGACCGCCCGTACCGCCCCCTCGTCCAGGGTCAGGTGACCCTGCGGGGTGGAGGCGTGCTGCAGCCACAGCAGGCGGTCGGCGTAGCGCTTGCCGGTGACGTGGAAGTAGGTGCCGGTGTCCCCGCCGGACAGCGCCTCCGCCGCGTGCACGGCGCTGGTGAGGACCACGGGGATGCCGGCCGCGGCGGCGATGCCGGCCGCCTCGATCTTGGTGACCATGCCGCCCGTGCCGACGCCGGCCTTGCCCGCGCTGCCGATCTCGACGTGCGCGAGGTCCTGCGGGGTGCGCACCTCGGCTATCCGCGAGGTGCCGGGGCGGCCGGGGTCGCCGTCGTAGACACCGTCGACGTCGGACAGGAGCACCAGCAGGTCGGCATGGACCAGATGCGCCACGAGCGCCGCGAGGCGGTCGTTGTCGCCGAAGCGGATCTCGTCGGTGGCGACGGTGTCGTTCTCGTTCACGATCGGGAACGCGCCCATGGCGAGCAGCTTGTCGAGGGTGCGGGAGGCGTTGCGGTGGTGGGCGCGGCGGCTCATGTCGTCGCTGGTCAGCAGCACCTGGCCGACGCGGACGCCGTAGCGGGCGAAGGAGGCGGTGTAGCGGGCGACGAGCAGGCCCTGGCCGACGCTGGCGGCGGCCTGCTGGCGGGCCAGGTCCCTGGGGCGGCGGCGCAGGCCCAAGGGGGCGAGTCCGGCGGCGATGGCGCCGGAGGAGACCAGGACGATCTCCCTCTCTCCCCCGCTGCGGCTCTTGGCGAGGACGTCGACGAGCGCGTCGACCCGGTCGGCGTCCAGACCGCCCGAGGCGGTGGTCAGCGACGAGGAACCCACCTTGACGACGATCCTGCGGGCTTCCGCCACGCCCTGCCTTGCCCCTGCCACCTGCTTGTCCGTCCCCTCGCGCGCTCGGGTTGCCCCGCCAGGCAATCTACGCGAAGGGGCACGGGCGGCGCGCATCGGTCCACTCACCGGACACGCGCCACGTAACCGGTTGCTCACGCGGTGCGTACGGCAAAAAGGTTGCACTGGTTGCCTATAGAAATAAAAGTCCCGGCAAACTTAATTTGAATGTCGTGTCACCCAGAGATCACCAGGCCCGTCCTGCACAGCGCATCCTCCTCCGGTCGGGGAAGAGTCCCTATGACGTCTTCTCGGTGGAGGAGGCTCTGCACCAGGACGTCATCGCCACCAACTCCGGCAACCTGATCTTCAGCGACGCCGCTCACAAGATCCTCGAGACCCCCGGCACGGAGGTGGTCTCGAACGGCATCCGGACGGATGTGTCGGCGGCGGAGCGGATCAACGAGGAGTACGACGTCTTCGTCGTGCCGCTGGCCAACGCCTTCCGGCCGTCCTTCGAGGGGCAGCTGAAGCGGCTGACGCGGCTGATCCGCCGGCTGCGCATCCCGGTGGTGGTGCTGGGCGTCGGCGCGCAGGCCGGGCTGAGCTACAACGCGGAGCGGCTGAAGCCCATGGAGGAGTCGGTGCGCGACTTCGTCTCCGCGGTGCTGGAGCGCAGCGCGTCCATCGGGGTGCGCGGCGAGTTCACCGAGAAGTACCTGCGGGACCTGGGCTTCCACGACGTCGAGGTCATCGGCTGCCCGTCGCTGTTCCTGTACGGCGATCGGCTGCCCGTGGACAAGCGGGTGCCGGAGCTGACCGCCGGGTCGCGGATCGCGGTCAACGGTTCGCACAGCGCGGTGCAGAAGCAGGGGCTGGGCAAGGTCATCGACCGGGCCCACGCCCGCTATCCGCACCTGACCTTCATCGGCCAGAACCTCAGCGACGCACGGCAGTTGCACTGGCGGGACCTGTCGCACCCGAACGCATCGGTGACCGCGATCCCGACCCACCCGGACCACCCGATGTACCGGGAGGACAAGGTCCGCGTCTACGTCGACCCGGTGACCTGGATCGACGACCTGCGCGGCTACGACTTCTCGTTCGGCTCCCGCATCCACGGCAACATCGCCGCGCTGCTGGCCGGCACGCCCGCGACGGTGCTGTGCGGCGACTCTCGGACGCTGGAGCTGTGCCGCTACTTCGAGATCCCGCACCGCAGGATCGACAAGCTGCCCGAGGACCTGGACCCGGCGCGGCTGTACGAGGAGGCCGACCTCACCGGTCTGACCGGCGGCCACGCGGAGCGGTTCGAGCGCTTCGCGGCGTTCCTGGGCCGCAACGGCCTGGAGAACACGTTCACCCACGGCGACGGCGGCGCGGCCTTCGAGGCCCGCATGGGGAAGCTGTCCTTCCCGGCGGGCATCCGCCCCTGGAACGACGCCGACCTGGCCTCGCTCACCTCCCGGTTCGGCTGGATGCAGACCCGGCTCGCCGAACTGTCCCTGGACAACGACCGGTTGAGGCGCGAGCTGGAGCGCACCGCGACGGCACCGGCCCCGACGTCCGTCTACCGCAAGGCCCGCCGCGTGGTGGCCCGCCCGATCAGACGAGCGCTGCAGACGGGCCGCCAGTAGCGGTGTCAGGCCGCCGCGGGCGCCTTCAGCACCCGGCGGGCCTTGCGCACCGCGCGGCGCAGGACCGAGGAGGGCGTGTGCTCGCGGTAGCCGGGGAAGGCCCTGGCCTCGCGCGGGGTGGCCAGGTAGACCGAGTCGGGTATGCCCGCCGAGGCGTCACGGAAGTACGGGTAGGCGAGGTAGACGTGGTGGCCCCGCTTCTCCAGCAGGGCCGCCGCCTGCTTCTTCGCCTTCACGAACTCCACGACGGGCAGCAGGAGTTCGGGCTTCTCCTCGGCCACCAGGTGCAGCCGCAGGCGCTCGTCGACCTTCAGCCGGCGCGCCACGCCCTCGGTCCAGAACTGCTCCATCAGCGGCTTGGCCAGCTCGAACTTGTGCCGCCGTACCTTCTCGCTGTCCTTGAGGTACTTGGGGCCGAACTGCGGCAGGAGGGTGACCACGAAGGGCCGGTGCATGAGGGAGTCGCGTCGCTCCCCGGGCGGCACCATGTCGGCTATCAGGTTCATCAGGGCGCGCGCGGAGTCGAAGCGCAGGGTGTAGCCGCCGCTCTTGGTCACGTGCTTGCCGTCGTCGCGGCCGACCAGGTAGTAGCAGGTGTGGTCGGCGATCACGGAGACGCCGTCGGCCCGCAGATAGGCCTCCATCGTGAACAGCGCGTCCTCGCCGGTCCACAGGGACTCGTCGAAGCGCATGCCGTGCCGCTCCAGGAGTTCCCGCCGGAACAGCTTCTGCGCGCTCAGCGTGAACTTGATGTTGGAGGAGAAGACGTCCGTACGTTCGAGGGTCTTGCCCCACATGGACTGCGGCGGCTTGCGGTTGATGCCCTCGACCCTGCCGAGGACGACGTCCGTGCCGTTGCGGTCGGCCATGTCGACCATGCGTTCCAGGGCCTCGGGGCCGAGCCGGTCGTCGGCGTCGAGGAAGAACACGTAGCGCCCGGCGGCCTTGCTCAGGCCGACGTTGCGGGGGCCGCTGGGGCCGCCGGAGTTGGCCTGCCGGATCACCGTGACGGGCATGGAGACGCGGTCGGCGAACTCCTCCAGGCACTCCCCCGTGCCGTCGGTGGAGCCGTCGTCCACCGCGATGACCTCGATGCGCCCCGGGTCGATGGTCTGTGCCTCGACGGACGCGAGGCATTCGACCAGGTAAGGCATCGCTTCGTACGCTCCGATGACGACAGTCACATCAGGCTGCGTCACGGTCACATTTCCCCCTCGTCACGGGATCTTTCCCCCGTATCGTCTTATTGGCTACCTGCTAGACGGACGACCAGGGGCGTGGGTTGCCCGTACGTACGTAAAAAGGGCCCGGTTTTCGAGGATCACTCCTCGGAAACCGGGCCCTTCTCACCGTTTTCACATACTGGGCCTCACGCGGTGGTGGGCGGCTGCGCCGACAGCGCGTCCGACAGTTCGTCGGCGCCGGGGGTGCCGGCCGCGGCGGCGCGGGACTCCTGGCCGAGGTTGCGGGTCTCGGCCTTGAGCGCCAGGTCGGCGACCGCGGTGTTGAACTGCTCGATGGAGGTCGGCTCGTCCGGGCCGAGCAGGTACTCCTTGAGCTCCTTGCGGTCCTCCGCCAGCGGGTCGGCGGCGGGGTCGCGGACCGCGGCCAGCAGCTCGCCCAGCTCGGCGGCGGAGTTGGACAGGATCGTGGCCGCGCGCACCGCGGTGTTCTGCCGCTTGAACTCCTCCACGCCCAGCTCGGCGGAGTCCGTCACCGCGTACGGCTTGCCGCTGGCGATGAAGTCGGAGACCACGCTGGAGATGTCGGAGACCATCGCGTCGGAGACGTTGAAGCAGTCGTACAGGCGCGGCTCGGCGCCCGTGACCACGCGGTGCTCGAAGCTGCCGCAGGAGCGCCAGTAGGCGTCGTTCCACTCGGCGCGCAGCCGGGCGACCTCCTCGTGCTTCTTGAGGTCGACCACGCCGTCACGGGTGGCCTCGGCCTCGTCGCCGCGGTCGCCCGCGGTGCCGGAGAGCTCGGCCAGGCGCGCCTCGACACGGGCCAGTTCGGCCTTGGCCTGTGCCTGGGCGGCGGTGTCGGCGGTGAAGCGGGGGTCGGCGGCGCGCTCGGCGGCGGCCTTCTCGACCAGCGCGGTGATGCGCTGGTGCGCGGCGCCGGCCTCCTTGCTGACGGTGCCGGTGAACGGGTGCGGCTTGTACAGCACACGGACCGGCGGGTCGGCCTTGATGAGCTTCTTCACGATGTTCTCGCCGGCCAGCACGAGCGAGGTGTTGCCCGGGTTGCCGTCCCATCCCTCCCAGGTGGGCGCGTACAACACGGTGGGGACACGGCCGTCGGGGACGCCCTGCCGGCCCTGGATCGGCGCCAGCTGCGGACGGCCGACCTCCACGATGTCGTCGTCGCGGACGCCGACATCCGCTATGGCATAACGGTCGCGGCCCGCGCGGCCGGCGGTCCACACCTCGTCGTACACCTTGCTGAAGGGGTTGACGCTGGCGAGCTTGTCGCTGTCGCCGTGGCCGATGAAGACGTGCTTCATGGTGGGCACGCGCAGCAGGTGGATGTTCTTGCCGACGTTGGCCGCGTACAGCGCGACGCGCACGGTGGTCAGGTCCATGTTCATCAGATGGACACCGCCGGGCACGCAGATGACCGGGGCGGTGGTGGGCGCCAGGTTGGCCAGGATGACCCGCTCGCGCAGGATGACCAGCGGCCGGGAGTCGAGCTGCTCCATCGTCTCCAGCCACATGTTGACCTGGTAGGCGGAGTCCTTGGAGCCGGAGAAGTACAGCACCGTCTCGGGCTTGTACTCGCGCAGCCAGTCGTCGACGGCCGCCAGAACCTTCTCGGCGTTCGGCGGGATCTTGCTGCCGCGGACGTACGGCATCAGGGCGAGGACGTACAGGCAGCCCAGGAAGATGGTGACGCCGATGCCGATGAAGCCGGGCACCGACGACTTCGTCTCCGCGGCGACCAGGATGCCGACGACGGCCGCGAGGTCGAGGTGGAGCATCTTCTCGGCCGAGCGGTTCAGCAGGAAGCGCGGCGGGGCGTCCGGGATGCGGATGCGGGACTTCAGGTCGACGTTGCGGGTGGCGACCGGCATCCGGCGGCGGTTGCGGATCAGGGTGACCAGGGCGCCGTGCGGGGCCTGGAGGCCGTAGAAGGCGATGAAGCAGGCGACCGCGCCGTAGTAGATCAGGTTGTCCGCGAGGGACAGCCGGGCCAGCAGCAGGATCAGCAGCAGCTCTCGGATCAGGAAGCGGATCGAGAGGCCGGCGCGGACCTTGCTGAGCCGGTTGACCAGGTAGCTGCCCTTGCGGTGCAGATAGTGGTCGGCCACGTACGTCACGGCGGCGGCCGCGGCGAAGGCGGGCACGCTCGGGACGAGCGCGGCCAGCATCAGCGCCGGGAAGCCCAGCATCATGAGCGCCGCCGCGGCCAGCTCGGCCGCGCTGCCCACCCGGGCGACGCGAATAGCGGTGGATATCACGGAGAACCTGCTCTGGGAGGGAGTGCCGGTTTTGAATGTATTCAGGCCTCTGCGAAGACCCGGACGATGCACTGCTCAATGCACTGCATTAACCCCGGAAAGCAGAGGCCTGAATAACGGAAGATTAATTCCCGTCGATTATTACACGCCGTCCTGGCGGTCCAGCACCGAGGCCAGGGCCTGCTCGAAGCCGGAGGCCTTCGCCGCGCCCGCCGTCGGGTCCTGCTGGCGGACGTCGATGACGTGCCCGGTCAGCTCGGACAGCAGCACGTCGAGCGAGGTGCGGGCGACCGCCTCGGAGGAGAGCAGGGTGCCCGCGGGCTCCTGGCCGAAGGCCTTGGTGCGCATCGGCGTCGCGGTGCGCTCCGGGTTGATGCAGTTGACGCGGATGCCGTCGCCGGCCCACTCGTCGGACAGGGCCTGGGTGAGGTTCACCATGGCGGCCTTGGTCGAGGAGTAGAGGCTGTACTCGGCGCGGCCGCGGGTGTAGCTGCTGGAGGTGTACAGCAGCAGCTGGCCCTTGGTCTCCGCCAGGTACTTGTACGCCGAACGTGCGATCTGCACCGGGGCGAGGTAGTTGACCTTCAGCGCTTCCTCGATGGTC
The DNA here is from genome assembly GCF_044540925.1 of Streptomyces sp. NPDC085900. Lineage (NCBI taxonomy): Bacteria > Bacillati > Actinomycetota > Actinomycetes > Kitasatosporales > Streptomycetaceae > Streptomyces > Streptomyces sp. NPDC085900. Next base: position 482,913 of record NZ_JBITSP010000001.1, on the reverse strand, counting down.
GCGTTGTCGGTCTCGGCCAGCTTGCCGATGCGCAGCACGCCCGCGGTGTTGACGACGTAGTCGATCCGGCCGGTCTCCCCGTACGCCTTGGACAGCGCGTCGTCGACCTCCTCCGGGTTCTCGACGTGGGTGCCGGTGGTGGAGCGGCCGAGGGCGTACACCTTGGAGCCGTAGGACTCGGCGAGCTCGGCGATGTCCTTGCCGATGCCGTACGAGCCGCCGAAGATCACGATCGTCTTGCCGGTGAGCAGCTCGCGGTAGGCGTCCTCGCTCACCTGCTCGGGCGCGGCGGTCGAGGCCAGCTGGAACAGCTTGTCGGCGATGAAGACGTCGACGGGCTGGGTGACCTTCATGTTGTACTCGTCGCCCGCGACGACGTTGATCGGCACGTCGGGCAGGTACTTGAGCACGACGGAGCAGTCGTCGGTGGCCTGGAAGTTCGGGTCGCCGGCCGCGACCTCGTAGGCCCGCTTGATCGTGGACAGCTTGAAGGCCTGCGGGGTCTGGCCGCGGCGCAGCCGGGAGCGGTCCGGGATCTCGGTGATGAACTCGCCGTCCTGGCCGTGCGTGCGGGTCACGATGATGGTGTCCGCGGACGGGATGGCGACGTCGACGGCCTGGTAGCGCTCCAGCGCGACCACGCAGTCGTCGATCACGCGCCGGGAGAGCAGCGGGCGGACGGCGTCGTGGAAGAGGACGTTGAGGTCCTCGCCCTCGGCCAGGCCCTCACCGAGGGCCTCGATGGCGCGCTCGGTGGTCTCGTTGCGGGTCGAGCCGCCCTCGATGATCTTCTTGACCTTGGTGAACCCGGCCTTGGCGACGATCTTCTCGACGTCGGGCACGTAGCCCGGCGCCATCAGCACGATGATGTCGTCGATCGAGTCCGCCTGTTCGAAGGTGGTCAGGGTGTGCTCGATGACTGCCTTGCCGGCGATCTTCAGCAGCTGCTTGGGGATGGAGAGACCCACGCGCTGGCCGGTGCCACCGGCCAGGATCACTGCGGTGGTACGGGGCTTGGCTATGTGCTGGGACACAGAGGACCTACCTTGGGGCGACAGGGAACCTGGAAATGGTCCCACTTGCGGTAACCGCTGTGCAAGGTGAGCGCCGTTCACTGCATATGTGCGCGCCACCTGACATTCACCTTGCACTACTGGTGACACCGGGACACTCGCCGGGAGCGTCCGTGGAATTGCTGTGAGTAACCGCACAGGGGATCAGTGCCGTCGCGGCTTCTCGCTCAGTGCCCTCGCAGCTTCTTCAGGCAGCGGTGTCCGAGCACCTTCACGAGTTCCTTGGAGGACGTCTGGTGAACCGTGCGCGCCTTGGCGGGATTCGCGTGCCGCACGGGTGCCTCCGCGGCCGCGGCGAGGGCTCCGTAGAGCGCCTGGGCGGCCACCTCGGGAGCGATCCGCGCCTCGCCCGAGGCCGGCGGCGGTGACGTCGGTACGGCGGAGAGCAGCGCAGGATTCCCGAGGACGCGTACGCCCGTACGGGCGATGCGCTCCGCCATCTCGGCGGCTCTGGCCGCCGCGGCCTCGACGGCCCAGACGGGGGTGTAGATCTTCACGTCCCGGGGGCTCGGACTGCACGCATTCTTCATATGCATCACCGCGCCGTTGCGCACAAGCTTGGAATACAGCTCGTCCGGCAGCCCATTGCCGCGGAATTCCTTGTTAAGATTCCGCAGCATTTCGGTCTCGGCGAGGGTAAGGGAACGATTCGCCGTGTCCGGAACCGGTTGCAGCAGGTTCTCGGGCAGCCCGAGCAGCGCCTCGAAGGTGCGCATCAGGCCGCCCCGGTCCCGGTCGTCGACCACGACGACGGTGACCCGCTCCGGGCCCACCACCGCGGCCCAGCGCTCGACCAGCCGGTCGTGCCCGTGGCGGCGCCAGAAGCTGGGGGTGGGCTGCTCGTACGGCGCCTTCCGCAGCATGTGCCGGAGCCAGTCCTCGTAGCCCATGCGCAGGCCGTTCTGCACGTACTGCTGCCACTGCGAGGGCATGATCTTGGCCAGCGGGCGCAGGGTGACCAGGATGTGCGCCCGGTCGCCGCCGAGTTGCCCCACGATCCGCGCGACGGTCGCCTCGTCCTCGGCGTCGGCGAAGAACTCGCTGCTGACCACCGAGGTGCGCCTGCCGGCGGCCTCGACCTGTTTCACCAGCTTCGTCCAGTGCCCGTCGGTGGGCACGATGTCGCCCATCATCGCGGGCCGGGCGCAGGCGGCCAGCGCGGCCTCCATGGGGTGCCGGGTGTGCGCGGGGAACTCCACGCCGTGCGCGGGCAGTTGGTCCTTCGCGGCGAACAGGGCGCCCTGGATCGAGGTGGTCCCGGTCTTGTGCGGGCCGATGTGCAGCAGCCGGGTGCCCGCGGGCAGCGGATCGGGCCGCTTCACCGGGGCGTCATCTCTCGTACAGTCCGTCTCCATGGTCAGGGGATGGTAAGAGCCTTACCTGAGACTTACCTGAGAGAGACCTGGGACACGGATGAGCCCCAGGCCCCGTCGCGCACGGACGTCAGGCGAGTTCGACCCCGGGGCTGCCGTTCTCCACCCGCAGACGGGCCAGGGTGCTCGCGGACGCCGTCGGCCGCACCACCGTGTCGACCACCCTGACCTGCGCGTCGATACCGTGCCGGTCGATGTCGAAGAGGTGGTAGCCGCGGTGGGCGTCGATCAGCTTCCAGTGCGGGTTGTCCGGCATCAGCGGGTCCCACTGGGCGTGGAAGGCGGCCTGGTCCTGGTCGCCGTTGCTGGAGATGGACGTGCCGACGAACTCGGCGCCGACGACGTCGGATCCGGGGTCGGAGTAGTCCGTCCTCAGGTCGCTGATCATCGTGAGGTGGCGGTCGCCGCTGAGCACGACCGGGTTGCGGATGTCGGCGAACTCCCCCAGCAGGGCGTTGCGTTCGACCTGGTAGCCGTCCCAGGCGTCGTAGTACCAGAGCTTGCCGTCGCCGATCTGAAGGTCGGTCTCGGCCATCATGATCTGCGAGGCGACGATGTTCCAGCGGGCGGGCGAGCCTTGCAGCCCGTCCAGCAGCCACTGCTTCTGCTCGGCGCCCAGCATGGTCATCGACGGCGACTGGGCGCCCTCCTGCGTGGTCGCCTGGTCGGTGCGGAACTGGCGGGTGTCCAGGACGTTGAGGCGGGCGAGGCGGCCGAACTCCAGGCGGCGGTACATCTGGATGTGCGGGCCGTCGGGGACGGCGCTCGCGCGGACCGGCATGTGCTCGTAGTACGCCTGGAAGGCCGCCGTCAGCCGGGCCACGAAGGCGTCGTGCGGCTGTTTGGCGGGGTCCTGGGGGATCTCCCCGGCCCAGTCGTTGTCGACCTCGTGGTCGTCGAAGGTGACCACCCAGGGGGCGTTCGCGTGCATCGCGGCGAGGTCGGGGTCGGAGCGGTACTGGGCGTACCGGTTGCGGTACTGCTCCAGGGTGTACGGCTCCCCCGTGCCCTCGTGCCGGCGCGGGCCCGCCGACGACGGCGTGGACTCGTAGATGTAGTCGCCGACGAACAGGACGAAGTCGGGGTCCTGGTCGAGCATGTCGGCGTACGGCGTGAAGTAGCCGTGCTGCCAGTTCTGGCAGGAGGCCAGGGCGATGCGCAGCGAGCCGCCCTTGCCGCGGGGGTGGGGGGCGGTGCGGGTGCGGCCGGGCGGCGAGATCTGCCCGCCCACCCGGAAGCGGTACCAGTACGAGCGGTCCGGACGCAGACCGCGTACGTCGACGTGAACACTGTGCCCGTTCTCGGGGCGGGCCTGGGCGACGCCCCGGCGGGCGGTCTTTCTGAACCGCTCGTCCTCGGCGATCTCCCACTGCACCGGGACCACCTCGTCGGGCATGCCTCCGCCGTTCAGCGGGTCCGGGGCGAGGCGGGTCCACAGCACGATGCCGTCGGGCAGCGGGTCGCCGGAGGCGACACCGAGGCTGAACACACCGTCGGGCACGGCGTTTTCCGCGGCTCGGGCGGTGCCCGGGAGCCACAGCTGGGCAGAGGCCGCGGCGCCGAGAACGGCGGCACCGGCGGTCAGAAAACGGCGTCGGTCGGGCGAGATGGCTCCGGTCATCGTCGAACTCCCTTGCCTCGCTGGCCTCTTGGACTCGTGAAGGCTCACGCACCCGGGCGGTCCACCCGCTGAACGTGACCCTTCGCGTGCATGACAAATAGGCAGACAACAGAAGACCCGTTGCGACACGGGAACAACAGAATGAACCCGATCTTGTCGCAACGGGCCTCATGAACGAGCCGCGTGCGGTGATCCCACCAAGTTGGCCGAAAGACCCAGGGCGTCTACAGCGGCCCCGTCACGGCACCGAAGGCGCCGTCCCCTACTCCGCGAACGGATCGAAGTCGCCGTACTCCCGGTCCGCGTCGTCCCGCTCGGCCTGCCGGTCGCGCCGCCGCTGCGCCGCGGGCCTCGGCGCCTCGAAGCGATGGTCCTCGCCCCGGCGCCCCAGCATCTCCGCACCGGCCGTCAGCGTCGGCTCCCAGTCGAACACGACGGCGTTGTCCTCGGGACCGATGGCCACGCCGTCCCCGGAGCGGGCCCCCGCCTTCACCAACTCGTCTTCCACACCGAGGCGGTTGAGCCGGTCCGCGAGGTAGCCCACGGCCTCGTCGTTGTTGAAGTCGGTCTGCCGCACCCAGCGTTCGGGCTTCTCGCCACGCACCCGGAACAGCGGCTCGCCGCCGACGTCCTCGCGCGTCACGGTGAACCCGGCGTCGTCGACGGCCTTCGGCCGGATGACGATCCGCGTCGCTTCTTCCTTCGGCTTGGCGGCGCGCGCCTTCGCCACCATCTCGGCCAGCGCGAACGACAGCTCCCGCAGCCCGAGATGGGCCACCGCCGACACCTCGAAGACCCGGTAGCCCCGCGCCTCGAGGTCCGGCCGCACCATCTCGGCGAGGTCCTTGCCGTCCGGTACGTCGATCTTGTTGAGGACGACGATCCGGGGCCGCTTGTCGAGCCCGCCGTACTGCTTCAGCTCCTCCTCGATGATGTCGAGGTCGGAGACGGGGTCACGGTCGGACTCCAGGGTCGCCGTGTCCAGCACGTGCACCAGCACGCTGCACCGCTCCACGTGCCGCAGGAACTCCAGACCGAGTCCCCTGCCCTGGCTGGCCCCGGGGATCAGCCCCGGCACGTCGGCGATCGTGTACACGGTCGAACCGGCCGTGACGACGCCGAGGTTGGGCACCAGCGTCGTGAACGGGTAGTCGGCGATCTTCGGCTTGGCGGCGCTCAGCACCGAGATCAGCGACGACTTGCCGGCGCTCGGGTACCCCACGAGCGCCACGTCGGCGACGGTCTTCAGCTCCAGGACGATGTCCTGCAGGTCCCCCGGCTCGCCGAGCAGCGCGAATCCGGGCGCCTTGCGCCGCGCCGACGCGAGCGCCGCGTTGCCGAGGCCGCCCCGGCCGCCCTGTGCGGCGACGTACGAGGTGCCGTGCCCGACCAGGTCGGCGAGGACGTTGCCCGCCTTGTCGAGGACGACGGTGCCGTCCGGCACGGGAAGGACCAGGTCCTGGCCGTCCTTGCCGGAGCGGTTGCCGCCCTCGCCGGGCTTGCCGTTGGTGGCCTTGCGGTGCGGGGAGTGGTGGTAGTCGAGAAGCGTGGTCACCGACTGGTCGACGGTGAGGATGACATCTCCACCGCGTCCGCCGTTGCCGCCGTCGGGTCCGCCGAGCGGCTTGAACTTCTCACGGTGGACGGAGGCACAGCCGTGACCTCCGTTACCCGCGGCGACATGCAGTTCGACGCGGTCCACGAAGGTGGTCATGGTTCGGTGCCTCCAGAGACGTAAGTACTACTCGTGTTAACACGCGAAAGGCGGACCCGCCTTCCCGACCGGGAAGTGAGGTCCGCCTCGCGAAAAGCTTCCGATCAGCCGACTCAGGCGACCGGAACGATGTTCACGACCTTGCGGCCACGGAACGTGCCGAACTCCACCGCACCGGGCTGCAGCGCGAACAGCGTGTCGTCGCCGCCACGGCCGACGCCCGAACCGGGGTGGAAGTGGGTGCCGCGCTGGCGGACCAGGATCTCACCCGCGTTGACGACCTGACCGCCGAAGCGCTTCACGCCGAGCCGCTGGGCGTTCGAGTCGCGACCGTTCCGGGTGGACGATGCGCCCTTCTTGTGTGCCATCTCTCCTCAGTCCCTTACTTCGCAGCCGTGGGGATCTCAGTGACCTTGATCGCCGTGTACTGCTGGCGGTGGCCCTGACGACGGCGGTAGCCGGTCTTGTTCTTGTAGCGCAGAATGTCGATCTTCTGGCCCTTGTGGTGGTCCACGACCTCGGCCTGGACCTTGATGCCGGCCAGCACCCACGGGTCGCTGGTCACAGCGTCGCCGTCGACAACGAGCAGGGTCGAGAGCTCGACCGTGTCGCCAACCTTGGCAGTGGAAATCTTGTCAACCTCAACGATGTCGCCGACAGCAACCTTGTGCTGGCGACCACCGCTGCGCACGATGGCGTACACGCGGATCTCACTCTCTCGCTCGGGAACGGCACCCCCGCAGTCCAGCCACCCGGCACGGGCAGCCTCTCCGGAACGGCCGGCGCGGAACGCCCGGCGCTCTGGAGGAAGAGGTTTACGGGGATGTGGCGCGTCCTATATCCCTGGACACACCGAGGGTCAAGGTTACGGGGCCGTGGCCGAGGGGGTCAAACCGGACCGGGTCCCGCGGGTATGCGGCCGATCACACCGACCGGCCGCACCCCGCACCTCGTACTGCTCAGCTCTCGTCGGCGGCGGCGGAGACCGAGGTCTTCTTCGCCGTCGACTTGGCCGCGGCCGTCTTGGTGGTCTTCGCCGCCTTCTTGGCCGTCGTCTTCTTCGCGGCCGTCTTCTTGGCCGCGGTCTTCTTGGTGGCCGCCTTCTTCGCGGTCGCCTTCTTGGCCGTCTTACGGGCCGTCTTCTTGGCCGGAGCGGCCTCCTCGACGTCCCCGTCGGCGGCCGGATCCTCGTCCGTCGCGGCCGACGGGACGACCACGACGGCCGCCTCCTCGGACGCGGTGGGCGCGGTGGCCTTGCGGACCGCACGGCGCCGGGGCCGGGCCGGGGCGGCGCTCTCGGCGACCGTCTCGGAGGGCTCCTCGGCGGGCTCGGCGGCCGTCTCGGCCTCGACCTGCGGCTCGGCCACGGGCGCGGCCTCGGTGACCGTCACCACGGCCGCCTCGGCACCGGCCGGCGAACCGGCGGGCGCCGACACCTTGCGGGTGGCACGACGGCGGGTACGGCCCTTGGGCGCGGCGTCCTCGGCGGGCTCGGCGGCGACCACCGGGTCCTCCGCGGCGATCGGCTCGGCCTGCGCCTCGGCGGCCGTCTCCGGCTGCACGGGACGCTCGGCCTCCACCGCGGCCGGCACGACCTGGGCGGTGGGCACCTCGGCGACCTCGGTGTCGGACTCGGCCTTGGCCGCCTCGGACCCGGCCCGGTCGCCCTCCGGACGCGTCCGCCCCTTCGGCGCGCCGGCCGGAGCCGACGCACGCCGGCCGGACCGGCGCCGGGAACGGCCACCGCGCACGGCGGCCTCCGCCTCGGCGACGCTGCTGTACAGCTCCTCGTCGGGCTCGAAGACCGGCGCGGGAAGCGCGATCGGCTCGGCGGCCTCGGCGGCGACCTCGGCCTCCGTCTCCTCGGCCTCGGCCTCCGGCGACTCGACGGCCACCGCGGCCTCGTGCACGTGCTCGTGCCCGTCGCCGCCACGCCCGCGCTTCTTGCGCTTGCCGCCGCCCCCGCCGGAGCTCGGCTGCTCCATGTGGACGATGACACCGCGGCCGTTGCAGTGGACGCAGGTCTCGGAGAACGACTCCAGCAGGCCCTGGCCGACCCGCTTGCGGGTCATCTGGACCAGGCCCAGCGAGGTCACCTCGGCGACCTGGTGCTTGGTCCGGTCCCGGCCCAGGCACTCCAGGAGGCGCCGCAGCACCAGGTCCCGGTTGGACTCCAGCACCATGTCGATGAAGTCGATCACGATGATGCCGCCGAGGTCGCGCAGCCGCAGCTGACGCACGATCTCCTCGGCCGCCTCCAGGTTGTTCCTGGTGACCGTCTCCTCCAGGTTGCCGCCCTGGCCGGTGAACTTGCCGGTGTTGACGTCGACGACGACCATCGCCTCGGTCCGGTCGATCACCAGCGAACCGCCGCTGGGCAGCCAGACCTTGCGGTCCAGGGCCTTGGCGAGCTGCTCGTCGATCCGGTAGGTGGCGAAGACGTCGACCTCGGAGGTCCACCTCTGCAGCCGCTCGGCGAGGTCGGGCGCGACGTGCGAGACGTAGCCGTAGACGGTCTCCCACGCCTCGTCACCGCTGACGATGACCTTGGAGAAGTCCTCGTTGAAGATGTCGCGGACGACGCGGACGGTCATGTCCGGCTCGCCGTACAGCAGCGTCGGCGCGTTGCCGTTCTTCGACTTCTTCTGGATCTCCTCCCACTGCCCCTGCAGCCGCTCGACGTCCCGGCGCAGCTCGTCCTCGCTCGCGCCCTCGGCGGCGGTGCGCACGATGACACCGGCGTCCTCGGGGACGATCTTCTTGAGGATGGTCTTCAGCCGGGCCCGCTCGGTGTCGGGCAGCTTGCGGCTGATGCCGGTCATGGAGCCCTCGGGGACGTACACGAGGTAGCGGCCCGGCAGGGAGACCTGGCTGGTCAGACGCGCGCCCTTGTGCCCGATCGGGTCCTTGGTGACCTGCACGAGGACCGACTGGCCGGACTTCAGGGCGGACTCGATGCGGCGCGGGCCGTTGGCCATGCCCAGCGCCTCGAAGTTGACCTCACCGGCGTACAGGACGGCGTTGCGGCCCTTGCCGATGTCGATGAAGGCGGCCTCCATCGAGGGCAGGACGTTCTGCACCTTGCCCAGGTAGACGTTGCCGACGTACGAGGTCGCCTGCTCCTTGTTGACGTAGTGCTCGACGAGCACGCCGTCCTCCAGGACGCCGATCTGCGTGCGCTCGCCGCTCTGGCGGACGACCATCACGCGCTCGACGGCCTCGCGGCGGGCCAGGAACTCGGCCTCGGTGATGATCGGGACGCGCCGGCGACCCTGCTCGCGGCCTTCGCGGCGGCGCTGCTTCTTGGCCTCCAGACGCGTGGAGCCCTTGATGGACTGCACCTCGTCGGACGGCTCGGACTTCGGGCGGGGCTCGCGGACCTTGACGACGGTGCGCTCGGGGTCGCCCTCGCCGGGCTCGGTGTCGACGGAGGTGTCTCCGGCGCGACGGCGGCGACGACGGCGACGGCGGCTGCTGGAGCTGGAGCCGCCGGGCTCGTCGTGAGCGTCCTCGGCGTCCTCTTCCTCCTGCTCGGCGGTGTCCTCGGCGTCCTGGTCGGCCTGCTCGGCGGCGACGTCGTCGGAGTCCTCGTCCTCGCCGGAGGCGTCCGCGGACTCACCACGGCGGCGGCGACGGCCACCGCGGCGACGGCGACGGCGCGAGCCGGTCTCCTCGGACTCGTCGCCCTCGTGGGCGTCCTCGGCCGACTCCTCGGCCTCCTCCGGCTCGTCCTCGTCCGTGGGCTCGACGCGCTCCACGGTCTCGGCGGCGGCCGGCGCCTCGGCCTCCTCGCCGAACGCACCGCCCCGGCGGCGGCGACGGCGCCGGGCCCCGGTCTGCTCCTCCTGGAACTCCTCGGGCTCGGCGGTCTCGGTGGCGGACCCGGCCTCGGCGGCCGCCTCCGCGGCGGCCCGCTCGGGCGTCTGGAACTTCGGCTCGGTGAACACCGGCGCCTGGAAGACGGCGACGGCGGGCCGCGCCGGACGCAGCCGGCTGTCCTCCTCGGCGGACGCCTCGCCGGTCGTCCTGGCGGGCTCGGAGAACCCGGTGGCGGCCTTGCGGGCGACCCGGCGGCGGCGACGCGGGGAGGCGTCCTCCTCGGCCGGGGCGGCGGCGGGCTCCTGCGCGGCCTCGGGGGCCGGGGCGCTGACCGCTGCCTCCGTCTCCTCCTCCGGCGTCCCCGCGGGCGCGGTCACGCGACGCGTGGCACGCCGACGGGCGCGGCGCGGAGCCGCTTCCTCGTCACCGGCCACGGTGGGCTCGGCGGTCTCGGGGGCACCGGCCGTGTCGGCCTCCGTGCCCTGCTCGACCTGCTCGCTCCCGGCCTCGGCCGGCTGAGCGGCCTCGGGGGCTCCGGCGGGCGCGGTCGCGCGGCGGCCGGTACGGCGGCGGGTGCGGGCGGCGGGCGCGGCCTCCTCGGCAGGCGCCTCGGCCACGGCCGCGGGCTCCTCGGCGCTCTCGCTCTCGGCGGCAGCGGCGGGTACGACGGTCTCGGCGGCCTCCGCGGACGCAGCGGCGGCGGTCGGCGAGGTGACCCGGCGGGTGGCGCGACGACGGGTGCGCGGCGGAGCGGCGTCCTCACCGGACACGACCGCCTGCTCGGTCTCGGCGCTCACGGCAGCCTCGGAGACCTCGGCGGCCGCTGCGGGCACGACGGTCTCGGCCGCCTCGGCGGATGCCGGAGAGGCGGTCGGCGCGGACACGCGGCGCGTCGCACGGCGACGGGTGCGGGCGGCGGGCGCGGGCTCCTCGACGGGCGCCGGTGCGGCGGCCGCCGTCTCCTCGGCACCCTCGGCCTCAGCGGCCTCCTCGAGCTCCTGCGGCTCTGCGGCCTCTACGGCCTTCTCCTCGTCCTCGGCCGGTATGGCCGGCACGGTGACTTCCTCCGGCGTCCCGGCGGCGGCACCCGCAGGCGGGCCCGCCGGGCGGGAAGCGGCACGGCGCCGACGACGCGGCGGCAGGGTGTCGCTGGGAGTGTTCAGTTCTTCGGAACCCTCGGTGGGTTCGGTCGGTTCGAGCATGCGGGCTTGTCTCCCGTCAGGCTCCCGGGCTCCGCGCCTGGTCCGGCGTCGATGACTCGACCGCCGTTGACGTCCGCGGCTCGCGCGATGCGCGGTGCCGCCGTCCGGGGCGCGGGCGCCGCACGGGAGCTCTCCGTGTCTTGTCTCGCCGGTTCCGTACACCCTGTTGGGTACGGCCTGGCGAAAGTCTTCTGTGTCGGTGCGCTGCCCGACCCAGGTGGCTCCCGAGTACGAGGGCGGCGCTACGACGTCCGTCCTTCGCGAGACCTTCCTTACGCCGGCGCCGTCGCGGCGGCAGCGGCCGTGTGGGCCTCAGCTGCCTCGCGGTCGGGCGCGAGCGGGTCGGTCACCGTGCCGGTCTCTTCATCGAACAGCCCCTGCGCCAGCCTGGTCACCGCTGCGGGGACCGGCGGCGCCAGGTCGGCCACGGCGCGGAGACCGGACAGGACGTCGTCGGGTCGTACGGCAGGCGTCACGTGCCGAACAACCAGCCGCAGTATCGCACAGGGCTGGTCGGTCGGCCTATCAGCCGGTTCACTGTGCGTTTCGAGATCTGCCCGCGCCTCGAGATCCGCGACCGCGGAACGGGCGTCGAAGGTCCGGACGCCGTTCTTCGTCGTCCGCTGGACCTCGACGGTCCCGGCGACCTTGAAGGCGGCGACCGCGCGCTCGGCGTCCTCGGGCGCCACGCCGTCCAGGCGCAGCTCCCACACGGAGGCGGTCAGCCGGTCGGCGAGCCCGGAGGTGCGGGCCTCGACGGCGTCGACGACGTCGAGCCCGGCGGGCAGCGACTCGTCGAGCAGGATCCTGAGTTTCTCCGGGTCCCGCGCCTCGGTGAGGGCGATCTCCAGGTACTCCGCCTCACTGCCCGTGCCGGTGGGTGCGGCATTGGCGTACGACACCTTCGGATGCGGTGTGAACCCCGCCGAGTACGCCATGGGCACCTCGGCGCGGCGCAACGCACGCTCGAAGGCGCGCTGGAAGTCACGGTGGCTGGTGAACCGGAGGCGGCCGCGCTTGGTGTAGCGCAGTCGGATGCGCTGCACCGCGGGTGCGGGCGGCCGGCCTTCGGGCTGTCGCTTGCCCAGTGTCGTTCAGTCCTTCGTGAGAGCGGTCGTACTTCTACCAAGAGTACGTGTCTCGCCGCCCGTGGGTTCCCGCCGGTCGATCCTCTCGGGTCGCGCGGGCTCCCCGAACAGCATCCGGCGGAAGTCCGCCCGTGCCTGCCGTACGGACTCCCGGGCGGAGGCCAGCGCCTCCCTGGTGGCCCGTCCCACACTGCGCGCGACGGCGGCGGCGGGCCGCAGCACGGCGTCCCGGACGGCATGGCCGACGGGGGTGAGCACCGTGCGGTACACCCACCGCACCGGCTCCACGAAGACCAGCCGGAAGAGGGTGGCGAGGGCGCGGCCGACGGCGAGCGAGATCCGTCCGGCCACCCGCCAGGCGTGCCCGAGGGCGTCACCGACCTCGCGGGCGACGACGGCGAGGACGCGTCCGACGGGGACGAGGACCCAGCGCCACAGCGCCGGCGCGGGCAGGACCAGCAGCACCCGGGCGAGCCAGTACAGCGCGACGCCGATGCCGGTGGCGACCGTGCCCACGAGCCACGCCAGCCCCTTGGCGCACGCGGCGATCGCGTGCCCCACCGGGGTGAGGATCCACGCGTACACCCATCCCGCGGGGAGGACGAGGAGGTACCGCGCCAGCCAGGCCAGCCCGGTGTACACCCCGGCCCCCAGGGCCGCGAGCAGCCACCACACGCCACGCGCGACAGGGGTGATCACCCGTGCGTACACCCAGGCCAGGGCATGTCCGACGGGCGTCAGCACCGACCGGTACAGCCACACCAGGGGGATGACGACGAGCACCTTGCCGAGCAGTCCGAGCGCCTTGCCGACGGGCACGACGACGTATCGCCACAGCCCTATGAGCGGCCAGACGAACAACGCCCGCCCCACCCACAGCAGGGCCCTCCCCACCGGCCTGAAGACGGTGTCCGTCAGGAACCTGCCCGCCACCACCAGCGCGTCCCACACCATGCGCACCGGGACGACCAGCACGAGCACGACGATCCGCACCGGCAGGCGGATCGCGACGACGAGACACCCTTCCGGTGTCTGCGGCGCGGGCCGCTGCGGGGGTTTCTCCAGGTCCATACCGACGTAGACGCGCGGGCGGCGCGGATGGATGCGGTCCCGGGGCCGAACGGCCCCCACCGTGGCAGCGACAGGCCCTGGGAACGGGCCTACCGTCATCTGCACCCGCCCGCGCCGGCGGCGCACGCTGACCACATGACCGGCAATCACACATCCCCAGGCACCGGGTCATGGCACCTGAAGGGCTTCATGATCCTCACTCCGTCGCAGATCGAGGTCACGGCCGGAGAAGAGTTCACTTCGTCCGTGAGCGTGTGGCCCGCGGGGCCACGGCACGTCGTCAGGGCGTCCGCGCCCGCCGGCTCGGACCTGCGGGTCTCGGTGGAGGGCCACAAGGTCACGGTCACCGGGCGGCTCGGGCGTACGGGCGAGAAGCACACCGTTCAGGTGTCGATGAGCGACGGGGCGGACGTCGCGCACGACACCCTGACCATCGAGGCCACCGACCTGCACCGGCCGATCCCGCCGTTCCTGCACTCCACCACCGGCTGACCACGGCCGGCCGCCACGACCGAGCCGCGCGTGCCGCACCTGCCGGGAAAGTCCATACTTGTGGCAGGAACGTCGCCATCCTCGTCAGAGGGAGGTGGGTGCGGACATGTGCCGCTGGATCGCCTACTCGGGCACGCCCATCCTGCTCAGCCGCGTCCTGTTCGAGCCGCAGCACAGTCTGATCGACCAGAGTCTGCACTCCCGCCTGGGCGTGGAGACCACCAACGGCGACGGCTTCGGAGTCGGCTGGTACGCCGAGGATCTCGTCACCCCGGCGGTGGTGCGGGACGTGGGCCCGGCCTGGAACAACCGCAATCTGCAGGAGGTCGCCCACCACGTCCGTTCGGGACTGTTCTTCGCCCACATCAGGGCGACGACCGGAACGGCCGTGCAGCAGACCAACTGCCACCCCTTCCGATGGGATCGCTGGCTGTGGATGCACAACGGCGTGATCAACGATTTCCCACGGCTGCGACGTGAACTTGCCCTCGCCGTCGACCCCGCCCTCTACCCCGAGATCGAGGGTTCGACCGACTCCGAGCTGATGTTCTACCTGGCCCTGACGCTCGGTCTCACCGACGACCCGCCGGACGCCGTGGCCCGCATGGCCGGCCTGGTCGAGGAGACGGGACACAAGCACGGCGTGCGGCACCCGCTCCAGATGACCCTCGCCGTGTCCGACGGCGATCGCCTGTGGGCCTTCCGCTACTCCAGCGAGGGCTCCTCGCGGTCCCTGTACTACAGCACCCGGGTCGACTCCCTGCGCGCCCTCCACCCGGACGCCGCGTTCCTGCGCGAGGTCGGGGAGGAAACCCGCCTGGTCGTGTCCGAACCCCTGGGCGACCTCCCCGGGGCCTGGAACGAGGTCCCCGAAAGCAGCTACGGCATCGTCCATCCGGACCAGGACACCCTCCACGCCTTCCAGCCCCGGTCCGACCACCGGTGACACCGCTGCGCGGGGTCCACCACCGTCCGGGTGCGCTTCGAGGCCCTGCCACCAGGGCCTGCGGACCAGCGACGTCCGGGTGCCCCCCGGCGCGAGGAGTACTGTGAGGAGTACGAGGGTGGGGCGTGCGGACCCGACACGTCGTCCTCAGCACACCACCCACCCCAGGGGCAGCCCTTGACCCCGGCCGCACCTCCTTCAGAGCGGCCTCATCGAGGGCAGGAGCCCCGGCCATGACACCCAGCTCCCTCACGTCCGTCACGGCGCCCCCGCCGGACACCGCCTCGCCGCCCCAGGGCTACGACGGCACCTCCCCCTTCCCCGCGGACGCGCCGTCCCCGCCCCGCACCGGCGCCGACCGCGTGTACGTGGCCGTGACCGGGCTGATCGTCGTCCTGCCCTTCGTGGCCCTCGGCCTGGCCGGCCGGCTGCTGTGGGGCAGCCTGATCCACCCCACGGACATCGTGCTCGCCGCCGTCCTCTACACGATCACGGGCCTCGGCGTCACGGTCGGCTTCCACCGCGGTCTCACCCACGGCGGCTACCGGGCCGTCCGCCCCCTACGGATCGCACTGGCCGTGGCCGGTTCGATGAGTTTCCAGGGCGACGTCATCGGCTGGGTCGCCATCCACCGCCGCCACCACGCCTTCACCGACCGCCCCGGCGACCCGCACTCGCCGTACCGCTACGGCACGCACCTGCGCGGCCAGTTGCGCGGGGTGCTGCACGCCCACGTGGGCTGGCTGTTCCGCAACGACGGCACCCCCGTCGAACGGTACGCCCCCGACCTGCTCGCCGACCGCGACATCCGCGCCGTCTCCCGCGCCTTCCCCCTGCTGAGCGTCCTCACGCTCGCCCTGCCCTTCGGGCTGGGATGGGCCATCGGCGGCAGCTGGCTGTACGGCGTGACCGCCCTGCTGTGGGCGGGACTTGTCCGCATCGCCCTGCTCCACCACGTCACCTGGAGCGTCAACTCCCTCTGTCACCTGATCGGTGAGCGCCCCTTCCGCACCCGCCGTCACGACCGGGCCACCAACCTGTGGCCGCTGGCCCTGCTCTCCTTCGGTGAGAGCTGGCACAACCTCCACCACGCCGACCCCACCAGCGCCCGGCACGGAGTCGACCGCGGCCAGATCGACGTGTCCGCCGCCGTCATCCGCCTCTTCGAACGCCTCGGCTGGGTGCACGACGTGCGCTGGCCGACGCCGGACCGGATAGCGGCCCGCCGCGTCTGACGTCGACCGTCCACTCCCGCACGGCAGCCGACAGGAGCCCCTCATGACCGCCGCACTGCAACCCCCGCTCCCCTCACACCCTGTCCTGCGCCTGCGCCTGGCCCCCGACGGCCCGCCCCGGTCCATCGACGGGGCGTGGTGGCCGCGCTCCTACGACCTCCTCACCGAACTTCCGCGCCTGCTGGCCGGGTTGCCCCGGGAGTGGGGTCATGTCACCAACGTCACCGTCAACGGGGCGACATGGGCCGCCGGGCCCGGCCGGATGTTCGTCGCCGACCAGGTCGTACGGCTGCGCAGGAACGTGGCCGCGTCCGCTCCGCACACCGTCGTCCTGCTCGCCCCCGGCCGAGGTCGCTGGGACCTGCTGGTGGTGCCCCCGGACACCACCGAGGAGGCCGCGGAACCGCTCATGGCGGCCGCGGCGGACGCCATCGGGGGAGGCTCGCCATGGGCACCGGATCCGATTCCCCCCGGGTGACCTCGCTCCCACCGGACGCCGCCCTCCCCCAGCCCGTGAAGCCCGGTACGGCCGTCGTACGACTGGAGACCACGACCGACCGGCAGGGCGTTCTCGACGGCGCGTGGTGGCCGCGCTCCCGTGACATCGCGGCCGAGCTGCCCGCCCTGATCACCGCGCTGACCGACCTGCTGGGCCCGGTCACGCGGGTCGGCCTGGACACCGACGCCTGGGACGAACTGCCGAGGCGACTGGTCGTCGGCGACCGCGTCGTCCGTGTCGACTCCTTCCCGGTCGGTGACGACACCGTCCTCATCACCCGGGGCGAGGCGGACCACTTCTCCCTCCTCGTGGTCCCGCCCCACGCGACGCCCGAGGCGGCACGCGCCGCGATGGCCGCGGCGGTGCGCGCCGACAACGTCACCGGGGCCGCGCAGATCCTCATCGACACCGGCACCGGGGCGTGAGAGCGGTCAGCCGTGACGGTCCGCGGAACGGTCCGGTGCCGGTGGCGGGATGGCCGCGGTGTCGAAGCCGCCCGAGATGATCTGCGTGGCGAACTCCGACAGACGCAGGTGACGGGCGCGGGCGTACGCGCGGAACGCGGCGAAGGCGTCGTCGACGGAGCTGTCCCAGCGCTCCGCCAGCACGCCCTTGACCTGTTCGATCAGGATGCGGCTGCTCAGCGCGGTCTCCAGCTGGCTGTTCTCCACGTGCGACTGCTCCAGCGTGCGCTGCTGCAGTATCGCGATGGTGGCCACGTCGGCGAGGGCGCGGGCGAGCGCGATGTCGTCGTCGCCGAGTCGGTGCGCCCTGGTCTGGAAGAGGTTGAGCGCGCCGACGACCCGGTTGCGCAGGCGCAGGGGGATGGCGTGGGTGGCCACGTACCCGGTCGCGCGGGCGCGGGCGGCGAAGCGTGGCCAGGCCACGGTCGTCTCCGGGCGCGTGAGGTCGATGTTGGTGCGGGCGTTGCCGGTGCGGTAGCACTCCACACACGGGCCCTGGTCGTGCTGGAGCGCGAACAGCTCCAGCAGCCGGGTGTGTTCGTCCGAGGCGGCGATGATCTGCAGTTCGCCGTTCGCGTCGGCGAGCAGGATGCCGGCCGCCGCCACGTCGAGCAGCTCGACGCAGCGTGTGGACAGCCGTTGCAGCAGGTCGATCACGTCGAAGTCGTCGACGAGGGAGTCAGCGACCTCCACGAAGATCTCGGCCAGACGTCGTTCGCGGGCCATGCCGATCATCCCTTTCCTCCGTCGGGCGAATGCGGCCCGCTTCCATCGTCGTCGAAGTCGTCGGTGAAGTCGCCGGTGGAGCCGCCGGTGGGTTCGTCGCGGAAACGGAGCCGGCGGGCGACCACGTCCTGGGCCACTTCCCCGAGGGGGCGTTCGCTGCCGTAGGCGTGGGCCCGCAGGCGCAGCAGCGCCTCCTGCATGGACACGCCGAGCTGGACACTGATCATGCCCGTGGCCTGGTGCACGGCCGGGCGATGCAGGCCCGACGGCGGCTCCGGAACGTCGAGCGCCGAACCGTCTGCGTCGCGGCGCAGGTCCCCGCCCAGGAACACACTGGTCAGCGCCGCCGCGAGGGCGCCGGCGTCCGCGTACTGCTGCGCGCCCATCCGCCGCTCCCCGTCGCACAGCACGGTCAGCACACCGACCCGGATGGCGCCGAGGCCGAGCGGGAAGCAGCAGACGCCGTGCACACCCATCTTCGCCGCGGCGGGCAACAGCGCGGGCCAGCGTGCGAGGCGCACCCGGTCCAGGTCCGGCTCCAATACGGGCAGGCCGTTGTGGATGGCCTCCGGCCCCGGTCCCTCGCCCAGCGTGAACTGGAGCTCCTCGAACCGGGCGCTCAGATCGGGGTGACACCACAGTGGCTCCGGCGTCCGCTCGGCGCCGACGAGCAGGGTCAGCGCGACGCCCCCGGCGCCGAGGGCCCGTGCCCAGGCCGGCGTCGGATCACCGGGCCTGTCGAGGTGCAGCCGACGCAGCACCTCGGCCATGCCGTCGCTGATCACGGCGCCCGATTCTGCCACGGGCCGGACTCCGTGCCGCGGTCGCGCGCGAAGGCCGGCGCGGTCGTCCCGTCCAGCTCGGAGCCTGCCCGGACCACGCGGCACTCGTCGCACAGATCGCTCATGCGCGCCCATCTCCTCGCGAGAGTGGCTTCGGCTTTGCGCAGGGCCTCTGTTGCGCGGGACGGTCGTGCACGGAGAGGGCCGGGGGCACGGGCGGCCGTATCCCCAGCGTACCGCCGCACACAGGGGCGGCGGGGCCCGTCGGCGGGGCAGCCGGGCACATGGCTTGTTCCGGCGGTGCCGAGCGACACCTGAGGCGACCGCGTGCACCAGGGCCCCACGACGATCCCCGGGCCCCGGCGCTCGCCCCTGTCACGGAGTCGGCAGACGCAGGGCCATCAGGGCCACGTCGTCCGTACTGCCGGGGGGCATACGCGCGAGCAGCTCGTCGCACAGCGCGTCCAGCGGTGCGTCGGCGAGCGCGAGGGCGTGGTGGCGCAACCGGACCAGACCGGAGTCGAGGTCGCTGCCGGGGATCTCGATCAGGCCGTCGGTGTAGAGGAGGAGGGTGGAGCCCGGCGGCAGGGGCAGCGTGGCGTTCGGCCTGCTCGCGCCGGTGGTCGGGGGAGCACCGAGGACGAGTCCCTGGCCGGCTTCGAGGTACCGCGCCTGTCCGCCGGGGACCAGCAGGAGGGGCGGCGGATGTCCGGCGCTGGTCCACCGCAGGGTCCAGGGGCCGGTGTGCGGGTCGCCTTCGATCCGGGCGAGGACGAGGGTGGCCATCGGGACGGTGGTGATGGCGGGCATGGCGTCGTCGAGACGGTCGACGACGGCGCCGGGCGGCTCGCTGCGGTCCCAGGCCAGGGACCGCAGGATGCCGTGGAGCTGGGCCATCCCGGCAGCCGCGGTCAGGTCGTGGCCGACGACGTCACCGATGACCAGTGCGAGCGCGCCGTCCTTCAGCTCGAAAGCGTCGTACCAGTCGCCGCCGACCTGGGAGCCGACCGGGGCGGGCTGGTAGCGGGCGGCCAGTCGCAACCGACCCGGCTGGGGCAGCGGGGCGAGCAGGTTGCGCTGCATCGCCTCGGCGACGGCGCGCTGGCGCCCGTACCGGCGGGCGTTGTCGACGACCAGGCCGACCCGGCGGCCGATGTCGCTCACCACACCCAGGTCGGCGGTGTCGAAGGGGTGCGCCGCGTCGGTGCGCACCAGCGTCAGGGCGCCGGTGACCGGCCGTCTGGAGCCCAGCGGCACCGTGATGAAGGATGTCGCGTGCACCGTCCGCAGGAAGTCGCTGTGGAGGGCGGACAGGGGCGAGCCGGACAGGGCTCCCGCCTGGGTGTCGTACGTCCGGGTGTCCCGCCTCTGCGTGTCGTCCTGCTCGTGCCACAGAACGGGGGATCCGCCGTTCAGCACCTGGACGAGAGGCGAGCCGTCCGCCTCCGCCGGCTCGGGAAGGCGCTCGCGCCCGCCCTCCAGCTTGGCCTCCGGGCCCGTCGGCCCCGACACCGTCACCCGGTGGACCTGCCCGGAGCCGGTCCGGAGATCCACCGCCGCCCAGTCGGCGAGGCGAGGGACCAGCAGGCGGCCCAGCCGGGCCAGGGCCTCGTCGGTCTCCAGGGTCTGCCCCAGTACGTCGGTGATCTCCGCGACCAGCGTCAGCCGCTCGTTGAGGTCCTCCAGAGCGCTCGTGTAGGCCGCGCGTTCACTGCGTGCGCCGTGGTCGCCCTGGACGTCGGTGAAGAGCAGGACCATGCCCTCGAGGGAGCCGTCGGCCAGCAGCGGAGAAGCGGACCAGGAGATCGTGACCAGGCGCCCGTCTCCGCGCAGATAGCTGTCGCCCTCCCCGCGTGCGGCGACCCCCGCGGCCAGCGACTGAAGCAGCGAACACTGCTTGCGCGGCTGTGTGCCCCCGTCCGGGTCCCGGTGCAGCAGCTCGTGAGCGTCCATCCCGCGCATCGCGTCCGCGGGCCGGTCCAGCAGGCGTTCGGTCTCCGGGTTGACGGCGAGGATCCGCCCGGCCGGATCCACCACCATCAGGGCGGTGCCCAGCTGCTCGACGACGCGCGACCAGAGCCCCGGCCCGGCCGCGGGCCACGGCGGCCCGTCGCCTCCCAGGTCCTCCACCATCGCGCCCTCCGTTCATGGCGGCCGTCAGCGACGGTACGCCGTCCAGCGCGCCGGAACAGCCGTACCCGCGCAGAGGGCCACGTGAACGACGAAGATCCCGGTGGCGACGGCCCTGTCATGGTATGGCCGAAACATCCTGCCGTCCTGAGGTGGCTGCCGGGCCGTACGACCGACCCGGCGGGGCCGTGTCCACCTCGTCCTCGCTCACCTCAGTGCGTGTGCCCGCTCGAAGCCGGCGCCGGACCGGCGTTCTTGACCGTGAGAGGCAGCAGCTTCTTGCCGGTGGGCCCGACCTGGATGTGGGTGTCCATCTGCGGGCACACCCCGCAGTCGAAGCACGGTGTCCAGCGGCAGTCCTCGACCTCGGTCTCGTCGAGCGCGTCCTGCCAGTCCTCCCAGAGCCAGTCCTTGTCCAGGCCGGAGTCGAGGTGGTCCCAGGGGAGGACCTCCTCGTAGGTGCGCTCGCGGGTGGTGTACCAGTCGACGTCCACGCCGAAGGGGGCCAGCGCCTTGTCGGCGCAGCTCATCCAGCGGTCGTAGGAGAAGTGCTCGCGCCAGCCGTCGAAGCGGCCGCCGTCCTCGTAGACGGCGCGGATGACCGCGCCGATGCGGCGGTCGCCGCGGGAGAGCAGGCCTTCGACGATGCCCGGCTTGCCGTCGTGGTAGCGGAAGCCGATCGAGCGGCCGTACTTCTTGTCGCCGCGGATCTTGTCGCGGAGCTTCTCCAGGCGGGCGTCCGTCTCCTCGGCGGAGAGCTGCGGGGCCCACTGGAAGGGGGTGTGCGGCTTGGGGACGAAGCCGCCGATGGAGACCGTGCAGCGGATGTCGTTGGAGCGGGAGACCTCGCGGCCCTTCTGGATGACCCGCGTCGCCATGTCGGCGATCTGCAGGACGTCCTCGTCCGTCTCCGTCGGCAGGCCGCACATGAAGTACAGCTTCACCTGGCGCCAGCCGTTGCCGTAGGCGGTGGCGACGGTGCGGATGAGGTCCTCCTCGGACACCATCTTGTTGATGACCTTGCGCATGCGCTCCGAGCCGCCCTCGGGCGCGAAGGTGAGGCCGGAGCGACGGCCGTTGCGCGTCAGCTCGTTCGCCAGGTCCACGTTGAAGGCGTCGACCCGGGTGGAGGGGAGCGACAGGCCGATCTTGTCCTCCTCGTAGCGGTCCGCGAGGCCCTTGGCGATGTCGCCGATCTCGCTGTGGTCCGCCGAGGAGAGCGAGAGGAGGCCGACCTCCTCGAAGCCCGTCGCCTTCAGGCCCTTGTCGACCATCTCGCCGATGCCGGTGATGGAGCGTTCCCGGACCGGGCGGGTGATCATGCCGGCCTGGCAGAAGCGGCAGCCGCGCGTGCAGCCGCGGAAGATCTCCACCGACATGCGCTCGTGGACCGTCTCGGCCAGCGGGACCAGCGGCTGCTTCGGGTAAGGCCACTCGTCGAGGTCCATGACCGTGTGCTTGGACACGCGCCACGGGACGCCCGACTTGTTGGGGACCACGCGGGCGATACGGCCGTCGGGGAGGTACTCGACGTCGTAGAACGCGGGGATGTACACGCCGCCGGTCTTCGCGAGGCGGAAGAGGACCTCCTCGCGGCCGCCGGGGCGGCCCTCGGCCTTCCACTCCTTGATGATCCGCGTCATGTCCAGCACGGCCTGCTCGCCGTCGCCGATGATCGCCGCGTCGATGAAGTCCGCGATCGGCTCGGGGTTGAAGGCGGCGTGACCGCCGGCCAGGACGATCGGGTCGTCCAGCCCACGGTCCTTCGACTCCAGCGGGATGCCCGCCAGGTCCAGGGCGGTGAGCATGTTGGTGTAGCCCAGCTCCGTGGAGAAGCTGAGCCCGAACACGTCGAAGGCCTTCACCGGGCGATGGCTGTCCACGGTGAACTGCGGGACGCCGTGCTCCCGCATCAGCGCCTCCAGGTCCGGCCACACGCTGTAGGTGCGCTCGGCGAGGACGCCCTCCTGCTCGTTCAGGACCTCGTAGAGGATCATGACGCCCTGGTTGGGCAGGCCGACCTCGTAGGCGTCCGGGTACATCAGCGCCCAGCGGACGTCGCAGGACTCCCACGGCTTGACCGTGGAGTTGAGCTCTCCGCCGACGTACTGGATCGGCTTCTGCACATGGGGGAGCAGAGCTTCGAGCTGCGGGAACACCGACGCAGCGACTTCGGCAGGCATCTCGCGAACCTTCGTGGGATGGGCTGGATGGACTGGACTGACAGGGGTGACCATCTAGCGTAACGCGGCCACGGCCCCTCCCCGACCGCCCGGACGCCCGTGACCGCCTCCCCCGTCCTCGACCGACCGTCAGATGTCCGTCGCCTCCGTGATCTTCCGCCAGGCCACGGGCAGCGCCAGCTCCGTGGCCGCCGCCCGCTGCTCCTCGCGCCCGTAGAGCACCCCGTACGTGAAGGAGCTCTCCCCCGCCGCGTGCGCCAGGGCCGACAGCTCGCGCAGGCTCTGGCGGGCCATGACGCTGTCCTGGTGGTCGCCGAGCAGCGTCTGGACCGACTTCATGGACTTGACCAGGGCGGACGCGCGGTCGCCGAGGGCGCCGACGGCGGCCTCGGCCGAGTACCGTGCCCGCTTGGCCTTCTTGCGGGACTCGTGCAGCGCCAGGTCGCGCTCGGTGCCGGGGTCGAGGGCGACGGCGCGTTCCACCAGCTCCGACAGTCTCCCGAAGTCCTTGCGTACGGCCTTGGCGATCACCTTCTCCGGCTTGCCGCCGGCGTCCTTGAGAAAGGGCGGCTCGTCGACCAGCGCGTCCAGGGTGTCGAGCAGGGCCAGGTACCGCGACGAGTCCAGTACGCCGGTCAGCCGTCGGCGGGAGCCGCCGCGCCGGGCGTCCGCCCACCGCCCCAGGCGGGTGCGGACGGGACCGTTGACCAGCGTCGTGGGCAGTCCTTCGAGGGCCGTCGACAGCCGCTCGGCGAGGACCTCGCTGTCCCGTCCCACCCCTAGTTCGGAGGCCAGCCACTTCAGTTCCTCGCCGACGGGATCGGTGACGGTGCGGTCGAGGACCTTCGCGTAGCTGCGGAAGGCGCTGCGCATACGGCGGGTGGCGACGCGCATCCGGTGCAGTGCGTCGTAGGTGTCCTGTCGTACCGCCGGGTCGAGGGCGACGATGGTGTCCCGCTGCTCGCGGACGTAGGCGAGGACGTGGTCCCCGGCGGTCACCGGCGGGGGCGGGGTCGGCTTGCCGTTGCGGCGCTTCTTCTTCGGTGACGTCTCCGTGAGCGCCCGGGCGAGCTTCGAGGCCGATCCGGACGGCCGTACGCCCGCCTTGCGCAGTCGTTTGTCGACCTTGTCGAGGAAGGCGGGGTCGCCGTCGTCGGCGAGTTCCACCTCCAGTTCGGTCCACTGGGCGGTGCCGCCGGCGCCGGTGAGCCGTTCGGCGTGTACGGCGTCCACGCTGACCTCGGCGAGGACGCGGCCCGTGGCGTCGACGAGGTCGCTGACGTCACGGTCGGAGCGCAGCCGGACCACGGGCAGCAGTTGGGCGTCCCGGACCCGGGAGCGGATCAGTGCGGCGAGGACGCTCGGGAGGGTGTCGGAGAGCGGGGCGCGGATCTCGTCCCGTACGCCGGGGGCGACGGGGAACTTCAGGTGCCAGCCGGCGTCCGCGCCACCGGTGCGGCGGCGCAGCGTGATCGAGGCGGCGGCGAGTCGCTCGTCCGCGGTGTCGTAGTAGGTGGCGTCCAGGTGGGCGACGCCCTTGTCGACGACGGCGTCGACGCCCGCGACGCCGGTCAGATCGGGCAGCCCGCTGTCGTCGGACTCGTACTTGCGCTCGATCTCGCGTTTTGTGTCCGCCATGACCCGAATCTAGTGGGATTCGGGTCATGGCGGCAGGGCCGATCGGGCCTGCGCTCAGGCGGACATGGGTCTTTGCACCTTGATCGACTGCAGCAGCCCGACGGCCATCCACACGGCGAACATCGACGAGCCGCCGTAGGACACGAACGGCAGCGGCAGGCCGGTGACGGGCATGATGCCGAGGGTCATGCCGATGTTCTCGAACGCCTGGAAGGCGAACCAGGCGACGATGCCGGCGGCCACGATCGTGCCATAGAGCTCCGTCGAGTCGCGGGCGATGCGGCAGGCGCGCCACAGGACCACGCCGAGCAGGAGGATGATCAGGCCCGCGCCGACGAAGCCGAGCTCCTCCCCCGCGACCGTGAACACGAAGTCGGTCTGCTGCTCGGGCACGAACTGGCCGGTGGTCTGCGAGCCGTGGAAGAGCCCGGCGCCGGTGAGGCCGCCCGAACCGATCGCGATGCGGGCCTGGTTGGTGTTGTAGCCGACGCCGGCCGGGTCGAGGCTGGGGTTGGCGAAGGCCGCGAACCGGGCGATCTGGTACTCGTCCAGGATGTGCAGCTGCCAGATGGCGATGCAGCCGACGACGCCGGCCGTGATCATGCCGAAGACCCAGCGGTTGGAGGCGCCGGAGGCGAGCAGCACGCCGAGGATGATCGTCACCAGGACCAGTACCGTGCCGAGGTCGGGCATGAGCAGCACGATCAGGATGGGTACGGCGGCCAGGCCCAGCGACTGCAGGACCGTGCGGTGGTCGGGGTACTTCTTGTCGCCCGCGTCGACCCGGGCCGAGAGCAGCATCGCCATGCCGAGGATGATCGTGATCTTCACGAACTCGGCGGGCTGCAGGGAGAATCCGCCGCCGAAGACGATCCAGTTGCGGCTGCCGTTGATGGTGGCGCCGAGCGGGGTGAGGACCAGCAGCACCCCGAACAGGGAGATGCCGTAGAGGATCGGGACGGCGGTGCGCAGGGTCCGGTGGCCGAGCCAGATCGTGCCGAGCATCAGGGCGAGCCCGATGCCGGTGTTCATGATGTGCCGGATCAGGAAGTAGTACGGGTCGCCCTGGTTGATCTCCGTGCGGTTGCGGGTCGCGGAGAAGACGAGGAGCGAGCCGAGGGCGGACAGGGCGAGGCCCGACAGCAGCATCGGCCAGTCCAGGCGGCGGGTGACCGAGTCGCGGGCGAAGATCCGCGTCCAGCCGGCCCGCTCGGGTCCGTACCCGGAGACGGAGAAGCTGTTGGCACCGGTCATGTGAGCATCCTCCGGCTTCCCCTTCTGCGCGGCCTGCGGCGGGTGTTGCGGTTGGTCGCGGTGGGCGAGGCGGTGGTCGCGCCGGGCTGGGTCCCGTCGGGGGACGTGGCGCCGTCCTTCTGGGCCTTCTCCAGGTCCTTGACCGGGTCCTTGGAGACCTTCGGGGAGGCGATGGTGCCGTCCGTCTGGATCTTCGGCAGGACCTTCTGCGGGGTGGGCAGCAGTGCCTTCTTCTTGTCGATGGAGCCGTCGGGCTGCACGCCGTACATCGCGCTGTAGATGTTGCGCACGGCCTCACCGGAGGCGCCGGAACCCGTACCGGCCTGGGCGATGGTCATG
The DNA here is from genome assembly GCF_044540925.1 of Streptomyces sp. NPDC085900. Classification (NCBI taxonomy): domain Bacteria; kingdom Bacillati; phylum Actinomycetota; class Actinomycetes; order Kitasatosporales; family Streptomycetaceae; genus Streptomyces; species Streptomyces sp. NPDC085900. Next base: position 457,264 of record NZ_JBITSP010000001.1, on the reverse strand, counting down.
ACGACCGTGTAGTCCTTGGAGTACGTGGCGAGCCACGAGGTGGTCTGCTTGCCGTAGACCTCGGCGGTACCGGTCTTGGCGTGCAGCTCGATCTTGTCCTGCGGCCAGCCCTGGAACTTCCAGGCGGCGGTACCGCTGGTGATGACGCCGGCGAGGGCCTTGTCCATGCCCTTGAGGGTGGCCTGGCTGACCGGCAGCTTCGCCTTGACCTTGGGCTTGATCTCCTGGACGGTCTTGCCGTCGGCGCTGACGACGGCCTTGCCGATGGTGGGGACGTACTCGGTGCCGCCGTTGGCGAGCGCCCCGTAGATCATGGCCTCCTGGATCGGCGTGACGAGCGTGTCGCCCTGGCCGATGGAGTAGTTGATCGAGTCACCCTCGCGCATCTTGTTGCCCTCGAGGCAGTTCTCGTAGGCGATCTTCTCGACGTACGAGCCGTCCTTCTTGCCGGTCTTGCACCAGGCGTCCTTGTTGGCCTTCCAGTAGGACTCCTTCCACTGGCGGTCGGGGACGCGGCCGGTGACCTCGTTCGGCAGGTCGACGCCGGTCTCCTTGCCGAGGCCGAACTGGTGGGCGGCCTTGTAGAAGTAGTCCTTGGGCTGGCCCTTCTTGGGGTTGATGCCGCCGTCCTTCTTCCACTGCTGGTCGGCGAGGCCGTAGAAGACGGTGTCGCAGGAGACCTCCAAGGCGCGGCCCAGGGAGATCGGGCCGAAGTTCTCGCCCTCGAAGTTCTTGAAGACCTGGCCGCCCACCGAGTACGAGCTGGTGCAGGGGTAGCCGCCGTCCCACACGTAGCCGGCCTCGACGGCGGCGGCCGTGGAGACCACCTTGAAGGTCGAACCGGGCGCGGACTGACCCTGTATGGCCCGATTGAGCAGCGGGTAGTCGGAGTTCTTGCCGGTGAGTGCCTTGTAGTCCTTGGCGGAGATGCCGCCCACCCACACGTTCGGGTCGTACGTGGGCGCGGAGGCCATGGCGACGATGCGGCCGGTCTTGGCCTCCATGACGACGACGGCGCCGGAGTCGGCCTTGTAGTTCTCGCCGGTGATCTTGTCGAACTGCTCGCGAGCCCTCTTCATCGCCACGTTCAGCTCGTACTCGGCGACGCGCTGGACGCGGGAGTCGATGCTGGTGACGAGGTTCGCGCCGGGCTGGGCGGCGTCGGACTTGGCCTTGCCGATGACACGGCCGAGGTTGTCGACCTCGTAGCGGGTGACGCCGGCCTTGCCGCGCAGTTCCTTGTCGTACTGGCGCTCCAGGCCCGAGCGGCCGACCTGGTCGGAGCGCAGGTAGGGCGAGTCGGTGTCCTTGGCCTGCTGGATCTCGTCGTCGGTGACCGGGGAGAGGTAGCCGAGGACCTGGGCGGTGTTGGCCTTGCCGGGGGCCCCGTAGCGGCGCACGGCCTCGGGCTCGGCGGTGATGCCGGGGAAGTCCTCGGAGCGCTCGCGGATCTGCAGGGCCTGGCGAGGGGTGGCCTCGTCGGTGATGGGGATCGGCTGGTACGGCGAGCCGTTCCAGCACGGCTGGGGGGTCTTGGCGTCGCACAGCCGGACCTTCTGCATGACGTCCGCGGGCTTCATGCCCAGGACGCCGGCCAGCTTGGTCAGGACGGCCTTGCCGTCGTCCTTCATCTTCAGCAGGTCGGTGCGGGAGGCGGAGACCACCAGCCGGGTCTCGTTGTCCGCGAGCGGTACTCCGCGCGCGTCCAGGATGGAGCCGCGCACGGCGGGCTCGACGACCTGCTGGACGTGGTTGCCGGAGGCTTCCTTCTGGTACGCGGCGCCCTCGCGGATCTGCAGGTACCACAGGCGTCCGCCGAGGGTGCCGAGCAGGGAGAGGACGAGGATCTGGATGACGACGAGGCGGATCTGGACGCGTGGCGTCCGTCCGGTCTCGGGAATGTTGGTCACGTTGGCTGCCTCCCCCTCTCAGTGCGCGAATGTGTGAGCGCGTACGCATGATGAACGACCGACCTGTGAGGCGCCGTTCCGCGAAAAGTGCCCCGTTCGGGTGAACTGACCCGCTCTCACAGCCGCTTGACCCCCTTGATGCGTCCCACCCGGGCGGTGCGGGTGCGCGCCTTGGTCTTCAGGGCGCCGAGGCCGCCGCGCTGGCCGCCGATCTTCAGGCCGGTACCGGCGGAGATCCAGCCGGAGGAGATGTCGGTGGCCTTCTTGCCCGAGGAACCGGTCTCGGCGAGCGGGTCGTTGTCGGCGCGCCGGGCCAGGGCCATGATGCCGGGCACCACGAAGGGGGCGAGCAGCAGGTCGTACAGGGCGGCCGTGAACAGCAGCCCGGCCAGGCCGACATGGCGGGCGGCGGTGTCGCCGACGAGGGCGCCCACCCCGGCGTACAGCAGGGTGGAGCCGATGGCGGCGGCGACCACGACGACCATGGGGCCGGTGGCCGACTTGAGTCTGCCGTTCTCCGGTTTGACCAGACCGGCGAGGTAGCCGATGACGCACAGGACCAGGGCGTAGCGGCCGGCCGCGTGGTCGGCCGGGGGCGCGAGGTCGGCGAGCAGGCCGGCGCCGAAGCCGACGAGGGCGCCGCCGACATGGCCGTAGACCATGGCCAGGCCCAGGACGGTCAGGAGCAGCAAGTCGGGTACCGCGCCCGGGAGATGGAGCCTGGACAGGACGCTCACCTGGATCACCAGGGCGACGACCACCAGTGCCGAGGAGAGCAGGATCCGGTTGACACGCATGGGGATTCAGCTCCTACTGCTACGGGGTCGGGCCGTCGGTGGGCGCGTTGGCCGAGGGGGTGACCGTGACGGTGACCGTCGGCGTCGGGATCGGCTTGGGCTTCTTCGGCAGCACCGTGTCGCGGGGGTCCTTCTTCGGGGCCTCGACGACGACGCCGACGATGTCGAGCTTGGTGAAGCCGACGTACGGCGTGACGTAGATGGTCCGGGTCAGGCCGCCCTCGGAGGGCTGGACGCGGGAGACCACGCCGACCGGGACGCCGGGCACGAAGGGCTTGTCGGCCTGGGAGCCGAAGGTGACGAGCCGGTCGCCCTTCTTCACGTCCGCCTTGCCGTTGAGGAGTTCGACGCGCAGCGGCCGGTCGCCCTGGCCGGAGGCGAAGCCGAGTTCGTCGCTGTTCTCCATGCGGGTGCCGACGGTGAAGTCGGGGTCGTTGGCGAGCAGGACGGTGGAGGCGTTGGGGCCGACGGTCGTCACGCGTCCGACCAGGCCGTCGCCGTTGAGGACCGTCATGTCCCGCTTGATGCCGTCGTCGGCGCCGGCGTCGATGGTGATGGTCCAGGAGAAGCCCTGGGCGGCTCCTATGGCGATGACCTGGGCGCCCTTGATGCCGTACTGTCCCTCGCCGGCGATCTTCAGCATCTTGTCGAGCTGCTTGAGGCGGCTGGTGTTGCGGTCGTCGCTGCCGAGCTTTGCCTTGAGGGCCGCGTTCTCCTTCTCCAGCCGGGCGAGCCGGTCGTGCTTGGTGCCGGAGTCGCGGATCGCGGAGACGGCGTTGCCGACCGGGTCGACCGCCGCCGACACACCGTTCTCGATCGGGCCGAAGGCCGCGGCCGCCGCCTGGCGGGCACCGTCGACGGGTGAGTCCTCCCCGCCGCGGATGTCCACGGTGATCAGCGCGAACGCGACGGCGATCAACAGCACCAGGAGCAGCCGGCTCTCTCTCGTGTCCCTCACGTGCGGCGGCCGTGCCTTCCTCATAGGAATGTGCGGGTGTTCAGGTTTTTTCGGAGGTGCGGAGGCTTATGCGTGAGCTTATGCCTCTATATCAACGATCCGCCGCACGAGAGGAGATCATCTCGTACGGCGGAATCGAAGAGTTACCTCATCTGCGCGGCTGGGCGTCCAGCACCTGCTGGAGCGCCTCGAACTCCTCCACGCACTTGCCGGAGCCGAGCGCCACGCTGTCCAGCGGGTCCTCGGCGATGTGGATCGGCATGCCCGTCTCGCGCCGCAGCCGCTCGTCGAGACCGCGCAGCAGTGCTCCGCCGCCGGTCAGAACGATTCCGCGGTCCATGATGTCGCCGGACAGCTCCGGCGGGCACTTGTCGAGGGTCGTCTTGACGGCGTCGACGATGGCGTTGACCGGTTCCTCGATGGCCTTGCGCACCTCGGCTGCCGAGATGACGACGGTCTTGGGCAACCCGGACACCAGGTCCCGGCCGCGGATTTCGGTGTGTTCGTCAGCGTCGAGGTCGTACGCCGAACCGATCGTGATCTTGATCTGTTCGGCCGTCCGCTCACCCAGAAGGAGGCTGTACTCCTTCTTGATGTGCTGGATGATCGCGTTGTCCAGTTCGTCGCCCGCGACGCGGATGGACTGGGCGGTGACGATGCCGCCGAGCGAGATGACCGCGACCTCCGTCGTGCCGCCGCCGATGTCCACCACCATGTTGCCCGTGGCCTCGTGGACCGGCAGGCCGGAGCCGATGGCCGCGGCCATGGGCTCCTCGATGATGTGCACCTGGCGGGCGCCGGCCTGGGACGACGCCTCGATGACGGCGCGGCGCTCGACGCCGGTGATGCCCGAGGGCACACAGACGACGACCCGCGGACGAGCCAGATACCGCCGCTTGTGGATCTTCAGGATGAAGTAGCGGAGCATCCGCTCGGTGATCTCGAAGTCGGCGATCACGCCGTCCTTGAGCGGGCGGACGGCGACGATGTTGCCGGGCGTGCGGCCGATCATCTTCTTGGCTTCGGCACCGACCGCGAGGATGCCACCGGTGTTCGTGTTGATCGCGACTACGGACGGCTCGTTGAGTACGATCCCGCGACCCCTGACGTACACCAGCGTGTTGGCGGTCCCGAGGTCGACAGCCATGTCACGGCCGATGAACGACATTGAGTTCCCCATCAGGATTCGTCTGGCCTTCCTGGGAGCTTTTGAGGGCTTTTCAGGTCGGCGAAGTGGGTGCTGTGACGTGAAGGCTTCCATCGTATCGGCGCCCGCACGGACACTGCGTAAGGGTCTCCGCCATTGTCAGCAGATGCTGGGTGCGTTCGCTTGGTGAGAGGGGCGTTCGGGGGTGCTCGTTCCCTCGATCGCCACGCATATGCCAGAAAGTCCGGGGGGCACCGCCCCCGGACTCGCCGTTCCGCCGGGGCAGCGTTACGCGCGGCCCGGGAAGAAGATCTTCACCTCGCGCTCGGCGGACTCCTCGGAGTCGGAGGCGTGGATCAGGTTCTCGCGCACGATCACGCCGTAGTCGCCACGGATGGAGCCCGGCGCGGCGGCGATCGGGTCGGTCGGGCCGGCGAGCGCGCGCAGCCCCTCGATGACCCGCTCGCCCTCGACGATGAGCGCCACGACCGGGCCGGAGGCCATGAACTCCACCAGCGGCTCGTAGAAGGGCTTGCCCTTGTGCTCGCCGTAGTGCTGCTCCAGCGTCTCCTGGTCCAGTGTGCGCAGCTCCAACGCGGTGATCTGCCAGCCGGCCTTGCGCTCGATGCGGCTGATGATCTCGCCGGTCAGGCCACGGCGGACTGCGTCGGGCTTGAGCAGGACGAGGGTGCGCTGGCTCACTGCGGGCTCCTAGCGATCAAGAGTCGTGCGGGGTGTTCGAAGATTACAGGGCGTGTCGGGGCCTTCGTCACGCAGCGTCAGGTGTAGAGGAGCCGCTCTGGGCCGCGAATCTGGCCTTCGCCTCGTCGATCTTCCTGCCGTAGTGCACCGAGGCCCACCACAGGGCGGCGAAGACCGCGCCCAGGAAGAACATCGTCGGCACGATGAACCCGGAGGCGATCAGCGCGATCTGAAGGGCCCAGCCGAGGGCGATGCCGCCCGGGCGGGTGACCATGCCGCACAGCAGCAGGCACAGGAACATCGCGATGCCGCTGACCGTCCACACCGTCGACTGGGACAGGTCCGGATCCTTCATGGCGACCAGGCCGGCGAACCCGATCACGAAGAACTCGCCGATCAGCGTCGAGGAACACAGCGTACGCACGGTGTCAGCCCTTCCCCAGGAGCAGTCGGGCCTCGCCCACGGTGATGACGGAGCCGGTCACGAGGACACCGCCGCCCGCGAACTCGCCCTCCTCCTCGGCGAGGGTGATCGCGGCCTCCAGGGCGTCCGGCAGCCGCGGCTCGACCTGGACGCGCTCCTCGCCGAACACCTCGACGGCGATCGCGGCGAGTTCGTCGGCGTCCATCGCGCGGTGCGTGGAGTTCTGGGTGACGACGACCTCGGCGAAGATCGGCTCGAAGGCCTCCAGCAGCCCCCGCACGTTCTTGTCGCCGCTGGCGCCCACGACCCCGATCAGCCGGCTGAAGTCGAAGGCCTCGCCGACCGCCTCGGCCGTGGCGCGGGCGCCCGCCGGGTTGTGGGCGGCGTCCAGGACGACGGTCGGGGAGCGCCGTACGACCTCCAGACGGCCCGGGGAGGACACGGACGCGAAGGCCTTGCGGATCGTGTCGATGTCGAGGGGGTCGGGGCGCTGGGAGCCGACGCCGAAGAACGCCTCGACGGCGGCCAGGGCCACGGCCGCGTTGTGGGCCTGGTAGGGGCCGTGCAGGGGCAGGTAGACCTCGCCGTACTCGCCGCCGAGGCCGCGCAGGGTGAGCAGCTGGCCGCCGACGGCCACCTGGCGGGCGACCACGCCGAACTCCAGGCCCTCGCGGGCCACGGTGGCGTCCACGTCGACCGCCTTCTTCAGCAGCACCTGGGCCGCGTCGACCGGCTGCTGCGCCAGGATCACGGTCGCGTCCTGCTTGATGATCCCGGACTTCTCCGTGGCGATCGCGGCGGGCGTCTCCCCGAGGCGGTCGGTGTGGTCCAGGTCGATCGGGGTGATGACGGCGACGTCCGCGTCGATGACGTTCGTGGCGTCCCAGGAGCCGCCCATGCCGACCTCCACGACGGCCACGTCGACGGGGGCGTCCGCGAAGGCCGCGTACGCCATGCCGGTGAGGACCTCGAAGAAGGACAGGCGGTACTCCTGCGAGCCGTCCACCATCTCCACGTAGGGCTTGATGTCGTTGTACGTCTCGACGAAGCGCTCGGCCGAGATCGGGGCGCCGTCCAGGCTGATCCGCTCGGTGATCGACTGGACGTGCGGGGAGGTGTAGCGGCCGGTGCGCAGCTCGAAGGCGCCGAGGAGGGCCTCGATCATGCGGGCGGTGGAGGTCTTGCCGTTCGTGCCCGTGATGTGGATCGAGGGGTACGAGCGCTGGGGCTCGCCCAGCACGTCCATCAGCGCGGAGATGCGGCTGACCGACGGCTCCAGCTTCGTCTCGCCCCAACGGGTCGCCAGATCGGCCTCGACCTCGCGCAGGGCCTTGTCGACCTCCGGGTCCTCGGGACGGGCGGGCACGTCGGCCTGCGGCGGACCGCCCTGGGTGCGGAGGGTTCGGCTGCCGGCCTCGATGACCGCGAGATCGGGGTCGCGGGTGGTTTCTTCCGCGATGATCTCGTCGAAGGGGTCGCTGTCACTCACAGGGCCAGTCTAGGGCTGCGCCCGAGGTGAGGGACGGCTGGTCCCGTTCGGCGGGCGCGGGGAGGTCTGTGGCTCGTCGCGCTCACGCGGCGGGGCCGCACATGAGTGGCGGGGCCGCACATGAGTACGGCCCCGCGCCCCTGCCGGATTTGCTACTGCTGGGGCAGGCGGTCCAGCTGGGCCTGGATGCGGGCGATGTCCTCGTCCGCCTTGGCCAGGCGGGTGCGGATCTTCTCCACCACGTTGTCCGGGGCCTTCGCCAGGAACGCCTCGTTGCCCAGCTTGGCCGTCGCCTGGGCCTTCTCCTTCTCCGCCGCCGCGAGGTCCTTGGCGAGGCGCTTGCGCTCCGCCGCGACGTCGATCGTGCCGGAGAGGTCGAGGGCGACCTCGGCGCCGGCGACCGGGAGGGTGGCCGTCGCCGTGAAGGAGTCACCCTCCGGCTGCAGGCGGAGCAGCTGGCGGATGGCGGCCTCGTGGGGCGCCAGTGCCGTGCCGTCCAGGCTGAGGCGGGCCGGGACGCGCTGGCCCGGCTGCAGGCCCTGGTCGGCGCGGAAGCGGCGGACCTCGGTGATGACCGACTGGAGCGTCTCGATCTCGCGCTCGGCGGCGTCGTCGCGGAAGCCGGAGTCCTGGGGCCAGTCGGCGACGACGACGGACTCGCCGCCCGTGAGCGTGGTCCACAGGGTGTCGGTGACGAACGGGACGATCGGGTGCAGCAGCTTGAGCGTGACGTCGAGGACCTCGCCCAGGACGCGCTGGGAGACCTCGGCCGCCTCGCCGCCCGCCTGGAACGTCGTCTTGGACAGCTCGACGTACCAGTCGAAGACCTCGTCCCACGCGAAGTGGAAGAGGGCGTCGGAGAGCTTCGCGAACTGGAAGTCCTCGTAGAACGCGTCGACCTGCGCGACCGTCTTGTTGAGCCGCGAGAGGATCCAGCGGTCGGTGGCCGACAGCTTCGACGCCTCCGGCAGCGGGCCCTGCACCGTCGCGCCGTTCATCAGCGCGAAGCGGGTGGCGTTCCAGATCTTGTTGGCGAAGTTCCTCGACGCCTGGACCCAGTCCTCGCCGATCGGGACGTCGGTGCCGGGGTTGGCGCCGCGGGCCAGGGTGAAACGGACGGCGTCGGAGCCGTACTTGTCCATCCAGTCCAGCGGGTCGACCACGTTGCCGAAGGACTTCGACATCTTCTTGCCGCGCTCGTCACGGACCAGACCGGTCAACGCGATCGTGCGGAAGGGGACTTCGCCGTCCATCGCGTACAGGCCGAACATCATCATCCGGGCGACCCAGAAGAAGATGATGTCGTGTCCGGTGAGCAGGACGTCGGTCGGGTAGAACTTCCGCAGGTCCTCGGTCTGTTCGGGCCAGCCCAGGGTGGAGAAGGGCCACAGGCCGGAGGAGAACCAGGTGTCGAGGACGTCGGTGTCCTGCTTCCAGCCCTCGCCGCTCGGCGGCTGCTCGTCCGGTCCGACGCAGACGACCTCGCCGTCCGGGCCGTACCAGACGGGGATGCGGTGGCCCCACCACAACTGGCGCGAGATGCACCAGTCGTGCATGTTGTCGACCCAGTCGAAGTACCGCTTCGACATGTCCTCGGGGTGGATCTTGACCCGGCCGTCGCGGACCGCGTCGCCGGCCGCTTGGGCCAGCGGGCCGACCTTGACCCACCACTGCATGGACAGGCGCGGCTCGATGGTGGTCTTGCAGCGCGAGCAGTGGCCGACGGAGTGGACGTACGGGCGCTTCTCGGCGACGATCCGGCCCTGCGAGCGCAGGGCGGCGACGATGGCGCTGCGCGCCTCGAAGCGGTCCAGGCCCTGGAAGGGACCGTGGGCGGTGATGACGGCCCGCTCGTCCATGACCGTGATCGACTCCAGGCCGTGGCGCTGGCCGATGGCGAAGTCGTTCGGATCGTGGGCGGGGGTGACCTTGACGGCACCGGTGCCGAACTCGGGGTCGACGTGGGTGTCGGCGACGACGGGGATGGCACGGTCGGTCAGGGGCAGCTTGATGCGCTTGCCGACCAGGTGCTTGTAGCGCTCGTCGTCCGGGTGGACGGCGACGGCGGTGTCACCGAGCATCGTCTCGGCGCGGGTGGTGGCGACGACCAGCGTCTCGTCACCCTCGCCGTACTTGATGGAGACGAGCTCGCCGTCGTCCTCCTGGTACTCCACCTCGATGTCGGAGATGGCCGTCAGACAGCGCGGGCACCAGTTGATGATGCGCTCGGCGCGGTAGATCAGCTCGTCGTCGTAGAGCTTCTTGAAGATGGTCTGGACGGCCTTGGACAGGCCCTCGTCCATGGTGAACCGCTCGCGGTCCCAGTCGACGCCGTCGCCGAGGCGGCGCATCTGGCCGAGGATCTTGCCGCCGTACTCCTCCTTCCACTGCCAGACGCGGTCGACGAACTCCTCGCGGCCGAGGTCGTGACGGGACTTGCCCTCCTCGGCGAGCTGCTGCTCGACCTTGTTCTGGGTGGCGATGCCGGCGTGGTCCATGCCGGGCAGCCACAGCGACTCGTAGCCCTGCATGCGCTTGCGGCGCGTGAGGGCGTCCATGAGCGTGTGCTGGAAGGCGTGGCCCAGGTGGAGGCTGCCGGTGACGTTCGGCGGCGGGATGACGATGGTGTACGCCGGCTTGTCGCTCTTGGCGTCAGCGGCGAAGTACCCCTTGTCCACCCAACGCTCGTACAGCGGCCCCTCTACATCGGCCGGCGCGTACTGGGTCGGCAGTTCGGTGCTGGGCGCTGATGGCTGCTGCTGAGCGTTCTCGGTCACGGGGTCAGTTTAGGGGTGCGCGCGCCCCACCCAGTAACGCGTTTCGTCGCGGAGCACCGCCCCCGCGGCATCGGGGAACGTGGCGATCGAAACGCGAGGAGAGACGCACCGCGGAAACAGTCTGCACCCAAGCGGGTGTTCGATTACCCTCAGCCCGCTACCGGACACATGATGCGCCCATGACATAAGGAGACGGATACCGTGAAACGACACGTGATCGTGGCCGCCGGAGTGGCAACCGCGAGCCTGTTGGCGTTGGCGACACCAGCCCAGGCCGGACCGCTCAGATCATGCAGCGCTTGGTACCTGGACGGTTTGGACGGAGCGGCCGTCGGCGCAACGGGTGGCGGCAGCGAGCAGCCGTCGAGCCGCACCCATCTGGACAACGTGAACCTTCGTGTGACGGACACCAGAGCCGACGGTCACCACGTCGCAGTGCGGCTGGTGACACGGCGGAGTGATGGCACGGACCACTACTGGGCCTGGCACAGCGTGTATTCCGGTGCGAACACGTCGGACTCGTGGGACACCTCGGCGACCGATTCCGGTGGCATACGCCTCGTATGGCAGGAAGTTGGCGTATTCGAAGGGGACAGCAAGCTGGGCAGTTGCTACACCCAGGCCTACTCCGGGGTCTGAACCACTCTGCCCGCTGTCCGGATCCGGCGCCGAGGTGTCACGGCGACGTCCCAATCGGCCATTGCTCGGTAACGGTGCGCCCCCCGATGCACTGGGTCCACGGCGGCTGCGCCAGGATGTCAGGACCACATAAGGCATCTGGAGGGGAACCCAGAGATGAGTCACAACCAGCCGGGCCCGTACGGCGGGCAGCCCCAGCAGCCCGGGCCGTACGGCCAGCCGGGACCCTACGGCCAGCAGCCGCCGCAGGCGCCCCAGCCCGGCTACGGCTACCCCCAGCAGCCGCCGACGGCCCAGCAGCCGGGCTACGGCTACCCGCAGACGCCCCCGCAGGGCGTGCCCCCGCAGCAGCCGAACCCGTACGGGCAGCAGCAGCCGCCCTACGGCCAGCAGCCTTATGGGCAGCAGCCGTACGGCCAGCAGCCCTACACGGTTCCGCAGCCTCCGGTGCCGGGCGGCGGGAAGAAGAAGACGGGCCTGATCATCGGCGCGGTGGCGGTCGTGGCCGCGATCGGGGTGGGGGTCTTCATGGTGGTCGGCGGGAGCGGCGGGGGCGGAGGCGCTGGTTCGAGCGTCGCCGACGACGGCCCGCACAAGCTGACGACGCCGTCGGTCGTGCTCACCGAGTACAAGAAGTCCAGCGGCGACAGCAACACGATGACCAAGTCCGACCTGCAGGACGCCGCGTCCTGGGGGGTCAAGGACGCCAAGGACGTCAGCGCCTCCTACGAGGTGAAGGACACGAGCAACCCGCTGGGCGGGAAGATCCTCTCGTTCGGTGGCGTCTACGGCACGATCGACGATCCCGCGAAGGCCGTTGACGGCTTCTTCGCCTTCATGAAGAAGGACTCCAAGAAGGAGAACGTCACCTTCGAGGGAAGCCCCAAGGAGTACAAGCCAGCGGGACTGAACGGCGCGATCCTCAAGTGCCAGGGTGCCAAGGTCGAGAACTCGTCCGCGGCCGCGTCCGGCATGGCCAAGGAGATGGGCGTGACGTACTGCGTCTGGGGCGACCACAGCACGCTCGGTTTCGTGATGCCGATGAAGTACTCGGACATCGCGGCCGGCAACGCCACCGACCCCACGGAGGCGGCGGCCACGACCGCCAAGCTCCGCAACGAAGTGCGCGTCAAGGCCTGACGAGTTTCCTGGCGTTCAACCACGAAGGGGCCCCGGTCAGTTGACCGGGGCCCCTTCGTTCGGGTCGTTACGCCGTCTTCTGTTCGCCAGGGCCGCGGCCGTTGCGGGCGTCGCGGGGGATCAGGGTCGGGTTGACGTTGGAGTGGACGACGTCGGCCGTGATGACCACGCGGGCCACGTCCTTGCGGGACGGGACCTCGTACATCACCGACATCAGGACCTCCTCCATGATGGCGCGCAGGCCGCGCGCGCCGGTCTGGCGGAGGATGGCCTGGTCGGCGATGGCCTCCAGGGCCTCGCGCTCGAAGTCCAGCTCCACGCCGTCGAGTTCGAACAGGCGCTGGTACTGCTTGACGAGCGCGTTGCGCGGCTCGACCAGGATCTGGAGCAGGGCCTCGCGGTCCAGGTTGTGGACCGAGGTGATGACCGGGAGGCGGCCGATGAACTCGGGGATCATGCCGAACTTGACCAGGTCCTCGGGCATGACGTCCTCGAACTGGTCCTTGGCCTCCAGCTCGCGCTTGGAGCGGATCGTCGCGCCGAAGCCGATGCCCTTGGCGCCGGCCCGGGACTCGATGATCTTCTCCAGGCCCGCGAAGGCACCGCCCACGATGAACAGCACGTTCGTCGTGTCGATCTGGATGAACTCCTGGTGCGGGTGCTTGCGGCCGCCCTGGGGCGGGACGGAGGCCGTGGTGCCCTCGAGGATCTTCAGCAGGGCCTGCTGGACGCCCTCGCCGGACACGTCGCGCGTGATGGAGGGGTTTTCACTCTTCCTCGCGACCTTGTCGATCTCGTCGATGTAGATGATCCCGGTCTCGGCCTTCTTGACGTCGTAGTCCGCCGCCTGGATCAGCTTCAGCAGGATGTTCTCGACGTCCTCGCCGACATAGCCGGCCTCCGTGAGCGCCGTCGCGTCCGCGATAGCGAACGGGACGTTCAGCATGCGCGCCAGCGTCTGCGCCAGGAGGGTCTTGCCCGAACCCGTGGGGCCGAGCAGGAGGATGTTGGACTTCGCCAACTCGATCGCGTCGTCACGGCCGCTGCCGCCGCCGTTCTCGCCGGCCTGGACGCGTTTGTAGTGGTTGTAGACCGCGACGGAGAGGGCCTTCTTGGCGGCCTCCTGGCCGACCACGTAGCCCTCGAGGAACTCGTAGATCTCGCGGGGCTTGGGGAGTTCCTCCCAGCGCACCTCGCTCGTCTCCGCGAGTTCTTCCTCGATGATCTCGTTGCAGAGGTCGATGCACTCGTCGCAGATGTACACACCAGGCCCTGCGATGAGCTTCTTGACCTGCTTCTGGCTCTTGCCGCAGAACGAGCACTTCAGCAGATCGCCGCCGTCACCGATGCGTGCCACGGTGTGCTTCCCCTTCGCCTGGGAGACGCCTAGATCCAGCGGCTCCTGGTGCTGCCTATTCCGACGGTACCTTGCCGGGCCCCCCGTTCGGGCCCCCCTTGGCGCGGTTCACTGTGACGTGCAGCGTGTCAAAGCACACCAACCGTGCCAAGGGGCGGCAGACGATACAGCTTCCGCCCGCCTCTTTTTCAGCGGACGGCCGCGTTGTTCATCTTCCGGGTGGAGATGATCTGGTCGATCAGGCCGTACTCCAGCGCGTCCTCGGCCGTGAGGATCTTGTCGCGCTCGATGTCCTCGCGGATCTTCTCGATCGGCGTGGTCGAGTGCTTGGCCAGCATCTCCTCCAGCTGCGCACGCATCCGGAGGATCTCGTTGGCGGCGATCTCCAGGTCGGAGACCTGACCGCGGCCCGTCTCGCTGTACGGCTGGTGGATCAGAACGCGGGCGTTCGGCAGCGCCATGCGCTTGCCCGGCGTGCCGGCGGCCAGCAGGATCGCGGCCGCGGAGGCCGCCTGGCCCATGCAGACCGTCTGGATGTCGGGCTTGACGAACTGCATCGTGTCGTAGATGGCCGTCAGCGCCGTGAAGGAGCCGCCGGGGCTGTTGATGTAGACCGAGATGTCCCGGTCGGGGTCCATCGACTCCAGGCACAGCAGCTGCGCCATGACGTCGTTGGCGGAGGCGTCGTCGATCTGGACACCGAGGAAGATCACTCGCTCCTCGAAGAGCTTCGCGTACGGGTCGTACTCACGAATGCCCTGCGAGGTGCGCTCGACGAAGCGCGGGATCACATAGCGGGACTCGGCACGCGGGCCGGTGTACTCGGCCTCGGGGCGGGCGAAGAGGCCGCTGCCGGGGAAGTCGTTCACTGTCTGTCTCCTAGGGGCTGTGGCGGTCGGCTGGGGGCTCGGCAGGGTGGCCTCAGGCCGCCCCGGTACCGCCGCCGCCCGGCATACCGGCGGCCGTCGGGATGACGTCGTCGATGAGGCCGTACTCCTTGGCCTCGAAGGCGTCGAACCAGCGGTCGCGGTCCGAGTCGCGGGTGATCTGCTCGACCGACTGGCCGGTGTGCTGCGCCGTGAGCTCGGCCATGCGCTTCTTGGTGTGCAGCAGCCGCTCGGCGTGGATCTTGATGTCGGAGGCCGAGCCCGCCAGGCCCGCGGAGGGCTGGTGGATCAGGATCTCGGCGTTCGGCAGCGCGAAGCGCTTGCCGGGGGTGCCCGCGCTGAGCAGGAACTGCCCCATGGAGGCCGCGAGGCCCATGGCGATGGTCACCACGTCGTTCTTGATGAACTGCATGGTGTCGTAGATCGCCATACCGGCCGTGATCGAACCGCCCGGGCTGTTGATGTAGAGGTAGATGTCCTTGTCCGGGTCTGCGGCAAGGAGCAGCAGCTGTGCGGTGATCTTGTTCGCGATGTCGTCGTCGACCGGCTGGCCGAGGAAGATGATCCGCTCGTTGAGCAGCCGGTTGTAGACCTGGTCGCCGAGGCCACCACCGATGGAAGGCTCGCCGGCGGCGGAGGGCATCAGATTCGTCACGTATCCACCTGCTCGTCTTACGACGGCGCCGGGCCGTCTCACGTGTTCCCATCCGGGGGCTGGGCTAGTTCTGGGGACTCCCCTGCCCTCGTACATGGACCCTAACGCGCAGGCCGGACAGTGCCATCCCGGTTCCCGGACTGTTCGCTGTCAGCGCATGCGCCGTTGCTCCGTGGGACGGGCGGTGGGCACGAGTGCCGGAAAGGGCCCGGGGAGCGTGTCCCCGGGCCCTTTCCCTACGACGTCTCGCGGCGCCGTGGGCGTCAGCCCTCGGTCTTCTCCGCCTCGTCGGCGTCGGTGGCGTCGGCCTCGGTCGCCTCGGCGGCGACGTCGGCGGCGGCCTCCGTCTCCTCCTCGTCGTCCAGGTCGATGACCTCGCCGTTGGTGTCCTTGACCGTGGCGGCCTCGACGACGACCGCGAGGGCCTTGCCGCGGGCGACCTCGCCGACCAGGAGCGGCACCTGGCCGCCCTCGACGACGGCCTGGGCGAACTGGTCGGGGGACATGCCGGAGGAGGCCGCGCGGCGCATGAGGTGCTCGGTGAGCTCCTCCTGGTTGACGTTCAGCTTCTCCTGCTTGACCAGCTCGTCGAGGACGAACTGGGTCTTGATGCCCTTGACCGCGGCTTCCTTGGTCTCGGCGTCGAACTCCTCGACCGTCTTGCCCTGGATCTCGAGGTACTTCTCGAGGTCGAGACCCATCTGGCCGAGCTGGTGGTGCTCCAGGTTGTGCTTGCGGGTGTTGATCTCGTCCTCGAGCAGCTTCTCGGGGACGGGCACCTCGACGAGCTCCAGCAGCTTCTCCAGGACGCGCTCCTGGGCCTGCGTGGCCTGGTCGTACTGCTTCATGTTCTCCAGGCGCTTGCGGCTGTCCGCCTTGAGCTCCTCGAGGGTGTCGAACTCGGACGCGAGCTGCGCGAAGTCGTCGTCCAGCTCGGGCAGTTCGCGCGCGGCGACCTGGGTGACCTTGACGGTGACCTCGGCCTCCTTGCCCGCGGCGGAGCCGCCCTTGAGCTCGGAGGTGAAGGTGGCCTCCTCGCCGGCGGACAGGCCCTTGACGGCGTCGTCGATGCCGTCGAGGAGCTCGCCCGAGCCGATGGTGTAGGAGACGCCGTCGGCGACGCCGTCCTCGAGGACCTCGCCCTCGACCTTGGCCTGCAGGTCGATCGTGACGACGTCGCCGTCCTCGGCGGCGCGCTCGACCGGGGAGGTCGAGGCGAAGCGCTCGCGGAGCTGCTCGACGGACTTCTCGACGTCCTCGTCGGTGACCTCGACCGCGTCGACCTCGACCTCGATGCCGGAGTAGTCCGGGATCTCGATGGTCGGGCGGACGTCGACCTCGGCGGTGAAGTTCAGCGTCTCGCCGTCCTTCAGCTCGGTGATGTCGACCTCGGGCTGGCCGAGGACGTCGATCTCCGCCTCGTTGACCGCCTCGGTGTAGAACTTCGGGAGCGCGTCGTTGACCGCCTCCTCCAGGACCGCACCGCGGCCGAACCGCTGGTCGATGACGCGGGCCGGGATCTTGCCCTTGCGGAAGCCCTTCACCGTGACCTGCTGGTTGATCTTCTTGTACGCCGCGTCGAGGCTGTCCTTGAGCTCCTCGAAGGGCACCTCGACAGTGAGCCGAACCCGAGTCGGGTTCAGGGTCTCCACGGCGCTCTTCACGGTTCGGTCTCCTTGATGGCTGACTGCTTGGATTCTGCCGGGGCCAGAGCGGCTCCGGCGGATCGCCGCCCGGGAGGACTACTTCGTAGAGGAGAGACACACGGGCGTGCAGCTTGCATAGTAACGGCAGCGGCGACACGCCCCAAAGGCGATCACTGGGTGATCAGGTGGTCGGGGTGGCGGGATTTGAACCCACGGCCTTCCGCTCCCAAAGCGGACGCGCTACCAAGCTGCGCCACACCCCGTCTGGTGCGACACGTAGGGTACATGCCCGCACGCTGTGCGACCGCCGCATTTCCCGGAGTGCCGCCGCCGGGACCCGCCTGGCGGCGAAGGGGTGTGCGGCGAGGCGGGCCGACCCGCTACGATGCCTTCAGTGCCGCGGTCTTCCGACCTGCGGCGCGCGCTGTGCGGGCGTAGCTCAATGGTAGAGCCCCAGTCTTCCAAACTGGCTACGCGGGTTCGATTCCCGTCGCCCGCTCCATACGGCCCGGGGCCGGGCCGGAGGATCATCCTCCGGCCCGGCCCCGAGTGTTTTCGGCAGCGGGCGTGGCGCGGCGGATCGCCTCCGTGTGGTTCCCGGCCGTCGGCGCGGTCACGGCCGGGGCGCCGTGACGGACCGCGTCCGGCCCCTGCCGAGGCGGCGCCGGTCGCGTGGGCGCACAGGACGAGCACACATGACGGGGCCGCCGCCGGGTACGCGATGCATGGGCGGCCGGCGGGGCGCGGGGTCAGAAGCTGATCGAGTTGATCGTTTCCGCTATCGAGTTCAGGAAGCGGTTGATCGACGGGGCCATGCCGGTCGACGCGAGGAAGAAGCCGAAGAGCACCGCGACGATGGCGGGTCCGGCCTTGATCGACCCGCCCCGGATCAGGACCACCAGGATGATCGCCAACAGCAGCACCACTGACAGTGAAATGGCCACAACTGATCACACACCCTAGGTCGGTCCGCTCTCCCGGCCCGGGGGCGCCATCCCCGCGCACCCCCGCCAGAACCATCGTGCCACCAACAGGGCCTGCGTATGCGGCTGGTGGGACATCGGCGCGACACCTGTGTCACACCTTTGCCTGAACCATACGGGCCCACGGGCGCCACAGACCCCAACACCGGCTGTCCGCACGGCAATTCGAGGACCCACCCGCCCGAGGAATTCGGCGGGATCGTTTCCATGTCCACACAACGCGTTCGCAGTTAATTCGAATTGTCGCCACGGGCACATCAAAGCGGCGGAACAGCCGCCCCAGTTGTCGGTATACATCCGGACTAAGCAACCCATAAGTCCAGCGAGCGACTCCGACGGAATGTCCCCTTCATGCCTCTTTGCCGGGACGAACCGTGAGGTCAACTCCCCGCAATTTCGGGGCACACGAAGCCCATAAGCAGGAATGACATGGACGGTTTCACGAAAAGCCACAGACAACGCTAGGGTGCCTCAGATGTTTCACGCCGCCTCGTCCCCCGGTCAGCACAGAACGCCGCTCCCTCCGGCACAGTCGCCGGCGTCGGGAGTGCCGAGTCCGCGTTCACCGCAGAGTCAGCAGGCGCGTGCGGCCCAGGGACGACCGGCCGCCGGGCCCGGCAAGCAGCGCGACGCCTTCTTCGACAACGCCAAGTACCTGGCGATCGTGCTGGTGGCCATGGGCCACTCCTGGGAGCCGCTGAAGGGCGACAGCCGCGTCCTGGAGGGCGTGTACACCGTCGTCTACGCCTTCCACATGCCGGCGTTCATCATCATCTCCGGCTTCTTCTCCCGCAGTTTCGACATGCGCCCCGACCGCCTCAGGCGGCTGGTCACCGGCGTCCTGGTGCCCTACGTCCTGTTCGAGACGGCGTACTCCCTGTTCAAGCGCTACGGCGACCACGACCCGAGCATGGACATCAGCCTGCTCGACCCCTGGTACCTCACCTGGTTCCTGATCGCGCTGTTCATCTGGCGGCTGACGACCCCGCTGTGGAAGACCGTCCGCTGGCCGCTGCCGCTCGCGCTCGCCGTCGCCATGCTGGCCTCGGTCTCCCCGGACATCGGCGACGACCTCGACCTGCAGCGGGTGCTGCAGTTCCTGCCGTACTTCGTGCTGGGTCTGTGCATGAGGCCGGAGCACTTCCAGAGGGTGCGCACGCGCCGGATGCGGATGCTGTCCGTGCCGGTCTTCGCGGCCGCGCTGGCCGTCGGCTGGTGGGCGGTGCCGCGGATGGACACCGCGTGGTTCTACCACCGCGACGCCGCGCAGAACCTGGACGCGCCCTGGTGGTCCGGGCCGGTGATGACGCTGGCGCTGTTCGGCTGCTCGCTGCTGCTGACCGCCTGCTTCTTCGCCTGGGTGCCGCGCCGGCGGATGTGGTTCACGGCACTCGGCGCGGGCACGCTGTACGGCTATCTGCTGCACGGTTTCGTGGTCAAGGCCGGTGACTTCTACGGCTGGTTCGACTACGGGTGGATGCGCCGGCCGCTCGGCGAGATCCTCGTGACGCTCGCCGCGGCCGCCGTCGTCACCGTGCTGTGCACCCGGCCGGTGCAGCGGGTGTTCCGGTTCGCGATGGAACCCGAGATGAAGTGGGCCTTCCGGCCGGACTCCGTCGAGGCGGCGCGCGGCCGTGTCAACGCCCCGCGCGAGAAGGTCAGCGCCTAGCGACACCCCAGCAGGGCGCCGTGGCGTCCAGGCCGAGAAGTGCGCGCATTTCGGCGTACTTCTCGGTCAGCCGTGTGCGGGTGGCCGCGTCCTCGACGCCCGCGACGCGTGCCGGGTCGGCGTTGTGGGCGATGTCCGCGGCCTTCACCAGCAGCGCGCCGGGGGTGGCCAGAATCCGGTCGGCGTACTCGCGCGCCGGCTCGCCGTCCCGTTTGGTGAGCGCGAGCACGATGTCCTGCGTACGCGGGCTCAGTTCGAGTCCGCGCAGCCACCGCTCGGTCAGCGGTGTGTCCTCGACGGCGTCGTGCAGCCAGGCCGCCTTCAGCTGGTCCTCGTCCCCGGCGCAGGCCCGCACGCCCGCCACGACGGCGACGAGGTGCTCCACATAGGGGCGGCCCTGCTTGTCGGTCTGGGTGGCGTGCGCCCAGCGCGCGATCTTCTCGACTTCGAGCAACGACAGTGTCATCGCCCCAGTGTGTCCTCGCGGCCCCGGTGTCCTCGCCCGGGGCCCGCGCCCTGAGGGGCTAGCCGAGCCTGGGCTGCCCGGCCGTCGGGCCCTCGCGGCAGATCAGCAGCAGGGCCCGGTCGTCGTTGACGTCCTTGGCCACCGCCTCGATCAGATGCCAGGCCGCGCCGTGGAAACCGCCCGCGACATACCGGTCGGCCTCCCCGGTCAGCCGGTCGATGCCCTCGACGATGTCCCGGTCGGAGGTCTCCACCAAGCCGTCCGTGAACAGCATCAACACGTCTCCGGGGCGCAGCGATCCCTTCACGGGGTCGAACTGCGCGCCGTCGTACACACCCAGCAGCGGCCCCTCGGCCGCCTTCTCCTCCCAGCGGCCGCTGCCCGCGCTGAGCTGCAGGCCCGGCGGGTGGCCGGCGGAGTAGAGCTCGTAGTCGCCGGAGTCGAGGTCCAGCACGAGGTGGATCGAGGTCGCGAAGCCCTCGTCCCAGTCCTGGCGCAGCAGGTAGCCGTTCGCCGCCGGGAGGAAGGCGTGCGGCGGAAGGGAGCCCAGCAGGCCGCCGAAGGCGCCCGACAGCAGCAGCGCGCGCGAACCGGCGTCCATGCCCTTGCCGGACACGTCCGTCAGGACGACCTCCAGGGTGCGGCCGCCGTTCGTCCGGGCCGCGACCACGAAGTCGCCCGAGAAGGACTGGCCGCCGGCCGGGCGCAGGGCCATCTCGCGGTGCCAGCCGTCGGGCAGCTTGGGCAGCTTGCTCTGGACGCGGATGCGTTCGCGCAGGTCGAAGAGCATGGTGCCGCCGCGCCGCCACGGCACCCCGACCCGGCTGCGGAACTGGGCCACCAGCAGGCCGAAGAACCCACAGGCGGCGACCACCAGGACCACGCCCGGGGTGACCCGCGAGGGCCCCTCCGTGTAGGGGCCGAGCTTCACCGACTCCACGATCAGCGCCGTGGCCGCCGCCGCGTACAGGCCGAGCAGGCTGGCCGGACGCAGCAGCAGGCCGCCCGCGACGATCGGGACGACCAGCAGGGCCGGGGAGCACCACACCGAGTTGGCCAGGGTGACGGCCGCGATGACCGGGATGGTGAACAGCAGCAGGCCCAGCGCGATCCACTCCGAGCCGTCCCCGCGGAAGTAGTCGACGGCGCTTCTGCGCACGCCGACCCGGGCCCGGTGCCACTGCATCTTCAACCGGGCCGTGAACGTCTCGGCTTCCGCGCGCCGCTCTCGTCCTGCTGCCATTAGTTCGGGACCTTATCCGTCGGACCCGTCACTTGGCACAGGAGGTACGACTTGTCCCCCATCCGAGGTTCGACTTCACAGTCACCGTGAAGGCCGTGAATAGACCGTTTTGTACGGGCCCGTTGAGCCTTTCGACCTGCGACGCAAATTCCCTCGCTCCTCTCGGGCCGCCCTGATAGGCATGGTTCATGGGCACCGATGTACGCGCGCTGCGCCAGGACGAGTGGGACGAGTGGTACGACAACCTGATCCGCGCCTTCGGCGGGGTTCCGGAGTCGGACGAGGAGCGCGCGCTGTGGCGCGAGCTCACCGAGCCCGAGCGGTGCGTGGGCGTCTGGGACGGTGCGGCGTGCGTCGGGACGGCCGGAGCGTTCGCCTTCCGGCTGACCGTGCCCGGCGGTGCCGCGGTGCCGGCCGCCGGCGTCACCATGGTGTCCGTGGCCGCCACGCACCGGCGCCGGGGCGTCCTGACGTCCATGATGCGGCGCCAGTTGGACGACTTGCGGTCCTGGGGCGAGCCGCTGGCCGTGCTGACGGCCTCCGAGCCCGCGATCTACGGGCGCTTCGGCTACGGGACCGCGACCTTCCACGTGAACGCCGAGATCGACACGACCCGCGTCCGGCTGTCCGCGCCGCCCGGCACCGACGACGTACGACTGCGGTACGCGCGGCCCGAGGAGGCGCTCGACGTCTGCGAGGGGGTGTACGCCCGGGTCGTGGCGCGGCGGCCGGGGATGCTGGTGCGCGGCGCGGGCTGGGAGCGGCTGGGGGTGCTGGACCCGGCGAGCGACCGGGACGGCGCGTCGCCGCTGCAGTGCGTGCTGGCGGAGCGGGACGGCGAGGTCGTGGGGTACGCGCGGTTCCGGGTCAAGCCGGACTGGGCGCCGACGGGCCCCGACGGCAGCGTGCTGGTGCAGGACCTGGAGGCGCTGGACCCGGCCGGGCACGCGGCGCTGTGGCGGTTCCTGTTCGACATCGACCTCACGTCGAAGGTGAACACGCGGGGCCGGCCGCTGGACGAGGGCTGGCAGCATCTGGTGTCCGACATCAGGCGGTGCTCGCTGCGGGTGCGGGACTCCCTGTACGTACGGCTGGTGGACGTCGGCGCGGCGCTGCAGGCGCGGACCTACCAGGCGCCGGTGGACGTGGTGCTGGCGGTGGAGGACGCCTTCTGCCCCTGGAACGAGGGCCGTTGGCGGCTGACCGGCGACCCGAAGGGCGCCTCCTGCGCCCGTACCGAGGACGCCCCGGATCTCGCCCTGTCCGTGCGGGAGTTGGGGGCGGCGTACCTCGGCGGTGTCACCCTCGAGGCGCTCGCCGCGGCCGGGCGGGTGCGGGAGCTGCGCCAGGGCGCGCTGGCGGAGGCGTCACCGGCCTTCGCGTCCACGGCGGCCCCGTGGCTGCCGCACGGCTTCTAGGCGCGCTGGCAGGCGGGGCACCAGAAGAGGTTGCGGGCTGCGAGGTCGGCGGTGCGGATCTCGCCGCCGCAGATGTGGCAGGGCAGATCGGCCCGGCGGTAGACGTAGACCTCGCCGCCGTGGTCGTCGACGCGCGGCGGGCGGCCCATGGCCTCCGGTGTGTGTTCGGGGCGGACGGTGTCGATGCGGTTGTCGCGCACGCCCTCGCGCATCAGCGCGACGAGGTCGGCCCAGATCGCGTCCCACTCGGCCGGGGTGATGTCCTTGCCCGCCCGGTAGGGGTCGATGCCGTGCCGGAAGAGGACCTCGGCGCGGTAGACGTTGCCGACGCCTGCGATCACCTTCTGGTCCATCAGCAGTGCGGCGATCGTCGTACGGCTGCGGGAGATCCGCCGGTACGCCACCAGCGGGTCGGCGTCGGGCCGGAGCGGGTCGGGGCCCAGGCGGGCGTGTATCGCCGCTTTCTCGGCGTCCGTGACGAGCGCGCAGGTCGTCGGGCCGCGCAGGTCGACGTAGGAGGTGGCGTTCGCCAGGCGCAGCCGGACGGTGTCGGTCGGCGGGGGCGCCGGGGCGTCGCCGAAGGTCACCTTGCCGAAGAGGCCGAGGTGGATGTGGACCCAGTCGGCGTCGCGGAAGCCCAGGAAGAGGTGCTTTCCGTGGGCTTCCGTACGGGTGAGCCGGGCGCCGTCGAGCAGTGCGGCGGCGTCGGAGAACTTGCCCTGGGGGCTGGTGACGCGCGGCGCCGTGCCGGAGAAGCGGTCGGCGTAGTCGGCCGCCAACCGGTGGATCGTGTGCCCCTCTGGCACGGTGCCTGTTCCTTTCCGGCCCCCTTCGCGGGGCGTCAGTCCTGCTGCGGGTGGTGCGCCGGGATCGGGGGCAGGTCGCCCGTCGTCTCGTAGTCCGCGAGCATGTCGATGCGGCGGATGTGGCGCTCGTCACCGGAGAACGGGGTGCCCAGGAAGGTCTCGACGAACTTCGTCGCCTCCTCGGCCGTGTGCATGCGTGCGCCCACCGCCACGACGTTGGCGTTGTTGTGCTGGCGGCCGAGCGAGGCGGTCTCCTCGCTCCAGGCGAGCGCCGCGCGCACCCCCTTCACCTTGTTCGCGGCGATCTGCTCGCCGTTGCCGGAGCCGCCGATCACGATGCCGAGGGAGTCGGGGTCCGCGGCCGTCCGCTCGGCGGCACGCAGGCAGAAGGGCGGGTAGTCGTCCTGGGCGTCGTAGATGTGCGGGCCGCAGTCGACGGGGTCGTGGCCGGCCGCCTTCAACCACTCGACGAGGTGGTTCTTGAGTTCGAAGCCGGCATGGTCGGAGCCGAGATACACGCGCATGCCTGTGAGTGTGACACGGCCGTTTCCGGGCAGCAGCCCCGGGTGTCGGCCAAGGGGAATCCGCACGTCACCATGGAACCTCAAGGAAACCTCAAATAACGATCCGGATTCAAAGGTTCACGAATTCCTTTGCCTCCGTTTCACTGGACCGACCCGTACACACCCCTGTGCGGGAAACCGCTCAGACCGCTCACCCGGCGCAAAGGAATTCCCCCATGACTTCCGGGCACCAGCCCTCCGGGCTCCAGGCAGGACTCAAGAACCGTCATCTGTCGATGATCGCCATCGGCGGTGTGATCGGCGCGGGCCTCTTCGTCGGCTCCAGCTCCGGTATCGCCACGGCGGGACCCGGCATCCTCCTGTCGTACGCCCTCGTCGGCACACTCGTCGTCCTCGTGATGCGCATGCTCGGCGAGATGTCCGCCGCGAACCCCACCTCCGGTTCGTTCTCCGCCCACGCCGACCGGGCGCTGGGCCGCTGGGCCGGGTTCTCCATCGGCTGGCTGTACTGGTTCTTCTGGGTGGTGGTCCTGGCGGTGGAGGCCACCGCCGGCGCCAAGATCCTCGAGGGCTGGATACCGGCGGTCCCGCAGTGGGGCTGGGCGCTCATCGTCATGGTCGTGCTGACCGCCACCAACCTCGTCTCGGTCGGCTCCTACGGCGAGTTCGAGTTCTGGTTCGCCGGGATCAAGGTGGTCGCGATCGGCGCGTTCATCGTCGTCGGCGCCCTCGCGGTGTTCGGTGTGCTGCCGGGCGTCCACAGCGACAAGGCGGGCCTGGACAACCTGACCGGCCACGGAGGCTTCCTCCCGCACGGCCCCGGCGCGATCCTCACCGGTGTGCTGCTCGTCGTCTTCTCCTTCATGGGCAGCGAGATCGCGACGCTGGCGGCGGGCGAGTCGGAGAACCCGCAGCGGGCGGTGACGAAGTCGACGAACAGCATCATCTGGCGTATCGCCGTCTTCTACCTGGGCTCGATCTTCGTCGTCGTCTGTCTCCTGCCGTGGAACGACCCGTCCATCAAGGACAAGGGCTCCTACGTCGCCGCCCTCGACTCCCTCGGGATCGCGCACGCCGGCCAGATCATGAACTTCATCGTGCTGACGTCGGTGCTGTCCTGTCTCAACTCCGGCCTGTACACGGCCTCCCGCATGGCCTTCTCGCTGGGCGAGCGGGGTGACGCGCCGAAGGCTTTCGCGCGGACCACGTCCCGGGGTGTGCCGATGGCGGCGATCGTGGCGTCGGTGGTGTTCGGCTTCGTCGCCGTCTTCTTCAACTACAAGTTCCCCGACTCGGTCTTCCTCTTCCTGGTCAACTCCAGTGGCGCGGTGGCCCTGTTCGTGTGGCTGGTCATCTGTTTCTCGCAGCTGCGGATGCGGCGGATCATCCAGGCCGAGGCGCCGGAGAAGCTGGTCGTACGGATGTGGCTGTACCCGTATCTGACCTGGGCGACGGCCGCGTTGATCGTGTTCGTGCTGGGCTACATGCTCACGGACACCGAGCACGACGGACGCGAGACCGTGCTGCTGTCCATGCTGGTCGCGGCGGTCGTGGTGGCGATCGCCGTGGTCAGGCAGAGGGTCCTCGGGACCCGCCGGGCGTCCGTGGGCGACGCGGTGCCCGCCGCGGCCCGCGACGAGGCCGGGAAGGTCAAGACCGGCTGACGCGGGGCGTCGTACGTACGGAAGGGGCTCGCGGTGCGGACCGCGGGCCCCTTCCGCGTTGTCTGTCGCGCTCCCCTGCTCACAGCACGGTGAAGCTGTCCTTGACCCGGTCGTAGATCCTGACGGCCTGGGTCTCGACGTCGGGGTGGTACCAGGTGTTGATCTGGTACGACCTGCCCTCCTGGTCGAAGCCGAGCAGCCGCGCGTGCCAGTTCACGCCCTTGAGGGTGAAGGTGTACTCCCAGACCACCGCGGAGTGGCCGCGGAAGGTCGTCTGCTCCAGGCGGATCTTCCGGTAGTTCTGGCCCTGGTGGGCGTCCTGCTCCGACTTCTGCCAGGTCCCCATCAGGTCGTCGCGGGCGATGGAGGACTTGGCCACGAGTTCCTGGGCGCCGTCGGGCGAGGTGTAGTGGACCTCGGCTCCCGTCATCACGTTGCGCTTCCAGCCCTTGGGGGTCGCCCACGCGTATCCGCCGGCCTCCTCGTGGGTCCCCGGGGGCAGCGTCCGCGGCCGGGAGGTGCCCTCCACCGTGGGAGGCGGGCTGCTGCCGGAGGTGGTGGGGGGCGTGGTCGCGGAGGTCGTGGGACCGGCCTGATCGCCGCCCTGCGAACCGGAGTTCAGCAGCAGCGTCACGACGACCACGGCACCGGCGGCGACCATCGCGGCGGCGGCCAGGAGCCCGGCACGGCGGCGACGGCGACCGGGCGAGGGCGGGGACGCCTGGCCGGAGGGCTCCCTGCGCAGCGGGTGGGGGCCGAGGTGGGGTCGGGTGCCCTGTTCGTGCGGGGAACTGTTCGGCGGGGCCGTCGGGCGGGGCCGGGTCACCGCCGGGGATCGGGTCAGGGAGACGCCGGGGCGGGTGGTCGCGGGAGGGGCGGGGCGGGGCGAAGTGGGGTCGGCCGTCGAGGAGTTGGCGGACGGCGTCTCCGAACCGGCTTCCGAGCGCAGTTCGGAGGGGGCTTCGGTGGCGGCGGACGTCCGGGGGGCGATGGGTGCCTCGCCGGGGTCCTCGGGGTTCACGGCCGTCTCGGCGGGTGCGGCGGATTCGGGAGGGCCTTCGGCGGGAGCGGGAGGACCGTCGGGCGGTGCGGCGGAGGCGGGTGACGGTTCGGGTGGGGTGTGGCCGCGGCGGCGGAGGTGGTGGGTGTCCTGTCGGGCCGGGGGTGGAGCGTCCTCCAGGGGTTCGGGACGCCGGGGGTCCGGGGTGGCTCGTACCAGCCGGGTGTGCGGGGTGGCCGGGGCGGGTGGTTCGTTCGAGGGCTGGTGCTGGGGAGTGGGCGGCTCCGGTGCGGGGACGGCTGGGGGCGCGGGGACGGCTGTTGGTGCGGGGACGGCTGGGGGTGTGGGGGTGCCCGGAGCCGTGGGTCGGCCTGGTGGGGGCCCCTTCTCCGTCGGTTCGGCCGCGCCGCCGGTTCCGCCCACCGGCAGGGTCGGGGTGGGCGGGGGGAAGGCGATCGGGCGCAGGGCTTCTTCCAGTTCCCGGAGGGCCGGCCTGGCCTCGGGTTCCTTCTCCAGGAGCGCCGCCAGGACGTTGCTCAGGGGGCCTGCCGCGGCGGGCAGTTCGGGCTCCTCGTAGAGCACCGCGTGCAGGGTGGCCAGGGTCGTGCCGCGGGAGAAGGGGGAACGGCCGCCCAGGGCCGCGCAGAGGGTCGCGCCCAGGGACCAGATGTCGGACGGCGGGCCCTGCGGGCGGCCGGAGACCCGCTCGGGTGCCATGTAGTCGGGCGAGCCGACCAGCATGCCGACCATGGTGAGGGCCTTGGCGTCCTGGATCGCGGCGATGCCGAAGTCGGTCAGGACGACCCGGCGTTCGGGTTCGCCGGAACCCTCGACGATCACGTTCCCGGGTTTGATGTCGCGGTGCAGGACACCGCGGGCGTGGACCTGCCGCAGGGCCGCCACCAGGCCGAGACCCGTGCGTGCCGTCTCCCGCGGGCTCAGGGGGCCGTCCTCGGCCAGGATGCGTTCCAGCGAGCGGCCCCTGACCAACTCCATGACGATCCACAGGCGTTCGCCCTCGTCGACCACGTCGTAGACGCGGACCACGTTGGGGTGGTCGATGCGGGCCGTCGCCCTGGCCTCGCGCAGGGTGCGTTCGCGGCGGGTGCGCGTGTCCTCGGCGTCCATGCCGTCGATGCGGATCTCCTTGACGGCCACCGGGCGGTCGAGTATTTCGTCCGCCGCCCGCCACACCCGCCCCATTCCCCCCTGCCCGATACTTTCGACCAGCCGATAACGACCCGTCACCAGCAGCCCCTGAACACCACCGTTCCTCGCATTCCCCGGCAAATCCACGGCGCCCCCTCGATGAACCGAAACAACCCCTGAAACCCGAGACGACCTCGGTAGCGCTCCGACCCGCCCCTACTGAAACACAATGGTCACACTTCGTGCCGTACCAGCATAGTGCGGAGAAATCTTGTGGTAGCTCTTCAAGTACTGCGAATTCAGGCGCAGCCAGGGGGAGTCAAGGGGGATGCGAACATGAGTTCTCGTCGCAGTACGGTCATCGCAGGATCGCTGGTCACCGCATCTTTTTCGGCGGTGATGATCCTTTCCTGCACCGCCAGCGCGGACGACCAGGGCCCCGGGAGCAGCAAGGGGGGAAAGGTCATGGACAAGGCGCCGGCGGGCGTCGAGCTGACCACGTTCCTGCCCTCGAAGATCTCGGTCGACAACAGCACGAAGAAAACGGCGATCACCGCCACGGTGAAGAATCAGGGGAGCAAGGACAGCGGAAAGATCCAGCTTTTGGTCGTCGGTTTCGACGGCCTCACGGTCAAGAACGTGGCAGGCTGCTCGGCGATCGCCAAGAACAGCCTTCCGAAAGGCTCGAACAGTGGTTTCTCCTGCCCCATCGACAATCTGGCGGCCGGTAAGTCGAAGTCGTACGCCGTCGACGCGGCGTACGACCTGAGCAAGACCGGGAAGATCTGTCTGCCCGTGCAGAGCGGCGACGGGAAGAAGACGTACTGGCAGCAGGGGCCGGTCCCGTTCGGCACCAACAACCCGTCTCCGAACGCGCCCGCCACCCCGCTGCTCCTCGGCACCGACAACAAGCCGGTGGCGCCCGGCGGCGAGACCGAACTGCCGAAGACCGGCGTCGGGCGGGACGTCCTGCCGCTGGGCGCGGCGGGCGCGGCGCTGGTCGCGGCCGGGGCGGCCGGGCTGTGGTGGTCGACCCGGCGGCCGGTCGGTCCGCTGCGGCCGCGCGGCTGAGCGGTTCCGGGACGGCACGTCCGAGGGACCCGGCGGGGGATCGCTCCCGCCGGGCCCTTCTCCCGAAAAGCTGACGGCGGGTGTCAGGTTATACGGGCACAGTGCAGGTTTATGGACTTCGCCGAGAACACCACCGACCTGCTCGTCCTGCGCCCGGGCGACCCGGGCTACGACGGTGAACTCTCCGGTTTCCAGACCGGGTTCGACCGGCGGCCCGACGTGGTCTTCGCCGTCTCCTCGGCCGACGACGTCGGCGCCGCCGTGCGGTACGCGGCCGGGCGCGCTCTGCCGGTGGGCGTCCAGGCCACCGGTCACGGGCTGCCCGGGGCCTCGCGGGGCGGTGTGCTCGTCACGACGAAGCGGATGGACGGCGTCGTCGTCGACGCCGGTGCCCGAACCGTCCGGGTGCAGGCGGGCGTGCGCTGGGGACAGGTCGTCGCGGCGGCCGAACCGTACGGGCTCGCGCCGCTCAACGGTTCCGCGCCGGGCGTCGGCGCCGTCTCCTACACCCTCGGCGGCGGACTGGGCATCCTCGCGCGGGAGTTCGGGTACGCGGCCGACCATGTGCGCGCGCTGGACGTGGTGACGGCGGACGGGCGGCCGAGGCACGTGACCCGGGAGTCCGACCCCGACCTGTACTGGGCGCTGCTGGGCGCCGGCCACGACTTCGGCATCGTGACCGGTCTGGAGATCGGTCTCGTGCCGGTGCGCCGGCTCTACGGCGGCTCGCTCGCCTTCGACGGGCGCGAGACCGACCCGGCGGCCCTGCTGCGGGCGTACGAGGAGTGGACCCGGACCGTGCCGGACGGGCTGACCTCATCCTTCGCCGCCGTACCGTATCCGGACCTGCCGGCGCTTCCGCCGCATCTGCGCGGGCGGTACGTGGTCTCGGTGCGGGTCGCGTACACCGGCGGCGACGGTGACGCGGTCGTGGCCGCGCTGCGGGAGTCCGGGCCCGTGCTCGCCGACTCGCTGCGCGAGATGCCGTTCTCGCAGAGCCACACCATCCACAGCGACCCGGACTTCCCGCACGCCTACTACGGCGACAGCGCGGTGCTGAGCGAACTGGATCTCGCCGCGGCCGGCGAACTCCTCGCCCGCACCGGGCCGGACGCGGGCGGGCCGATGTGCGTGGTGCAGATCAATCATCTGGGCGGCGCGCTCGCGCGGCCCGCGCCGAACTCGGTGCCGTACCGCGAAGGACGGTTCCTGCTACGGCTGTTGGGCGCCGGGGAGCGGGAGAAGGCCCGTGCGGTGGTGGACCCGGCCCTCGCGCTGCTCGCGGACACGACCATCGGGCGGGCCCGCAACTTCGCCTTCGGGGCCGGCGACCGGCGCGAGGGACTGTACGACCCCGTGACGCACGCGAGGCTCGCCGGGCTGAAGTCGATCCACGACCCGACGAACCTCTTCGGCGGCCCCTGACGGACGAGGGGCCGTACGGCCTCAGCGCCTGCCGACCAGCTTCCAGGCGGCCGGCACGAGGCCCATGGCCAGGGCGGCCTTGAGGGCGTCCCCGATCAGGAACGGGGTGAGGCCGGCCGCGATCGCGGCGGAGGCGGACATACCGGCGGCGTAGGCCAGGTACGGGACACCGACGGCGTAGATGAGGGCCTCGCCCAGCAGCATCGTGCCCGCCATGCGCCACACGGAGCGGTCGGCGCCGCGGCGGGCCAGGGCGCCGACGGCGGCGGACGCCAGAAGCATGCCGAGGATGTAGCCGAAGGAGACGGAGACACCGGAGGTGCCGCCGGCGAACCACGGCACACCGGCGAGACCGGCGAGCGCGTACAGGACGAGCGAGGCCAGGCCGCGGCTCGCGCCGAGGCTCGTGCCGACCAGCAGCGCGGCGAAGGTCTGCCCGGTCACCGGCACCGGGGAGTGCGGGACGGGGACGGAGACCTGGGCCGCGAGGCCGGTGAGCACGGCACCGCCGACCACGAGGGCCACGTCCCGGACGCGGGAGGCGGGGAGGAGGTCGGCGAGGACCTGTCCGGGGCGGGCGGGGGTGACGGCAGCGGTGCTCATGGGGGCTCCGGGATCGGGACGGTCGGGGACATGGTGACGCTAACCCGGAGTGCTCTCCGCGATCACCGTCAGCGCTCGACAAAGGCTGCGGCCAGGCCTTCGTGGGCTCCGGACAAAGGATGCGAGTTACACGGGTCTCGGCGTGACACCGGTCACGGAGGCGGGGTGACCTGGGTTTCGTCGTCTCGCCCAGCGGTCGCCGTCTGGGCAGCGTGGGCCGGTTTTGCTAGCTTCGAGCGCATGGTCGCCCAGTCCCGGAACTTCTCGTCGCGTCGCCATGTCGACCTGCGACGAGTCGGCGCGTCCGCCTGTCGCCGCCGTTAGCGGGGCGCACGGACCGGATCCGGCACGCCCCGCCGCACGAGACGGCGCTGTGTCGGAACCGTTCTTCGAGGATGATCGCCATGCCCCGTACCGCGACCACCACTCTCACCTCCCCTCCTCCCCGTCATGACCGCCCCCGTGGCGACGACCGGCGCCGTACGAGCGCCAGCATCGTGCTGCGGTCCGTGCTGGAGCACGGGCCGGTGGCCCGCTCCACCATCGCCCGGCTGACCGGCCTGTCACCGGCGTCGGTCACGGACTACTGCGCCCGGTTCACCGAACTCGGCCTGATCCGGGAGGCGTCCGAGCCCCGGCGCTCGGGCGGCGTCGGGCGCCCGCACGTCCCCCTCGACCTCGACGACTCGCGGTTCGTGGTCGCCGGCGTGCACGTGGCGGTGCCGTACACGACCGTGGCCCTGCTCGACCTGCGCGGACGGGTGCTGGTCAGCCGAGAGCTGAAGCACGAGAGCACCGAGCCGGGGTGGGTGCTGGCGCGGGCCGCCGAGGGGCTGACCCGCCTGTTGTCGGCGGCGCCGGGCTGTCGGCCGCTCGGCGTCGGCGTCGCCGTCGGCGGCTGGGTGGACCGGGAGTCGGGAACCGTCGTGGAACACCCGCTGCTGGGCTGGCGGGAGGTCGCGGTGCGCGAGGTGCTCGGCGAGCGCCTGGGGCTGCCGGTCCATGTCGACGGGCACGCGCGGGCGTTGGTCAACGCGGAGCGGCTGTTCGGGCCGGCCCGGGACGGCGCCAGCATGCTGCATCTGTTCGTCGGCAATGTGGTCGACGCGGCGTTCGCCACCGGCGACGCGGTGCATCACGGGCCCCGCTCGCAGTCCGGGGCGATCGCCCATCTGCCGGTGCCGGGCGGCACGGAACCCTGCGATTGCGGGCGGACCGGCTGTCTGCAGGCCGAGTTGAGCGAGCGGACGCTGTGCCGGCGGGCGCGTGCGGCGGGCGTGCCCGCGGGCGCGAACCCGATGCGGGTGGTCGCGGCCGCGGCCGCGGGCGACCTCCGGGCGACGCGGCTGCTGGTGGAGCGGGCGGGTGCCGTCGGGCGGGCGGCGCGGCTGCTGCTGGACGTGCTCAATCCGGAGACGGTGGTCGTCACCGAGGTGGGGATCATTCACCGCGACGACTGCCTGAGCGCGCTGCGCGACGGGGTCGGCATCGAACGCGCGGCACATGTGGTGCCGACGAGTTTCCCGGATTCGGTGCTCGCGGTGGCAGGCGGTTCGGTGGTTCTGGACGTGCTCTACCGGGATCCGCTGGCCATGTCACCTCGGACTATTTAATTCAGAAACTCCGAATGTTGACAGCGGTCGGGCCTGACCAGGAACATCCTGGTCATGAGCCTGTTCGTGAGCTGTCGCACCTCTTGTTGCTGACACGTTGCCGCGCGTGAAGCGCTCATTTCCCCCTGCGTGAATTCCCTTTCCCCGGCGTCTGCCGACCTGAATTCCGCATGCGTTCTTTCCTTCTCGACTCACGGAGTTCTGCCATGCCTTCCTCGCCTGTGTCAGGTGTCGACCGACGGCTCTTCCTCACCTCTGTGCTCGGCGCCGCGGCCGGGATCGCCGGTCTGAGCGGCTGCGCGAACGGCAACGCCGCCGCGGACACCCGGGGCGCCACCTCCGCCCCGCTCGCCGACAAGGTCCCGGCCGGCACCCGCCTGAAGGTCGCCTCGTATCTGAACGCCCAGCAACTGCAGTTCCGGCTGGCCGGGTTGGGCGAGCTGCCGTTCAAGGTGTCGAGCTGGGTGAACATCGGCGCGGGCCCCGACGTCATCAACGCCTTCCGCGCCAAGTCCCTGGACCTCGCCAACAACGCGGGCATTCCGCCGATCCAGGCCCACTACCAGGGCTTCGACGCGAAGATCGTCGCGATCGACATCACCCGCAAGCCCAACTACCTTTTCGCCACCAAGCCCGGCAGCGACATCCACACGGTCGCCGACTTCAAGGGCAGGAAGCTCGCGTTCTCGCAGGGGCAGGCGCAAGGAGTCGTCCTGCTGCGGGCGTTGAAGCAGGCGGGACTCAAGTACGACGAGGTGAAGCTGGTCCCGCTGACCAGCAACCAGTTCCTGACCGCACTGCAGTCCGGGCAGGTCGACATCGCGCCGCTCGCCAACAGCCAGGCGCCCGCCTATCTGCAGCAGTACAAGTCCAAGGGCGCCCGTGCGATCACGACGGACGTCGTCGATCTGCTCAACCTGCTGTGGGCGCCGACCTCGGTCCTCGCCGACTCCGCGAAGGCCGCCGCCGTCGCCGCCTACATCCCGTACTGGGCCAAGGGCCAGGTCTGGCAGTACGAGCATCCCGACACCTGGAACGAGGAGTTCTACGTCAAGACCCAGAACCTGACGCTCGCGCAGGCCAAGGGCATCTCCGACCTCGCCAACAAGCCGCTCTTCCCGCCGAGCTGGGCCGAGGCGATCAAGTGGGAGCAGGAGACCGCCGATCTGCTGGCGGAGGGCGGCTTCGTGAAGAAGTTCGACGTCTCCTCACTCTTCGACCACCGGTTCGAGTCCATCGCCGCGAAGGCCGTACCGGCGGAGTACCGGAGGTGAGCGCCGTGACCACGACCACCGCCGCCGCGCCCGCGACGGCCCAGCAGGAGAGCCGTCCCGCCCGGCGCCGCCGCCGCGGCCTCTCCCCCGGCAGGCGACTGCCGGCCACCCGCCTGGTCGGTCCCGCCGTCCTGATCGCGGTGTGGGCCGCCGCGTCCGCGGCCGGGCGGCTCGACCCCGGCGCGATCCCCGCACCCTGGACGGTCCTGCGCACCGCCGGACATCTGTGGAGCGCCGGGACGCTGCGCACCGACATCGCCACCTCCGTGGAGCGGGCCGCGTACGGCTTCGCGATCGGCCTCACCGCCGGCGTCGTGCTCGCGCTGGCGTCCGGGCTCAGCCGGATCGGCGAGGCGCTGATCGACGGGACCGTGCAGCTCAACCGGGCGATCCCGACGCTGGGCCTGATCCCGCTGTTCATCCTCTGGCTGGGCATCGGCGAGGCCTTCAAGATCGCCATCATCGCGATCGTCGTCTACATCCCGATCTACCTGAACACGCACGCCGCCCTGTCCGGCATCGACAGCCGGTTCGTCGAACTGGCCGAGGTGCAGGGCCTGTCGAGGGTGCAGTTCATCCGGCAGATCGTCATTCCCGGCGCCCTGCCCGGATTCTTCGTGGGACTCCGGCTCGGGGTGACCGGCTCCTGGCTGGGCCTGGTCGTGCTGGAGCAGATCAACGCCACCAGCGGACTCGGCTACATGATGTTCCAGGCCCAGAACTACGGCCAGTCCGACGTGATCCTCGTCGGGCTGCTCGTCTACGGGGTCTTCGGCCTGGTGTCCGACAGCGCGGTCCGTCTCATCGAACGGAGGGTGCTGTCATGGCGCCGCACACTGAGCAGCTGACCCGGCCCGCGGTCGAACTCCGCGGCCTGACCCGGTCGTTCGAAGGGCGGACCGTCCTCGACGGCATCGACCTCGACCTGCCGACCGGACAGTTCACGGCACTGCTCGGGCACAGCGGCTCCGGCAAGAGCACTCTGCTGCGGGCCATCGCGGGACTGGACCACGACGTGGCCGGAAGCGGCCGGCTCAGCGCGCCGGAACGGGTGTCCGTGGTCTTCCAGGACTCACGGCTGCTGCCGTGGCGGCGGGTGCTGGACAACGTGCTCCTCGGACTCGACGGCAGGGACGCCGAGGCGAAGGGACGCGAGGCGCTCGCCGAGGTGGGGCTCGAAGGGCGCGAGCGGGCCTGGCCCAACGAGCTGTCCGGCGGCGAGGCCCAGCGTGCGGCGCTCGCCCGGTCGCTGGTCCGCGAGCCGGAACTGCTGCTGGCCGACGAGCCGTTCGGCGCCCTGGACGCGCTGACCCGCATCAGGATGCACGCGCTGCTGCGGGAGCTGTGGAAGCGGCACCGGCCCTCCGTCCTGCTCGTCACCCACGACGTCGACGAGGCGATCGTCCTCGCCGACCGGGTCCTGGTCCTGGACAAGGGCCGTATCGGCCTCGACCTGACCATCGACCGGCCTCATCCGCGCTCGTACCGGGACCCGTTGCTCGGCGAATACCGGGAGCGGCTTCTCACGGCCCTCGGAGTCACAGAGGACCACGCATGACCAGTGACCTCGAAGTCACCGAGGACCACGCATGACCACCGACCTCGGCCTCCCGGAGGAACACCGATGACCCGCCGGCTCCACCTCAACGCCTTCCTCATGAACACCGGTCACCACGAGGCCTCGTGGCGGCTGCCCGAGAGCGACCCTCTCGCCCACGTCGAGCTGGACCACTACGTACGCCTTGCCCGGACCGCCGAGCGCGGCACGTTCGACTCGCTCTTCCTCGCCGACGGCCCCCAGCTGTGGAGCAACCTCGCCCAGCGCCCGGCCGGCGCCCTGGAACCGCTCACGCTGCTCACCGCGCTGGCGACGGCGACCGAGCACATCGGGCTCGTCGCCACCGCCTCGACCTCCTACAACTCCCCCTACAACCTGGCCCGCAAGTTCGCCTCGCTGGACATCATCAGCGGTGGCCGGGCGGGCTGGAACATCGTCACCACCGCGGGTGCCGAGGCGGCCCGGAACTTCGGCCTGGAGCACGAGCCCGCGCACGCCGAGCGGTACGCCCGTGCCGCCGAGTTCCTCGACGTGGCGCTGAAGCTCTGGGACAGCTGGGAGGACGACGCGATCGTCGCCGACAAGGCGGCCGGTGTCTGGGGAGACGACAGCAAGATCCATCCGCCCCGTCACAAGGGGACGTACTTCAGTGTCGAGGGCGCGCTCAACGTCCCCCGCTCGCCCCAGGGTTATCCGCTGCTCGTGCAGGCGGGGTCCAGCGAGGACGGCAAGGCGTTCGCGGCCCGGTACGCCGAGGCCGTGTTCACCGCCCAGCAGACCATCGAGGACGCGCAGGCCTTCTACGCCGACCTCAAGTCCCGTACGAAGGCGGTCGGCAGAGACCCCGAGCACATCAAGGTGCTGCCCGGAATCGTGCCGGTCATCGGGTCGACCGAGGCCGAGGCACGGGCGAACGAACAGCTGCTGGAGGACCACATCGTGCACCGGCACGGCGTGGCCAACCTGGAACGCCTCCTGCAACTTCCGTCCAGAACACTCGAGTTGGACGGCCCGCTCCCCGCCGACCTGCCGCCCGAGGACGCCATCGAGGGCGCCAAGAGCCGCTACACGCTCGTCGTCGAGCTGGCCCGCCGCGACCGGCTCACCGTCCGGCAGCTGATCGGGCGGCTCGGCGGCGGGCGCGGGCACCTCACCTTCGCCGGTACGCCCGAGCAGGTCGCCGACCAGATCGAGAGCTGGTTCACCCGGGGCGCCGCCGACGGCTTCAACATCATGCCGGCCGTCCTGCCCTCCGGCCTCGACGCCTTCGTCGACCACGTCGTCCCGATCCTGCGCGCCCGCGGCCTGCTCCGAACGGAGTACGGCCGCCGCCGGACCCTGCGGGAGCGCTACGGCCTCCCCCGCCCCGCCAACCAGTACCTCGAACCCGCCCTCGTCTGAAAGGACCCGCACGACATGCCCGAGATCGAGATCCAGAAGGTCACCGCGAACATCGGCGCCCGGGTGTCCGGCGTCGACATCTCCCAGCCCCTCGACGCGGAGGCGGTCACCGCGATCCGCGAGGCCCTCAACGCCCACAAGGCGCTCGTCTTCGACGACGTGAACCTCGACGACGAGGGCCAGCAGGCCTTCGTCCGCCACTTCGGCGACGTCACCACCGCCCACCCGACGGTCTCCTCCGTCGACGGCGTCCCGAACGTCCTCCCGGTCGACAGCGAGCGGGGCCGGGCCGCCAACCACTGGCACACCGACGTCACCTTCGTGCTCAACCCGCCGCAGGCCAGCACCCTGCGCTCGCTCACGATCCCGCCGTACGGCGGCGAGACCCTGATCGCCAGCTCGGCCGCCGCCTACCGCCAACTGCCCGACTCCCTGCGCGCCTTGGCGGACACGCTGTGGGCCGAGCACACCAACGACTACGACTACGCCGTACCGGAGGAGGAGATCGACGAGCGGCAGGCCGCGCAGCGCGCCCAGTTCACGTCCATCAAGTACCGCACGGTCCATCCGGTGGTCCGCGTCCACCCGCTGACCGGTGAACGCGGCCTGTTCATCGGCGGGTTCGCGCAGCGGATCGTCGGGCTCTCCCCGGGCGAGTCCCGCAAGATCCTCGACCTGCTGCAGGCCTACGTCACCCGGCCGGAGAACATCCTGCGCCACCGCTGGTCGGAGAACCAGCTCGTCCTGTTCGACAACCGCATCACCCAGCACTACGCCGTCGACAACTACGACGGCCTGCCGCGCCGGCTGCACCGGGTGACCGCCGCCGGTGACATCCCGGTCGGTGTCGAGGGCAAGGAGAGCTACGCGATCGAGGGCGACGCCTCGCACTACACGTCCGTGGCCGCGTAGTCGCACCGGGCGGCCCTGCGTCCTCCTACGCCGTTTCCCGGTCACAGGGCAGGTTCAGCGAGATCAGACCGACCTGGTCGGGATCCATGCGGAGTTCGGTGACGGCGGC
The DNA here is from genome assembly GCF_044540925.1 of Streptomyces sp. NPDC085900. Taxonomy (NCBI): domain Bacteria; kingdom Bacillati; phylum Actinomycetota; class Actinomycetes; order Kitasatosporales; family Streptomycetaceae; genus Streptomyces; species Streptomyces sp. NPDC085900. Next base: position 419,848 of record NZ_JBITSP010000001.1, on the reverse strand, counting down.
GTTCCGCAGCTGCGGGAAGACGCGCCGGTACTCGCCGAGCGGGATGGACAGCAGGCGGCACAGCACCAGCCGCAGCAGGGTGTTGTGGGCGACGACGAGGACGCGTTCGCCGTCGTGGGCGGCGGCGATGCGGCGCAGGGCGGCGGCGCCCCGGCCGGCGGCGGCGACCGGGTCCTCCGCGCCGGGGAAGGGGTGGGCCACCGGGTCGGCGCGGAATGCCGCCGCCGCGTCCGGGTCCTCCTCCGCGAACTGTGCGAGGGTACGGCCCTCCACCACCCCGAAGTCGCATTCGCGCAGGTCGGGTTCGCGGCTCGGGGTGAGCGCGAGGGCCCGGCAGGCTGGCTCGGCGGTGACGACCGCCCGGGAGACGGGGGAGGTCCACACGGCGTCGACGGGGTGGGCGGCGGCCCATCGGCCGAGGGCTTCCGCCTGCGCGTGCCCGGTCTCGGTGAGCGGCACTTCGCTGATCCCCGCGTAACGGTTCTCGGCGTGCCAGACGGTCTGGCCGTGGCGGGCCAGGAGCAGGGTGGCGGTCATGAGTCCGCAGTATTCCGGGTGAGGCGGGCGTGCGCGTGCGCCGCGACCGGGGGCGGGAGCCAGCCGCGCGCCGTCAGTTCGTCGACCAGCCGGGCGTACGGCTCGGCGAACAGGGCGGTCCGGTCCGGGCGGGGTTCCACGACGGTGCGGACGCGGACCATGCGCTCGGCGATGTCGGCGACACCGAGGGAGGCGCGCCCGCCCATGGAGGCGCCCCCGCCGAGAGAGCCGCTCTCGCCGTGGGCCGCGCTCACGCCGTAAGCGGCCAGCGCCGCCATGCCCAGTGCCGGTTCGGTCTGGGCCGGTACGCGGGCCGGGCGGCCCAGGATGTCGGCGCGCAGCTGGTTCCAGTACCGGCTGCGGGCGGCCCCGCCTGTGAAGGTGAGCGGGCCGTCCAGCGGGGCGCCCAGGTGGTGCAGGTAGTCCAGGCAGAGCCGCTCGGTGAGGGCGACGCCCTGCAGCAGGGCGGCCCACAGGTCGGCGTCGTCCTCCGGTTCGCCGAGGACGAGGGCGACGGCCTGCGGGGCTTGGAAGGGGAAGCGTTCACCGGGCGACACCAGCGGGTAGGCCACCGCGCCGGACGGTTCGTGGGCGGCCGCCCGCTCGTCCATGACCGCCGGGTCGGCGCCCGCGAAGGCCGCCGTCAGCACCCCCGCGCCGACGCTTGAGGCCCCACCGGGCAGCCAGGTGCCGTCCGGGGCACGGTGGTTGTAGACCACTCCGGTGGGGTCGTGGACCGGCGCGGTGGAGGCCCCCTTGAGGACCAGGGTGGTGCCGAGCACCGAGTTCCAGGCGCCGGGGCGCAGGGCGCCGGACGCGATCTGGGCCGCGCAGCCGTCGGTCATCCCGGCGACCACGGGGGTGCCGGCGGGGATGCCGGTGGCCTCGGCGGCGGCCGGGCAGACCTCGGCGAGCCGCGTTCCGGGGTGTACGACGTCGGGCAACAGGCCGTCCGGGAGACCGAGTTCGGTGAACGCGGGGTGCGGCCAGGCGTCGTTCTCGAGGTCGTAGCCCGTCTTGAGGGCGTGGGAGGAGTCGGCGGGCGGGTGCTCGCCGGTGAGCCGGGCGACGATCACGTCGGGCTGGTGGGCGAGCCGGAAGCGGGGCGGCCGGGCGACGCGGAGGTGGGGGTGGGCCCCGCGGGGTGCCTCCGGGAGGCCGCCGTACTCCTCCACCAGCCACATCGCCTTCGGCAGCGCCCAGGTGTCCTGCACCGCCAGACCCGCCGCCCGCGCCCGTGCCGCCTGCGCCGAGGCCCGCCGGTCGTCGTACATGAGCCCGGGGCTCAGCGGCCGCCCCGCCACGTCCGTCAGCAGCACCGTCCCGGACGTCCCGCACACCGCGAGCCCGCCGATCCGCACCCCGCGCGACTCCCCCACCGCCTGCCGCGCGGCCGCGCACACCCCCTCCCACCACTCCCCCGGGTCCTGCTCGTGCCGGTCCCCGTCGCGGCGCCCGCCGAGCGGGGCCGAACCCCGCCCCACGACCGTCCCGTCCCCGGTGACGGCCAGCACGCGGACACTCTGCGTGCCCAGGTCGATCCCCAGCCACGCCTCCTGCTCGTCCGCCATCCGGACCTCCCGGGCATCGCGATCCAGTCTGTGAACTTCACACCTACCCACGATATTGACCCGGGATTTTCGCTTGCGCGAGGGATTGACGCGCAACTTCCGGCGTTACACCCTCTGTTAGCGAGTCGACTCGACGTGTTACCCCCACCCAGCGCACCGGGCCCGACCCCACTCGGAGGTCACGGATGGACACGCACGCGCACGACCGCAGACGCTTCCTCGCCCTGACCGCCGGGGCCGCCGCGACCCCGTTGCTGGCGGCCTGCGGCGCCGGATTCGGCGGTGGTGACGACAAGGGCGGCGGTTCGGCCGCCGACGACGTCACCGGCTCCTTCGACTGGAAGCGGGAGAAGGGCAGGACGGTCAAGGCCCTGCTCAACAAGCACCCGTACACGGACGCCCTGATCGCCGACCTGAAGTCCTTCACTGCCAAGACGGGCATCAAGGTCGAGTACGACGTCTTCCCCGAGGACAACTACTTCGACAAGCTCACCGTGGACCTGTCCAGCGGACGCGCCTCCTACGACGTCTTCATGCTCGGCGCCTACATGGTCTGGCAGTACGGCCCGCCGGGCTGGCTGGAGGACCTCGGCCCCTGGATGCGCAACTCCTCGGCCACCGGCGCCGAGTGGGACCAGTCGGACTTCTTCCCCAACCTCCTCCAGGCCGACCAGTGGTCGCTGAAGGACGGCGCCCCGCTCGGCCGGGGCGGGCAGTACGCGCTGCCGTGGGGCTGGGAGACGAACGTCGTCGCCTACAACACCGAAGTGTTCACGAAACTGGGCCTGAAACCGGCCGAGTCCTTCGACGAACTGCGCGAGATCGCGGGCGTCATCAAGCGCAAGGCGCCCGGCGCCGGATACGACGGCATGTACGGGATCGCCGTGCGCGGCTCCCGCAGCTGGGCCACCATCCACCCGGGCTTCATGACCATGTACGCCCGCAACGGCCTGCACGACTTCACCGTGGACGGCGGGAAGCTGAGGCCCGCGATGAACACGCCGGAGGCCGTCGCGTTCACCCGGGACTGGGCGGGCATGGTCAAGCAGGGCGGGCCGCCGTCCTGGACGTCGTACAGCTGGTACCAGTGCTCCAGCGACCTCGGCGCGAAGAAGGCAGGCATGCTCTTCGACGCGGACACGGCCGCCTACTTCCAGGCCGTGAAGGGGGCCAGCCCCGCCTCCGGGAAGATCGCCTTCCACCCCGGCCCCAAGGGCCCGGACGGCTCCCTGGCCACGAACATGTGGATCTGGTCGCTCGGCATGAACGCCAAGTCCAAGAAGAAGAGCGCCAGTTGGCTGTTCCTGCAGTGGGCGACCGGCAAGGAGCACCTGCGCCGGGCGGCCGTCACCGGCAACCACATCGACCCGGTCCGCAAGTCGGTCAGCCAGGACGCCGCCTACAAGGACAAGATGCGGCACCTGCCCGGCTTCATCGAGACCTTCGAGACGGTCGTCGACCGGACGAGGATCCAGTTCACCCCGCAGGCCCAGTTCTTCGACGCCACCACCAGCTGGGCGGCGGCCCTGCAGGAGATCTACGGCGGCAAGAACGCGAAGTCGGTGCTGAACGGGCTGGCAAGTGACCTCGCCTCAAAGGTGAGTTGAGGCGCCATGGGCCGGCGGCTCACCCTGCGCCCGTACTTCCTGATCGTCCCGGCGCTGCTGTTGACCTGCGGGATCCTCTACCCGTTCGGACTCGGCCTCTACTACACCCTCTTCGACTTCTCGGCGAGCAAACCGCAGCCCGACATGGTGCGGCTGCACAACTACGAGACCGTCTTCACCCAGGACGCCTTCTGGAACTCCGCATGGGTGACGGTGCTGTACGCGGTCGGGGCCGCCGCCGCCGAGACCGTGCTCGGGGTGGCCGTCGCCCTGCTGCTGCACCGCTCCTCGCTCGTCGGCCGGGTGCTGGAGAGGATCCTCATCCTGCCGCTGATGATCGCACCGGTGATCGCGGCGATCATGTGGAAGCTGATGCTCCAGCCGTCGGTCGGCGTCGTCAACCACCTGCTGAGACCCTTCGGCCTGGGCGGGGTCCAGTGGACCGACACCCCCACGGGCGCCCTGCTGTCGTCCATCGCGGTGGACGTCTGGGTCTACACGCCCTTCGTGGCGATCCTCGCGCTCGCCGGACTGCGCTCCCTGCCGACGAGTCCCTTCGAGGCGGCGGCGGTCGACGGCGCCGGCTGGTGGTACACCTTCAGGCGGCTGACGCTGCCCATGCTGTGGCCGTACGTACTGGTCGCGGTGATCTTCCGGTTCATGGACTCGCTGAAGGTCTTCGACATCATCTACGCCCTGACCGAGGGCGGCCCCGGTGACTCCACGGTGGTCCTGCAGATCCGCGCGTACCTGGAGGCCATCCGCTTCCAGCGCTACAGCTTCGGCATCAGCTACACGATCGTGCTGTGGGCCGTGGTGTACCTCGCCGCGATGGTGCTGGTGAAACACCTGGGCCGGATCCAGCGAAAGGCGGCCGAGGCCAAATGACGACCAGAAAACGCCTGTTGGGTCTGCTCGCCGACGCGGCCCTCATCCTCTACTTCGTCTTCGCGCTCTTCCCGATCGCCTGGATGGTGATCCTGTCCCTCAAGCCCGCGAACCAGCTGTTCAGCACGTACTTCTCCTTCACCCCCACCCTCGGCTCCTACCGGACGGTGCTCGGCGACAGCGAGGGCATCCCGTTCGTGCGGTTCTTCGTCAACAGCCTGGTGGTGTCGGTGGGCGCCGTCGCGCTCTCCCTGCTGGTCGGGCTGCCCGCCGCCTACGCCTCGGCGCGCTGGCGTTTCAAGGGTTCCGACAACCTGATGTTCACCCTGCTGTCGTTCCGCTTCGCACCCGAACTGACGGTGATCATCCCGCTGTTCGTGCTGTACCAGAAGCTCGGCCTGTTCGACACGTACGTCGGCATGATCTGGGTCCTGCAACTGGTCACGCTCCCCCTCATCGTGTGGATCATGCGGTCCTACTTCGCCGACCTCACACCGGAGCTGGAGCAGGCGGCCCTGCTGGACGGCTACACACGCAAGCAGGCCTTCTTCAAGGTGGCGCTGCCGCTGGTCAAGCCGGGCGTCGCGGCCGTGTCCCTGCTGGCCTTCATCTTCGCCTGGAACAACTTCGTCTTCCCGCTGATCCTCACCTCCAACGAGGCCCAGACGGTGACCGTCGGCGCGCTGTCCTTCCTGGGCGGCGACCGCCCCAAGTACAACCTGACGGCCGCGGCGGCCCTGGTCTCGGTCGTACCGCCGCTCCTGCTCGCCCTGACCATCCAGCGCTATCTGGTGCGGGGCCTGTCCTTCGGGGCGGTGAAGTCGTGATCGGGCTGCGCGGGATCAGCAAGGCCTACGGCCCGGTGACCGCCCTCGACGGACTCGAACTCGACGTCCGGGAAGGGGAGTTCTTCTGCCTCCTGGGCCCTTCCGGCGCCGGGAAGACCACCACCCTCAAGACGATCGCCGGCCTCGAACGCCCCGACTCCGGCACGGTCCTGCTCGACGGCGAGGACATGGCGGGCGTCGAACCGTACGACCGGGGCGTGGCGATGTGCTTCGAGAGCTACGCCCTCTACCCGCACAAGTCGGCCTACGACAACCTCGCCTCCCCCCTGCGCTCCCCCCGTCACCGCCTCCCCGCCGCCGAGGCCCGCGACCGCGTCCACGCCGTCGCCGAACTCCTCGGCATCGGCGCCCTGTTGGACCGTCCCGTCGGGCTGCTCTCCAACGGCCAGCGGCAGCGGGTCGCCCTCGGCCGGGTTCTGGTCCGCCCCGCCCGCGCCTTCCTGCTCGACGAGCCCCTCTCCCACCTGGACGCCAAGCTCCGCCAGCAGATGCGCGCCGAGCTGAAGGCGATCGGGGCCGTCCAGCGCACCACCACCCTCTACGTCACCCACGACTCGGTCGAGGCCCTCGCCCTCGGCGACCGGACGGGAGTGATCCGCGACGGACGGATCGTCCAGACGGGGACCCGTGAGGAGATCTGGTACGAGCCCCGCGACACCGAGGTCGCCCGGGCCTTCGGCCGGCCGCGGATCAACCTCCTGCCGGGGACGGTCACCGAGGACGGCGGCTTCCGGTCGCCGGACGGAAAGGTGGAGCTGCCCGTCCGCGCGGCGGCCCCGGCGGGCACGGAGGTCCTGGTCGGCGTGCGCCCGCGCGACCTCTCCCTCACCGCGCCGGGCCACGAGCTGACCGGCAGCGTGTACGTCACCGAGGTGCTCGGCCGGTCGGTCGAGGTCACGGTCCGGCTGGGCGGGCAGCACGTCTCGCTGGTCGCCCCGCGCGGCGACACGGCCGGCCTGCGGCCCGACGATCCGGTACGGCTGACGGTACGGCCTGAGAACCTGCTGCTGTTCGAGGCCGACGGGCCCGAGGGCCCAGGACGACGGATCGGGAAACGATGAGCAGCAGCACCGGTGCACAGCAGGGGCCCGCGGCCCGCCAGGCCGCCATGGCCGAACAGGTCCTGGCCGAGGGCTCGGCGACGGCGGCCGAGCTCGCCGAGCGGTTCGGGGTGAGCCTGATGACCATCCACCGCGACCTCGACGAACTCGAACGGCAGGGAATCGTCCGGAAGTTCAGGGGCGGTGTGACGGCCCAGCCGTCCGGGGTGTTCGAGTCCAACGTCGAGTACCGCCTCAAGACCATGCGCGCCGAGAAGGCGGCCGTCGCCGACCGCGCGCTCGCCCTCATAGAGCCCGGTATGGCGATCATGCTGGACGACTCCACGACGACTCTGGAGATAGCCCGCCGCCTGCGCAACGGCGAGATCACCCCGCTCACGGTCGTCACCAACTTCCTCCAGGCGATCAACCTGCTGTCCGACCAGCGGGGCATCCATCTGATGGCCCTGGGCGGCGACTACGACCCCCTGCACTCCTCCTTCCTCGGCGTCTCCTGCGTGGAGGCGGTCCAGTCGCTGCGCGTGGACGTCTGCTTCGCCTCCACGTCGGCCGTGCACGGGGGTTTCGCCTACCACCAGGAGCAGCACATCGTGTCGGTGAAGCGGGCGATGCTCGACTCGGCGGCCCGCGACGTCCTGCTGATCGACCACACCAAGCTGGCCCGGACGGCCCTGCACCGGGTCGTTCCGCTCTCCCGCTTCGACCTGCTCCTGGTGGACGACGGGGCCTCGCCCGAGGCGCTGCGGGACCTGGACGAGCACAAGGTCACCTACGAAGTCTGCGCGACGGTCCCGGCGAGTGAGCCGCAGGGGCGCGCGGGCCACCGAGGAGGGGGCGGCGATGACCGCACTGGAACTACGTGACCTGCGCAAGACCTACCGCTCCCGGGGCCGGCCGCCGGTCACCGCCGTGCGCGGCCTCGACCTGACCCTGGGCTCAGGGGAGCTCCTCGGCCTCCTGGGCCCCTCGGGCTGCGGCAAGTCGACGACCCTGCGCATGATCGCCGGCCTGGAGACGGTGACCGACGGGGACATCCTGGTGGCCGGGAGGTCCGTGACCGCGATCCCCGCGCAGGCCCGCAACATCGGCGTCGCCTTCGAGAACTACGCCCTCTACCCGCCCCTCACCGTGGCGGAGAACCTGGCGTTCGGCCTGCGGGCCCGCCGGGGCGCCGACCGCGGTGAAGTGGCCCGCAGGGTCGCGGACATGGCCGCCCGGGTCGATCTCACGCCCCTCCTCGACGCCCACCCGGCAACCCTGTCCAGCGGCCAGAAGCAGCGCGTCTGTCTCGCCCGCGCCCTGATCCGCGAACCGGACGTCCTCCTCCTCGACGAGCCCCTCTCCCACCTCGACGCGGCCCAGCGCGACACCACGCGCCGCGAACTCAAGCGCATCCAGCGCGACCTGGGCCACACCACCATCCTCGTCACCCACGACCAGGAGGAGGCGCTCTCCCTCGCCGACCGCATCGCGGTGATGAGGGACGGCGTGATCCAGCAGCTCGGCACCCCGTACGAGATCTACGACAGCCCCGCGAACGTCTTCGTGGCGGACTTCGTCGGCGAACCCGCGATCAACCTGCTGCCCGGCATCGCGGAGGAGGACGCCCACGTCCGCCTCTCCGACTCCGTACGCGTGGCGCTGCCCGTGCCCGTCCCGCCCGGCCGCGAGGTCGTCGTCGGGATCCGCCCCGAGGACCTGAGCCTCGTCGGCGCCGAGGGGCTGCCCGCCCGGGTCGTCGCCCACGAGCCCCTGCTGGAGGCGGGGATCGCCACCCTCGCCCTGCCCGGCGTCGAACGCCCCCTGGTCGTCCTCACCGGCCCCGAGGTGCGGCTGGCCCACGACGAGTCCGTCCGGGTCACCGCCGACGCGCGCCTCACCCATGTCTTCGACGCCGAGACGGGAGACTCCCTGCGATGAGCGAACACGTACGTGTCCTGGCGGCCGGCGACCACTTCATCCTGCCGTCGCTGATCAGGACGGCGATCGGCGACGAACTGCCCTGCGAGGTGGCCGAACTGACGCTCGGCTGGCCGCTGGAGCCCTTCGGCCCGGTGGCCGAGGTGACCGAGGCGAGCGACGCCGAGGACGAGCTGATCGAGGCACTGGCGCACACCCAGGTGCTGGTCACCCAGATGGGCCCGGTGACCGAACGCGTCCTGGACGCCTGCCCCGACCTGCGTCTCGTCGTCGTCTGCCGGGGCGGGCCGGTGAACGTCAACCTGGACGCGGCCGAGCGGCACGACGTCCGCGTCTGCTTCTCCCCCGGCCGCAACGCCGCCGCGACCGCGGAGTTCACCGTCGGCCTCCTGCTGTCGGCCCTGCGCCGCATCCCCCAGGCCCACAACCTGCTCGCCGGACAGGGCAGTTGGCAGGGGGCGACGTACTACACCTACGAGCACAGCGGCGTGGAGCTGGAGGACCTGCCCGTGGGTCTCGTCGGCTACGGCGCCGTCGGCAGCCGGGTCGCCCGGGCGCTGTGCGCGTTCGGCGCGCAGGTGATGGTGCACGACCCCTATGTGCGGGGCGAGATCCACGGCCTGCGCGTGCAGTCCCTGGACGAGCTCCTGCGCCGCTCCCGGGTGATCACCCTGCACGCCCGGCTCACCCCCGAGACCCGGGGCCTGATCGGCGCCCGTGAGCTGGCGCTGCTGCCCGAGGGCGCGGTGGTGGTGAACGTGGCGCGCGGGCCGCTGCTGGACGAGGACGCGCTGTGCGACGCGCTGGAGAGCGGACGGCTGTCGGCAGCGGCCCTGGACACGTACGCGACGGAGCCGCTGCCGGCGGACTCGCGGCTGCACGCGCTGGCCGAGCGCGTCGTGCTGACCCCGCACCTGGGCGGAGCCTCGCGCGCCGTCGCGGAGAAGGCGGCGCGGATCGCCGCGGAGGAAGTGCGGCGCTGGGTGCGCGGGGAGCCGCTGGCGCACTGTCTGACCTGACCCGGGAGGCGAGATGTACGTCGGTATCGATGTGGGCACGTCCATGGTGAAGGCCGCCGCGTTCGACGACGAGGGGCGTCAACTGGACGTCGCGGCACGCCCGGTGGGACTCGCGCTGCACGGGGGCGTCGTCGAACAGGACATGGAGGAGGTGTACTCCGCGGTCCTCGCCGTACTCGGGGAACTCGGCTCGCGTCTTCCCGGACCTGTGGCCCTGGCCGGCCTGACCGGTCAGGGCGACGGCGTCTGGCTGGTCGACGGCGACGGCCGCCCGGTCCGTGCCGCCGCCTCCTGGATGGACGGCCGCGCCCATGAGCTGGTCGACCGGTGGCTGGCGGACGGCAGGTTCGAGACGGTGTTCCGGCGTACCGGCAGCGCGATGTTCCCGGGCTGTCCGGGGCCGCTGCTGGCCTGGCTGGACAGCCACGAGCCGAAGGCGCTGGACTCGGCGCGGGCGGCCGTCTACTGCAAGGACATGGTGTTCCAGCGGCTGACCGGCCGCTCCCGGCCCACGACGGACGTGTCGGACGCCTCGATGCCGTTCCTCGACCCGCGCACCCGCGCCTACGACAACCGGGTCGTCGAGCTCCTCGGTCTCACCCACCGCCGGGGTCTGCTGGCCCCCGTCAGCGACCCGATCGCCACCGCCGAGGCCCGCGAGGGGCTCCCGGCCGGCACCCGGCTGGCGAACGGCCCGTACGACCTCCCGTCCTGCGCGCTCGGCGCCGGGGTGACGTCCCCCGGCGACGGTCTGCTGATCGTCGGCACCTGTCTGGCCGGCCTGGTCGCGACGACCGAGCTCGACCTGACCGGTGAGCCGGCCGGCCTGTTCATCAGCACCGACCGCCCTGGCCACTGGCTGCGCGCGATGCCGGCGATGGTCGGTACGGCGGCCCTGGACTGGGTGCTGACCACGACCGGCGTCCGCCACGAGGAGGTCGACGCGCTGCTGGCCGGGACTCCGCCGGGCGCGCACGGGGTGCGGGTCCTGCCGTACTTCGCCCCCTCCGGCGAGCGGGCGCCGTTCGTGGAACCCCGGCTGCGCGCCGAGCTGACGGGGGTGTCACTGGAGTCGACGAAGGCCGACCTGATCCGCGCGACCTGCGAGGGCATCGGCTTCGCGGCCCGGCACTGCCTGCGGGCGGCCGGCCTGACGGGCACGCTGGCCGTCTGCGGGGGCGGCACCCGCAGTCCGGCGTGGATGCGGCTGCTGGCGGACGTCCTGGGCCGTCCGCTGCGGGTGGTCGAGGGCGAGGTGGGCGCCCGGGGCGCGGTGCTGGCGGCGGCCGCGCGGTACGGGGTGCGGCTGGACACGGCGGCCTGGACCGAGCCGACGTCGATCGTGAAACCGGACCCGGCCCGGGCGACGTACTACGCGAAGGAGTTCGAGGACCACCTGGAGAGGCTGGCGCAGGCGCGGGAAAGGGCGCGAAGGGACTGATTCCGGGCGTACCCTACCGGCCCTGCGAGAACCTACGCTCACAGGGCCGGAGGCGGTCACCGAGCCTCATCGGGAACCGGAGGGGGACGCATGGAGTCCTGGCGATGCCACGACTGCGGGACCTACGAGGACTTCCGCCCGCTCACCGCCACGGAGCGGGAGTACGTCCGCGGGCGGATTCCGAACCACATCCGTCTGAGCTCCTACCTGGTCTGCACCCGCGAGGGCTGCCGCCGCTACCAGCGGCGGGGGGACTGGACCGACGGCGCCAAGTTCCCCGACCCCGACAAGAGCTAGGACCCGGTGCCCTACAGGTTGCTGAAGTCCGGGCCCTTGGTGCGGGTGCGCTTGATCTCGTAGAAGCCGGGGACCGAGGCGACCGCGAGGGTGCCGTCCCAGAGCCTCGCGGCCTCCTCGCCCTTGGGGGCCGGGGTGACGACCGGGCCGAAGAAGGCGATCTGCTCGCCGTCGGCGCCGGGGACCGCGATGACGGGGGTGCCGACCTCCTGGCCGACCTTCTCGATGCCCTCCTTGTGGGAGGCGCGCAGTTCGGCGTCGAACTCGAAGTCCTCCTGGTCGGCGTAGTCGATGAGGTCGGCGGGCAGGCCGACGTCGGCGAGGGCGCCGGCGATCGCCTCGACGGTCGGGCCCTCGCCGTTGTTGTGGATGCGGGTGCCGAGCGCGGTGTAGAGCGGGCCGAGGACGTCCGCGCCGTGCTTCTGCCACGCGGCGGTCACCACGCGCACCGGCTTCCACGCCTTGGTGGCCAGCATCTCCCGGTACTCCTCGGGCAGCTGGTCGAGCTTGTCCTCGTTGAGCACGGCGAGGCTCATGATGTGCCAGCGGACCTCGATGTCGCGGACCTTCTCCACCTCCAGCACCCACCGGGAGGTCATCCAGGCCCAGGGGCACAGCGGGTCGAACCAGAAGTCGACAGGGGTCTTCGCGGAGGTGCTCGCGGTCTCGGCCATGACTCTCCTAGGAAAAGTGTTCGTTTCAACGAGCAACGACGGGACGTGCCGTCCCCATTCCCGGGTGCCCGCCGTCGAGGCCGCATGGCAGGATCAGCTGAAAGTCGTGTCCACATACCGAACACCTGTCGAGGGAGTACCGCCCGTGCCCGGTGAGAATCTGACCCGTGACGAGGCCCGGGAGCGGGCCGCCCTGCTGTCCGTCGACGGGTACGAGGTGTCCCTGGACCTGCGGTCGGCGGTGGGCGAGGCGGACGCGGAGCCGCGCACCTTCCGCTCGGTCACCACGATCCGGTTCCGCTGCAACGAGCCCGGCGCCGCCACCTTCGCCGACCTGATCGCGCCGGGTGTGACGTCCGTCTCACTCAACGGCAAGGACCTCGACCCGGGGCAGGTCTTCGACGGCTCCCGCGTCCTCCTGGAGGACCTGGCCGCCGAGAACGAGCTGATCGTCGACGCGCAGTGCGCCTACTCCCGCACCGGCGAGGGCATGCACCGCTTCGTCGACCCCGAGGACGGCGAGGTCTACCTCTACACCCAGTACGAGCCGGCCGACTCGCGCCGCGTCTTCGCCAACTTCGAGCAGCCGGACCTCAAGGCGCCGTTCCGCTTCGAGGTGCGGGCGCCCGAGGGCTGGACGGTGTGGAGCAACGGCGCCGGTGAACTCACCGACGGCGTCTGGCGGTTCGCGGAGACGAAGCCGATCTCGACGTACATCACCTGCGTGGTGGCGGGGCCGTACCACTACGTCACGGACTCCTACTCGCGCACCCTCCCCGACGGCACGCGCCTGGACATCCCGCTCGGCGCGATGTGCCGCAAGGGTCTCGCCCCCTACTTCGACGCCGACGACGTCTTCCTCGTCACCAAGCAGGGCCTGGACTTCTTCCACGAGCACTTCGACTACCCGTACCCCTTCGGGAAGTACGACCAGGCGTTCGTGCCCGAGTACAACCTCGGCGCGATGGAGAACCCGGGGCTGGTGACCTTCCGCGAGGAGTACATCTTCCGCGGCAAGGTGACCCGGGCCTCCTACGAGGGCCGGGCCAACGTCATCCTGCACGAGATGGCGCACATGTGGTTCGGCGACCTGGTCACCATGGTGTGGTGGGACGACCTGTGGCTGAAGGAGTCCTTCGCGGACTTCATGGGCACCTTCGCGAACGTCGGCGCGACCCGGTTCAAGGACGCCTGGATCACCTTCGCCAACCGCCGCAAGGCGTGGGCCTACCGCGCGGACCAGCTGCCCTCCACGCACCCGATCACCGCCGACATCCGCGACCTGCAGGACGCGAAGCTCAACTTCGACGGCATCACCTACGCCAAGGGCGCCTCCGTACTGAAGCAGCTGGTGGCGTACGTCGGCCAGGACGCGTTCCTGGAGGGCGCGCGGCGCTACTTCAAGCGGCACGCCTACGGCAACACGCGCCTGGGCGACCTGCTGTCGGTGCTGGGCGAGACCAGCGGCCGGGACATGGCGACGTGGGCGCGCTCGTGGCTGCAGACCGCCGGGGTCAACTCGCTGACGCCGCAGGTGCTGCTGGACGCGGAGGGCAGGGTCGACGAGCTGGCCGTCGTCCAGGAGGCGGCGGAGTCGCACCCGGAGCTGCGGCCGCACCGGGTGGCGGTGGGCCTGTACCGGCGTACGTCCGAGGGCGCGCTGGAGCGGTACGCGCGCGCCGAGGTGGACGTCGACGGCGCGCGTACGGTCGTGTCCGAGCTGACGGGCGCCGAGGCGCCGGAGCTGGTGCTGGTCAACGACGACGACCTGACGTACTGCAAGATCCGCTTCGACGAGACCTCGCTGGCGACGCTGCGCGAGCACCTGGGCGCGATGACCGACCCGCTGGCCCGTGCCCTGTGCTGGTCGGCGCTGTGGAACATGACCCGGGACGCGCTGCTGCCGGCCCGCGAGTTCATCGGGATCGTGCTGCGCTTCTCGGGGCGCGAGTCCGACATCGGCGTGCTGCAGATGCTGCACGCGTGGGCCAACTCGGCGCTGGTCCACTACACGGCCCCCGGCCGGCGGGAGACGGACGGACTGCTGCTGGCCGAGGGCGCGCTGCGGGAGCTGCGGGCGGCCGGGCCGGGCAGCGAGCAGCAGCTGGCGTGGGCGCGGTTCCTGGCGACGGTGGCGTCGGCGCCGGACGATCTGCGGCTGCTGCGGGGGCTGCTGGAGGGCACCGAGAAGATCGACGGGCTGGAGGTCGACCAGGAGCTGCGCTGGGCGTTCCTGGAGCCGCTGGCGGCGCACGGCGTCGCGGACGAGGCGGTGCTCGCCGCCGAGCTGGCCCGCGACGACACCGCGTCCGGCAAGCGGCACCAGGTGCGCTGCCTGGCGGCGCGGCCCTCGGAGGCGGTGAAGGCGCAGGCGTGGGCGCAGGTGGTGGAGTCGGACGCGCTGTCCAACGCGCTGGTGGAGGCGACGATCACGGGCTTCGACCAGCCCTCGCAGCGGGAGCTGACCGCGCCGTACGCGTCGAAGTACTTCGAGGCGATCGAGCGGGTGTGGGAGGAGCGGTCGATCCAGATCGGCATGGACGTGGTGCGGGGTCTGTTCCCGGCACTGCAGGACTCGCAGGCCACGCTGGACGCGGCGGACGCCTGGCTCGCCGCCCACGAAGAGGCCGCGCCCGCCCTGCGCAGGCTGGTGCTGGAGGCGCGGGACGACCTGGCGCGGGCGCTGCGCGGACAGGCGTGCGACGCGGCGGCGGACGCGAGTTGACCGTTGGCCTGAGCTTGCCCGCTCGGTGACCGTTACGGAATTCAGGCAATCACAGCCGTAACCCCTGGTCCCCACCCGAACGGACCAGGGGTTTTCCGTCCCTACTCGGCACCCGAACACCCGTCCTTTAGTGCGGCCTTGTCCGTATTTGTCGACGGGCGTGTAACAGCGGTTAAAGGGGGCGCCAGGCGCGGGAACCTCCTCGCCATGAACCACAACACGCCACTCCCCCCGGCTTCCCCCCGCACCCTCCACCAGCTGTCCGAGGTGCACCGCCGCGTGCTGACCACGGCGCAGCTGCGCGCGCAGGGCGTGACGTCGGCGGAGATGAACGAGCAGTGCCGCGCCGGCGGCCCCTGGCAGCAGTTCCTCCCGGGTGTCTTCCTGCTCCACCCGGGACCGCCGACCAGCGAGGAGCGGCTGCACGCGGTGCTGACCTACGCGGCCCGGGAGTCGGCCCCCGGTGTGCCCGCCCAGCCGGGCGCGGACGACCCGCGCCGCTCGGTGTACGCGGAGGCGATGATCACGGGGGCGGCGGCCCTGACCCTGCACGGCTTCACGTCCACGCCCCCGCTGCCGTCGATCGAGAAGATCGACGTCCTGGTGCCCCGGCTGCGCCGGCTGCGCTCGACGGGCTGCGCGCGGATCGTGCGCACACCGGCCCTGCCGACTCCCCAGGCGGTGACGGGAGTTCCCGTCGCGCCGGTCCCGCGCGCGCTGACCGACGCGGTGTCCGAGCTGGCGGACGCGGGCGCGGTGCGCCGGCTGCTGACCGAGGCGGTGCGCGGCGGCCACTGCGAACCGGCCGCGGTGGTACGGGAGTTGAACAACGCCAAGCTGCTGAGCCGGCCGCATGTGGTGGACGCGGTGGACTCGCTGCTCGCGGAGGGGCGCGCGATCGCCGAGGACCGCCTGTACCGCATGGTCCGGGAGCACGGCCTGCCCGACCCGGTCTGGAACGTCGATCTGCGCCTGCCCGGCGGCCCGCACCTCGGGGGCCTGGACGCCTACTGGCCGGAGCAGGCGGTGGCCGTGGAGCTGGACACCCGCGCCCCGCGCCAGGACGAGGACGCGATGTGGTCGGAGTACGCCCGCAAGCGGGAGACCCTGGAGCGGCTCGGGATCACGGTCGTCCACATCACCCCGAAGAAGCTGCGGGACGCGATGGAGCAGCAGGCGACGGTGGTCCGCACGGCCCTGATGGCGTCCGGCGACCGGGACCCGGCCGCCTATGTCGTGGTGCTGCCCCGCTAGTGACGGAGCGGGGCGGTATCAGGAGGGGAGAGGAGGGGCCGCCTGCGGTAGCCGTGCGGCCCCTCCTCGGGTGCCGGCGTCAGCGATCCTCGTGTCAGCCCTTCTTGAGGACGAGTTCCGTGTTGCGGTCGTCGGCTGCGCCGCCCAGCGTCTTGTTGGCGCCGGGGGCGTTGTAGGACAGCTCCCGGTAGAGAGCCGCCAGACCGGTCTGGGTGAGGTCGGAGAAGTCGGTGCGGTGCGGGGCCGCGGACTCCACCAGGGTGGTGAACAGGGAGATCGTGCCGTCCTTGTTGTCGGCGATCTCGATCACGCGGGCGAGCTGCGGGTAGTCGACGTGCGAGGCGGTGGAGATCTCCCAGAAGGAGCGTCCGCCCGAGACCGCGTGCGGGGTGATGTCGTTGCGGTGGATGTGGCCGTTGACCCAGGCCAGCACGTTGGCGTGGCGGCCGAGGAGGGCGAGGACCTCCTGGCCGTTGTGGCGGCGCTCGTTCGGCCGGGCGGGGTCGGCGTGGCCGGTGTTGGTCATCGTCTTGCTGGTGTGGTGGCTGAAGACGACGGCGTACGAGTCCTTGTTGTCCCGCAGTTGCTTGTCCAGCCAGTTCAACTGGGCCGTCCCGATGGACCCTTCGTAGTGGCCGCCGGGGTCGGTGGTGTCGATGCTGATGCCGATGACGTCGTCGGCGATGCGGAAGGTGTAGTACTGGGTGCCGGCCGCGAGGTTGGCGGAGGAGTAGCCGTGGCCTACCGGGCCCAGACCGCGGTGGGCGGGGTCGAGGTGGGCCTTGAGGTAGTCGGCCGGGGTGTAGGGGGCGCGCCGGTCGTCCGCGGTGACCGAGCGCATGTCGCGGGCGTGCGCCTTCAGCAGGTCCCGGAAGGCGTGGCCCTGGGGGTCGTTGCCGTTCTTGATGTGGTCCTGGAGCTTCTTGGCCTCGGACGCGGACAGCGACATGAGCTTCTTGCCGCCGACGGCGTACTCGGCGAGCCAGGAGTCGCCGTGGCCGTAGCAGCCCAGCGGCATGGCGTCGTGGTTGCCGACGGTGGAGTACCACGGCAGGTTCAGGCCGGGGCTCTGCACCTCGCGGGTGGCGGCGGCGAGGAAGCCGGCGAGGTGCGGGAAGCCGAGCTGCTTGTCGCCGTCGCGGACCGTCGAGTCGGGCTGCCAGTACAGCTTGAGGCCGCTGTTCTGGACGCCCTCGTAGTGGCGCGGGTCACCGGAGTTGGGGGTGATCCGGCCGCCGCTCATGATGCTGAGGAACCACTCCAGCTCGGTCTTGGAGTTGTTGTCGGTGTTGTCGCC
Source organism: Streptomyces sp. NPDC085900 (assembly GCF_044540925.1). Lineage (NCBI taxonomy): Bacteria > Bacillati > Actinomycetota > Actinomycetes > Kitasatosporales > Streptomycetaceae > Streptomyces > Streptomyces sp. NPDC085900. The sequence continues at coordinate 402,709 of NZ_JBITSP010000001.1, read as the reverse complement.
GGTGGTCATGGCGAAGTGCAGCGGCGAGCCGGTGACCGGGGCGCCGCGCAGCGCGTTGATCCGCTCCACGAGGGAGACGGCGCCCTGCACGGTCAGCGCCTCGTGCGGGCGCCAGGCGTGCGGGTCGGTGGAGCGCAGGTACTCCAGCCGCATCGGGTGCTGGGCGTCGATCAGGTGCAGGTCGGTGAGCTGCACGAAGGCGGCGAGCGCGGTACGGCGGCCGGCCCGGCCGGACTTGGCGGCGGCGAGCTCCCCGCGCACCACACGGCTCCAGCCGGGGCCGTCGCCGAGGCGGCGGTACGGCGTGCTGGTGCGCGGGGCGGCGACGGTCGCGAGGGTGGTGCCCTTGGTGTACGGGGCGAGGGGCGCGGCCGCGGCCCGGCGGGACTGTGCCACCACCGCCTGGTCGGTCGTGGCGGCGGCGGCCTGGCTGTCGGTCGGCCGCAGGGCGAAGCCGACGCCCGCGGAGACGGCTGCCGCGCCGGTGGCGGCGAGGACGGTACGGCGGTTGACCGCCGGAGTGCTGGCGGCGACAGAGCGTGTGCGCGACATGGCGCGATCTCCCCGAGTGCGGACGCGTCGGCAGTGGTCGCGGGTTTTCGCTTGCGCGAACGACCCGCTCGCTCTGGATGCTTGGCACTGGGGATGACCTGTGCGTGAACGAGACCGCAACGGGCAACGCCGATCACCGTACGTGGATCTTCGGGCACCCCGCGCGTTCACGGGTGCTCGTCGCACGGCCCGGGACCGGTCGCTCCGTGTTCATCTTCCTGGGTAGGGGAGGGGTTCCGCGGGCTTCACGGAGTGCTCGGCGTCACGTGTCCCGTGACCGGCCGATCCCGCCACAGCGTCAGTCCGACGTCCACCAGCCGGACCCGGTTCAGCCCGGTCACGTCGGCCAGCGGATGCCAGGCCGCCATGTCGGTGGAGCCGCCGACCTCGTGCCGCAGGTCGCCGCCGGCGACGCGGCCCTCGTAGACCAGGCGTAGGCCCTGGCGGTCGACCGTGCGGCCGAGGCGGCGGGGGATGCGGAAGCGGTTGGTGTGGACGCCGAGGAGGCCGGTGACCTCGATCAGGTAGCCGGTCTCCTCCTCGACCTCCCGCAGGACGGTGTCGTAGGGGTCCTCCCCGTGTTCCATGCCGCCGCCCGGCAGCGTCCACTCGGGACGCCCGTCGTCGCCGGTCCCGCGGGCCAGCAGGAGTCGGTCGTCGCGGACGCACACGGCGTAGGCCGCCACCCTCAATTTCTGTCGCACACCGGGAAGTTAGTCCGATCGCGGCGGATTGGCAGGTGAGTATTCCGGCACGGACCAGCGCAGCGGCAGCGCGGCCTCCGTCTCGACGACCTCACCCGCCGTGAAGCGCACCCCGCGTTCCCCGTCGGGCCCGAAGACCGTCCGTGCCTCGCCGGTCAGTTGGAGGGTGGTGCCGGTCGTCCAGTCGAGGAAGAGGAGTCCGGCCCGGGGGTCGGCCTCGATGTTGCCGAGGGTCAGGAACATGTTGTTGCCGGGGTAGTCCCGCCAGGTCAGTTCACGAGGCGAGGCGGACCGGACGAACCCCGGGTTGCCGCCGCGGTGGCTGACCTCCACGCCTCCCGGGCCGACCGTGGCCAGGAAGAAGGTGTCCGCCGCGGCGACGAACTCCCGCTGCCGGTCGGTCAGTTCCGTGCCGACGCGGGGGCGTCCCGGCGTGCGGCCGTCCACCACCTCGTACGAGTGCCGCCTCTGGATGTACTTGGGGCAGTTGGAGAAGACCTTCTCCGCCGTGACCGCGAACCCTCTCGCCGTCGGCCGGAGCCGGCCGTTGAGGCGCATACGGCGGCGGGTGCGCGGGTCCACGGCGATGGTGCCCACGGGCGTGCCCGGGGTCGCGGACGCCCGGGCCAGCGGGTCGTACGGCCGCACCGCGCCGGTCACCGACATTTGGTGGGGGTCCGTCGCCCGGACGAACCCGGGGGCGCCCGTCAGCGGGGAGGCCCAGACGCGGCCCGTGGCCGGGTCCGCCGCGCCCAGCACCAGCAGCGGCTGGAGCTCCAGGAAGGCCGCCGCCACCGGCTTGACGCCCTCGCCCACCATCCGGCCCACGTGGTCGGCGGTGTCCCGCACGCCGAGCCGGTCCTGCAGCGCCCGCGCGCCCTCGTGATACACGTCCATGAGCGCCCTCACCGCCTAGAAGAAACCGCAGGTCGGAGCCGATTCGACGGGCGCCGGCGCCCCTTCGGCCCCGCTCGGGACCGAGATCTCCAGCCGGGTGCCGTCGGGATCGTGGAAGAAGATGCCGCCCGACGCGGCGCCCTCGCGGTGGGCCACCACGCCCTCGTACGCGAAGTCGGCGCCGTACGCCTTCAGCGCCGCCTCGTACTCCCTGACCCGCTCGACCGAGTCCGCCTGGAACGCGAGGTGGTGCAGGCCGGCGCGGGCGCCGTCGTACGCCTGGTCCGCCTGCTGCCAGAGCGTGAGGACCAGGTTCTCGGCGTCGCCGAGGAAGGCGTACCGCCTGCCGTCCTCCTTGCCCTCGGCGACGAGTGCGAAGCCCAGGACGTCCCGGTAGAAGGCGAGCGAGCGGTCGAGGTCGGTGACGTTGAGGCCGATGTGGCCGGTGCGCAGAGTCGTCATGGCTCTCCCCTGTGACAGTCCCTCTTGGATCTAACCCTTGTAAGTGAGATTAAAGGTTAGTGATAGCGAGCGCAACCGGTCACGTACCCTTGAGTGGTTAGCCAGGAAGGAGCCCCCATGTCCGCCGCCCGCGATCCGCGCCCCCTCACCGGCGAGCCCCTCGCGCTCGACCTGCTCAACACGCGGTGGAACCGGGAGGGCGTCCTTCAGGACCTGCTCACCGGAACCGACGGGCTCGCGGTGTGGCTCGCGACCAACGCCCTGGACGACCGCTTCACCGCCGACGCCACGACCTTGCGGCACCTGCTGCGGGCCCGCGACGCGCTGAAGAAGGCCGTCGACGGGTCACTGGCGGAGGGCGCGGAGGCCGTGGACGCGGTGCTCGCGCACGGCAGGATCCGGGCCACGCTCACCCCTGAAGGGCCGGGCGAGCTGCCCGAGTTCGCCGACCCGGCCTGGGGGCCCGCGTGGCTCGCCGCCCGCAACTACCTGGAACTGCTGGCCACCGCCCCCGACCGCATCCGCGGCTGCGCCCACGACGCGTGCGTCCTGCACTTCTTCGACACCTCGCGCAACGGCACGCGACGGTGGTGCTCGATGGCGGCCTGCGGCAACCGGGCCAAGGCGTCCCGGCATTACGCACGCTCGAAGGAGACGTGAAGGTCCGTGCGGTTTGGCTGGGTTGACGACGTTTGCCGGTAAAGGGCATCGGGGGTTTTCCCCATACATCCATATCGTTTCGGTCAACATCTGCCAAACAACTGTCCCTTGCGTAAAGCTCGCGGTCGTTCGCACGTTCCTTTACGTACAAGGGATGCCGATGACCCTCACCCCCCAGAGACGCGTGGCCCGCACAGCCGTGGTCGCCGGTCTCGCCGCCGCGCTCTCCGCGGCCGGGCCCATACCCATGGCCTTCTCCGCCGACGGCCCGCCCGCCGCCACCGCACCCGCGGACGGCACCGTCAAGTCCGCCCAGAAGAAGCTCGGTTCGGACGACGCGAACCTGCTCGCCGAGGCCAAGGCCGACGGCGACAAGAACGTCACGATGATGATCGCCACCGCGCCCGGGCAGACCGAGCAGGTCGCCAAGGAGCTCGACGCGGTCAAGGGCGGCACGGTCGGAAGGACGTACGACAAGGTCGGCTACGTCCGCGCCACCGTCCCGACCGGCAAGGCCGACTCGGCCATCGCCGCCGCCGCGAAGCTCCCCTCCGTGCACGGCATCGACCTGCGCGAGGAGATACCGCTGGACGACCCCGCCGTCACGGGCGGCGCCAAGTCCGCCTCGCACCAGACCACTTACCCGGCCCCGAGCAAGAAGACGCCGGCCCGCAACCCGTACAACCCGTCCTTCGAGACGGGTGCCGTCGACTTCGTGAAGGACCACCCGAAGTCGGACGGCCGCGGCATCACCATCGGCATCCTCGACTCCGGCGTCGACCTCGGTCACCCTGCGCTGCAGAAGACCACCACCGGCGAGCGCAAGATCGTCGACTGGGTGACGGCGACGGACCCGGTGAGCGACGGCGACGGCACCTGGCGGCGGATGACCGCCGCGGTCTCCGGGCCCGTGTTCACCGCGGCCGGCGAGACCTTCAAGGCGCCCGAGGGCTCGTACAGGTTCAACTACATGTACGAGTCCGCCACGACCGGCGGCGACATGAAGGGCGACCTGAACCGCGACGGCGACACGACCGACGCGTGGGGCGTCCTCTACGACGCCGCCTCCGGCACCGTGCGGGTCGACACGAACGACAACCTGGACTTCACCGACGACGTGCCGATGAAGCCGTACAAGGACGGCTTCCAGATCGGCTACTTCGGCACCGACGACCCGTCCACGGACGTGGCCGAGCGCATCCCGTTCGTCGTCGAGATCCGCAAGGACGTCGTCTACAACTCCTCCGGCGCGAAGGCCGACTACGTCAACATCGGTGTCATCGAGTCCGAGCACGGCACCCACGTGGCCGGCATCACCGCCGCCAACGGCCTGTTCGGCGGCCGGATGAACGGCGCCGCCCCCGGCGCGAAGATCGTCTCATCCCGCGCCTGCACCTGGAGCGGCGGCTGCACCAACGTCGCGCTCACCGAGGGCATGATCGACCTCGTCGTCAACCGCGGCGTCGACATCGTCAACATGTCCATCGGCGGCCTGCCGGCGCTGAACGACGGCAACAACGCCCGCGCCGAGCTGTACACCCGGCTCATCGACACCTACGGCGTGCAGCTGGTCATCTCGGCCGGCAACTCCGGCCCCGGCGCCAACACCATCGGCGACCCCGGCCTGGCCGACAAGGTCATCTCCGTCGGCGCCGCCATCTCCAAGGAGACCTGGGCCGCCAACTACGGCTCCGCCGTGGAGAAGAAGTACGCGATGATGCCCTTCTCCTCCCGCGGTCCGCGCGAGGACGGCGGCTTCACGCCCACCCTGGTCGCCCCCGGCGCCGCGATCAACACCACCCAGACCTGGCTGCCGGGCTCCCCGGTCGCCGAGGCGGGCTACTCGCTGCCGGCCGGCTACTCGATGCTGCAGGGCACCTCGATGGCGTCCCCGCAGGCCACCGGCGCCACCGCGCTGCTGCTGAGCGCCGCCAAGCAGAAGGGCATCGCCCTCTCCCCCGCCGACCTGCGCACGGCCCTGACCTCGACCGCCGGTCACATCAAGGGTGTTCAGGCCTACGAGGAGGGCGCGGGCCGCATCGACATCGTCGACGCCTGGGACGCCATCCGGCACGGCGCCACCGCCCACGACTACACCGTCAAGGCGCCGGTCGACACCGCGATCGACTACGCCCTGAAGACGCCCGGCTTCGGCACCGGTCTCTACGACCGCGAGGGCGGCCTGAAGGCCGGCGAGAAGAAGACCTACGACATCACCGTCACCCGGACCTCCGGCCCGGACAAGGCGATCCGTCACGAGCTGCACTTCGCGAACAACGCCGGTGACACCTTCCGGATCGTCGGCGACGACGAGGTGCGGCTGCCGCTGAACCAGCCCGTGACCGTCAAGGTGCAGGCCAAGCCGCGCTCCGCCGGTCTCAAGAGCGCGATCCTGGAGGTCGACGACCCGAGGACCGAGGGCGTCGACAAGCAGATCCTGGCCACGGTCGTGGTCTCGACGCCGGTGAAGTACACCTTCTCCGCCTCGAACAGCGTGCAGCGCAACAGCACGCAGTCGTACTTCGTGACCGTGCCCGAGGGCGCCAAGTCCCTGGAGGTCGCCATCGGCGGACTGAAGGGCAAGAGCCAGACCCGGTTCATCGCGATCCACCCCTACGGCGTCCCGGTCGACAACACCGGCACCCCGTACTGCTACCCGAACTACCTCGACGGCAACGGCTGCAAGCCCGACGTGCGCGCGTACGCGGACCCGCAGGCCGGCGTCTGGGAGATCGAGGTCGAGTCACGCCGCACCTCGCCGCTGCTCGACAACCCGTACAAGCTGGACGTCGCCGTCTACGGCGCCGCCTTCGACCCGGCGACGGTCACCGTGCCCGAGGCGAAGGTCGGCACGCCGGCCGCCGTCTCCTGGAAGGTGACGAACACGCTGGCCGCCATCGACGGCCGGCTGGCCGGCGGCCCGCTGGGCTCCGCCAAGACGGCCCGCCCGACCATCAAGCAGGGCGAGACGCAGACCACGACGGTGGAGGTGCCCGCGGGTGCCAAGTCCCTCGACGTGGCCATCGGCAAGGTCTCCGACGCCTCCGCCGACCTCGACCTGACCGTGAAGAACGCCGCGGGCACGGTCGTCGGCCAGTCCGCCGACGGCGACTCGGAGGAGGCGGTCTCCATCGCCTCGCCGGCCGCCGGCACGTACACCATCGAGGTCGCGGGCTACTCCGTCCCGGCCGACTCCACCGCCTACGACTACCAGGACGTCTTCTTCTCCCCGTCCCTGGGCACCGTCACCGTCGACGAGTCGGCGCCGGTGAAGCTCGGCACGGGCGCCTCGGCGACCGTCTCCGGCACGGTCACCGCGGCGGCCGCCGCCCCGGAGGGCCGCGCGTTCTTCGGCCAGGTGCAGCTGGTCAACACCCGCGGCACGGTCGCGGGCACCGGCAGCGTGAAGATCGAGAAGGTCACGCAGTAGCCGTCACGGCACCGATGAGGGCGGGCGTCCGTACGGGCGCCCGCCCTTCGCCGTCCCGGCCCGTCAGCAGGTCAGGCCCGCCGACTCCGGCAGCGCGCTCAGCAGGCCGGGGCGTTCACGGGCGATCTCCTTCTCCCCGACGAGGACGTAGTCCGGGGTGGCCGCGCGCCGCGGGACGGCGACCAGGACGCGGTCGCCCTTGTGGAGGTCCTTGCCTACGGCCTCCTCGTCGACCAGCAGGCTCAGCTCCCGCTTTCCCTTCTCCGGCTTGTACGACCGGGTCACGCGCAGGGTGATCCGCTCATGCTCGGCCGTGCCGGGCACCTGCTCCACCCGGGTCACCTCGCCCTCGGCGACCAGGCCCGCGCAGGCCAGGTAGCCGGGACTGGAGAACGGCGTGCGGGGGGCGGCGGAGTCGGCGGACTTGGCGCCGGACGCGCTGCTGGAGTCGGCGCTCATACCGCCGCCGGCCTGTCCGAGCAGCCAGACCATGCCCGACAGCACGCCTGTGACGGCGGCGACGGCGAGGCCCGCGAAGGCGAACCTGCGCACCCGATGCCGGTCGCGGGGCGCCCGTACCGCCGCGGGCTGCCGTCGCGGCCGCGGCTCGGCCGCCAGCGCGTCCCCGATCAGCCCGAGCTGCTCGCGCAGCAGCGCCACATCGGCCTCGGCCCGCCGGTGCTCGGCGAGGAAGGCCGCGTCGGCGCCGTCCGGGGGCCGCTCGCCGGTGATCGCGGCCATCAGCGCGTCGGTGCCGTCGGCCGTCCCGTGGGTCTCGTGTTCGGCGGTCATCTCACACCACCTCGTCCTCGTGCAGGCGGGCGCGCAGGGCCCGGACCGCCGTGTGCAGCCTGCTCTTGACCGTGCCCTCCGGGACGCCCAGTTCCTGGGCGATCGAGCGGACGGGCAGGTCGGCGTAGAAGCGCAGGACGAGGACCTGACGCTGGGCGTCGGGCAGCTCGTCCAGTCCCTGGGCGACGGCCAGGGACAGCACGCTGGTGTCCTCACCGGAGGGCTGCTCGTGCTGACGCAGGGAGGACAGCCGCTCCCCCAGCCGCTCCTGGCGCTTCTTGGCCCGGTGCCAGTCCATGGCCAGGTTGGAGGCGACGACCGCCGCCCACGCGGAGACGTCGCGCGGCGCCTCGTACCCCTTCGCCGCCCGCTCCAGCAGCCGCAGGCGTACCTGCTGCACCCCGTCCGGCAGGTCCGCCTGCGGCACCCCGCCCAGCGCGAGCACCGCCCGCACCCGGCGTTCCTGAGCCGCGTCCAGGGGATCGCCGTGATCGTCCTCCTGGGCACGGCGGGCCTTTCTGCGCAGCACAAGCCACCCCCCTCACCGCGTTTCCTCTACGACGCCGGACCGCACGGAAACGTTCGACCGGATGCCGCGCCGCGCGTCGAGGCGTACGTCACACCCGCGCCCGGAGCTGCACGGCTTGCGGCGAAGGGCGATCGTAGGACGAATTTCTCCAGCTCAGAAGGGGTGTGGCGGGAGTTTGGCGGCCACCGCCCGGCCCGCGCCGTCCCGTCGGTCGGGCATGGCTCGCAAAGAATTGGACAGGTAGGCCCGGGTCGGCCGCATGATGGAAACGCCGCAGACACAGAGAACGACAGCGAAGGAGTCACCGTGAGGGTCGGAATCGTCGGAGCCACCGGTCAGGTCGGCACGGTCATGCGCAGGATCCTCACGGAACGGAACTTCCCGGTCACCGAGCTGCGCCTGTTCGCCTCGGCCCGCTCGGCCGGCACGGAGCTGGACGGCGTGACGGTGGAGGACGCGGCGACGGCGGACTACACCGGCCTGGACATCGTGCTCTTCTCGGCGGGCGGCGCGACCTCGAAGGCGCTGGCCGAGAAGGTCGCCTCGCAGGGCGCCGTCGTGATCGACAACTCCTCCGCCTGGCGCAAGGACCCCGAGGTCCCGCTGGTCGTCTCCGAGGTGAACCCGCACGCGATCGCCGACCGCCCCAAGGGCATCATCGCCAACCCGAACTGCACGACGATGGCCGCCATGCCGGTCCTGAAGCCGCTGCACGCCGAGGCGGGCCTGGAGGCGCTGGTCGTCGCCACCTACCAGGCGGTGTCCGGCTCCGGTCTCGCGGGCGTGGCCGAGCTGCACGGCCAGACGCAGAAGGTCGTGGCCGACGCCGACCAGCTCACCCACGACGGCGCGGCGGTCGACTTCCCCGAGCCCGGCGTCTACAAGCGCCCCATCGCCTTCAACGTCCTGCCCTTCGCCGGCAACCTCGTCGACGACGGCCTGAACGAGACCGACGAGGAGCAGAAGCTCCGCAACGAGTCCCGCAAGATCCTGGAGATCCCCGGGCTGAAGGTCTCCGGCACCTGCGTCCGCGTCCCCGTCTTCTCGGGCCACTCCCTGCAGGTCAACGCCCGTTTCGCCCGCCCGATCAGCCCCGAGCGCGCCACCGAGCTGCTCGCCGGCGCCCCTGGCGTGGAGCTCTCCGACATCCCCACCCCCCTGCAGGCCGCCGGCCAGGACCCCTCCTACGTCGGTCGCATCCGCAAGGACGAGACCGTCGACAACGGCCTCGCCCTGTTCATCTCCAACGACAACCTCCGCAAGGGCGCGGCCCTGAACGCGGTGCAGATCGCGGAACTGGTGGCGGCGGAACTCAAGGGCTAGAGAGCCCGCGCACCTCGTAGAGGAAGCAGCCGTACTCGACGGCCCGGACGTGGACGAGCGCCACGGCCGGGTCGTCGAACGCTTTGTGGAAGGCGTCGTCGTCCGGGGCGTCGACCAGTTCCCCGCCCAGGATGTGTCCGTCGGCGGAGTAGCGGCGCAGGACGCGGGGCGCGTTCGCGAACGGGTGGCCGTCGAGGTCGGGGCCCGCGCACTCCTCGGCGTGGACGAAGACGGGGCCCTGCTCGTCGTAGGCCCCCGGCCGGGCGCCCGTCGCGGCCGCCCAGCGGCGCAGCGGCGCGTACGACACGAGGGCGATCCGCTCCCCCGGCTCGCTGCGGCGCAGACAGCAGCGCAGGGGCGCGCCGCCCTCGTCGTCGGTGAACGGGGCCATCGGGCGGCCCGCGTCGTCCGCGGTGCGCAGTTCCGCCAGGACGGACGGGGGCACGGGTCGTGCGGTGTAGGTCGTCATGTGTTCACGGTCCCGCGTGGCCGCCGTGCTCACCGGCGGTAATTGGACATCGCCTTCTCCGCCGACGGCGTGGAAGGATGGCCGGACCGCCGAACCGACACATACCGAGGAGATGACCGCGTGCCTGGCACAAACCTGACTCGCGAAGAGGCTCAGCAGCGGGCGAAGCTGCTCACCGTCGAGTCGTACGAGATCGATCTCGACCTCTCCGGCGCGCAGGAGGGCGGTACGTACCGGTCTGTGACGACGGTGCGCTTCGACGTCGCGGAGAACGGTGCGGAGTCCTTCATCGACCTGGTGGCCCCCACGGTCCACGAGATCACCCTGAACGGCGACGCGCTCGATCCGGCGGAGGTCTTCGCGGACTCCCGCATCGCCCTGCCCGGCCTGCTGGAGGGCCGCAACATCCTGCGCGTGGTCGCCGACTGCGCGTACACCAACACCGGTGAGGGCCTGCACCGCTTCGTCGACCCCGTCGACCAGCAGGCGTACCTCTACACCCAGTTCGAGGTGCCCGACGCCCGCCGGGTCTTCGCCTCCTTCGAGCAGCCGGACCTGAAGGCCACCTTCCAGTTCACGGTGAAGGCGCCGGCCGGCTGGACCGTCATCTCCAACTCGCCGACGCCCGAGCCCAAGGACGACGTCTGGGTGTTCGAGCCGACGCCGCGGATCTCCACGTACATCACGGCCCTGATCGTCGGCCCGTACCACTCCGTGCACAGCGTGTACGAGAAGGACGGCCGGTCCGTGCCGCTGGGCATCTACTGCCGGCCCTCGCTCGCCGAGTTCCTCGACTCCGACGCGATCTTCGAGGTCACGCGGCAGGGCTTCGAGTGGTTCCAGGAGAAGTTCGACTACGCGTACCCGTTCAAGAAGTACGACCAGCTGTTCGTGCCGGAGTTCAACGCGGGCGCGATGGAGAACGCGGGCGCGGTGACCATCCGCGACCAGTACGTCTTCCGGTCCAAGGTGACCGACGCCGCCTACGAGGTGCGTGGGGAGACGATCCTGCACGAGCTGGCCCACATGTGGTTCGGCGACCTGGTCACCATGGAGTGGTGGAACGACCTGTGGCTGAACGAGTCGTTCGCCACCTACACCTCCATCGCCTGCCAGGCGCACCACCCGGCCTCGCGCTGGCCGCACTCGTGGACGACGTTCGCCAACTCCATGAAGACGTGGGCCTACCGGCAGGACCAGCTGCCCTCCACCCACCCGATCATGGCCGAGATCCGTGACCTCGACGACGTCCTGGTCAACTTCGACGGCATCACCTACGCCAAGGGCGCCAGCGTCCTCAAGCAGCTCGTCGCCTACGTCGGCATGGACGAGTTCTTCCGCGGCGTGCAGGCGTACTTCAAGCGGCACGCGTTCGGCAACACGCGCCTGTCCGACCTGCTCGGCGCGCTGGAGGAGACCTCGGGCCGCGACCTGGGGACCTGGTCGCAGAAGTGGCTGCAGACCGCCGGCATCAACGTCCTGCGCCCGGAGATCGAGACCGACGCCGAGGGTGTCGTCACCTCCTTCGCCATCCGTCAGGAGGCCCCGGCGCTCCCGGCGGGCGCGAAGGGCGAGCCCACCCTGCGGCCGCACCGCATCGCGATCGGCCTGTACGAGCTCGACGAGGCGAGCGGCAAGCTGGTCCGCGAGGAGCGCGTCGAGCTGGACGTCGACGGCGAGCTGACCGCCGTACCGCAGCTGGTCGGCAAGCGCCGCCCGGCCGTGGTGCTGCTCAACGACGACGACCTGTCGTACGCCAAGGTCCGGCTGGACGAGCGCTCGCTGGCGTTCGTCACCGAGCACCTCGGTGACTTCGAGTCCTCGCTGCCGCGCGCCCTGTGCTGGGCGTCGGCCTGGGACATGACCCGGGACGCCGAGCTCGCCACCCGCGACTACCTCTCGCTCGTCCTGTCGGGCATCGGCAAGGAGTCCGACATCGGTGTCGTGCAGTCGCTGCACCGCCAGGTGAAGATGGCGATCGAGATGTACGCCGATCCGACAGCCCGTGAGGCCCTGCTGACCCGCTGGACCGACGCGACGCTCGCGCACCTGCGCTCCGCCGAGCCGGGCAGCGACCACCAGCTGGCCTGGGCGCGCGCGTTCGCGGCCACGGCCCGTACGCCGGAGCAGCTGGACCTGCTGGAGGCGCTGCTCGACGGTTCGCAGACGGTCGAGGGGCTGACCGTCGACACCGATCTGCGCTGGGCGTTCGTGCAGCGGCTCGCGACGGTCGGCCGGTTCGACGAGGCGGAGATCGCCGCCGAGTACGAGCGGGACAAGACGGCGGCGGGTGAGCGGCACGCGGCCAGCGCCCGCGCCGCCCGCCCGACGGCCGAGGCGAAGGCGGAGGCCTGGGCGTCGGTCGTGGAGTCCGACAAGCTGCCGAACGCCGTGCAGGAGGCGGTCATCGGCGGCTTCGTGCAGCCCGACCAGCGCGAGTTGCTGGCGCCTTACACGGAGAAGTACTTCGAAGTGGTCAAGGAGATCTGGGGGTCCCGTTCGCACGAGATGGCCCAGCAGATCGCCGTGGGCCTGTACCCGGCCTTCCAGGTCTCGCGGGAGATCCTGGACCGCACGGACGCCTGGCTGGCCGACGCGGAGCCGAACGCGGCCCTGCGCCGCCTGGTCTCGGAGTCCCGTTCGGGCGTGGAGCGCGCGCTGAAGGCGCAGGCGGCGGACGCGGCCGTCTAGCCCCCACTACGAGAACGAAGGGCGCCCGGCGATCCGCCGGGCGCCCTTTCCGTTGCGTGCCCTCAGCGGGCCACCATGCCGCCGGTGACGTTGACGAAGGTGCCGGTGAGGCCGGCCGCGTGGTCGGAGGCGAGGAAGACGGCGGTGGCGGCGACCTCGGCGAGGGTGGGGTTGCGGCGGGTCATGCGCATCTGGGCGAGGTTGTCGACGATGCCCTGGACGGCGGCGGCGTCGATGGCCGGGTTGACCGCGGACAGCTTCTCGACCGAGAACGTCTCCGGCACTCCGGCCGCCCACATCCCCACGGCCCGCACCCCGCGCGGTCCCAGCTCGATCGCCAGGTTCCGCACGAGGGTGTCGATCGCCGCGTCGGCGGGCCCGGTGCCGCCCATCATCGGGCTGCCGTGCGCGGAGCCGCTGTCGAGGGTGAGGATCACCCCGGAACCGCGCTCGGCCATACGGCGGCCGGCCGCGCGGGCGGTGAGGAAGTTGGCGCGCAGGCCGTCGGTCACGGGCCGCAGGAAGTCCTCCACGGGCATCTCGGTGAGCGGGGCGCCCTGTACGTCGCCGCGCGTGACCAGGTTGAAGGAGATGTCGACGTCACCGACGCGCGCGAGGTGCTCCTCGACGGCCGCCTCGTCGAGCGCGTCCACCACGGCGACCTCGGCGTCCTCGATGTCGGCGGCCACCGCCTCCAGCGTCTCGCGGGTGCGGCCCACCAGGTGCAGGCGGGCGCCCTCGGCGGCGAAGGCGCGGGCGACCGCACCGCCGATCGAGCCGCCGGCGCCGTAGATGATCGCGGTCTTGTCGGTGAGCAGCATGGTGGTCTCCCGAGGAAAGGTGGTCCGTGTCGGTCGGACATACAGACGCACGGGACCGCGAACGATCATCGGCCGGGCGGGATCACAGGCGCAGCGGCAGGCCGAAGGCCGGGAACAGGTGCGGCTCGAAGGAGGTGATCTCCACGATCCGGTCGTCGGCGTCGAAGCGCAGGACGTCGAGGACCTGGGCGCGGTAGACGTTCGTGCCGGGCCTGCGGACGTAACCGCCCGCCGCGAGCTGGCCGTTGGCGCGGGCGGGCAGATGGCGCCAGTGGCCGAAGAACATGGGGGACGCGGGGTCGAGGCTGGGCCGCAGGAAGTCGACCAGGGCGTCCCGGCCGGTGAACCAGAAGGGGTTGGGCGGCATCGTCAGCGTGACGTCCTTGCTGAGCAGGTCGGTCATCGCGGTGAAGTCGAGCGTGCGGGCCGCGGTCATGTACTGGTGCAGGACGGTGCGCTGGGACTCCGTGGGCTCGACGGTGCGCCAGTCGGCGCGCCGGCCGGGCAGGTGGTCGCGGAGGGTGGGGCGGGCGCGCTGCAGGGCGCTGTTGGCGGAGGCGACGGTCAGGCCTAGGGCCTCGGCGGTCTCGGCGGCGGACAGGCCGAGCACGTCCCGCAGGATCAGCACGGCGCGCTGGCGGGGCGGCAGGTGCTGGATCGCGCCGAGGAAGACCAGCTCCAGGGTCTCCCGGGAGACCGCGGCGGCCTCGGGCTGTTCCTCGGCGGAGGGCAGCTCGTCGTCCGGGTAGGGCTGGAGCCAGGTGAGCCGGGCGGGGGGTTCGCCGGTGCCGTGGTTCATGCCGGGGATCGGCTCGTAGCGCTGGGGGCGGCGGGCGGTGCGGCGCTGGAAGTCCAGGCAGGCGTTGGTGGCGATGCGGTACAGCCAGGTGCGGGCACCGGCCCGCCCCTCGAACGCGTCCCGCGCCCGCCAGGCCCGCAGGAACGTCTCCTGTACGAGGTCCTCGGCGTCGTCGTAGGAGCCGGTCATGCGGTAACAGTGGACCTGGATCTCGCGGCGGTGGGACTCGGTGAGGGCGGCGAAGTCGGTCTCGGTGAGGGAGGAGCGGGCGGAGGAGGGTTCCGTCACGGCGGCCGACGTGACGCTTTCCCCGGCGGTGGTCGGCGTGACGTTTCCTGCGGCCTTTCCCGTGCCGTCTTTCGTCACGGCCGCCGGTGTGACGGAATCGTTGGCGGTGTCCCGTGCGACCCGGGCGACGCGCCTGAGCCGGGCGACGGACGCCGACAGCTCGGTCACCCCGGAGTACAGGACGGACGCCGGCTGCGGCACCAGCTCCGTCACCCGGCGCCCGATGTCGTCGATCAGCCCCTGCACGCCGGTCCCGGCGCCGGCCGCGTTCCCCTGCCGCTCCCGGTAGGCCTTCTGCCGGCAGGCGGCCGAGCAGTACACGGAGCTGCGGCCGGTGCGGCCCGCCCGCGCGGGGAGCGGTTTGCCGCAGCTGGCACAGACGTCGGCGACCACGGGCACCTCCGGGGCTGGGCGCGTTGCGTCACGCGGGTACGGAGTGACGCTATCGCGGTACGGGGCCGCGGGAGCCCTCGGTCACACCGGTTCCGACGGCCCGGTGAGGTGGGTGCGGGCGACCTTGCGGAACGAGGTCACCAGACGGCCGCGGTCGCCGGCCCGGGTGGCGAGGGCGACCTGGCTGGGCTCCACTCCGTGCAGCGGGACGGCGGTGAGGTCGGGGCGCAGCCGGACGCCGGTCGGGTGGGCCGTGATGACCAGGGCCTCCCCGGCGGCGACGACCTCGAACTTGTCCTCCAGGTCCCGGATCTCGGGGCCGTCGGGCACCGGGCGGCCGTCCGGTCGCGGTTCCAGCCGCCAGAAGGCGGCCCAGGCGGGGTCGGCGCCGATGATCCGGGGCATCGGCTCGTCCGCGATGTCGTCGACGGTCACGGACTCCTTGCCGGCCAGCCGGTGATCGACGGAGACCACCACGGCCCTGGGCTCGTCGTAGAGGACGGTCACGTCCAGCTGGTCGGTGGGGAAGGGCAGCCGGGTCACCGCGACGTCCACCCGGTGTTCGAGCAGCGCCGTGCGCGGCTCGTCCCAGCGCAGGTGCCGGCTGCGCACGTCGGCCTCCGGATGCCGGCGCCGCATCTCGCGCACGGCCGCGGTGACGATGACGCCGCTGGTGAAGCCGACGGTGAACCGGCCGGGCTCGGCGGCGGCGCGGGCCTCGGCCGCGGCCTGCTCGGCGGAGCGCAGCAGCGCCTTCGCGCGGGGCAGGAACGCCTCGCCGGCCTCGGTGAGCCGGGTGCCGCGCGGGGTGCGGTCCAGCAGCCGGGCGCCGACCTGCTGCTCCAGGCCGACGATCTGCCGGCTCAGGGAGGGCTGGGTGATGTGCAGGGCCGCGGCGGCCCGCCCGAAGTGGCGGTGCTCGGCCACGGCGGTGAAGTAACGGACCAGACGCAGGTCGAGGTCGGCCATGCGTCCAGCGTACTCACCTGCGGTGATGCCCCAGTCGTATTGCGCCATGCGGAACAGGCTTTGGACGCGGCCGCGGCCCCTCCGGAGGATGGAGAGACATCCACTCACCCCCTTCGAAGGGCGCTCGGTCATGCGCGTATTCGTCACAGGCGCCACCGGTTTCATCGGTTCCGCCGTGGTCCGCGAACTCCTCGACGCCGGTCACGAGGTCACCGGTCTCGCCCGCTCCGACGCGTCCGCCGAGGCGCTGAGGGCGGTCGGCGCCGGCGTGCACCGCGGGGACCTCGCCGATCCGGCCACTCTCGCCGAGGGGGCGGCCGCGGCGGACGGCGTCGCCCATCTCGCCTTCATCCACGACTTCTCCGGCTCCTTCGACTTCGCCGCCGCGTGCGCGGCCGACCTGCGGGCCGTGGAGACGATCGGGGCGGCGTTGGAGGGCTCGGACCGGCCCTTCGTGATGGCCTCGGGCACGGCGCTGCTGCCGCCGGGGCGGGTCAACACCGAGGAGGACACGGCCGCACCGGAGTCGTTCGGGGCGGTCCGGGCGCGCGGCGAGGACGCGGCGGTCGCGCTGGCGGACCGCGGCGTGCGGTCCGCGGCCGTGCGGTTCCCGCCGACCGTGCACGGCCGGGGCGACCACGGCTTCATCGCGATGCTGGTCGCACTCGCCCGGGAGAAGGGCTTCTCGGGTCACGTCGGTGACGGTGCCAACCACTGGCCCGCCGTGCACCGCTCGGACGCCGGCCGCCTGGTCCGTCTCGCCCTGGAGTCGGCGTCGGCGGGCAGCCGCCTGCACGCCGTGGGCGAGGAGGGCATCGCGTTCCGCGACATCGCCGCCGCCATCGGCCGCCGCCTGGACCTGCCGGTGCTGTCCGTCGCCCCCGAGGAGGCGGAGTCCCACTTCGGCTGGCTCGGCCACATCGTCCCCCTCGACGTACCGGCGTCGAACACGCTGACCCGGAAGTGGCTGTCCTGGGAGCCGACGGGCCCGGGGCTGCTGGAGGACCTGGAGGAGGGGCACTACTTCAGCGTGTCGGCGTAGGCGCGGGCGCTGTGCGGGGTGCGTCCTTCGGGGCGCTTCCGCCCGCGAGACGGGAGGGACGCGCCCGGGTCCCCAGCTGTCCGGCCACCGTCGCCCCGAACGCCAGCGCCATCCCCGTCAGTTGGACCGGCGTGAGGGTCTGGCCGAGGGCCGCCCAGCCGACGATCGCGGCGGTGAGCGGGGAGAGCGGGCCGAGGAAGGTGACCTGCGTGGCGGTCAGGCGGCCGATGCCGCGGAACCAGAGCCAGTAGGCGACGGCCGTGTTGGCCAGGGCGAGGTAGAGGTAGCCGCCGATCGCGCGGGCGTCCAGGGCGGGCGGGGCGCCCTCGACGAAGAGGGCGAGCGGGGCGATGAGCAGCCCTCCGGCGGTCAGCTGCCAGCCGGTGAGGGCGAGCGGGCCCACACCCTCGGGGCGCCCCCACTTCTTGGTCAGCACCGTGCCCGTGGACATCGACGCGGTCGAGGCGAGGGCGGCCAGGACGCCGACGGGGTCGAGCGCCCCGGCCGCCCTCAGTACGACGAGACTGACGCCGAACGCCGCCAGGGCCCCGGCGAGCAGGGCCCGCGGCGTCGGCCGCTGTCCCAGCAGCAGCGCCGACAGCCCGACCACGAACAGCGGCCCGACCGAGCCGACGACGGCCGCCATGCCGCCGGGCAGGCGGTACGCGGACAGGAACAGCAGCGGGAAGAACGCGCCGATGTTCAGCGCACCGAGCACACCCGACCGCCACCACCAGGTACCGCGCGGCAGCACCCGGCCGACGGCCAGCAGAACCAGCCCCGCGGGAAGGGCGCGGGCGAGCGCGGTGAACAGCGGCCGGTCGGCCGGGAGGAACTGGGTGGTGACGGCATAGGTGGTGCCCCACGAGACGGGAGCGAGGGCGGTGACCAGGACGGTGGCGGAGCGCTTCATGACCGGCTTCCTTCGACGGGACGGGAGACGAGGGGCGCGGCTCCACGGTCGACCCCTCCGTTAGCTTGACCCTAATTAGCTTAGCGCTAAGCAACTTTCCGTCAAGCTACTTTCTTGCGGCCGACCGGACCCGTGCGGATACTCGGGACATGAGTGCAGAGCGCAAGGACGCCGTCGACGCGATCATCGACCAGTGGGCGCGGGCGCGGCCCGACCTCGACACCAGGGCGATGGAGGTCTTCGGACGGATCTACCGGCTCTCGCGCACCATGGGCGACCGCATGGAGAAGGCGTACGCCCCGTACGGCATCTCACGCGGCGAGTTCGACGTCCTGGCGACCCTGCGCCGCTCCGGAGAGCCGTACACCCTCTCGCCGCGTCAGCTCTCGGCGACCCTGATGCTCACCACGGGCGGCATGACCGGCCGCCTCGACAAGCTGGAACACGCCGGCCTGCTGCGCCGCTCCCCCGACCCGCACGACCGCCGGGCCCTGCAAGTGACGCTGACGGAGAAGGGGCTGGAGGTCATCGACCAGGCGGTCGGCGCGGGGCTGGCCGTCCAGACGGAGGCGCTGTCCACGATGAACGACGAACAGGCCGACCAACTGGCCCACCTGCTGCGGGAGTTGCTGGCGGGGGCGCAGGGGACGGAACGCTAGACCCTGGCCCGGACCCGGTGAACGCACGAGGGCGCCGACCTCGTCGTACGCAGGGTGGTTACGCGTGCGTACGGCGAGGTCGGCGCCCTCGGGGAAAGGCGTCGGGTCAGGCCTTGACGTCGACGTTGCGGCTGGTCCGGTCCTGCCTGTCGTGGGACCTGTCCAGCACCATGACCAGGCCCGCGATGATCGCGAACAGGGCGATCGGGAGGGCCACGTAGAGGCCCAGCGTCTCGATGACGCTCAGGCCGTTGCCGGGGTCGTCGCCGTCGTCGCGGGTGAGCGCGAGCGCGGGGGACGACATGAGCAGCATCATCAGCGTCGTACCGGCGGCCAGGGCGCCGGCGCGCAGGGCGTTCTTCTTGTCCACGGGCCAAAAGTATCCAACGCCGTTCGGGGCCGCGCGTCCGGGGTGCCGTACGGGGACGTCACGGGCCGCCCGGTCATCCGGGTGCGCGCCGGCCCCGCCCGCCGGAACCCGCGTCCCGCACCACCTCCAGCAGGGCGTGCAGGCGCCCGCTGCCCGCCAGTTCCTCCAGCGTCACCGGCCGGCCCTCGGCGTCCGCGATCGGCAGCCGCCAGTTCGGGTACTGGTCCCACGTTCCGGGCAGGTTCTGCGGCCGGCGGTCGCCGACGCAGTCCGGCAGCCAGACCCCCACCATCCGGGCGGGCGTGCGCAGCAGGAACCGGTGGACGGCCTGGATACGGGCCTCTTCCTCGGAGGCTCCGTGGGCGCCTCCCGTGCCGTCGAGCAGGCCGAGCCGGGCGAGGAACGCCAGCCACTCCCCCGCGTCGGCCGCGGCCTCGGCCCGTTCCTCCGCCACGGGCCGGGTCAGCAGCCCGAGCCGGTCGCGGAGTTCGACGTGGTCGCCGGTGAGGCGGGAGGCGGTCGGCGGCAGGTCGTGGGTGGTGGCGGTGGCCAGGCAGTCGGCGCGCCAGGCCTCGGGCGGCAGGGGGCGGCCGTCGCCCTCCCAGTCGCGCTCGAACCACAGCACGGACGTGCCGAGCACGCCCCGTTCGCGCAGCCGGTCGCGCACGCCGGGCTCGACCGTGCCCAGGTCCTCCCCGATGACGACCGAGCCCGCGCGGGAGGCCTCCAGCACCAGGACGGCGAGCATGGCCTCGGCGTCGTATCGGACGTAGGTGCCCTGGGTGGGCGGGTGTCCCTGGGGCACCCACCAGAGGCGGAACAGGCCCATGACGTGGTCGATGCGCAGGGCGCCCGCGTAGCGGAAGAGCGCCTGGAGCAGGCGCCGGTACGGCCGGTAGCCGGACTCGGCCAGGCGGTCGGGGCGCCAGGGCGGCAGGCCCCAGTCCTGGCCGCGCGCGTTGAAGGCGTCGGGGGGTGCGCCGACCGACATCCCGGCGGCGAAGTACTCCTGCTGCGCCCAGGCGTCGGCGCCGCCGGGGTGCACGCCGACCGCCAGGTCGTGCACGATCCCGACCGGCATCCCTGCCTCGCGGGCCGTGCGCTGGGCGGCGGTGAGCTGGGAGTCGGTGAGCCAGGCGAGACGGCAGTGGAAGTCGACCCGGTCCATCAGCTCGGTGCGGGCGCGGGCGGTCTCGGGCGAGCGCGGGTCGCGCAGGCCCTCGGGCCAGCGGCTCCAGTCCGGCCCGTGCACCTCGGCCAGGGCGTACCAGGTGGCGTGGTCCTCCAGGGCCTCGCCCTCCCGGGCGAGGAAGTCGGCGTAGGCGGCGCGCCGCCCCGGTCCGAGCGGCACGGCGTGCACCAGTTCCAGTGCCTCGCGCTTGAGCTCCCAGACGGCGTCCCGGTCGATCAGCGCGCCCTTGTCCAGGACCGATTCGCGCAGCCGCCCGGCCCGCTCCAGCAGCCCCCGCACCCGCTCGGGGTCCTGGACGTGGGCGAATTCGGGCACGTCCTCGACGCGCAGGTGCACGGGGTCGGGGAAGCGGCGGGAGGAGGGGCGGTAGGGCGAGGGGTCGGTGGGGGCGCCGGGCACGGCCGCGTGCAGCGGGTTGACCTGGACGAAGCCGGCGCCGAGCGCGCGGCCGGCCCAGGCGGTGAGCTCGGCGAGGTCGCCGAGGTCGCCCATGCCCCAGGAGCGCCGGGAGAGCAGGGAGTAGAGCTGGACCAGCAGGCCGTACGAGCGTGCCGTGGGCGTGGGCAGCCGGGGCGGGGCGACGACCAGGTGGGCCTCGGCGGTGCGGCCGTCGGGCGCGGTGGCCGTCAGGCGGTGGACGCCGGGCGGGAGCCGGTCGGCGGAGGAACGCGTCTCGCCCTGTTCGGTCTCGATGTGCAGCCGGGTGCCGGCCGGGAGGGCGGCGAGCGCGGGGGACTCGGCGTCGGCCCAGCGCACCACGGTCGGCGGCAGCAGCCGTGCGGCCAGTTCGCGCTCGCGGGCGGCGAGTGCGGCGCCGGTCGCCTCCTCGGTGCTCGCGTCGACGCCGAGCGCGGCGAGGGTGAGGGTGACGGCGGTGGCAGAGGCGGCGACCGTGCGGTCGGGGGACGGGCTGTAGGAGGTGGCGACGCCGTGCAGCTCGGCGAGGCGGGACAGCTCGTGGGAGGGCGGTTCGGCCGGCCCCTGCGTCGTCATCTACGGCCTCGCGGCTTCCAGCTCGAAGGCCGCCGACTCACTGGTCAGGGGCGGTGCGTCGGAGAGCGGGGGCTCGCTGGTCAGGGGCTCGGCGTCGGGCAGCGGCGGCTCACTGGTGAGCGGGATCTCGGCGCGGGCGCCCTCGGCGCTGAACACGCAGAAGTGCGGTTCGTGCGCCTGGGACGGCAGATGCGCCACGGGTTTGGAGAGGGGGTGTGCCGGTGCGGCCACGAGGGGCCTCCTTGTCGGGTACGACGACCTTTCGGATTACCGCAGCCCTACCCAGTGGACGCGGTGGCAGACGTACGGGAAGGAACTAGGTGCCTCTTGTCACATTCTGCGCCACTTGGGCACCGACGACTGCCCGTCGATCACCCCGGACCACCCCGGATCACTCCACGATCACTATTCACTCAGTACATGTATCGAGTGCATAATGATCGGCATGAGCACCCGCCACATCCTGCTGGGGCTGCTCGCCTCGGGGCCGAGCCATGGCTACGACCTGAAGCGACGGCACGACGAACGTTTTCCGCAGGCCCGTCCACTGGCCTACGGGCAGGTCTACACGACCCTGCAGCGTCTGGTCCGCGACGGGCTCGCGGAGGTGGAGGGCACCGGCGCGGACGGCGGGCCGGAGCGGACGACGTACCGCTCGACCGAGGACGGGGCGCGTGAACTGACGCGCTGGGCCGGGGAGATCGCTCCTCCCGCGCCCTTCGTGACGAACGAGATCTTCGCGAAGGTCGTCGTCTCGATCCTGTCGGGCGGCGACGCGGAGGCCTATCTGAAGGCCCAGCGCGCCGCGCACCTGGAGCGGATGCGGGAGCTCACCGCGGTGAAGACCGCCAAGGGCGCCGATCTGGCCACCGTGCTCTCGGCGGACTACGCCCTCAACCACCTCGACGCCGACCTCCGCTGGATGACAACGACGGCGGCCCGGCTCACCACTTTGACCGCGGAGGTCGACGCAACATGAACAAGGGGGACAGCGCGGTGCCGCTTTTGGCGGCCCGCGAACTGACCAAGGCGTACGGCGGGACCCAGGCCCTGCGCGGCGCCTCGGTCGAGCTGGGCGCCGGCGAGATCCTCGCCGTGACCGGCACCAGCGGCAGCGGGAAGTCCACGCTGCTGCACTGCCTCGCCGGGATCGTCCGGCCCGACGCGGGTTCGGTGACGTACGCCGGGCAGCGTCTGGACCAGCTGCCGGAGAAGCGGCTGAGCGAACTGCGGCGGTCCGACTTCGGGGTGGTGTTCCAGTTCGGGCAGCTGATCCCGGAGCTGACGGCGCTGGACAACGTGGCGCTGCCGCTGATGCTGGCGGGAACCGCCCGCGCGGACGCCCGGGCGCGGGCCGGCGAATGGCTGGAACGGTTCGGCGTACGCGGCCAGGAGGAGCTGCGCCCGGGCGAGATGAGCGGCGGCCAGGCCCAGCGCACGGCCCTGGCGCGGGCCCTGGTCACCGGCCCGCGCGTCGTCTTCGCGGACGAGCCGACGGGCGCCTTGGACTCCCTGGCGACCGAGCAGGTCATGACGGCCCTGGCCCACACCGCCCGCGAGGCGGGCACGGCCGTCCTGCTGGTCACGCACGACGACCAGGTGGCGGCGTACGCGGACCGCGAGGTCCGGCTGACCGACGGCGCCGTCGCGGTGGCGGGGGTGACCGCGTGAGAACGGACCTGCGCCTGGCCTGGCTGCTCACCCGGGGCTCGGACCGGCGGGAGTGGTGGCGCGTGCTGCTGACGGCGGTGGGGGCGGCTTTGGCCACGGGTATCGGGTGCACCGTCGTCGTGCTCACCTCGCTGGAGGGGTACTACTCCGTGCCCGTGGGGTCCGGGCTGCTGGACTCCGCCGGCGACCGCGGCAACGTGAGCGTCGCGCTGGGGCTGCTGCTCATCCCGGTGCTCGGGTTCCTCGGCCAGTGCGCGCGCATCGGAGCGGTGCACCGCGACCGGCGGCTGGCGGCGCTTCGCCTCACGGGGGCCACACCCTGGCAGACGCGGCGGATCGCGGCGCTGGAGTCGGGGCTCGCCTGCCTGGCCGGTTCGCTGCCGGCCGCCGCCGTCGCCGTACCGCTGCTGCTGCGCCTGTGGCGGCACCCGGCCCCGGCCGCCTGGGCGGGCATCGCCGTGGTCGCCGTGGCGGTACCGGCCCTGGGAGCGGCCGTGAGCGCGCTGACCCTGCGCCGGGTGGTGGCCTCGCCGCTCGGCCGGGTGCGGCGGACTCGGCCCATGCGGGCTCCGGGACGGCTGTTCCGGACGGTGACCTGCCTGCTCGCCGCGACGACCCTGTTCATCCTCGTGGCCCCGGTCCTCAGCGACTCGCCCCTCTTCGACTTCGGTCCGGTGGCGGTGTTCGTCCTGGCGCTGCTGCTCAGCTGCACCGCGGTGTGGCTGACCGGCTCCTCGTCCCGGCAGCTGGGCGAGGGCCTGGCCGCCCGCACCCGGCGACCGGCGGTCCTGATCGCGGCGGAACGGCTGCGCGAGGACCCCTGGGCGGCCGCCCGGACCCATGCGGGAGTGCTGCTCGTGACGATCCTCGCCTCCGGCTTCACAGGGGTCCGTCAGGTGCTGCTCGCGGAGCTGCACACCAAGAGCGGCGAGGGTTCCCTGGCGGCTCCCCTGTCGTACTACACGACGGGCCTGGATCTGACGGCCGCCGCGATCCTCGTCGGCCTCGCGCTCGTCCTGACGGCGCTCGCCGTCGGCACCATCGAGTCCCTGGCCACCCGGCGCCGGGGACTGGCCGCGCAGGCCGCGGCGGGCGTACCGCGGGCGGTGCTGGCCCGGGCCCTGCTCCTGGAGACCGCGCTGCCACTCGCGCCCGCGGTCGCGGTGGCCGGTGTCGGCGGCTTCGGGATCGGCGCCTGGTACGCCTCGATCGTCTCCGACACCGTCGTGGCGCCGACGCCGTACCTGCCCCTGCTGATCCCCGTCGCCGTCTACGCGGCCTGCGTGCTGGCGGCAGCCACCTCCCTGCCCCTCCTGCGCCGCTCCCTCCGCCCCGCCGAGCTGCGCTACGCGTGAGCGCGTGACGGTGCGGCCCGGGAGCACGGGGGGCTCCCGGGCCGGACGCCACACGCTGCCGCAGTCCCTGTGGGCAGGGTGTGCGAAAGCCCGGACTTCAGGCGGAGATGCCGTCGATCCGGGCCAGGGCGTCGTCCGCGCCGAACGGTTGCAGATACGGCAACCAGCGCGGGTCCCTGTGACCGGTCCCGATGATGCGCCAGGCCAGGCCGGTGGGCGGGGCGGGTTTGTGGCGCAGCCGCCACCCGATCTCGAACAGATGCCGGTCGGCCTTGACGTGGTTGCAGCGGCGGCACGAGGCCACCACGTTGTCCCAGACGTGCTTGCCCCCGCGGCTGCGCGGGATGACGTGGTCGACGCTGGTTGCGACGCCACCGCAGTACATGCACCGGCCTCCGTCGCGCGCGAAGAGAGCACGGCGGGTGAGAGGAACGGGCCCCCTATAGGGAACCCGGACGAATCGCTTGAGCCGGACCACGCTGGGTGCGGGGACTGTGACGGTTGCGCTGTGCATGAAGGCGCCGGATTCCTCGAGGGAGACGGCCTTGTTCTCCAGGACGAGGACGAGCGCGCGGCGGAGCGGTACGACGCCGAGTGGCTCGTACGACGCGTTGAGGACCAGGACATGCGGCACGGATGCCTCCTTGGGCGTCGGCGGCGCGTGGCTCGCGCCGGGACGATCTGTGGTCAGTGTCCCCTCATGCCTGGTGGTGGCGCCACCATGTCCCGGTAACGGGCTGGGAGTGTTTTCGACCACATCTCATTCATCCCCCGAACCGGGATTCGTTTATCCCACCTGCTCAACCCGGGGGCGCACGGAGTCTCCTCAGAAGTTGGCAAGGATTCGCACACCGTGCCCCGATAGTGTGGTGGGCCTGCCCTTCGGTGACCTTTTCGTGACCTTGACCGCGTCGCGTGCCGGAGGGCGGACCGCTGCGCCTGGAGGTACCCGCCGTGTCCTTGCCCGCCGTCCTACCGGCCGCCGGTGCGTCGCCGTCGCCGTCCCCGTCTCCCTCGGGGTCGACCGCCGTGACGGTCCCCACGCTCCAGGACGCCCAGGAGAGCGCGACCAACGCCGCCAGCTGGGTCGAGCAGAACTGGTCGACGTGGCTCGCTATCGGCCTCAGGGTCCTGCTCATCCTGGTGATAGCGGGGGTGCTCAGAGCGGTCGTGCAGCGGGCGATCACCAAGCTGATCGACCGGATGACCCGCACCGCGGAGGCGGTCGACGGCACCTCGCTGGGCGGCCTGCTGGTCAACAACGAGCGGCGCCGCCAGCGCTCGCAGGCGATCGGCTCGGTCCTGCGCTCGGTGGCGTCCTTCGTGATCCTGGGCACCGCGGCGCTGATGATCCTGGGCGCCTTCCAGATCAACCTGGCCCCGCTGCTGGCCTCCGCCGGTGTCGCGGGTGTGGCGATCGGTTTCGGCGCCCGCAACCTGGTCACCGACTTCCTCTCCGGTGTCTTCATGATCCTGGAGGACCAGTACGGCGTCGGCGACACCATCGACGCGGGGGTCGCCTCCGGCGAGGTCATAGAGGTCGGCCTGCGGGTGACCAAGCTGCGCGGCGCGAGCGGGGAGATCTGGTACGTCCGCAACGGCGAGGTCAAGCGCATCGGCAACCTCTCCCAGGGCTGGGCGACGGCCGGCGTCGACGTGACCGTGAAGGCGAGCGAGGACCTGGACCGGCTGAAGGCCACCCTCGACGAGGTCGCCGAGAAGATGAGCGCGGAGGAGCCCTGGAACGAGCTCCTGTGGAGCCAGATCGAGGTCCTCGGCCTGGACAGCGTCCTGCTGGACTCGATGGTCGTCCGCGTCTCCGCCAAGACCATGCCCGGCAAGTCCCTCACGGTCGAACGCGAGCTGCGCTGGCGCATCAAGCGGGCCTTCGACGCGGCGAACATCCGCATCGTGGGCGGCGCCACGGCGGCCGAGGACGAGGAGGAGGCCGCCGACCCGACGGCGGCGGTCGCGGCCCCGTCGGCCCTGGCCAACCCGGACTCGGCCCAGTCGGCCGCCGCTTCGCCGATAGGGGCGCAGCGGTCGGCGCCGAAGTAACGGCCGAAGCCGAGCCCCACCCGTAGCGCACCGCCCCCGAGGTAACGACTCTGTTGCCTCGGGGGCGGTTTCTCTTGACGCCCCCTTCGCCCCGGGCTTACGTTCCTTTCCAGCCAATAGGAAACTTTCCTAACAGTGATCGCACGATGATCACCGGATGGACTTCCGTCCCAGGTCACTGAGAAGCTGGGCAGTCGAGAGGCAGGTGTCGACCCATGGCAGGAACCGCCGGTACGCCGGGCACCCCGCGCGTCCTGCGCGCCATGAACGACCGCGCCGCGCTGGACCTCCTCCTGGAGCACGGCCCGCTGTCCCGCACGCGGATCGGCAAGCTCACCGGCCTGTCCAAGCCGACCGCCTCCCAGCTCCTGGCCCGCCTGGAGGCGGCCGGGCTCGTGCTCGCCACCGGCACCACCGAGGGCCGGCCCGGCCCCAACGCCCAGCTGTACGAGGTCAACCCGGCCGCCGCGTACGCCGCCGGGCTCGACGTCACCCCCGAGCGCATCCTGGCCGCCGTCGCCGACGTCACCGGCCGCACGGTCGGTTCGTACGAGCTCCCCACCCCGGGACGCCGTCCGGCCCAGCCCGTCGTCCGGCAGGTCACCGACGCCCTCGACGGCGCCGTGAAGGCGGCGGGACTGGCCCGGGACGACGTCCACCGGATCGTCATCGGCACCCCCGGCGCCTTCGACCCCAACACCGGCCGGCTGCGCTACGCCTCCCACCTCCCGGGCTGGCACACCCCCGCCCTGCTCGACGAGCTCGCCGCCGCGCTGCCGATGCCGGTGGAGTACGAGAACGACGTCAACCTCGCCGCCGTCGCCGAACAGCGGCTCGGCGCGGCCCGCGGGCACGAGGACTTCGTGCTGCTGTGGAACGAGGGGGGCCTCGGCGCCGCGCTCGTCCTCGGCGGCCGGCTGCACCGCGGCTGGACCGGCGGCGCGGGAGAGGTCGGTTTCCTGCCCGTTCCCGGCGTGCCCCTGGTCCGGCAGGTCACCAGGGCCAACAGTGGTGGCTACCAGGAGCTGGCCGGCTCCCAGGCCGTCCCGCAGCTGGCCCGCGAACTCGGCATCGACGCCATTCCCTCCGGCCCGTACGCCGAGGCCGCGGCCGCGCTCGTCGAGCGGGCGGTGGCCGAGGACACCGGCCCGCACCGACTGCTGCTGGAGACGTACGCGACCCGGCTGGCCACCGGTCTGGCCTCCCTCGTCTCCGTTCTCGACCCCGAACTCGTCGTCCTCAGCGGCGCCTCGCTGACGGCCGGTGGCGAGGTGCTGCGCGCCCTCGTCCAGGCCGAGCTGGAGGAGCTGGCCGCCGCCCGGCCCCGGCTCGTGGTCGGCGACGTCCGTGAACACCCCGTACTGCGGGGCGCGCTGGAGAGCGCCCTCGCGACCACCCGCGACGAGGTCTTCGACACCTCGCGCTGACCCCTCTGCTCCACCCCCCTTCCCCGCCCTAGCCCCTTGCGCCTCTGGGAGACCTCGCCATGCCCGAAAAGTCCTGGAAAGTCATACCCGACGTGTCCCGGAGGGCGGCCGTCGCGCTGGCCGCCTCCGCCTCCCTCGCCCTCCTCGCCACCGCCTGCACCGGCCAGTCGAGCTCCGGTGCGAGCGACGACGCCTCCAAGGACACGACCATCAACTTCTGGCACGCCTGGAGCGCGCCGAACGAGGTGAAGGCCGTGAAGTCCTTGGTCGCCGGCTTCGAGAAGGCCCACCCCAACATCCACGTCAACGTCGTCGGCAACATGACCGACGACAAGATCAACCAGGCGCTGCGCACGGGCGGCGACAAGGCCCCGGACGTCATCTCCTCCTTCACCACCAACAACGTCGGCAAGTTCTGCTCCTCGGGCGCGCTGGTCGACCTCAACCCGTTCTTCAAGAAGGCGGGCATCGACCCGGAGACGACGTTCCCGAAGGCGATGAACGAGTACACCCAGTTCGACGGCGACCGCTGTACGGCGCCGCTGCTGGGCGACGCCTACGGGCTCTACTACAACAAGACGGCGTTCGCGAAGGCGGGCATCACCACTCCGCCGAAGACCTGGTCCGAGTTCGAGGCCGACGCCAAGAAGCTGACGATCAAGCAGGGCGACAGCTACCAGCAGCTCGGGTTCATGCCGGACTACCACGGCTGGGAGACGACGACCGAGCACTACTTCGGGCAGTTCTCGCCGACCTACTTCGACAAGGCCGGTAAGTCGCAGCTCGCCACCGACCCCGCCTTCGAGGCCGGCTTCAAGCTGCAGAAGAAGCTGGTGGACGAACTCGGCGGATTCGAGAAGCTGGAGACCTACCGCTCCAAGCTCGGTGACGAGTGGGGCCCCAAGCACCCCTTCCACACCGGCCAGGTCGCCATGCAGCTGGACGGCGAGTGGCGCCTGGGGATGGCCCTGGACGCCAAGCCGAAGTTCGACATCGGCGTCGCCCCGCTGCCCGTCCCCGACGACCAGGCGAGCCAGTACGGCAAGGGCTACATCACCGGCACCATCGCCGGCATCGCCGCCACCAGCCACAAGCAGAACGCGGCCTGGGAGTTCGTCAAGTACATCACCACGGACACCGACGCCGTGGTGGGCTTCTCCAACGGCATCCACAACGTCCCCTCGACGCTCGCGGCCCTGAAGTCGCCGAAGCTGAAGTACGACCCGCGCTTCAAGACGTTCCTGGACATCGCCGGGAACCCGAACTCCACGACGTCCCCCGCCTCCATCAACGGCGGCGTCTACCTCACGACGATCCAGCAGCTCGGCTACGACTACGAGAGCGGAAAGGTCACCGACCTCAAGGCCGCGCTGAAGAAGACGGCCGCGCAGATCGACACGGACATCGCGCAGGCGAAGTAGATGTCCGCGATCTCCCTGACCTCGAAGGACCGCAGGTCCGGCCTCGCCGCGAAGCGGCGGAAAAAGGCCCTGCTGACCCTCGCCTTCATGTCGCCCTGGTTGATCGGCTTCGCGGTCTTCTTCGCGTACCCGCTGATCTCGACGGTCTACTTCTCCTTCATGCACTACGACGGCTTCAAGCCGCCGACGTGGAGCGGCACGAAGAACTGGACCTACGTCTTCGAGCACTACCCCTTCTTCTGGCCGGCCCTGCGCAACACCCTGTGGCTGGTGCTGGTCATGGTGACCCTGAGGGTCGTCTTCGGCCTCGGCGTCGGCATGCTCATCACGAAGATCAAGACGGGCACCGGGGTGTTCCGCACCCTGTTCTACCTGCCCTACCTCGCCCCGCCGGTGGCCGCGACGATGGCGTTCGCCTTCCTGCTCAACCCCGGTACGGGCCCGGTGAACTCGATCCTGGAGAAGGTGGGCATCCCGGCCCCCGGCTGGTTCAACGACCCCTCCTGGTCCAAGCCGGCCCTCACCCTGCTCGCCCTGTGGGGGATCGGCGACCTGATGGTCATCTTCATGGCCGCGCTGCTCGACGTACCGCAGGAGCAGTACGAGGCGGCCGAGCTGGACGGGGCCTCCGCCTGGCAGCGGTTCCGGTTCGTGACCCTTCCCAACATCTCGCCGATCGTGATGTTCGCCGTCGTCACCGGCGTGATCCAGACCATGCAGTACTACACGCAGCCGCTCATCGCGGGGAAGGTCGCCTCGGGCGTGATCCAGGGCGCGGGCACCCAGTTCGAGCCCGGCTACCCGGACAAGTCGACCCTGACCCTCCCCCAGCTCGTCTACAACCTCGGCTTCCAGCGCTTCGACTACGGCTCCGCGTGTGTCGTCGCCCTCGTCCTGTTCGCCCTGTCCATGGTGTTCACCGCGTTCCTGATGCGGCGCCGGGGCGGTCTCAACCTGGCAGGTGACTGACCATGACCCAAGTCCTGGACCGGCCGGTGCCGTTGAAGGCGCCGGTCTCCCCCGCCGAACGCACCGCCCGCCGCAGGTCGCTGCTGCAGTGGATCGCCGTGCACTCCCTCGGCGTCGCGGCCGCGCTGTTCTTCGTCCTGCCCTTCGTGTTCGTGTTCCTCACCTCCCTGATGAGCGACACCCAGGCCCTGAGCCGGGACCTGATCCCGCACACCTGGGAATGGGGCAACTACAAGAAGGTCTTCGACACCCCCGGCTTCCTGACCTGGTGGAAGAACACCCTGATCTACGCCGGGCTGGGCACGGTCCTGACGGTCGTGTCGTCGATCCCGGTGGCGTACGCGCTCGCCAAGTTCCGCTTCCGGGGCCGCAATCTGTCGCTGATGCTGGTCATCTCGATGATGATGCTGCCGCCCCAGGTGATCATCATCCCGATGTACCTGTTCTGGGCGAAGCAGCTGGACCTCTCCGGCACGCTGTGGCCGCTGATCATCCCGATGGCGTTCGGCGACGCGTTCTCCATCTTCCTGCTGCGCCAGTTCCTGATGACGATCCCGAACGAGTACATCGACGCCGCGAAGGTGGACGGCTGCGGCGAGCTGCGCACCCTGCTGAAGGTCGTCGTCCCGATGGCCAGGCCGGGGATCGCGGCCGTCGGCCTCTTCCAGTTCTTCTACGCCTGGAACGACTACTTCGGCCCCCAGATCTACGCCTCGGAGAACCCCGGCGCCTGGACCCTGTCCTACGGCCTGGAGTCGTTCAAGGGCGCGCACCACACCGACTGGAACCTGACCATGGCCGCGACCGTGCTGGTCATGGCCCCCGTGATCCTCGTGTTCTTCTTCGCCCAGAAGGCGTTCGTCGAGGGCGTCACGCTCACCGGAGTGAAGGGTTAACCCCGTATGAAACTCACCGTGGTCGGCGGAGGGTCGACCTACACCCCCGAACTCATCGACGGATTCGCCCGCCTGCGCGACACCCTGCCCATCGAGGAACTCGTCCTGGTCGACCCGGCCGCCGAGCGCCTGGAACTCGTCGGCGGCCTCGCCCGCCGCATCTTCGCCAAGCAGGGGCACGACGGCAGGATCGTCACCACCTCCGACCTGGACGCGGGCGTCGAGGGCGCGGACGCGGTCCTGCTGCAGCTGCGGGTCGGCGGCCAGGCGGCGCGCGAGCAGGACGAGACCTGGCCGCTGGAGTGCGGCTGCGTGGGCCAGGAGACCACCGGCGCCGGCGGCCTGGCCAAGGCGCTGCGCACGGTCCCGGTGGTCCTCGACATCGCCGAACGGGTGCGCCGTGCCAACCCGGACGCCTGGATCATCGACTTCACCAACCCGGTCGGCATCGTCACCCGCGCCCTGCTGCAGGCGGGCCACAAGGCGGTCGGCCTGTGCAACGTGGCGATCGGCTTCCAGCGCAAGTTCGCGAACCTGCTCGGGCTGACGCCCGCCGACATCCACCTGGAGCACGTCGGCCTCAACCACCTCACCTGGGAGACCGGCGTACGGCTGGGCGGCCCAGAGGGCGAGGACGCGCTGCCCGCGCTGCTGGCCGAGCACGGCGACGCCATCGCCGCCGACCTGCGCCTGCCGCCCGACATCCTCGACCGCCTCGGCGTGGTCCCGTCCTACTACCTGCGCTACTACTACGCGCACGACGAGGTCGTCCGGGAACTGGGCACCAAGCCCTCCCGTGCCGCCGAAGTGGCGGAGATGGAAAGGCAGTTGCTGACGATGTACGGCGACCCGGCGCTGGCCGAGAAGCCGGCGCTGCTGGCCGAGCGGGGCGGCGCCTACTACTCGGAGGCGGCCGTGGACCTCGCGGCCGGACTGCTCGGCGGGGGCGGCTCGCCGTACCAGGTGGTCAACACCCTCAACCGCGGCACGCTGCCCTTCCTGCCCGACGACGCGGTGATCGAGGTGCAGGCGGCGGTGGGCCCCAAGGGGCCGACCCCGCTGCCCGTCCCCACCGTCGACCCGCTGTACGCGGGGCTCACGGCGAACGTGACGGCCTACGAGGACCTGGCGCTGGAGGCGGCCCTGCGGGGCGGCCGGGACCGGGTGTTCCGGGCCCTGCTCGCCCACCCCCTGGTCGGCCAGTACGCGTACGCCGACGCCCTCACCGACCGACTGATCGCACACAACCGGGAGCATCTCGCGTGGGCATGACCGCACGTGTCCTCGCCGTCGACGCGGGCAACAGCAAGACCGACGTCGCCGTCGTGGCGGCCGACGGCACCGTCCTCGCCACGGCCCGCGGCGGCGGGTTCCGGCCGCCGGTGGTCGGCGTGGAGGCGGCCGTGGACGCCGTCGCCGCGGCGGTGACCCGGGCCTTCACCGCCTCCGGGATGGCGTCGTCCGTCGACCATGTCTCCGCCTGTCTCGCCAACGCCGACTTCCCCGTGGAGGAGGAGCAGTTGGCGGCCGCGCTGCAGGCGCGGGGGTGGGGCACGTCGGTGGAGGTCCGCAACGACACCTTCGCGATCCTGCGGGCCGGCGTCACCGAGCCGCGCGGGGTCGCCGTCGTCTGCGGCGCCGGCATCAACTGCGTCGGCATGCGGCCCGACGGCCGCACCGCCCGCTTCCCGGCGCTCGGCCGCATCTCCGGTGACTGGGGCGGCGGCTGGGGCCTGGCGGAGGAGGCGCTGTGGCACGCGGCGCGCGCGGAGGACGGGCGGGGCGGGCCGACGGCCCTCGCCCGCACGCTCCCGGCGCACTTCGGCCTCCCCACCATGCTCGCGCTCATCGAGGCCCTGCATCTGGAGACGGTGGCGCCCGCCCGCCGCCACGAGCTGACGCCGGTCCTCTTCGCCACGGCCGCGGACGGCGATCCGGTCGCCCGCGCGATCGTCGACCGGCTCGCGGACGAGGTGGTCACCATGGCGACGGTCGCGCTGACCCGCCTCGGCCTGCTGGAGGAGGAGACACCGGTCCTGCTGGGCGGCGGCGTACTGGCCGCCCAGCACCCGCAGTTGAACGACGGCATCCGCGAGCTGCTCTCGGTCCGCGCCCCCAAGGCGGTGCCACGGGTGGTGACGGCGAGTCCGGTGCTGGGGGCGGCACTGCTGGGGCTGGACAGGGTGGGAGCGAAAGCTGAGGTGCACGACCGGGTGAGGGCGCACTTCGAGCGCTGACCTGGCGGGAACCGAACTGATTCCGGCGGCGTATTCATGGGCAGGGGGTGGTGCGGGACTCCGAGTCGCGCGCCGGTGGTGTCTCTTCCGGGGGCGACCCCCGGGCCCCCGGCGCAAGAGCACTGCGATCCGATCAAGATCCAGTGAAGGCCGGTGCGGATGTCGGTCCCGGCGGCGATACTGGCGGCGACGGATGGCCATGGGGGAGGTCAACAGTGACAACACCGCCGAAGAGCAGTGCGGCACCACCGGGTTCCGGCGTGCCCACCCTGCCCGCCGTACCGCCGCAGCCCGGGTCGCCCACGCCGCCGGGCCCCGCCCAGGCGCCGAAGCCCGCTCCCGCGCGCCGCACCGCCTTCGCCGAGGGCGTCGACCGGCTGCGCGCGGCCGCCACCACGGAGCCGGGGCGGCTGCGCGTCATCGGCGCGCTGCTCGCCCTCCTGGTCGTCGCGTTCGGCGCGGTCGCCGCCTGGCAGATGACGGACCGGGCGAGCGCCGCGGACGACGTCCTCAACAGCAGCCAGCCGCTCAGCTCCGACGCGGCCGAGATCTACGCCTCCCTCGCCGACGCCAACACGGCCGCGGCCAGCGGCTATCTCGCGGGCCCGCAGGAGAAGCCCTCCATACGGCAGCGCTACCGGCGCGACATCGACACCGCGGCGGCCAAACTGGTCACGGCGGCCGCCAGTTCCAAGGCCGGGTCGGAGTCGGCGAAGACCATCGCCGACCTCAACAGGCTGCTGCCGACGTACAAGGGCCTGGTGGAGACGGCCCGGACCAACAACCGGCAGGGCTTCCCGGTGGGCGGCGCCTATCTGCGCGCCGCGAACGAGACGATGCAGCAGCAGATGCTGCCGAAGGCCGAGGCGCTGTACCAGCGGGAGAACCAGCGGCTGAACTCCGACTACGCGGACGCCAAGGCGTTCCCGTGGGCCGCGGCCTGTCTCGGTGTCGCCGCCCTGGCCGCACTGGGCTGGTCCCAGCGGCGCAACTACCTGCGCACCAACCGGGTCCTCAACCACGGCCTGGTCACGGCCTCGGCCGCCTCCGTGGTGGTCCTGCTCTGGGTGGTCGTCGGCCACACCGTCGCCCGCGCCGGCCTGAACGACTCCTACGACCACGGCGTCCGCTCGCTGAACGTCCTGCACGACGCCCGCATCGCGTCCCTGACGGCCCGCAGCGACGAGAACCTCAGCCTGATCCGCCGCGGCGCCGACACCACCCTGGTCGACAAGAAGCCCAAGGACACGTACGCCGTCGGGTACGACACCCAGATCGCGAAGCTGGCCGGCTCCCTCACCAAGGCCCGCTCGCTCGCCGACGACACGGCGGGCAGGAAGCCGGTGAAGGACGCCGACGGCTACATGCAGGCGTGGAAGGACCGGCACGAGGTCGCCCAGAAGAAGAACGACCAGGGCGACTACCAGCAGGCCCGCGACAAGGTCATAGGCGTCGGCAAGGACCCGACGAGCGTGTGCTTCGACAACGTCGACGCGGCGCTGCAGACGGCGCTCACCCACGAGGACGCCGAGTTCAGGCAGGCCGCGCGCGGGGGCCGGGACGCCCTGGACGGACTGCCGTACGGGGCCGCCGTGCTGGCGGTCCTGGGGGCGGCCGGAGCGGTGCTGGGCATCGGCCGCAGGCTGTCGGAATACCGGTGAGAGGGGGCGTGACGATGAATGCACGGCGTCTGACACAGCGTCTGCGGGCCGGCCTGCGCGGCTGGGGCGGAGTGAGTGCGATGGCGGTCGTGTGCGCCCTGGCGCTGGCCCTCGTCCTGCTGCTGCCCCGGACCCAGTCGAGCGGTGCCGCCGCGGCCGGCGCGGGCCAGAGGCTGGCCCACGGCCTGCAGGCCGAGGCGGACGAGAAGTGCACCAACGGCAAGCTCCCGCAGGACCAGAGCCTGTCGCCGTCCGGCACCAGCGCCACACAGAAGAACGTCGACGCCATCAAGTCCCGGGGGCGCCTGGTCGTCGGCGTCGACACCAACAGCTACCGCTGGGGTTACCTCAACCCCAACAACGCCGACGGCGCGCTGGAGGGCTTCGACATCGACCTCGCCCACCGGATCGCCCGCGACCTGCTGGGCGACCCGGACAAGGTCACGTTCAAGGCCATACCCACCAGCCGCCGGATAGACGCCATCAACGACGGCGAGGTCGACATGGTGGTGCGTACCATGACGATCACCTGCGACCGCCTCGGCCTGGTCGACTTCTCGGCGCCCTACTTCAAGACGGGCCAGCAGGTCCTCGCGCCCAAGAACTCGACGATCACCGGATACAACGCGACCCTCGCCGGCAAGAAGGTGTGCTCCGCGGCGACCTCCACGGCCCTCGACAACCTCAAGGCGGACAAGGGCCACAAGATCCCCGCGTCCACCGACATCGGCACGGTCGTCCCCAATCAGCTCGACTGCCTGGTGAAGCTGCAGCTCGGCGAGGTCGACGCGGTCGTCACGGACGGCGCGCTCGCCGCAAGCCAGGCCGCGCAGGACCCGACGGTGGAGCTCAAGGGCGGCCTGTTCACCGACGAGTACTACGGCGTGGCGATGAAGAAGGGCTCGGAGGATCTGGTACGCCAGGTCAACCGGACCCTGGCGGACTACATCAAGGACGGCGGCTGGGCCGACTCGTACCGGACGTGGCTGCACCCCACCATGGACCAGGACGGCAAGAAGTCGCCGTCGGCGACCCCTCCCGAAGCCAACTACCGGTGACCGATCATCTACTGACGGACGACTGACGGATGACGACAGCAGCGAGAGGTGATCGATGGGCGTCACGGACCCCGCCGGGCCGGTGATGGACCGGGACGAGGTGGACCGTGCGCTGGCGCGGCTCGGCGCGGAGCACGAGGCGATCGAGACCTCGCTCCTCGCCCTGCAGGACCACGCGGGCCGCAGACTCCTCGAAGGTGCCGAGCTGACCGGTGTCACCAAGGAGCGCTGGGCGTCCGCGGAGGCGTCGATCACGCTGCTGTGGGCGTACTTCGACGCCTACTCCGACGCGTTGCGCTCCGCCCGGGAGATCCGTGCCCGCCGCCGCTGGTCCAGCCGCGAGGATTTGGTGGAGCTGACGGAACTGCTGCGCGGCGAGTCCGTCACGCTCGCCGGTTCCACGACCGCCGTGGCCAACGCGCCGACTCTGCAGGGCGTTTCGGGCCGGCTGAGCGAGCAGTTCTCGCTGTCGGCGCTGGTGGACCGGATGAACGAGCTGTACGCGACGAGCCTGGACATGGTCGTCGCCGCCGACGCGGTGTGGTCGGCGCTGCCCGCCCGGATCGATTTACTCGCCGCGGAACTGCAGCGCACCCGCAAGCTCGCCCACTCCGTCGGCGTGCGCCCCGGCGAGCACCCGGCCGGCGACGACCTGGAGCGCATCACGCGCACGCTGACGTCCCTGCGCGAGCAGGTGGTGTCCGACCCGCTCGCGTACTGGGTCCCGGCGCAGGGCAGTTCGGCGCCCGGCGGCGGCCGGCCGGACCTGACGGTGTACGACCGTCAGGCGCGCGCCCTGGAGGACGTGCGCCGGGAGATCGACGCCGTGCTCACCGTCCGGCAGGACGCCGAGCAGCGGCTGATCCGGCTGCGGGACGTGCTCAGCCGTGCCGACCGCACGCTCGCCGAGGCGCGCACCGCGCGCGGCGAGGTCCTCGCGAAGATCGCCGCGACGGAGGTGCCGGTGGTCAGCGGCCCGCCGACCGCACTGCAGGAGCAACTGGCGACGGCCGCCGAGTACCGCAGACACGCCCAGTGGCACCGCCTGTCCCCGCTGCTGGAGTCGCTGGAGCAGAAGGCGGAGGACGAACTGCTGCGCGCCCGCGAGTCGCTGACCGCGGTCACCGCGCCGCTGGCGGTCCGCGCGGAGCTGCGCGGCCGTCTCGACGCGTACAAGGCGAAGGTCGCCCGGCACGGGCTCGCCGAGGACCCGTTCCTGATCGAGCGGTACGACGCGGCGCGCCGCATGCTGTGGAGCGCGCCCTGCGACCTGCGCGTGGCCGAACAGGCCGTGCTGCGCTACCAGCGGGCGGCCGCCGAGCTGCTCGGCGCCCCGCGCGTGCCGGAGCAGGGCGGTCCCGAAGACCGTAGGGGGGAGTCATGAGCCAGGCACAGCAGACCTGCCAGCGGCCGGACTGCGAGGGGTCCTACGAGGACGTCGGCGGCGGCGAGCTGTACTGCGACACCTGCGGTCTCGCGCCGGTCGTCGCGCCAGGGGGCCCCTCCTCCGGGAGGAGTTCCACGGGGCCGGCCGGCGACAACGACGGCTCGGGCAGCGGCGGTTCGCGCCCGACCGGACGCGGCAGCTCCCGTACGTCGTCGCAGTCGTCGAAGTCCCGGCGCTCGGTGTCGGGGCGGCTCTCGCGCTCCCTGTCGGGCCGGTCCACGGGCCGTTCGGTGTCGGTGCGCAGCTCCGGTTCCGGCAGCTCCACCAGTGGCCGCGGCCGGCTCGGCGCGGGCCTGGTGCAGGTGCCGGACGTGCCGCGGCCCGACCCGCGCGCGATGGTGCTGGAGAACCCGGAGGTGCCCGAGCGCAAGCGGTTCTGCTCGCGCTCCGACTGCGGTGCGCCGGTGGGGCGTTCACGCGGGGAGCGGACGGGCCGTACGGAGGGCTTCTGCACCAAGTGCGGGCACCCGTACTCGTTCGTGCCGAAGCTGAAGGCCGGGGACGTGGTGCACGGCCAGTACGAGGTCGCGGGCTGTCTGGCGCACGGCGGGCTCGGCTGGGTCTACCTGGCGGTGGACAAGGCGGTCTCCGACCGGTGGGTGGTCCTCAAGGGCCTCCTGGACACCGGCGACCAGGACGCGATGGCGGCGGCGATCTCCGAGCGGCGCTTCCTCGCCGAGATCGAGCACTCCAACATCGTGCGGATCTACAACTTCGTGGAGCACCTCGACCAGCGCACCGGGTCCATGGACGGCTACATCGTCATGGAGTACGTCGGCGGCAAGTCGCTGAAGGAGATCGCCAACGGCCGCCGTACCCCGGACGGCAAGCGGGATCCGCTGCCGGTGGAGCAGGCGTGCGCGTACGGCATCGAGGCGCTGGAGGCGCTCGGTCATCTGCACAGCCGCAACCTGCTGTACTGCGACTTCAAGGTCGACAACGCCATCCAGACCGAGGACCAGCTCAAGCTCATCGACATGGGCGCGGTGCGCAGGATGGACGACGAGGAGTCGGCCATCTACGGCACGGTGGGCTACCAGGCGCCGGAGGTCGCGGAGGTCGGCCCCTCGGTGGCGAGCGACCTGTACACGGTGGCCCGCACCCTGGCCGTGCTGACCTTCGACTTCCAGGGCTACACGAACGTCTTCGTGGACTCCCTGCCCGACCCGGACAACATCGAGGTCTTCCGCGAGTACGAGTCCTTCTACCGCCTCCTGGTCCGCGCGACCGACCCGGACCCGGCCCGCCGCTTCGCCTCCGCGCAGGAGATGGGCGAGCAGCTGACCGGAGTGCTGCGGGAGGTCGTGTCGCTGCAGACGGGACGGGCGCGGCCGGCGCTGTCGACGCTGTTCGGGCCCGAACTGCGGGTCACGGACGCGGAGTTGTTCCCGAAGCTGGACGGCGAGGTGTCCCGGCTCGGGGCGCGGGCGGTGCTGCCGCGCAAGGGGCGGGCCCCGTCGCCCGCGTCCGGCGACGGGCCCCCGGCGATCGTCAAGCCGGTCAACTCCCCCGCCGCCGCCCTCGCGCTGCCGATCCCCCGCGTGGACCCCGCGGACCCCAACGCCGGTTTCCTGGCGGGTCTGATGACGACCGCGCCGGCCGAGCTGCTCGGGGCGCTCGCGGCGGCGCCCGCGCAGTCCGTCGAGACCCGGCTCAGGCAGATCCGGGCCTGGCTGGAGAACGGCGACTCCGAGGCCGCCGTCACCTCGCTGGCCACCCTGGAGGACGAGGAACCCGACGATTGGCGGGTGGTCTGGTACCGGGGCGTGGCCGCGCTGGTCACCGGCGACCAGGAGGGCGCGGCGCTCGCCTTCGACGCGATCTACGACGCCTTCCCCGGCGAGATGGCGCCGAAGCTGGCGCTGGGCCTGTGCGCGGAGGTGCTGGGCCAGCTGGACAACGCCGCCGAGTACTACCGGCTGGTGTGGTCGACCGACCCGAGCTATGTGAGCGCCGCCTTCGGGCTGGCCCGCGTCCAGCTCGCCGCCGGGGACCGGCGCAGTGCCGTGGCCACGCTGGAGTCGGTGCCGGAGTCGTCCATCCACTACACGGCCGCGCGCGTGGCCGCCGTACGGGCGCGGCTGCGCGGACGCACGGCCGTGCCCGGGGACGTACCGTTCCTGGAGGACCTGACGGCGGCCGCCGGGCAGGTCGAGGCGCTGGACGCGTACGGTCTGGATCCGGCGCGCCGGGAGCAGTTGTCGGCCGAGGTCCTCGGGTGCGCCCTGGACTGGATACTCTCCGGGGGCCGGGGTTCCGCGCCCGCGGGGCGGCGGACGCTGCTCGGCAGCGATCTGGACGAGCGGGGACTCCGCTTCGGCCTGGAGCGTTCGTACCGCACGCTGGCCCGGCTCGCGCGGGGCGGCGAGGAGAGGATCGACCTGGTGGAACGAGCCAACCGTTACCGCCCCCGGACGTGGGTGTAGTTGATGTCGCAGATGCCCCAGTTGTCCGCCTGCCCGAGCTGCGAATGGCCGCTCGAGTCGGGTGACCGTTTCTGCGGTGCGTGCGGATACGACCTGTCCGCACTGCCGCCACGGCCGGACGACCACCCGACGGTCGCGCTGAACAGCCCGGCGGCGGGCCACGACGGCATGGACCGGCCCGTCGCGCCGGAGCCGGCCGGGGCCGGTGCCCCCGTCGCCGTGCCGGCCGAGCCGCGCGGCGCGGACCCGGGCGGTGTCCCGCTGCCGCCGCAGCAGCCGCCGACCGGTTCGCCGGTCTCCCCGGCCTCCGGGGTGCGCTTCGACCGGCCGCCGGAGCCCGGGGAGTACCCGTTGCAGGCACCCGACCCGCGCGTCGCCGACCTCTCCGGGCCCGACGGGGAGGCCAAGCTGTGCGTGGCCTGCCGGGCGGGCCGCGTGGACAGCGACGGCTACTGCGAGAACTGCGGGCACGCCCAGCCCCGCGAGCGCGACCACATGGAGCAGGAGTGCGGCCCGCTGGCCGCCGTCAGCGACCGCGGTCTGCGCCACCACCGCAACGAGGACGCCTTCGGCATCGGCCACACCGCCCTGCCCGACGGCTCCCCCGCCTCGGTGGCGATCGTCTGCGACGGCGTCTCCTCCGCGACCCGCCCCGACGACGCCTCCTACGCCGCCGCCCGGGCCGCGAGCGAGTCGGTGCTCGCCGCCCTGCCCCGGGGCACGCACCCGCAGCAGGCCATGCACGAGGCGATCGTCGCCGCGTCGCACGCGGTCAACGCCCTGGCCGCCGAGCCCGCCACGGCCCGCGAGCACGCCCCGCACCAGAACGCGCCCGCCTGCACGATCGTCGGCGCCGTCGTCACGGCCGGCCTGCTGGTCGTCGGCTGGGTCGGCGACAGCCGCGCCTACTGGGTCCCGGTCGACCGCTCCTCGCCCCCGGCCCGGCTCACCGAGGACGACTCCTGGGCCGCGCAGATGGTCGCCGCGGGCCTGATGAACGAGGCCGAGGCGTACGCCGACGAGCGCGCCCACGCGATCACCGGCTGGCTCGGCGCGGACGCCTACGAACTGGACCCGCACACCGCCTCCTTCAAGCCGGACCGGCCGGGTGTGGTGGTGG
The DNA here is from genome assembly GCF_044540925.1 of Streptomyces sp. NPDC085900. Lineage (NCBI taxonomy): Bacteria > Bacillati > Actinomycetota > Actinomycetes > Kitasatosporales > Streptomycetaceae > Streptomyces > Streptomyces sp. NPDC085900. The sequence goes on along the minus strand of NZ_JBITSP010000001.1, from coordinate 362,015 downwards.
TCTGCACGGACGGGCTGTGGAACTACGCGGAGGCGGCCCAGGAGATGGCCGAGGCCGTCCCCGCGGACGCCGACCGGCACCCCCTGCACAGCGCCCGGGTGCTGGTGGGTCACGCCCTGGACGGCGGGGGCCACGACAACGTAACAGTGGCCGTCGTGCCGTTCCCGGCCGTGTCTCAGGGGGCAGGATCGGCCTGAGGCCGAGTACGGGGAGGCCCGGCGGACCGGAGGGGACCGGTCCGCTTCCAGTCATCGCCTCACGGCTGTGAGGTGCACGAGGGGGATTCGATCAGGCATGGCCAATTTCTCGAAGTCGAACGTGCCGCAGTTCTCGATGGACGTGTACCAGAACGAGTACCTGCCGGAGGGCGGTCGCGAGGTCAACGCGATCGTCACGGTGACCGCCACCGGTGGCGGCACCGTCGGCAGCGCGGTCAAGGCACCTCAGCCGTACTCGCCCGGCCAGGGCCCGTCCGCGGCCGTGGCGGTCATGGTCGACTGCTCCGGCTCGATGGACTACCCGCCGACCAAGATGCGCAACGCCCGCGACGCGACGGCGGCCGCGATCGACACCCTGCGCGACGGGGTGCACTTCGCGGTGATCGGCGGCACGCACATCGCCAAGGAGGTCTACCCCGGCGGCGGACGCGTCGCGGTGGCCGACGCCACCACCCGGGAGCAGGCCAAGCAGGCGCTGCGCAAGCTCAGCGCGGGCGGCGGCACGGCCATCGGCACCTGGCTGCGGCTGGCCGACCGCCTGCTGTCCTCCGCCGACGTCGCCATCCGGCACGGCATCCTGCTCACCGACGGCCGCAACGAGCACGAGTCGCCGGAGGACCTGAAGGCCGCCCTGGACTCCTGCGCCGGACGGTTCACGTGTGACGCACGCGGCGTGGGCACCGACTGGGAAGTGAAAGAAGTCACAGGCATCGCCTCCGCTCTGCTCGGCACCGCAGACATCGTCGCCGATCCGGCCGGCCTCGCCGCCGACTTCACGCGGATGATGGAGACGGCGATGGGCAAGGAGGTCGGCGACGTAGCCCTCAGGCTGTGGACGCCGGTGGGCACGACCATCAAGTTCGTCAAGCAGGTCGCGCCCACCGTCGAGGAGTTGACCGACCGGCGCGGTGAGGCCGGCCCGCGCGCCGGGGACTACCCCACCGGCTCCTGGGGAGACGAGTCCCGTGACTACCACGTGTGCCTGGAGGTACCCCCCGCCGGCATCGGCCGGGAGATGCTCGCCGCCCGCGTCTCCCTGGTCGTCCCGCAGCCCGACGGCACCGCGGAGAACCTGGGCCCCCAGGGCCTGGTACGGGCCGTGTGGACCGACGACATGACGGCGTCCACGTCGATCAACCCGCAGGTCGCCCACTACACGGGGCAGGCCGAGCTGGCCCAGGCCATCCAGCAGGGGCTCGACCTGCGCAAAGCGGGAGATTTCGACGGAGCAACGGCCAAGCTGGGCCGGGCCGTTCAGCTCGCGAGCGTCTCCGGGAACGCCGATACTGCGAAACTGCTTGCGAAGGTGGTGGACGTCGTCGATGCCGCGACAGGTACTGTGCGACTGAAGGCGAAGGTCGCGGAGGCCGACGAGATGACTCTCGAGACACGGTCGACAAAGACTGTTCGTGTAAAGAAGTGACCGTAGAGACCCCACGCGAAGTGACCTAGAACGAACGAAGGAGGGACGCGCCGACATGCCGACCTGCCCGAACGGACACCAGTCGGGTTCCGACGACTGGTGCGAGGTCTGCGGTCACCGCATGGCCGGTGCCGTACCTCCGCCCCCGCCCCCGCCGCCCCCCGTGGGCGGTGGCTACGGCTTCCCGCCGCCGCAGGGCACCCAGCCCGGCGGCCGCCCCCCGCACCTGTCCGCCGTACCGGACCCGGAGCCCGAGCTCTGCCCGCAGTGCCGCACGCCCCGCGAGGGCGGTGCGCCGTTCTGCGAGGAGTGCCGGTGGAACTTCCTGACCAACACGGCGACCTCGTACACCCCGGCCGCCCCGCGCCCACCGGCCCCCGGCCCGAACGTGCGCTACCAGCAGCCGCCCGGCCCGTCGTACGGCGGCGGTGACTCGTACGAGTACCAGGGCTCCCGTCCGTCGCAGGTGAACCGCCCCGCCGAGCCGATCCCGTCGTTCGGCAGCGAGCCCTCCGGCCCCACCGCCTTCGGCAACGACTCCCGGCCGGGCCCCCCGCAGGGCTTCGGCAACGACCCGCGCCCGGGCGGCCCCTCCGGCTACGGCAACGACCCCCGCCCTGGCGGCCCCTCGAACTTCGGCCCCGACACCTCCCGCCCCGCCCCGCCCGGCCCCGCGCCGACCGCGGGCGGCCCGGGCGGTCCCGGCGGCGGCATCCCGCAGGCGTTCCAGCAGCCCGGTCCGGGCCCCTCCGGCCCGCCCGCCCCGCCGGCGTTCCCCCGGGAGACACAGCGCCCGCCGCAGGGCGGTCCCTCCTTCGGCGGCAACGACGACGACTGGGTGATCTCGCCGCCGTCGTCGGGCCCCGGTGCGCCGGGCGGCCCCGGCGGCGGCTACGGCTACCCGCAGCCCGGCTCCACCCAGGCTCCGCCGCCGCCCGGTCAGGGCTTCCAGCAGGCGCCGCCGCAGGCCGGTCCGGCGACCTGGACGGCGACCATCGGGCCGGACCGCGAGTACTTCATGGCGATGATGCAGCGTTCGGGTCCGGAGGCCGCGGGCCTCAACCTGCCCGCGTACTCGCCCGAGCAGCAGCGCACGCTCTCCGGCAACCAGATCACCATCGGCCGCCGCCGCCACTCCACCGGCGACACCCCGGACATCGACCTGTCGGTGCCGCCGGAGGACCCGGGCGTCTCGCACCAGCACGCGGTGCTGGTCCAGCAGCCGGACGGCAGCTGGGCGGTCGTCGACCAGAACTCGACCAACGGCACGACGGTCAACGGCTCCGAGGAGCCGATCCAGCCCTTCGTGCCGGTACCGCTGCAGGACGGCGACCGGGTGCACGTGGGCGCCTGGACGACGATCACCGTCCGCAGGGGCTGAGCGGCTAACGGGCCGGCAGGGGCCAGACGTACGGCCCCTCCGGATCGTCCAGCCAAGCCCACTCGCCGTCGCCGTGGACCGTGATGCCGTACCGCTCGCGCCGCGGCCTGCCCTCGCGCTCCCACAGGACGTAGGCCTCCTGGGGATCGAGGCTGCCGCGCGTGAGGGCGAACAGGAAACGGAACAGGTCGTCGCCCCGGGCGTGGCCCGGGATGCCGCCGAGGTGCGCCGGTTCCGGCTCGGGACGGCTCTCCCCGCGCAGCGGCACGAAGTAGGCCGGGGTGTGCAGGAAGCGGCCCTCGGCGTGGCCCGCGTCCTCGACGGTCAGGGCGATCAGGCCGGTGGCGAGCGGGGTCAGGACGCGGGCGCCCGGCGCGCACTGGGCGAGCCAGGCGAGGGGGACCGAGGACAGGGTGCAGGTCGCCATGATCCGGTCGAAGGGGGCGCGCTCGGGGACTCCGCGGGCGCCGTCGCCGGTGACGACCACGGGCCGGTGCCCGGCCGCGGCCAGGTGCCGGCGGGCCGCCTCCGTGATCTCCGGGTAGAGGTCGACCGTGGTGACCAGGTCGTCGTCGCCCAGCCGGTGGGCGAGCAGGGCCGCGTTGTAGCCGGTGCCGGTGCCGACCTCCAGGACCCGGTCGCCGTCCCGCACCCGCAGTTCGGCCAGCATCTTCGCCATGAGCGAGGGCTGGCTGCTGGAGGAGACCAGGTCGCCGTCGCGCAGCCGGGTGGCCAGCGGGGCGTCGGCGTACGCGCCGCGCATCCACTTCTCCCGCGCGCCCCGGTCCGGGTTCTCGCCCCACCGCCGCTCGTAGCCGCCCCTGACGCCGACGTAGTAGTACGGCACGAACAGATGGCGCGGAACCGCCTCGAACGCCTCCCGCCACACCGGGTCGCTCTCCCAGGCCCCGCTGAGCTCGATCTCCCGCACCAGCGCCGCCCGCGCGGTGGCGGCGAGGTCCGCCAGTTCGTCGTCGAGAGTGTGCGTGCCCATACGTCCACTGTGCACCCGGACCGAGGGACCTAAGCCTCAAGTCCTGGTTCCTTGGGTCTGAGAGCATGGAGCGGTGAAAGAGATCCGGCGCGGCACGCTTGAGACGCAGACCTTCTACGAGCAGGTCGGCGGGGAGGAGACCTTCCGCCGCCTCGTCCACCGTTTCTACGAGGGTGTGGCGGAGGACCCCGTCCTGCGGCCCATGTATCCCGAGGAGGACCTCGGGCCGGCCGAGGAGCGCCTCACGCTGTTCCTGATCCAGTACTGGGGCGGCCCGACGACGTACAGCGACAACCGCGGCCACCCGCGTCTGCGGATGCGGCACGCGCCCTTCGTGGTCAACCGCGAGGCGCACGACGCCTGGCTGCGGCACATGCGCAGCGCCCTCGACGACCTCGGCCTGTCCGAGGAGCACGAGCAGGAGCTGTGGCGGTATCTGACCTACGCGGCCGCCTCGATGATCAACACCCCGGACTGAAACCGGTCACGATCCGGTCAAGTTCGATCTACAAGCGCTTACCCCTGACCCCGCGCCTCTGACAGCATCGCCGGGAGGTCCGGACGACTTCCGGACGGCCACGGGGGGTCGGGGTGACGGGGTTCGGTGCGGTCGCACGGTTCGTTCTGCTGCGTGCCCGCGCCCACCGCCTGCTCCTGGCCGCCGCCCTCCTCACCGTCCTGCTGACCACGGCGGTCCTCGCCACCCTCACCGCCTACGCGGGCGCGATCGGCGACGCGGCCCTGCGCCACTCCCTGCGGGACCCGCGCAGCGCCGCCGACAGCGCCCTGGTCGTCAGGTCCGAGGTGCCCGCGGACCGGCGGGCCGCCGCCGACACGGCCGTACGACAGGCCGCGCGCCGCACCTTCGACGGGCTGCCGGTGACCGTGCGGACGCTGGTGCGGTCGGGCCCGTACGCGCTGCCCCGCTCGCTGCAGCCGCCGGCCGCGCGGTCCGGGGAGCCCGACCTCACGTACGTCGCGGCGCTGGATCCCACGCAGGTGCGGATCGTCGAGGGCCGGATGCCCCGGGAGGCCCCCGGCGTCGAGGCGGCCCTGCCGCAGAACGCCGCCCGGCGCCTGGGCCTGAAGCCCGGTGCCCGGCTCACCCTCACCGACCGGCTCGGCGGCCCGAAGGTGAAGGTCACGCTGACCGGCCTGTACCGGCCGGTGGCGGCCGACGCGCCCTACTGGCGGCTGGACGACCTGGGCGGCCGCGGCGTCACGACCGTCGACTTCACGACCTACGGGCCGCTGCTCGCCGCCCCCGGCGTCCTGACCGGCGACAAGGTCAGCGCCGGGCAGGCCTCCTGGCTGGTGGCCGCCGACTACTCCAGGCTGACCACCGACCGGATCGGTGAACTGCGCGACGCCGCCCGCGCGGGCGGCGCGGCGCTGCGCAGGCAGCCCGCGCTCGGCGGTTCCACGGCCGTGACCACGGGACTGCCCGACGTCCTGGACCGCGTCGAACGCTCCCTGCTCGTCTCCCGCTCCACTCTGCTGATCGTGGCGCTCCAGCTGGGCCTCCTCGCCGGCTGCGCGCTGCTGCTGGTCGCCCGGCTGCTGGGCGCCGAACGCACCGGCGAGACACGGGTGCTGCGCGCCCGCGGCGCCTCCCGCGCCCGGATCGCCGCGTTCGCCGCGCTGGAGGCGCTGTTCCTCGCCGTGCCCGCCGTGGTGTGCGCGCCGCTGCTGTCGGGGCCGCTCACCCGGCTGATGGCCGGACAGGGCGCGCTGGCCCGGATCGGGCTGCATCCGGACGTGCCGGCCGCCGGCCGGCCGGGCGTGTGGCTGGTGGCGGCGGGTGTGGCGCTGGGCTGCGCGCTGGCGGTGACGCTGCCGGCGCTGACCGTCGAGGGGCTGCGACCGGGGCGGGCGCGGGCGCTGCCCGGCTCGGTACGGGCGGGCGCGGACCTGGGGCTGCTGGCGGTGGCCGGGGTGGCGTACTGGCAGCTGGGCCGCCAGACCTCCGGTGCCGTCAGCGGCGACCGGTCGGGCACGCTCGGCATCGACCCCCTGCTCGTCGCGGCGCCCGCGCTGGCCCTGCTCGCCGGCACGGTGCTGACCCTGCGCCTGCTGCCCCTGGTGGCGCGGCTCGCCGAACGCCGGGCGGCCGGCGGGCGCGGGCTGACCGCCGCCCTGGCGGGCTGGCAGCTCAGCCGGCGTCCCATGCGCGGGGCCGGACCGGTGCTGCTGCTGGTCCTCGCCGTCGCGCTCGGCATGCTGGCCATCGGGCAGGGCGCCTCCTGGAGCCGCTCGCAGGACGACCGGGCCGACTTCGCGGCGGGCGCGCCGGTGCGCGTCCTGGGCGCCGGGGACGGCGGCCCCGGGCGCACCGACACCTACGCGGCCGTCGCGCACGTACGGCGGGCCGCCCCGGCCGTCCGCACCGAACTGCCGCTGTCCGGCGACCGTACGGCGACCCTGCTGGCGCTGGACACCGCGCACGCGGCGGACACGATGCTGCTGCGCCGGGACCTGGCCTCCGAACCGGTGGGGCCGCTGCTCGCGTCGCTGGGCACGAAGGCGCCGTCGGCCGGCGCGAAGGTGCCCGCGCACACCGCCCGGCTGCGGCTGACGGCGACCCTGCGCAGCACGCCGAGCACGGGGACGACGGCCGACGTGACGGTGACCCTGGAGGACGCCTACGGCACCCCGTACCAGATCCCGGCCGGTGAACTGCCCTCCGACGGCCGCCCGCACTCCCTCGACATCCCGGTGTCCGACGGGCCGTTGAAGCTCACCGGGGTGCAGCTGGTGCTGCCGGTGCCGGTCGGCAAGGCGGAGCGGCAGCGGCTGACGCTGGGCGGGTTGACGGCGACCGGCACGGACGCGAGCGTGCGGAGGATCGATCTGCCCGGCACCTGGAAGGCGGCCTCGTCCAGCGACAGGAACGTGTCCTCGCCGGACGGAAGCACCGACCCGACCAAGCCGGAAGTGAGCACGTCCGGATCGCCGACGGTGGAGTACGGCACCGGGTACCTGCCGGACGCGGTGCACTGGGACGCCTCGGCGCTGACCGTGCGGATGCAGGTCGCACAGCCCCCGCTGCGCGAGGTCACCGCGGTGGCCACCGACCGCTTCCTCGCCTCCGTCGGCGCGCGTGCCGGACAGCGGGTGGACGTGACCGTCGCCGGGGAGAGCGTTCCGGTACGGATCGCGCGTGCGGTACGGGAGCTGCCGACGGCGGGCGAGGCCGGCGGAGGAGCGCTGCTGATGGACCTGCGGTCGCTGAACCGGGTGCTGGAGACGCGGTACGGGACCGGGGTCACGCCGACGGAGTGGTGGCTCGCGACCGGCCCCGGCGACTCGGCCCGGGTCGCCGCGGCGCTGCGCGCGCTGCCCGACCTGGACCCCGCGCAGGTCGTCGTGCGGGAAGAGACGGCGGCGCGGCTGCGGGACGATCCGTTCGGCGCGGGACCGGAGGCGGCGTTCGCGGCGGCGGCCGGGGTGGCGGCGGCGCTGGCCGCGGTCGGCTTCGCGGTGAGCGCGGCGGGTTCCCTGCGGGAGCGGGGCGCCGAACTCGCCGTCCTGCGCGCCCTGGGCGCCCCGCGCCGCCGGCTGGCCCGCATGATCGCCGTGGAGCAGGGTGTGCTGGTGACGATGGCGCTGGTGGTCGGCACGGCACTGGGGACCGTACTGACCCGGGCGGTGATCCCCCTGATCGTCCTGACCGAGAAGGCCACCCGCCCGGTGCCGGCGGTCCTCGTCGAACTGCCGCTGTCCCAGGTGGCGTTGCTGCTGGCGGCGGTGGCGGCGGCCCCGCTGGCGGTGACGGCGGCGCTGGCGGTGCGGCGGGGTGATCCGGTGGTGTCGTTGCGGGAGCAGGGGGGTGAGTGAGATGCGTCCGGTCCAGGCCCCCTGGGTCCGTACCCGGCTGCGTGCCGCGCCCGGCACCGCCCTGGCGCTGGCGCTGCTCGTCGTGCTGACGGCGTGTCTGGCGGCGGCGCTGCCGCGGGCGGTCGACCGGTACGAGGACGCCGGTCTGCGGCGGGCCGTCGACCGGGCGCGGCCCCAGAGCACCACGGTCGCGGTGTGGGCGCAGCCGCCCTCACCGCTGCTGTCGCAGGAGCAGCGGGAGGCGGCGCTGCGGCCCGGCCCGCTCGCCGCCCGCTACGCCAAGATCCGGGCCGCCGTCGACAGCCCGCTCGTCCCCGACCCCAACCAGTCGACGTACGGCGTACGCACCGCCACGCCCATGGAGGCCTCGGACAACTGGCTGCCGCGGCCCAGCAAGCTGCCCGCGCGGATCTCCCTCGCCGCCCAGTACGGCCTCGGCGCGCACGTCACGAAGGTCACCGGCCGACTGCCGCGCACCGACGGACCGGTGACCGCGAGGACGCCCGAGGTGGAGGCCGCCGTCACCGCCGCGACCGCGAAGAGCCTGCACATCCGGCTCGGTTCGCGCATCCACGTACCGGCCGTGGGCCGCGCCTCGCTCGCCGTGCGGGTCACCGGCATCGTCACCCCGCGCGATCCCGAGGGCGCCTACTGGAGCACCCAGCCGCTGCTGCGCACCCCGGCCCTGGCCGTGGTGCCGAGCAACGACCCCAACAAGGACTACTACTGGCTCGGCGCGCTGCTGCTCTCCCCCGACGCGGCCCCGGCGCTGCTGGGCACCGCCGCGGTCCCGTGGAGCTACTGGCAGTACGCGCCGACCGCCGGCTCCCTGCACTCGTACGACACCGACCGCCTCAGGTCCGTGATCGCGTCCCTGGAGGGCGGGCCCGGGCTGCGCCGGATCGGCGCGCTGACCGGTCCGACCACCACGGTGAGCACCGACCTCGACCAGGTGCTCGGCACGTACACGGCACTGCGCGGCGGCGTCCGCCCGCTCGTCGCCGTCGCCGCCTTCGGCGCCGGCACGGTCGCGGCCGTCGTCCTGCTGATGGCGGGCGGCCTCGCCGCCGACCGCCGCCGCACCGAACTCGCCCTGCTGCGCGCCCGCGGCGCCTCCCTGCGCGGCCTCATGGGACGGCTCGTCGCCGAGACGGCGGTGGTGGCACTGCCCGCCGGTGCCCTGGGATGCGGCGTGGCGCTGCTCGCCCTCCCGGGCGCCCGCGTCTCGTACGCGATCGCGGCGGCGGCGACCGTCACGGCGCTCGCCTGCGCCACCCCCGCCGTGCGGGCGGCGGTCGCGCACCGGGTCGTCCGCGTGCACGGCGGCCGCGCGGACATGGCGTCGGTACGGCCGTCCCGGCGCCGTACGGTCGCGGAGCTGACGCTGGTCGCCGTGGCCCTGGGCGCGGTGGAGACGCTGCGCAGGCAAGGCGCTCAGGACAACCAACTGACGTCACTGGCACCGGTGCTGACCGGAGTGGTGGCGGCCCTGCTGCTGGTCCGTCTGCACCCGCTCCCGCTGCGTGCCCTGGCCCGCCCGGCCGCCCGGCTGCGCGGCACGGTGGCCCACCTGTCCCTGGCCCGGGCGGCCCGCACCTCCGCGTCGGCCGTGCTGCCGCTGCTCGCCCTCCTCACCGCCCTCACCACGGCGGCCTTCGGCGGCTCCGTCCTCGCGGGCGTGCACGAGACCCGCGACCGGGCGGCCCTCCTCGCGGTCGGCGCCGACGCCCGCGTGGAGACGTCGGCACCGCTGCCGACGGGGCTGCCCGAGCGGGTCCGCCGGATGCCGGGCGTGCGGGGGCTGGCCGCGGTGAGCATCGGCTACCAGGCCCAGCCGGGCAACGGCACACAGTCGGTGCCGCTGGCGGGCGTGGACCCGCGGGACTACGCCGAGTTGGCGGACCGGACGGACCTCGGGCCCTTCCCAGAGGCCGACCTGACGGCCCGTAAGACCTCAGGCGCCGTCCCCGCCCTCGCCTCCCCGGCGGTCGCCGAGCGCTACGGCTCCCGTCCCTTCCCCGTCCGCCTGGAGGACGGCAGCACGATCACCGTCCGCGTCACCGCCGTCCGCTCCCGCACCCCCGCCGTCACCGGCGACGACTTCCTGGTCGTCGACCGCGCCGCCCTGAGCCGCACGGCCGCCCGCCCCAACGCCCTGCTCCTGACCGGCGCCCACCTCGACGGCCCCGCCCTGCGGCGCGCCTCCGGCGGCACGGCGAGCGTCCGGCTCCGCGCGGCGGAGCGAGCCCGGTACGTCGACTCCCCCCTCCAGTCCGGCGCTGAGCACGTCTACACGGCCGCCGTGGCCGCGGGCGCCGGTTACGCCGTACTGGCCCTGCTCCTGTCCCTGCTCCGCGCCTCCCCCGAACGCGCGGCCCTGCTGGCGAGGCTGCGCACGATGGGCCTGACCCGCTCCCAGGGGCGCCGCCTGCTGATCCTGGAGTCCCTGCCGCAGGCGGCCCTGGCCGCGGCGGGCGGCGCCCTGACCGGCTGGGCGACCATCCGGCTCCTCTCCCCCGCCGTCGACCTGACGACCATCGCCCTGGCCGCCCACGACGACCCCGCCGGCCCGGCGGCCCTGCAAACGGACCCGACATCACTGACGCTGCCCGCGCTGGCGGTCGTAGCGGCGACGGTGGGCGCCGCGACCGCGCAGGCATGGTGGACGGGGAGACGGGGGTCGGTGGCGGAACTACGAGCGGGAGACACCCGATGACCCCCCTGACGACCGGCTCAGCCGACCTCGCCGCGGGCAGTCGTGCCGCCGAGGCAACACGGGTGGGCGCAGCGGCACCCCACCCATCCCCAGCCGCGGGCAGTCGTGCCGCCGAGGCAACACGGGTGGGCGCGGCGGCACCCCACCCATCCCCAGCCGCGGGCAGTCGTGCCGCCGAGGCAACACGGGTGGGCGCAGCGGCACCCCGCACGCGCGGGCGAGCGAGACGCCGTGACAGCCACCTCGCCCCCGGCCCCCTTGTCACCGACGCGACGCCCAGGAGCCCTCGATGACCACGACCAATCCCACGCTCGCCGACCTGACGACCCGCGCCCGATCCACCCGCACCCGCCCGGCCTACGGCCACGACGCCCTCATCACCTGCGACCGCCTGGTCCGCATCTTCACCACGGACGGCATCGAGGTCCAGGCGCTCCAGGGCCTCGACCTGCTGGTCCGCGAAGGCGAACTCATGGCGCTGGTGGGCGCGTCGGGCAGCGGCAAGTCCACCCTCATGAACATCCTCGCCGGCCTCGACACCCCCACCGCCGGCGCGGCCCGCGTCGCGGGCCAGGACCTGCTCACGATGACCGCGAAGGACCGCCTCGCCTACCGCCGCACCACCGTCGGCTTCATCTGGCAGCAGACCTCCCGCAACCTCCTGCCCTACCTCACCGCCGCCCAGAACATCGCCCTGCCGATGCAGCTGGCCGGCACCCGCTCCCGCACCTCACGCCGCGCCCACACCGAACGCGCCCTGGAGCTGCTGGAGTTGCTGGAGATCCCGGACTGCCGCGACCGCCGCCCGCACCAGATGTCCGGCGGCCAGCAGCAGCGCGTGGCCATCGCCGTCGCCCTGGCCAACGACCCCGCCGTCCTGCTCGCCGACGAACCCACCGGCGAACTCGACTCGCACACCGCGGAACACGTCTTCGCCGCCTTCCGCACCGCGAACGAACGCCTCGGCACCACCATCGTGATCGTCACCCATGACCAGGCGGTCGCCGGCGAGGTCCGCCGCACGGTCGCCATCCGCGACGGCCGCACCTCCACGGAGGTCCTGCGCCGCAGCGAGGTCGACGAGACCACCGGCCACGAGACGGTCGTCGCCCGCGAGTACGCCATGCTCGACCGCGCCGGTTGCCTGCAGCTTCCCGCCGAGTACACCGAGGCGCTGGGCATGCGCGACCGCGTCGCGCTGGAACTCGAGCCCGACCACATCGCCGTACGCCCGGACGACAGCGAGGACCGTTCGTGATCAGCGGCGGACGCTGACCCCCAGGGCCGCCGCCCCGGCTCCCGCCCGTCGTACGGCGATGGACCCGAAGGGCGTACGCAGCCGCAGCCACGCCCCGGAGGAGAACAGGTCCGCGGGCGTCCCCGGCCGCAGGAACCCCACGGACTGGGCGGCGTGCACGGCCCGTACCGGCAGGGGCGTGTCACCGACCGTGCGGGACCAGATCTCCCGCCCGATGGCGTCCAGTTCGGCCCTGGTACGCCGCTCGGGCGACAACTCCTGCGTACGGGACCGGAATTCGGTCACCGCCGTGCCCACCATCGCGCGCAGCTCGTCGGGCGCGGGCAGCCCGGACTCCGGCCGCCAGCCACCGCGCGGCGGCAGCACGCCGGCCCACGACGGCCCGGTCACGGCGCCCGGAACGGTGGCCGTGGCGCCCGACTCGTCCACCGTCTCCAGGAGTTCACCGGCGGAGACCGTCACGTCGAGCGTGACGTCGAGACCGTTCTCGTACGGCTTGGCGAGCCGCACCGCGCGGATCGCCAGCACCTCGAAGGACGCCGGTCGCCCGAAGACGGCGAGCGCGGTACCGGCGGCCTGCAACCGCACGGCCGCCGAACGGTCGTAGTGGATCAGCCGGGAGAGGAAGGCCGCGAGGTCCGCCGCCTCCCCCTCGTCGGCGAGGTGGAGGACCGTCATGCGGCGACGGCCTCCTCCTCGGAGTCGTCCCGGTACTCCTCCAGGAACTCCCGCTCCTCGGCGGTGATCCGCCGTGGCCGCTGGGCCTCGAAGTCGAACGGCACGACCACCGTCGAAGCACGCACATAGACCACGTCGTCGTCCTTCACCTCGTAGGTGATGGTGAAGGACGCCGCCCGTATCTGACTGACCCACAGCTCGATGTCCACCGGGTGGTGCCGGTGGACGAGCTGCCGCTTGTAGTCGATCTCGTGCCGGGCCACCACCGACCCCTGCTTGAAGTCCTTCTCCGGACGGAAAAGGAAGTCGATGCGGGCCTCCTCCAGGTAGCGGACGAAGACCGCGTTGTTGACATGGCCGTAGGCGTCCATGTCCGACCAGCGCAGGGGACAGCGATAGAGATGGCGCAAGATCAGCCCCGGGTCAGCTTCTTGTAGGTGGCACGGTGCGGGCGCGCGGCGTCCGCACCGAGCCGCTCGATCTTGTTCTTCTCGTACGACTCGAAGTTGCCCTCGAACCAGAACCACTTGGAGTCACCCTCGTAGGCGAGGATGTGCGTGGCGACGCGGTCGAGGAACCACCGGTCGTGGGAGACGACGACGGCGCAGCCGGGGAACTCCAGCAGCGCGTTCTCGAGGCTGCTGAGGGTCTCCACGTCCAGGTCGTTGGTCGGCTCGTCGAGGAGCAGCAGGTTGCCGCCCTGCTTGAGGGTGAGCGCGAGGTTGAGGCGGTTGCGCTCACCACCCGAGAGGACACCGGCCGGCTTCTGCTGGTCGGGACCCTTGAAGCCGAAGGCGGACACGTACGCCCGGCTGGGCATCTCGACCTGCCCGACGTTGATGTAGTCGAGCTCGTCGGAGACGACCGCCCACAGGGTCTTCTTCGGGTCGATGTTCTCGCGGCTCTGGTCGACGTACGAGATCTTGACGGTCTCGCCGACCTTGATGGAGCCGGAGTCCGGGGTCTCCAGACCCTGGATCATCTTGAACAGGGTGGTCTTGCCGGCGCCGTTCGGGCCGATGACACCCACGATGCCGTTGCGCGGCAGGGTGAAGCTGAGGTCGTCGATGAGGACCTTGTCACCGAAGGCCTTGTTGAGGTTGTTGACCTCGACGACGATGCTGCCGAGCCGCGGGCCCGGCGGGATCTGGATCTCCTCGAAGTCCAGCTTCCGCATCTTCTCCGCCTCGGCGGCCATCTCCTCGTACCGCGCGAGACGGGCCTTGGACTTGGCCTGCCGACCCTTGGCGTTGGAGCGGACCCACTCGAGCTCTTCCTTCAAGCGCTTGGCGCGCTTGGCGTCCTTCTGTCCCTCGACCTTGAGACGGGTCTGCTTGGTCTCCAGGTACGTGGAGTAGTTGCCCTCGTACGGGTAGGCGCGACCGCGGTCGAGCTCGAGGATCCACTCGGCGACGTTGTCGAGGAAGTACCGGTCGTGGGTGATGGCCACGACGGTGCCCGCGTACTTGGCGAGGTGCTGCTCCAGCCAGTTCACCGACTCGGCGTCGAGGTGGTTGGTGGGCTCGTCGAGAAGCAGCAGGTCGGGAGCCTCGAGCAGCAGCTTGCACAGCGCCACACGCCGCTTCTCACCACCGGAGAGGTTGACCACGGGCCAGTCGCCGGGCGGGCACCCGAGCGCGTCCATGGCCTGCTCCAGCTGGGCGTCGAGGTCCCAGGCGTTGGCGTGGTCGAGCTCCTCCTGCAGCTTGCCCATCTCGTCGAGCAGAGCGTCGGAGTAGTCCGTCGCCATGAGCTCGGCGATCTCGTTGAACCGGTCGAGCTTGCCCTTGATCTCGGCGACACCCTCCTGGACGTTCTCCAGGACGGTCTTCTCCTCGTTCAGCGGCGGCTCCTGCAGCAGGATGCCGACGCTGTAACCGGGCGAGATGAAGGCGTCACCGTTGGACGGCTGCTCCAGCCCCGCCATGATCTTCAGAACGGTCGACTTACCGGCACCGTTCGGGCCGACAACGCCGATCTTCGCCCCCGGCAGGAAGTTCAGGGTGACATCATCGAGGATCACCTTGTCGCCGTGCGCCTTGCGCGTCTTGCGCATGGTGTAAATGAACTCAGCCAAGAGAAACCGTCCGGCAGCTTGAAATCAGGCAGTGGGCAGATACACCCCATCTTGCCGTACGGCTACCCCTGGGCGGAAACGCGTATGACCGGGCACCCCTGACCTGCAGTCTTGTGCGGGGCAGGCGTCAGGCGTCGTCTGTCGGGCGTCCGGCGCCCGTCTTGATCCACGGCCATGCGTAGCGCCTCACCCCCGTCGCCCCGGCGACATGGCGGTCAGGGCCGCCGCGGCCACCGCCACCGCGCACACGGCTCCGGCCGCGCGGAAGGCCCGGTTGGAGCGCCAGGACAGGACCGACCAGCGGGACTGTGCGGACAGCAGCGAGCCCGTGCTCAGCCATGATCCGGCCGAGATCAGCGAGAGTGCCGACCCGATGGAGCCGACGGACAGCGTGCTGCCGACCGAGGCGACGGACAGGGCCGAGCCGACGGAGCCGATGGACAGGACCGATCCCACCGAGCCGATCGACAGGACGGAGTCCTGCGACCACAGGGACAGCAGGGAGCCCGAGGAGGTGCGCTGGTCCGATGACGCCGACGGTTTGGTCATGGGGTCATCCTGCCCGGCTGCCCGGCCGCTTCGCACGGGATTCCCGGCGCGTTCGGCGGATCGCCGAAGTCCCCGGCCGACGCCTCAGCCCCGCGTCCGCGCCTCTTCCTTCTTGCGGACCACGATCAACGCCGCCCCACCGATCACCACGAAGCCGATCGCGACGCCCGCGATCAGGGGGGTCGTGCTGGTGCCACCGGTCGCGGCGAGGTTGGTGTCGTCGGCGGTGCCGCCCACCGTCGCCGGGCTCGGCTCGCTGAGCGTCTGGACCGCGTCGCCGCTCTCACTGCCCTGCGTCTTGCAGTCGAGGATCCCGGTGAACCGCTGCTCGAGACCGCCGGTCCCCTTGATGGCGAAGTCGTAGGGCTGGTCCTCCTGCAGCGGGATCGTCATCGTGCGCGAGGCGCCCGCCGGAATGCTGTACTCGGTGCCCATCAGCGAGAACGTGAACGCCTCGTCGCCCTGGTTGGCCGCGGTGAGGTCGACGCCCCCCTTGGCGCAGTCCCGCGCCGCGGACAGTGCCGGTACGGCCCCCTGCTTCGCCCAGCTCGCGCTCGCGGTCGCCGAGACCGTGGACTCGCTGGAGCCGGCCAGGATCTGCGTCTGGCTGCGGCTGTCGGAGGTGAAGGCACGGCCGACGGGGACGGTGGTCGAGCCCTGCACGGTCAGCTCCGCCGAGCCGGCCGCCGCGTCCTCGGGCACGTCGAAGTAGATCCGGCTGCCGTCGGCCGCGGTGGTGAGCGGCTTGCCGTCCTTGTCGACGATCTGTACGCCCGAGATGGCGGCGTCGGCCGGCGGGGTCACCGTCACGCCGGCGGCGTCGGTGTGCACGGTCACCGGGCCGAGGAGCTCGCCGGGGTGCCCGGAGACCGCGGGCGGGTCGAGGGTCAGCGAGGCCTTGGGCTCAGCCACGTCGACGGCGCTCTTCTGCAGGTAGTCCGCGAGCCTCTCGGCCTGCGGGTCGACGGCGTCGACGTCGGCCCCGTCCGAGTAGCGCCAGATGGCCACCTGTGTGCCGGCCGCCGCGTCCTGCTCGCTCAGGCCGCCCCGGACACCCGCCTTGGCGGCGAGCGCCGCGAGGTCGTTGACCTGCGGGTAGGAGTTCTCCAGGATCCACCGGATCCTGCCCGCGTCCCGGTTGGCGCCGAGCGAGGTCCCGCTCCAGGAGGTCTCGTGGTACCGGGCGTCGCGCTGGGTGGGGTTGTGCAGGTCGACGCAGTACGTCTGCAGGGTGCCGCCGCCGTCGACGGACATCTCGAACAGGCCCGCCGAGACCTGCTGGTCGCCGGCGACCTTGTCGTGGATCACCGCGGAGCCGTACGTCTTGAGCCCGCCTATGGTGGCGGTCGCCCCGCCCTGGGCCTGTGGGGTCTCCGCGGCCGCGGCCGCGCCCGCACCGGTCAGCGCGCCGGCCGCCACGAGTCCGGACACCACCAACGCGGAGGCGAGCCGGGCCCTGGCCCCTCGCCTTCGCGCGCACAGCGCAGAGAACGAAGCAAACACGAATTCCCCTTCGAGCAGGACCCGTCAGTGTGGGGGGACGGTCCCACCAGCAGAATCAGCGGCCCCGAGCGCCCCGGGAGCCATGCCCGGCATCCTAGGGATCCCACGCACCGCCCTTGACAAGTCCGATGATCGGACGGCCGATCCGACTCGGAATCGTTATCGCCGGGACGGTTCACGGGCGGGGCTTATCGACAAATCCACCGGGTTGTTCGGGCGCATTCGCCGATAAGCCGCAGTCCGGTCAGCTCGGTACGGCCTCTGACATCACGTCACGGCGGCAGGTTCCGGCTCCTGTTGGGGACAATCGCCGGAATCACCGGGCGGGGTCTCCCAGTTGGGCTCCGGCTGCGATGCCGCGGCCGCCGGGTCCGTCCTGACGGCCCGTCGGAAGGCGGAGGTACCGCGGGCGAGATCGTGGCCGATCGCGATCGCGTCGAGGTCCGCCGAGGTCCAGTTCTGACCCTCGCGCACGTCGGTGCGCACCTTCAGCCTGCCCTGTACGACGACGGGGTCGCCCACGTTGAGGGAGGCCGCCGCGTTCGTGGCGAGCTGCCGGTTGGCCCACACCGTGAAGAAGTTGGTGTGGCCGTCGGTCCAGGTGTTGTTCTCACGGTCCAGGTACCGCGCGGTCACCGCGAGCCGGAACCGGGCCGACGGTCCCGAGGCCAGTTCCCGGTACACCGGCCGGGTCGCCACGTTGCCCACGGCGCAGATGATCGTCTCGTTCATCGCGTATCCCTCCCTGACATGCGTACGGGCCCGTCCCGTACGGCTGCGTCTGCCGCCGCGACCACGCCTTCCGCGATCGCCGCACCGCCAGACTGCCTCCGTCGGGCCGGACCCGCCGAGCCCTGTGGACCGCCACCCGCCTGTGGAAAACTCCGCCACCCGGACGAGTGAAACCCCGTCAGCGCACGAACCTCACCTGGCCGTAGCACCCACCCCCGCGACCTTCCCGTACTGCTCCCGCACCTCCCGGTAGCGCAGCAGTTCGGCCGCCACCGGGTCCAGGACGCGGGCCCGTCCGCACCCGGCGGCCGCTTCCCTGAGCCGCCGTTCCGCCTCCGTGCCGTACCGCCGCGCGGGCCCTCTGGCCGCCATCCGGCAGCTCCACTCGATCAGCGGGCCGCCGACGATGCCGGTCACCATCAGCAGGACCGGCACTCCGAGGTTGGGCGCCATGAACCCGATGATCTGCCCCAACAGCCACAGTCCGCCGACCACTTGGAGGAGGGTCATGGCGGCCTGGGCGAGCACGGCGGCCGGCCACCAGCCCGGCCGGGGCGGCCGCCCCGGTGGCAGCCCCGCGCGCGCCGCCAGTTCGTCGAGCGCCTCGGGCAGCCCCTGCGATCCTCGTACGGCCGCCTCGCGCACCGCCTGTGCCCACGGCGCGGGCAGTCCGGCCGAGGCCCGGTCGGCCAGCGTCCGCACCGCCTGCTCCACGCGCTGGCGGGCCGTGGCCTCCTCGTCGGCCTGGGCGCGCAACGGCAGCCGCCCGGTGACCGGTTCGGTCCTGTCCTGGTACCACCGCCACAGCCGCAGCCAGGGCGTCCCGCAGGCGCGGTTGGCGTTGCGCGCCCAGGCGCGTTCGGCGGCCTCGCCCGCCGCCGTGGCGCCCACGGCGTCCGCGAGCCGGGCGGCGAACTCGTCGCGCGCCTCCTCGCTCAGGCCGGTCCGCCGCCGGGTGGCGTACACGGGCCACAGCCCGACCGCGGCGGCGTCCACGTCGGCCGAGATGCGGCGCGCCGGGGCGCCGCGCTCCGTCACGAACTGGCCGAGCAGTTCGCGCAGTTCGCCGACGCCGTCCCCGGTGAGCGCGGACAGGGCGAGCACGGTGGCGCCCGGTTCGCCGTACTCGCCGAGCGCGATCCCGTCCTCGTCGAGCAGCCGCCGCAGGTCGTCGAGGACCAGCTCGGTCGCTTCGCCGGGCAGCCGGTCGGTCTGGTTGAGGACGATGAACATGACCTCCGCGTGTCCCGCCATGGGCCGCAGATAGCGCTCGTGCAGGACGGCGTCGGCGTACTTCTCGGGGTCGACCACCCAGATGACGGCGTCGACGAGTGCCAGGACGCGGTCCACGTGCTCGCGATGCTGTACGGCGGCGGAGTCGTGGTCGGGCAGGTCGACCAGGACGAGTCCGCGCAGCTGTGTGTCGGCGTCGCCGTTCTGCAGCGGGCGCCGCCGCAGCCGGGGCGGGATGCCGAGCCGTTCGATGAGACTGGCCGCCCCGTCGCTCCAACTGCACGCGATGGGCGCGGCGGTGGTGGGCCGTCGTACACCCGTCTCCGAGATGGGCACGCCGGCGAGGGCGTTGAACAGCTGCGACTTGCCGCTGCCGGTGGCGCCCGCGATGGCGACCACGGTGTGCTGTCCGGACAGCCTGCGCCGGGTGGACGCCTCGTCCAGGACGCGGCCCGCCTCGGCGAGGGTGCGGTTGTCGAGCCGGGCGCGCGAGAGGCCGACCAGTTCCCT
Organism: Streptomyces sp. NPDC085900; assembly: GCF_044540925.1. Taxonomy (NCBI): domain Bacteria; kingdom Bacillati; phylum Actinomycetota; class Actinomycetes; order Kitasatosporales; family Streptomycetaceae; genus Streptomyces; species Streptomyces sp. NPDC085900. Next base: position 342,906 of record NZ_JBITSP010000001.1, on the reverse strand, counting down.
GAGCGCCTCCAGCCGCGAGCGCAGCACGCCGTCGTACGCGAGCGGGGCCGCGGGCTGTGCGCTGTGCGAGCGGGTCTCCAGGGCCGCCGCCTGCTCGGCGGCCGTCCCTTCGGTGACGCGCCGCGCGATGAGCCCGTCGTCCCAGCTCTCGGCGGTCTCCGCGGAGTCGGTACGGCCGGAGGCGTCGTCGCTCCCCACGCGCGCGTGGGCGCCGCCGCCCTCCGTGTCGGTGCGCTTCTCTTCCGGGGCGCCCTCGCCGTGGCGGCCGTCGTCGTGCTGGTCGTTCTCGGTCACCGCGTCCCCCGCTCGGTCGGCGTGCTCGGTGTGGTCCTGGTCAGTGACGGCGGTCACCGGTCACCTCTCCTTCTGCAGTACGGACAGCGCGGCGATGAGCTCGGCCTGGGGCTCGGCGTGCACGTCGAGCGCGTCCAGCGGCGCGAGCCGGCGTTCGCGCTCGGTGAGCAGCACCCGGTCGAGGTGCTCGGCGAGCAGCCGTCCGCCCCGGTCGCGCAGCCGGAGCGCCCCGTGCGCGCCGATCCGCTCGGCGAGCCCCTCGCCCGCCGTGCGGGCCCGGCGTCCGCCGAGCAGCGTGGTGGCGACGAGCGCCGCGACCGTCTCGGTGTCGGGGGCGACCCCGCGGTCGAGGTCGCGCACCTCCTCCTCGGCGAACTCCTCCAGCTCCCGCCGCCACCGCCGTACGGCCATCCCGATGCGGTGCTCGGCGCTGTCCGGGGACGGGTCGCGTGTCTCGAGCTCGGGGGCGCGCGCCGCGGGTTCGCGCCGCCAGGCCTCGTCGACGCGCTCGTCGGCGGCGGTGACGGCGCACAGCAGCAGCGCGGCCAGGCTTTCCACCAGGGCGTCCAGCAGCTCACCTGCCGAACAGTCGAGCGGAAAGGCCCGCCACCGTTTCAGGGCGTCCCCGGCGAGGACGGCCCCGGCCTGCAGCCGCCCGCGCACCCGCGCCTGCTCGCTGTCGTACGCCGTCTCGACGGCCGAGGTGAGCCGGAGCGCGGCCGCGTACTGCGCGGCGGCGGCGCCGGCGAGTTCGGGCATCCGGGACTTCAGCGAGTCGAGCACTCCGCGCGCGGTACGGGCCATGACGTACTGCCGGGCGGCCGGGTCCTGCGCCACGTGGACGAGCCAGGTCCGCAGCGGCGCCACGGCGCTGGCCGGCAGCAGCCCACCGCCCCAGGCGGACTCGGGCAGTTCGGGCACGGTGAAGCGGGGTACGTCGCCGAGGCCGGCCTTGGTCAGGAGCGCCCCGTACTGCCGGGACACCTCGGCGACCACCTGGTGGGGCACCCGGTCGAGGACCGTCACCAGGGTGGCGTCGTACTCCTTGGCGGTGCGCAGCAGATGCCAGGGGACGGCGTCGGCGTACCGGGCGGCGGTGGTGACCATGACCCAGATGTCGGCCGCGCAGATGAGTTCGGCGGCGAGACGGCGGTTGTCGGCCAACAGGGAGTCGACGTCGGGGGCGTCGAGGAGGGCGAGGCCCGGCGGCACGGTCTCGGCGGTCTCCACGCGCAGCACGCGCGCGGGGTCCTCGCCGGGCAGCAACAGGTCGTCCGTGACCTCCCGGTGGGGCGCCCACACGCGCGTGAGGTCGGGCAGCACGCGCATGCCGCTGAACCAGTGATGGTCCTCCGGATGGCACACCAGGACCGGCGTGCGCGTGGTGGGACGCAGCACGCCCGCCTCGCTCACCCGCCGCCCGACAAGGGAGTTGACGAGGGTCGACTTGCCGGCGCCGGTCGATCCGCCCACCACCGCCAGCAAGGGCGCTTCGGGCTCTCTCAGGCGGGGCACCAAGTAGTCGTCGAGCTGTGCGAGGAGTTCGTCGCGGTTGGCACGCGCGCGTGGCGCCCCCGCCAGGGGCAGCGGGAAGCGTGCGGCGGCGACACGGTCGCGCAGGGCGGAGAGTGCGTCGAGCAGCTGAGGCCGTACGTCCAAGGTCACCACATGTGAAGAATGCCCAATTTCGGGGGAATTCTGAAGCATATGAGTATGTCTGCGCGCCGACAGGACACAAGGGATGGAAGGGATGACTGGGACGCGGGCACAGTCCAGGCATAACGAGTGCACAACACCCGGTGCGTGAGGGCCCAAAAGCGATGCACGATTCGTACCTGCCTGCGATTATCAGGACCGCTTCACCGAACCTCCACATCGAGCCACGGAGGCGAAGCAACAGGGACAAGGATGCGGGAGCCCTATCCTTGTCCCCGGCAACGTCACGGATCGGCCCACACCCGGGCACCCACGACAGAGGCCACACACCCGGCCCCCGTAGCTCAGTGGATAGAGCAGGCGCCTTCTAAGCGCTTGGCCGCAGGTTCGAGTCCTGCCGGGGGCGCGCACACCCTCTGACCTCCCCTTTCAGGCAGAGGGCCCTTTTCTCTCCCCTCGCCCGGCGGTATGTGGCCAAGCGCCTTTCACCGCGTTCGGCACACCCCGAGAGACCCCCGAAGCACTTGCTTCGCCTCGAAATCTTTAGAGCTAAAGATCCGCCCAGGTGACCGAGGGCGGAAACGGTGTCCGCCGGGTCGATGCGCGAGCATGGCGACCGGCACCACACACCGACGAAAGGACCCACCGTGCGGCTGCGCTGCGCTGTGCTCGACGACTTCCAGCAGGTGGCGACGGAACTCGCCGACTGGTCACCCGTGGCCGACCGCGTGGACGTCACGTCCTTCCCCGAGCACTTCGGCACCGAGGACGAACTGGCCGCCGCCCTGGCCGACTTCGACATCGTGGTCACCCTGCGCGAACGCGTGCCCTTCCCGGCCTCGCTGCTCGCCCGCCTCCCGCGGCTGAAACTGCTCGTCGCCTCCGGCATGCGCAACAGCGTCATCGACTACGACGCCGCCGAGGCGCACGGCGTCACCGTGTGCGGCACGGCCAGCTCCTCGACGCCGCCCGTCGAACTGACCTGGGCGCTGCTGCTGGGGCTCGCCCGCGGGATCGTCCAGGAGAACAACGCCGTGCGCGCTGACGGCCCCTGGCAGCAGACGGTCGGCGCCGACCTGCACGGCAGCCGGCTCGGCCTGCTGGGGCTGGGCAAGATCGGCAGTCGGGTCGCGCGGGTCGGCCTCGCCTTCGGCATGCACGTCAGCGCCTGGAGCCAGAACCTCACCAAGGAGTACACCGACGAGGTGGGTGTCGAACTGGCACCCTCCAAGGAGGAGTTGCTGTCGGGCAGCGACTTCGTCTCCGTCCACCTCGCCCTGAGCGACCGCACCCGCGGCCTGCTCGGCCCCGCCGAAATCGCTCTCCTCAAGCCCACCGCCTACCTCGTCAACACCTCGCGCGCCGCGATCGTCGACCAGGACGCCCTGCTGGCGGCGCTGCGGGAGGGCCGTATCGCCGGCGCGGGCGTCGACGTGTTCGACGTCGAGCCGCTGCCCGCCGGCCATCCCATGCGCACCGCGCCCCGGCTGCTCGCCACCCCCCACCTGGGCTATGTCTCGCGGGCGAACTACGCGACGTACTACGGACAGGCCGTGGAGGACATCCGCGCCTACCTCGACGGGGAACCGGTGCGGCGACTGGGCTGAGGCAAAAGGGTGCGAGCGGATGTTCAAAAGGGGTGACGCACCGGTGATCGCCGTGACTCCCCGTCAGCCACGGCGTTGAAGGGTAAGTGCGACGGCGAGTCCTGCCGCCGCGCTCACCGAATCAGAAGGAGTACGTGATGTCTCGCATCGCGAAGGCAGCCGGAGTCGTCCTCGGCACGGGGGCCGTGGCGCTCAGCGGCGCCGGCCTGGCCATGGCTGACGCGGGCGCCCACGGCGCGGCCGTCGGTTCGCCCGGCGTCCTGTCGGGCAACCTCGTCCAGGTCCCGGTCCACATCCCGGTCAACGTGTGCGGGAACACCGTCAACGTGATCGGCCTGCTGAACCCCGCGTTCGGCAACAGCTGCGTGAACAACAGCGACCACGACAAGGGTGGCTACGGCTACGGCGGCTGACCAGCCGGTACAGCCACACAGGAGCCCCGGCGCCCAGGCGCCGGGGCTCTCTCCCTGTCCCGGTCCCCTCCGCGGCCGCTCAGGCGTACCGGTAGATCCGGCTGACGTCCTCCAGCTCGGCCGGCGTCACGTCCCACGGCGGCATCCTCTCGTGCCGCGCGACGATCCGCCGGTACTGCTCGCTGCCCGGCGCCGGCGCGGCCGCCGGCAGGTAGCGGGCGTCGCGGTGCCGCTGCTGCCAGCGCCACCACTGCAGGTCGACGAAGGCGTGGTGCAGCCAGAACACCGGATCGTTGACGGAGGCGCCGCCGACCATCACCCCGCCGACCCACCGGTGCACCCGGTTGTGGTTGCGCCAGGCGGCGCTGCCCCGCCCGCTCCCCCAGCCCTCCAGCCGGTTGCGGAATCCCTTGCGCGACCTGGAGTCCCAGGGCGCGGTGTCGTAGACGGGCTCGGCCAGGGCCGACTCCAGCTCGCTCCTCGTGGGCAGGTCGATCGGATCGCGCGCGCGGCCGAGGTCCCGGGTGAGGAACTTCTCGTCGGTGACGTTCTCCTTGATGGTCCAGTTGCCCTCGGAGTAGGCGAACGGCCCGGTGGTGACCCGCCGGTCCAGGCGCCGTCCGTTGCCGCCGAGGAGGTCCGCCGTCCAGGGCGCCGACGTCGTCCCGCGGTCCTTCGTCCAGTCCCAGTACGGCACGGTCACCGACGGGTCGACCCGGCGCAGCGCCCGCTCCAGGTCGAGCAGGAACTGCCGGTGCCAGGGCAGGAAGGACGGCGCCATGTGGGCCGTACGCAGGCCGTATTCACCGTCGGGGACGTAGTACTCGATGTGCGTCCGCACGAACTCGTCGTACACTCCGCGCCGTTTCACCTCCAGCAGCGCCCCCACGAAGCGTCGCCGTTCGGTGCGGGTGAGGGTGGTGACGTCCTTACGCGTGTACGCCATGGTGTCCCCCCGCGTGCGAACGGCCCGCCATGACGTCCGTCGCGCGCAGCCGTTCCCCCGGCCCCAGTTCGTCGACGGCCGCGCGGGCCGCCTCCAGCGGGGTCGGGTACGAGCAGTAGTGGTCGACCATGCTCAGCCAGCTGCCGTCGGCGCGGCGCATCAGGTGCAGGGGCCGGGCGTCCACGGTGACCTGCCACGCGTGGGCGTCGACGGCGTCGTGCGGGACGACGGTCCGCCGGCCGCGGATGCGCCGGCCGCGGTAGACCTCGTCGAAGTCGAAGGGGGGTTCCACCGGGCGCCCGGCCCGGTGCCCGAACCGGGAGGCGGCGACGACGGGGACCACGGTGACGGCGGCCACGGCCGTGGCGAGCAGCCCGCGCAGCGCGGCCCGCCGGGCGGGCGGCGCCGGCCGGGGTCTCGTCGCCTCCTGTTCGGCCCGCACCGCTTCCCTGCCGACACTGACGACCATCGTGTGCTCCTCGTCCGGTTGCGATGTACACACCGGTAACCGTCCGAGGGGCCGCCTGGTCACCCCCGCGGGCCCGGGCCCCCGGTTCCCGGACCCCGGGGCGCGCGCGGGGAGCGAGGCGTCGGCGCGGCCCTACAGCCCCGGGCCCAGGCCCAGGTCGGCGCCGGGCACGGTCTGCAGGACCGGGGCGAGGAGGCCCGCCTGCGGCAGCTTGGCGTCCGGCAGACCGAAGTTGCCGGGGTTCGGCCGGGTCAGCGGGGCGTCCACGGTCAGGCCGGGCGCCAGGGTGCGCAGGTCGGAGGCGGGGGCCTCGACGCCCACGTGGTCGAAGGAGTCGCCGAGGGCGTGCGGCACGGGCGCGCGCAGGCCGGCGCCGGGCAGGCCGCCGGTGATCGGCAGCTGCGGCAGGGTACGCGCCGGGAGGAGCCGGCCCTCGACGAACTGGGGACCGTCCGGCTTGCCCGGCTTCGGCAGCGGGATCTCGCCGCTGACGCTCGGCAGCTCCATGTTGAGGGTCTTCTCCGCGCCCTTCAGCGGCACGGGGACCGGGACCGTGCCGACCGCCGCGGCGGGGGCGGCCGCCCCTACGGCGGCCGCGACGCCGGTGACGACGGCGGCAAGGGTTCCTCGGGTGGTCGACTTCATGACAGGTGCGGTCCCTTCCAGGGTTCGGAGGCTCAACGTCCGTACCGGGTAACGATGCTGGGCCGCCGACCAGCGCAAGAATCCCCCGAGTGCCGCAGTAGTACGACGAACCGACGTCCGTCGGTCAGCTCGTCCAGAAGTCCCACCAGCGGGTGAGGACCAGCATGCCGACGACCCCGGTGTGCAGCAGCGGGGGCGCCCAGGCGAACTCGTCGAAGAACGTCCGTACCGCCGCCGGCGCGGGCAGGAACCGGTGGCGCACGGCATGCGAGGTGACGTACCAGAACAGCCAGATCGTGGCGACCCACGCCAGACAGCACCACAGGCACAGGGCGTTGATCCGGTACAGGGACTGGAACTGCAGCCAGGACACGAACCCGATCCCGAACAGGCATCCGGCGTCGAAGGTCAGCCAGTACCAGCGGGGGAAGCGGGCGCCGGCGAGGACGCTCATGCCGACGCAGACGACGATGCCGTAGGTGGCCAGGCCCAGCATCGGGTTGGGGAACCCCAGGGCCGAGGCCTGGTCGCTCTTCATGACGCTGCCGCAGGACACCACGGGGTTCAGGCTGCAGCCGGGGGTGAAGTCCGGGTTCTGGAGCAGCTTGAACTTGTCGAGGGTGATGACCCAGGAGGCCAGCAGTCCGGCCGCGCCGGTGACCACCAGCAGCAGGGCGAAGGCGCGGCCGCCGCCCGAGGTGCGGGCCGGCTCGCGGGCGGGCTGCCCCGCGGTCACGGCGTCAGGCGCGCAGGCTGCGGGCCGGCAGTACGAGGTGCGCGGCGGCGTCCAGGGTCTCGTCGGCGTTGACGAACTCCGCCAGTTGCTCGGGCTCGACGGACTTGCCGAGTTCGGCCTCCGGCCAGGGGCGCGTGGTGAAGATCAGGTAGGCGAAGCCGCGTGCCGCGACCGCCTCGAGCCACTCCGGCGGCACGGTGCACTGGGCCCGCAGACCCGGCATGGTGACGACGGCCTGGCCCGCGACGACGAGCATGCTGACCGGCAGGCTGGGCCGGGCGATGCCGTCGACGAGCTCCCGGCCGACCGGCAGACCGTTGTCCGTCAGCAGCCGCTCGACGGCGGCGGACGTCGTCTCCGGGCCGCCCTCGGCGTTCCCCAGGGAGCACACCAGAAGGTGGGGGATGTCGACGCCGGCGGCGTTCTCGCCGCTCCAGGGGAGGACGACGAGCGTGCCGAGGTCGGCGGAGCGGAAGGGCCGGGTTTCGCTTGAGGTTGAGGTCACCGGGCGACCATATCGACGGCCTCGACGGCGACCTGACGCGTTCTCACCCGACTGGGCGAGGGCCGGCCGGGTGTCCACACGAACGAGGGACGGGGCTCGAACAGCGCGAAGGCCGATCCCGTGGCCCGACGCGAGGCCACCCGGAATCGGCCTTTCCCGGGGTGTCCCGGGTTTCCGACGAGGAGGTCTCAGCCGCCCAGGGCGGGCAGGGCGCCGACGATTCCGCCGTTGTTGTTCAGCGTCTTCGTCGCGCCGCTGACGGTGCTGAGCGCGGAGTCCTTGTTCTCGGTGTCGAGCGAGTCCGACTGGTGCTGCAGCGGCATGACGTCGATGGGACCCTTGGTGAGCGCGTTCACGGCCCCGTTGAGGCTGGTCGGCGTGAGGTCGGCGCTGTTGTAGGCGAACGCGGGCGCTGCGGCACCGGCGAGGACCAGGGAACCGGCAATGACGGCGGCGGCCTTGAGGGTCTTCATCGTGTTCCTTTCATCGGCAACTCACGTCACCCAGGGGATTCTGACGCCATGTCCAACGAGGGGCGTCCGGCGCGGAAACTCCCCTGCCGAGTCCTCATATGAGATCCCGGTGTCAGTTCGGCAGGCCGGCCGCCGGCACGCTGGGCAGGCCGGTCAGCGTCGGTGCGGGCAGCTTGCCGTCGAGCAGGGTCGCGGCGATGGCGTTGACTAGTCCCGTCACGGAGGCGTCGACGGCGGAGGCGGCCTCGTCGGCGTCGCCGGTGGTCGCCGCCGCGACCAGATCGTCGATGGCCTTCCGCAGCGACGCCAGCGCGTCCTGGAGCACGTCGGACGAGGGCGCCCCGACGTCCGTGCCGCTCTTGACGAGCGCCGGCAGCGTGGTGGCCTGCGCGGCGGCGGGGAGCACCGGCGTCGCGGGCGTGAGGGGCGGCGCGGGCGTGGCCGGGGTCGCGGGCGGGGTCGACGCCGCGGGCGTCGCGGGTGCGGCCGGCGTCGTGGGCGGGGTCGGCGTGGTCGCGGTGCTCGGTGCCGTCGGCATCGCCGCGGTGACCTTCGCGATGGCGTCCTTCACGGCGGTGGAGAGCTCGGCCGCCTCGGTGTCGGAGAGCCGGCCGTTGTCGGCCTGGAGGACGGAGGACAGCAGGTCGGTGACGGGGGTGAGCACGCCGCCGAGTCCGGACAGGCTCTGCACCTGACCGAGGAGCGTGTCCGCGCCGGGGACGGGCGTGCGGGACTCCGCGTGGGCGCGCTCCGCGGCCGGGCCGGCGGCGACGGCGGCCGGAGCGGCGATGCCGACCAGGAGGGCGGCGCAGAGTGCGGTGGACGCGATGCGCCGTGCGGGCAGAGCACGCATGGGTGTTCCTTTCGATGAGCGTCGGATCTACGCCCACCGTGAATTCACCCCTTGCGCCCTGCAACCGGAGCGGTGTTCGGGCCAATGCCGCGGGCCTTCACCCGCATCGCCCGTTCGAGGGAAAGCGGACCGGCCGCGCCCCCGTGGAGGAAGAACGGGAGGGCGGCCGGCCGGGGAAGTGACGCGCGAACGTCAGTCGTTCTCGCACTGGTTGCCGAACGCCGGGTTCAGCAGGCCGATGACGTCGACGGTGTTGCCGCAGACGTTGACCGGAACGTGGACCGGAACCTGAACGACGTTGCCCGACAGCACGCCCGGGGAGTGAGCGGCGGCGCCGTGCGCGTCACTGTCGGCGGCGGCGATGCCCGCACCACCGGCGACGGCCGCGGCGGCAACGGAGGTCAGGGCCAGGCCCTTCGCGATACGCGACATGGAGAGGTGCTCCTTGGGTTGTTGCAAACACCCGGGCGGATGCCCGGCGCTGTGTCAACGCGTGACGCCCACGCGGGTTGTGCCGCCGATGGGGTGAACTGTCCGGAGCCCGACTTCACCGATCCGACACAACTGACCGTTTTCACCTGATTAGTCGGGAAAGCGGCTAGAGTTGCGGCCTCCCGGCGCCCCGCGGGCGGTACTTCGCCCGGACCGTGCGCCGTCGTCTCCGGAAAGGGCACCGCCGGTCATGCGTACTTCCCCGGTCCCGCTGCTGCGCCGCGCGACGGCGGGATTCGCCGCCCTGGTCGCCCTGTGCGGACCGGCCCACGCCGAGGTGGCCGCACCGGCCCCGCCGGCCGCTCAGGCCCAGCGCCTGCCGTTCACCGAGCGGTACCGCGCGCTCCAGCACGGCGGCATCGTGCGCGCGGCCAACACCTCCGTCAGCTGCCGCACCACCGGCATCGCCGCCGCACCCTCGTGCCCCACGGTCCGAGCGGGCGGCAGCGGCGCCAACGACGCCTTCGACATGTTCTACGTCGACGTCGACGACGACCCCAACACCTACAACTCCTCCCGTGCCGAGGTCCGGCTGCCCGCGGGCTCCCGGGTGACGTACGCGCGCCTGTACTGGGGCGGGAACCTGCGCGTGGGCGAGCAGAAGCCGCCGCGGGACAACGGGCGGGTGCTGATCGCCGAACCGGGCGGGGCGTACAAGGCCCTCCTCGCCGACACGGTGGTGGGCCACCGGGTGGCACAGGGAGCGGACGCCTTCCAGGCCTCGGCGGCCGTCACGAAGCTGGTCCGGGACAGCGGTTCGGGGATGTACACCGTGGCGCAGGTCAACGCGGCGATGGGGAGGTCGGCGGCCGGGGCGTGGGGCGGCTGGACGCTGGTGGTGGCCTACGACAACCCCCGGCAGCCGCTGCGGCACCTCGCCCTCTGGGACGGCTTCGAGACCCTGAACGGCCGTACCGGCCAGGAGGTCCGGCTGCGGGGACTGCGGCTGCCGGCACACGGCGCCGGCCGGGCGGGGCTCGTCGCGTACGACGGCGACCGCGGCCGTACGGGTGATTCGGTCACGGTGTCCACCGGCCCCGGACGGACGACCGCCCTCACCACCCCGGCCGACCCGCGCGATGACGTCCTGAACTCGACGATCTCCGAGGCAGGGGCGTCCGCGCCGGAGCGCGAGCCCTCCTACGCGAACACGCTCGGCTACGACTCGGACGTGTTCGAACTGGGCACCGCTCTGCGGCGTGGCGGTGACCAGCTGGCCTTCCGGCTCGTTTCCCAGCGGGACGCGGCATGGGCCGGCGCGCTCTTCGTCGCCGTCGACGCCCGGCAGTAGACGCGTTCCGCCGTCCCGAGCACGTCCGTGAGCGAGGAAGCCCCGCAATGCACCAGTCAGCTACCGGCCCCGGGCCGCGGGTCCTGCACCTCACGCAGCCCGTGGACGGCGGGGTCGCCCGGGTGGTGACGGACCTGGCGCGGGCCCAGCTCGCCGCCGGTCTGAACGTCACGGTCGCCTGTCCGGCCGGCCCCCTCGATGACGGCCTGCGGGCCCTGGGCGCGGACGTACGCCCCTGGGAGGCGACACGCTCCCCGGGCCCGACACTCGTTCGAGAGGTACGCCGGCTCGCCCGGGTGATCGAGGACGTACGGCCCGATCTGGTGCACGCGCACAGCGCGAAGGCCGGGCTGGCCGGGCGGCTCGCCGTACGGGGGCGGATTCCGACCGTGTTCCAGCCGCACGCCTGGTCGTTCGAGGCGGTCGGCGGGGCCACGGCGGCCCTCGCGCTCCAGTGGGAGCGGCGCGCGGCGCGCTGGTCCTCGCGGACGGTCTGCGTCAGCGAGGCGGAGCGCCGGACGGGCCTGCGGGCCGGCATCCGGGGGCGCTGGAGCGTGATCCCCAACGGGGTCGACACCGAGCGCTTCTGTCCCGCGACCGCGCACGCCGTACGGGCCGGTCTGCTTCCCGACGTCGATCCGGCCGCGCCGCTCGTGGTGTGCGTCGGACGGCTGTGCCGGCAGAAGGGGCAGGACGTCCTGCTGCGGGCCTGGGAGGCGGTGCTGCGGCGCGTGCCGGACGCCCGGCTGGTGCTGGTCGGTGACGGGCCGGAGCGGGAGAGGCTGCGTGCCGCGGCCCCCGGACCGGTGGTGTTCGCCGGGTCCTTCGCCGACGTCGTGCCCTGGTACCAGGCCGCCGATCTGGTCGTCCTGCCGTCCCGCTGGGAGGGCATGGCGCTCGCCCCGCTGGAGGCGATGGCCTGCGGCCGACCCGTGGTGGTGACGGACGTGGACGGCGCCCGGGAGAGCCTGCCGTCCGCGCTCGCCGACCGCTGCCTGGTGCCCCCGGAGAAGCCGTCGGTGCTGGCCGCCGCCGTCGCCGGACTGCTGCTCGACCCGTCGCTGCGCGAGTCGCTCGGCCGCCGGGGGCGCCGTTACGTCCTGTCCACGCACGACGTGCGGCGCACGACCGAGGCGGTGGCGGACCTGTACCGCGGCCTGCTCGGCGCCGAGCCCGCCGCGCGCTACGTGTCCACCGAGTGCAGGGAGCCCATCCACTCGTGACCGCGGAAAGCACCGTTCCCTCCCCCGGCGGGCAGGCACGGGACCTCGGATTCTCGCCCGTATCGGTCCTGCCGCCGCGCGGCCCGGCGGCCGGTTTCCGGTTCCCCGCCCGCCGCCCCCCGGCCCGCCCCTCCTCACCGCTTCCCCTGCTCACCGCGGACCTTCTCGCGGCCCTGGCGGGGGCGCTCGCGCTCGGCGAGGCCCAGCGCCGGCCGCTGCTCGTGGCACTGCTGGTGACCGCGTCGATACTGCTGCGCCCCCAGGCGTCCGCGGCGGTGACCGGGATCCTCGACGAACTGCCCGCCGTCTGCGCCCGGACCGGCGTCGCCTGGCTGGTCCTCGCCGCCGCGGTGGCCTCGTACGACACGGACCGGGCGCTCGGCCCTGCGACCCTCGTCCTGGGCTTCCTGCTGCAGTCCGCGGCCGGCTGCGCGGGCCGTGGCGCGGTGCGCCGGCAGCAGCGCGTGGCCCTGCTCGCCCGCCCGCGCGCCGCCCTCGTCATCGGTCCGGCGGCGACCGCCCAGCGCGTGGCCGCGGCCGTGCTGCGCCACCCGCGGTGCGGGGTGCGGCCGGTGGGGATCGTCGCCGAGCAGCCGGACGGCGGCGAGGGCCTGCCGGTGCTGACGACCGGCGAGGCGGTGGAGCGGGCGCTCGTCCAGAACGGCGTACGCGACGTGCTGACCGTGCACCCGTCGGTACGGTCCCGGCAGGGGCCGCTGCTGCGGGCGCTCGCCGAGTCGGGCTGCACGGTGTGGGAGATCGACGCGAACTCGCCGTCGTACGAGGCGGGACAGCGGCTCGCCGGGTTCTCCTGCCGGCGTCTGGTGATGGGCTCGCGGCGCCGGGGCAGTGCCGGCAAGCGGGCGCTGGACGTGGCCGTGTCGGGGACGCTGCTGCTGCTCGCCGGTCCGCTGCTGCTGGGGTGCGCCGTCGCGCTGCGGCTGAGCAGCGGGCCGGGCGTCATCTTCCGGCAGGAGCGGATCGGCAAGGACGGCAAGCCGTTCACCCTGCTGAAGTTCCGCACGCACCGGCCGGTGGACGCGCACGAGGCGGCGACCCGCTGGAGCGTGGCGAACGAGCACGACATGCCGTGGCTGTGCCGGCTGATGCGGCGCACCTCCCTGGACGAGCTGCCCCAGCTGTGGAACGTCCTGCGGGGCGACATGAGCCTGGTCGGACCGCGTCCCGAACGCCCCTACTTCGTGCACAAGTTCAGCCAGACCTACCCCGGTTACGCGGCCCGCCACCGGATGCGGACCGGTATCACCGGCCTCGCGCAGGTCCACGGGCTGCGCGGTGACACCTCGATCGAGGACCGCTGCCGGTTCGACAACGCCTACATCGACGACTGGTCGCTGTGGCAGGACATCTGCATCCTGCTGCGCACCGCGGCCACGCTCGTGCGTCCGACGGGGAGCTGAGCGCGGATGAGTCACGCGCTGACGGTGCCACCGGCCCGGCGGCTCTCCCCCGTCCTGCCGGTATTGGCCGTCGTCGCCCTGCTGGCGCTGCCGGTGGCGCCGACCGCCGAAGGCGGTGCGGGACCGGCCGACGCGGTGTCCGGCCTGGTGGTGCTGTACTGCGTGGTCCGGCTGCTGCGGGAGCGGCGCCGGCCCCTGTCGCGCGGGGCGGCCGTGATCCTCGGCCTGCCCGTGGTGGGGCTGGCCGTCGCGGCGACGGGGGCGTCCACGGCGACGGCGGGGCTCGCCGGCCTCGGCCGCTATCTGCAGGTCTTCGTGCTCGTCCCGGCGGCCGTGCTGCTGCTCGTCAGGGACCGGAGCGACTTCCGGCTGCTGGCCTGGGCGCTGGTGGCCCTCGCCGGCTGGGAGGGCGCGATCGGGGTGCAGCAGTACCTGACCGGCACCGGCGCCTCCTACCAGGGCCGGGACATCCGGGCCGTCGGCACCTTCGGGGTGACCGACGTGATGGGGATGGCGACCGTGGTCTCCTTCGGGCTGGTGTGCGCGCTGGGGCTCGCCCTCGGCCGAACGCCCTTACGGCAGCGCCTGGTTGCCGCCGGATGCGCGCTCCTGCTCCTCGTGCCGCTCGCGTTGTCCTTCAGCCGGGGCGCGTGGATCGCCACGGGCGTGACCTGCACGGCGCAGCTGGTGCTGGCGGGGCTGCGGCGGGCGCTGGCGGTGGGGGCCGCGGCGGCCGCCGTCGGCGTCATCCTGGTGGGCGGCTTCGGCGTCGGTTCGGCGCAGCTGCAGGAGCGGGTCGACAGCATCACGCGGGTCACCGACGCGCCCGACCAGTCCGTGACCGACCGGTACACCATGTGGTCGGCGGCCGTCGACATGTGGCGCGAACGGCCGCTGACCGGTGTGGGGTTGAAGGGCTTCCCCGAGCACCGCGACGGGCACGCCTCGCTGGCGCTGTCCGCGGGCAGCGACACGGAGGGCGCGGGCGCCGCCTTCCGCAAGCAGCCCCTGCTGTCCCCGCACAACATGTACTTCCTCGTCCTGGCCGAACAGGGCCTGATCGGGCTTCTCGCCCTGGTGGGCAGCTGGCTGGCGCTGCTGGTGTGCGGGCTGCGGGGGCTGGCGCGGGTGCGCCGGCACGGGCCGGGGCTCGACTGCGCGCTCGTCGGCTGCGGGCTGCTGGTGTGGCAGCTGACCGACTTCGCGTACGCGGACATCGGCGGGCCCTCGACGGTGCTGACCGCGGTGTGCTTCGGGGTGATGGCGTGGTGGGCGCTGGCCGGTTCCCGAGAGGCGTCCGCCGTATGACGGTGACGCCGTCCCCGGGCGCGGGGACCTCCGGCGCCGAGGGCACGGCGGCCGTTCCGGCGGCGCGGACCCGGCCCGCCGAGGAGGCCGAACTCGCTCCCGTCTCACGGCGTTTCCTCGCCAAGGCCACCGCGGTCACCGCCGCCCTCTCCATCGCCGGGGCCCTGCTCGGGCTGGTGCGGGACCAGTCGCTGGCCCGGCTGTTCGGGGCGGGCAGCGCGACGGACGCCTTCCTGGTGGCCTGGACCGTGCCGGAGTTCGCGGCCACGCTGCTCATCGAGGACGGGCTTGCCTTCGCGCTGATCCCCGCGTTCAGTCTGGCCCTGTCCCGGCGGGCGCAGGGCGCGCCCGGAGACCCGGTCCGGGCGCTGGTCGCCGCCACCCTGCCCCGCCTCGCCCTCGGCTTCGCCGCCGCGTCCGCGCTGCTCGTCGCCACCGCCCCCTACCTCGTCGAGGCCCTGGCGCCGGGCCTGCCCGATCCCGCTCTCGCCGTGGACTGCACGCGGCTGACCGCGACCTGCGTGCTGAGCTTCGGGCTCGCCGGGTACTGCAGCGCGATGCTGCGGGCGCACCGGCGCTTTCTGATGCCGGGCGCGATCTACGTGGCGTACAACACCGCCATCATCACGGCGATGTTCGCGCTGGGCGGCCACTGGGGGGTGCGATCGGCCGCCGCGGGTGTCGCTGCGGGCGGGGCCTTGATGGTGGCGGTCCAGCTCCCGGCGCTGTGGCGGCAGTTGCGTCGCGGACCGGTCGGCCCGCGGGAGGACGCGCAGGATCCGGAGCGGGCGGTGCCGCTGGCTCTGGTCGCCAGCGTCCTGCTCTTCGCGCTGTGCCGGCAGTCCCAGGTCCTGGTCGAGCGCTTCCTCGCCTCCACCCTCCCGGCCGGGGCCATCTCGCACCTGAACTACGCGCAGAAGGTCGCCCAGATCCCGATGACGCTGTCGCTGATGCTGTGCACGGTCACCTTCCCGGTGGTCGCGCGGGCGCTGGCCGACGGCGACACCGAGCGGGCCCGCGGCCGCGTGGAGCGGGATCTGGCGCTGGCCGCGTGCACGGTGCTGCTCGGCGCGGCCACGGTGATCGCATGCGCCCCGCAGATCATCGAAGTCCTCTTCCAGCGGGGCGCGTTCACCGCCCGCGACACGGCGGCGACCGCCGGCGTCATGCGCGTGTACGCCCTCGGGCTGCTCGGCCAGACCCTGGTCGGCGTGCTGATCCGCTCGTACTTCTCGGCGGGCCGCGCCACCTGGTACCCGGTCTGCGCGATGGCCGGCGGCATCGTCGTCACCTCGTGGTTCGGCGCGTGGGCGGTGGGCCCGTGGGGCGTGTCCGGGATCGCCGCCGCCAACGCCTCCGGCATCACGGTGACGGCCGCCCTGCTCCTCGCCGGCATGGGCACGACGCACCGGGGTCGCCACCGCGGCATCCCGGTGCGGGTCCGCGAGGTGCTCAGAGGGGTCGGCCGGCCGGTGCGCGCGGCCGCGGTCGCGACACCGGCGGGCTGGCTCGTCGCGGGCCTGGTCCCGGCGCCGCTGCCGGCACTCGTGGCCGGGGCGGCGACCGTGGGCGCCGTGTTCCTCGTGCTCGGCCTGGCCCTGGACGCCCAGGGCTGCGCCTCCGCACTCCGTTCCGTACGGGCCGCCACCCGTGCCGTCACCCGAAGGCTCCCCCATGGCCGCTGACTCCGACCGCACCCGTACGGCGCCCGAGGCCCCTCCACGCCGGCAACGCCCCGTGCTCTGGGTGGCCATGTACCACTCGGTGGGCGACCGCTCGAACGACCCGTACCGCGTCACCGTCACTCCCGACCGGTTCGAGCGGCAGCTGAGGTGGCTGGCCGGGCGCGGCCTTCGGGGCGTGTCCGTGGCCGACCTGCTGGCTGCGCGCGCAAGCGGCCGGGGCGGCGACCTGGTCGGGCTCACCTTCGACGACGGCTACGCCGACTTCCTCACCGACGCCCTGCCGGTGCTGCGGCGCCTGGGTTTCGGCGCCACCCTGTTCGTGCTGCCGGGCCGGCTCGGCGGTGACAACGCCTGGGACCCGCTCGGCCCGCGCAAGCCGCTGCTGACCGCGGACGGCATCCGTGAGGCGGCCGCGGCGGGCATCGAGATCGGCTCGCACGGGCTGACGCACACCGACCTGACCAAGGCGGACGACGACCGTGTGAAGGCCGAGGCCGTGGAGAGCCGGGCCCTGCTGGAGGACCTGCTCGGCGCCCCGGTCGACGGCTTCTGCTACCCCTACGGCTCGCTCGACCGACGGGCCGTCGACGCCGTCGGGGAAGCCGGGTACCGGTACGCCTGCGCCATCGACCCCGGCCCGCTCACCGGCCCGCTCGCCCTCCCCCGTCTCCACATCGGGCAGGAGGACAACGCCGTACGGCTCTACCTCAAACACCGGCTGCACCGCCTGCGCCGCCGTCCCGTCGAGGGCTTGTGACATGCGGAGCCTGCATGTCATCACCGGCCTCGGAGTGGGCGGAGCCGAGCAGCAACTACGGCTCCTGCTGCGCCACCTGCCCGTCGACAGCGACGTGGTGACCCTGACCAACCCGGGCGCCGTCGCCGATGGGCTCACCGCGGACGGGGTACGGGTCACCCACCTCGGCATGGCCGGCAACCGCGACCTCGGCGCCCTGCCCCGCCTGGTCCGGCTCATCCGCCAGGGCCGCTACGACCTCGTGCACACCCACCTCTACCGGGCCTGCGTCTACGGCCGGCTCGCCGCGCGGCTCGCGGGTGTCAGGGCGATCGTCGCCACCGAACACTCCCTCGGCGACACCCAGATGGAGGGACGCAGGCTCACCGCGGGCGTCCGCGCCCTGTACCTGGCCAGCGAGCGGCTCGGCCGGTCCACCGTCGCCGTCTCCCCCACGGTCGCCGAGCGGCTCAGGCGCTGGGGGGTGCCCGCGCCGCGCATCGAGGTCGTCCCGAACGGCATCGACCTGACCCGCTTCCGCTTCGACGCGGCCCAGCGGCTGCGCACCCGGCAGCGGCTGGGCCTGCCGGAGGACGCCTACGTCGTCGGCGGCATCGGCCGGCTCACCGGGGCCAAGCGGTTCGACGTGCTCATCCACGCCCTCGCGCAACTGCCGGACCACTGCTGGCTGTTGCTGGTCGGGGGCGGGCCCGAGGAGCACGTCCTGCGGCGCACCGCGCACGAGGCCGGGGTGGCCGACCGCGTCCTGTTCACCGGCGAACGGCCCTACGTCGCCGACGGCTCCCCCGGCCCCGACCTGCCCTCGCTCACCTTCGCGATGGACCTGCTCGCCTCGCCGTCCCCGGAGGAGGCCTTCGGTCTGGCGGTCGTGGAGGCGCTGGCCTCCGGACTGCCCGTCCGCTACGCCTCCTGCCCGGCGATCGAGGACCTCCCCTCGACCTCCGCGCCGGCCGCCCGCCGGGTGACCGGCGGCGCCGAGGCGTTCGCCCGGGCACTGGCCGCGGCCCGCGCCGAGGGCCCCCGCCCGCGCACCGCGCCCGAGGCCGCCCACCACTACAGCATCACCCGCAGCGCAGCACGGCTCATGGACGTCTACGCGGCGGCCCACTCCTCGCCCCCGTCACCTCACGGAGTCAGTTCCTCATGACCGAGAACCCCAGCGGCCCCCGCCGCACGTCCCACGCGCTCGGCCCGGCCAGGTCCCTGCCGGCCTGGTCCCTGCTCGCCGTCGGCGCCCTCGCCGGCGGCCTGATCGGCGGCACGTACGGCCTGGTCAGGACGCCTACGTACACGGCGACCAGCTATGTCGTGGCCGTACCGACGCAGAAGTCCGACTCCGCGACCGCGCTCGGTTTCGCGCAGGCCTACGGACGGGTCGCCACGCAGCTCGCGGTGCTCGGGGACGCCCAGGTGTGGGCGGGCGTGTCGGTGCCGACGCTGAAGTCGAGTGTGCAGGCGGCGACTTCACCGGACGCGCCGATGGTGGCGATCACGGCGACCTCCTCGCAACCGCAGCTCGCCGCCGACATGGCCGACGCCGTCTCGCGGGCGCTGACCCGGCACGCCAACGACGCCAAGGCCGACACCGACGTGGAGCTGCGCCAGTTCGCCCGCGCCGTCAAACCCACGGAGCCGTCCTCGGCGTCCCCGGCGGTGACGGGGCTGGTGGGGGCGAGCGCGGGCGGTCTGCTGGGCGGCCTGGCGCTGCTGGTCCGGCCCCGTCGGACCACGGACGCACCCGGGCGGCCGGCCTCCGTGCCGAGCCCGGCCACCGCCGCCGACGTGCACGGGCAGCTGTGAAGTACTCCGTCGAGGTCGTCACCGACGAGCCCGGATTCGCCGAACTGGGCCCGCAGTGGAGCCGGTTGTACCGCGGGTGCGCGGCGGCGACCCCGTTCCAGAGCCACGCCTGGCTGCACTCGTGGTGGCTGTCCTACGGCCGCCGCGGCCGGCTGCGCCTGCTGCTCGTCCGCGACGGCCACGACCTCGTCGCCGCCGCCCCGCTGATGCGGGTACGGCGGCCGGTGCCGGCGCTCGTGCCGCTCGGCGGCGCGATCTCCGACTACGGGGACGTGCTGGTGGACGACGAGCGCGGCGAGGAGGCGGTGGGCGCGCTCACCGAAGCGCTCTGGTCGGCGGCCCGCACCGCGCTGGTCGACCTGCGCGAGGTCCGGCCCGGAGCCGCCGCCGAGGGGGTGTACGCCCGGTGGGGCGGCCCGCGCCGCCGGGTGGACGACTCGCTGTGCCTGGAGCTGCCCGCCGTACCCATGGACGAACTGGTCGCCCGGCTGCCCTCGGCGAAGGCCCAGCGGGTGCGCGCCAAGCTGCGCAAGCTCGCCGCGCTCGGCGTCGAGCGGCACGTCGTACCGCCCGACGAGGTGGACAAGGCGCTGCGCCGGCTCGTCGAACTGCACCGGCTGCAGTGGCAGGGACGCAAGGTGACGGGTGAGCACCTGCGTCCCCGCTTCAGCGAGCACCTGGTGCGGGCGGTGGAGGCGATGGTGCGGTCCGGGGACGCGGTGGTCACCGAGTTCCGGCTGGAGGACGACGTGGTGGCCGTCGACCTGACCCTGCTGTCCCGGCGGCTCGCGGGCGGCTACCTCTACGGCGCCCACCCGTGCCTGCGCGAACGCAAGGCGGACGTGGCGGTGATGCTGCTCGACGCGTGCGCCGAGCAGGCCCGCGGCGACGGGCGGGACACCCTGAGCCTGCTCCGCGGCGACGAGCCGTACAAACGCCACTGGCGTCCGGAACAGGTCGGCAACCAGCGGCTGTTGCTCGCCCGGCGGCGCACGGCCCCGCTGCTGTCGGCGGCCCTCGGCGACGTGGCGGCCCGGCGGCGGGGCAAGGAACTGGTGCGACGGTGGAGGGAGCGCGGTGGCGACGGGCCGTGACCGACCCGCCGCCCGCCGGGGTTCACCGGGTGCGCGACCACCAGTCGAGGCGCAGGCACAGCTTCCCGCCGAGCCAGTACTCGACCCAGTCGCCCAGGTTCAGCGGCGAACAGCTGGGCGCGGGAGTGGGGGTGGGTTTCGGGGTCGGTGTCGGCGTGGTGGGCTTGGTCGGCTCCGGAGTCGGCTCCCCGGTGCGGCCGGTGAGCACGGACCGGTAGACCTCCGACGACCTGGGGTTGTCGGCGCACTGCCAGACGCCGTGCGGGCAGTAGTCGGTCACCGTGTTGTACAGCGGCTTGTGCGCGTCCATCCACGCGAGCATGTCCCGCATGTACTCGGCATTGTCGCCGTTGCGGAAGAGCCCCCATTCCGGATAGGAAATGGGTTTCTTGTGGGCCTTGGCGAAGTCCACCTGCGCCTGAAGGCCGTACGGCTCTTTCACCTGCTGCTCGAAGGACAGTCCGCGCGGCTGGTCGTACGAGTCCATTCCGATGATGTCGACGGTGTCGTCCCCGGGATAGCACTCGGTCCAGGGAACGGCGTCCCGGCCACGGCTGGGAGCGAAGTCGAAACGGAATTTCTGCCCCGGCACCGCACGCATGGTGGCGACGATCCGGTTCCAGTAGGCCTTCCACGCCTCCGGGTCGGGGCCGCAGCGGTGGGTGTAGGTGGTGCCGTTCATCTCCCAGCCGAGCACGATGACCGTGTCCGGGGCCTTCAGCGCGACCAGCCGCTCGGCGAGCGCGCGGAAGTGGTGGTCGAACCGGCCCGTGGCGGCCCGGCGCAGCAGCAGTCGTACTTCCTCGTCGGAGACGTCGTTCTCGTTGCGCTCCATCATCGGCACGTTGAGGACGAGCATCCGGTCGGCCTTCTGCGCGCGCCAGTCCGCCCAGACGTCGAGGAAGCCGTGGCCGCCCTCGATGTTGGACCAGCGGTCGCCTGGCAGGTAGGTGTGACCGACGCGCAGGTCGGCCCCGCCCAGCCAGCGGCTGAGGTCGGCGATCCGGGCCACGCCGGGGGCACCGGAGTCGAGGAAGGCGCCGAACGAGGCGGCGTACGTCGCCGTCGGAGCGGGCGTGGTGGGCGTGGTGGGTGTGGCCGGGACCGACGGGGTGGGTGTGGTCGGGACCGACGGGGTCGGCGTGAGCGGGGTGGCGGGGACCGGAGGGGCGGCCGGGCCGGTCGTGGGCGCCGGAGCGGGAGGGTCGGTGACCCGCGCCGTCCCCGCCGCGAATCCCGGCCCCGCCGCCAGGGCGGCCGACGCGGCGGCCGTCACGGTGATGACCGCCAGCCGTCGCAGACGGGCCCGTCGCTGCTGTGAGGACATGCCTGCTCCTTTCTCTCCGATAACTGACACTCAGTCACGAAAATATGAAGTTCGCCACCTCATTACGGCTTTCGAGTGCACCGATCGCCCGCCCGAGTGAAACGACCGAAGGAAATGCCCGTGTCGCTGCTCGACATCCGAGTCCCCGCCGTTCTGCTACGGATCGACCGGAATCCCTTTCATCACGGAACGCTGGGGGCCGTACGCTCGCTCGGCAGGGCGGGGGTCGAGGTCCATCTCGTCGCGGATTCCACCGGAAGTCCGGTACGCAAATCCCGTTTCGTACGGCGCATGCACCCCCCGCCGCCGCCCGGCGCGTCCCTCGGTGACATCGCTGTCGCGCTGCGCCGGATCGCCGCCGGGGTCGCCCGTCCCGCCGTGCTGATCCCGATGGACGACGCGAGCGCCGTCGCCGTGAGCCGGCTGCGCGAGGAGCTGGCCCCCGCCTATCTGCTGCCGCAGCAGCCGGGCTCGCTGCCCGAACGCGTCGCCGACAAGGCGGAACTGGCCGCGCTGTGCGCGTCGGTGGGCGTCCCGCACCCGGAGACGGTGATCCCGGAGAGCGCCGCCCACGCGGTGCGCGCCGCCTGGGGACTCGGGCTGCCGGTGGTCGCCAAATGGAGCCGGCCCTGGCTCGTGCCCACCGGCGCCGGACTGCGCAGCACGGTCGTGCTGCGTTCGGCGCGGGAGGCCGGGGAGCTGTACCAGCGCAGCGAGGAGGCGGGCAGCCCGCTGCTGCTGCAGGCGTTCCTGCCACCGGGGCCCGACCGGGACTGGTTCTTCCACGGGTACGCCGACCGGTACGGGGTCGTCCGCGGCGGCGGCCCCGGCGTGAAGTCACTGGCCTGGCCGCGGGGGGCCGGACTGACGGCGGTCGGCCGCTGGGCGCCCAACCCGCAGGTGCAGCTGCTCGCCGAGCGGCTGGGCGGGGAACTGGGCTACCGCGGCATCCTCGACCTCGACTTCCGCCGCTGCGGCGCCACGGGGCGTTACCACCTCCTCGACTTCAACCCGCGCCCCGGCGCGCAGTTCCGGCTGTTCACCGACTCGGCGGGGCTGGACGTGGTCCGCGCCCTGCATCTCGACCTGACCCACCGTCCGCTGCCGGACGGACTGCCGCTGCCGGGGCGGGAGTTCGTGGTGGAGAACTACGCCCCGCTGAACGCGCTGCGGCCCGCTCCGGCCGGGCGCGAACTGGCCTGGCACGCGCGCGACGACCGGGGGCCCGGCAGGGCGATGTGGGGCCTGTGGGCCCGGCATGTGGCGGGGCGGCTCCTGGCTCGCGCACGCGGGCCCGAGGCGGCCGTGCCCACCCCAGTCCCCGTCCCCGTACCCGCGCCCTCGCCCGCCTCGGGGCCCACGGCTCTGTCCACCGAACTGTCCGACCGCGTGTCCGCCGACGTCCGCGAAGGGGGCCGCGAAGGGGGCCGCGAAGGGGGCCGCGAGGACCTCCGCGACGGCGTCTCCGACGACGAGAAAGCGAGCAGTTGCTGATGTACGACCTGCTGGTGGTGGGCGCCGGGCCCTACGGCCTGTCCATCGCGTCCCACGCCGCGGCCGCCGGGCTGCGGCTGCGCGTCCTCGGCCGTCCCATGGCCTCCTGGCGCGACCACATGCCCCGCGGCATGTTCCTCAAGTCGGAGCCGTGGGCGTCCAATCTGTCCGACCCGGCGGGCCGTTGGCGCCTGGACGGGTACTGCGCGAGCCAGGGGGTGACGGCACGGCACGGGGAGCCGATCCCGGTGGAGATGTTCGCCGCGTACGGCTTGTGGTTCGCGCAGCGGGCCGTGCCGGAGGTCGACGAGCGCACGGTGACCCGCGTGTCCGCCTGCCCCGGCGGATTCGAGGCGGTGACGCGGGACGGTCAGGTCCTGTCGGCTCGTACGGTCGCCCTGGCGGTCGGTGTCACACCGTTCGCGGAGATCCCGCCTG
Organism: Streptomyces sp. NPDC085900; assembly: GCF_044540925.1. Classification (NCBI taxonomy): domain Bacteria; kingdom Bacillati; phylum Actinomycetota; class Actinomycetes; order Kitasatosporales; family Streptomycetaceae; genus Streptomyces; species Streptomyces sp. NPDC085900. Next base: position 319,979 of record NZ_JBITSP010000001.1, on the reverse strand, counting down.
CCCTGCGCGGCCTGCCCCCGTCCCTGGTCTCGCACAGCGTCGACCACCACGACCTCGCCCGCTTCCGCGGCCGGGACGTCACGGTCGTCGGCGGTGGCCAGGCGGCGCTGGAGACTGCGGCCCTGCTCGCTGAACAGGGCACGCGGGTACGGGTGTTGGCGCGGGCCGAGAGCCTCTCCTGGAACGACGTGCCACCGCCCTGGGAGCGCTCGTGGTGGCAGTCGGCCCGCGCCCCGCACAGCGGCCTGGGCTGCGGCTGGCGCAACTGGTTCTACGCCGAACGCCCCGGCCTGCTGCACCGCCTCCCCGAGCCGACCCGGATCCGCATCGCCGCGACGGCCCTCGGCCCGGCGGGCGCCTGGTGGGTGCGGGAGCGGGTGGAGCGGGCGGTGGAGGTCCTGCCGGGCCACGAGATCACGGCGGCGCGGTCGGTGAACGACGGGGCGGGGGTGCGGCTGGAGGTGGTCCACCGGACCGGCGCCGAGAGTCCTGCCCCGGCCAGGTCCCTGGAGACGGACCACGTCATCGCGGCCACGGGCTTCACCGCCACGTGCGACCGCCTGGCGCTTCTCTCCCCCGACCTGCGCGCCACGCTCGCCAGGACGGCCTGCGGCTCGCCCCGGGTGACCGCCGGCTTCGAGTCCTCACGCCCCGGCCTCTTCCTGGCCGGCCTGATCACCGCGCCGGACTTCGGCCCGGCGATGCGGTTCGTCCAGGGAGCGACGTACACGGCGGAGACCCTCGTACGGGGTGTACGGCGCCGGCTTCGGGCCGGGGGCACGGGAGCGGTGATTCCCGCGCCCGGGAGGGGTGGCCGCAGCGAGGCACCGGCGGGTGCGCGCCGCTGACCGTGCCCGGCGGCGGGCCGCCGTGCGGCCGGAGCCGGGCCGGAGCGCGGGTGCCGGACGTGGCCTGTCCGGCACCCGGCGCACTACCGGCGCGAGGCGGCTCGGCCCCGGCGGTACAGCACGACACCACCCGCGATCATCGCGGCACTGGCACCCGAGGCGGCCAGCATGGCCTGGGCGCCGGTGTGGGGCAGCTGGGGCGGAGGCGTGTGGCCACCGCCGCCGGAGGGCGGGGTGTGGTCGCCGCCGGGCGGAGGGGTGTGATCCCCACCGGGGGGCGGCGTGTGGTGGTCGCCGGGGGGCGGCGTGTGACCCCCACCAGGGGGTGGCGTGTGGTCACCGCCGGGAGGCGGCGTATGCCCCCCACCGGGCGGAGTGCCCCCGCTCCCGCCACCACCGGGCGGCGGCGTGTGGTCACCACCAGGAGGCGTACCCCCACCTCCACCCCCACCGGGCGGCGGAGTGTGGTGGTCGCCGGGCGGCGGGGTGTGATCCCCACCAGGGGGCGGCGTGTGGTGGCCACCCGGCGGCGGCGTGTGGTCACCGCCGGGAGGCGGAGTGTGGTGCCCACCGGGCGGCGGCGTGTGGTGGCCCCCCGGCGGCGGCGTGTCGTGGTCGCAGGGAGGCGAGGTGTGGTGGTCGCCGGACGGCGGCTGGTCGCCGTACCCGCCACCCCCGCCGCCTCCGCCCCCGCTCCCGCCGTACCCGGAGTCGTCGCCGTAACCCGGGCCGCCGTCGCCGTGGTGGCCGTGCGAGCGGTGTTTGCCGGAACCGGACTCGCCGGCGCAGGAGTTGCCGAACGCCGGGTTGAGGGCGGCGGCCACGTCGACGGAGTCGCCGCAGGCGTTGAGCGGTACCTCGACGGGGGCTTCGACACCGTTGCCGGAGGCGACGCCGGCGGATTCCTTGGCACCCCCGGTCGTGTGCGTGTCGGCGAAGACAGGGCTGCTGCACAGGGACAGAATGCTTGTCGCGGCGGCGGCCGCGACCATTCCCCTACTCAGGGTCTGTCGCAATCTCGTTGTCTTCCTGCTTGGAGAAGTGGGAAAAGCCGGCCTCGGAACGATTGGAGCGGTCCGGGGCCGGCCATGACACAGCCGGTACGGCTGCGGCGTTACGTGGTCAGTCGTTCGAGCAGTGGTTGCCGAACGCCGGGTTCAGCGCGGCGATGACGTTCACGGTGTTGCCGCACACGTTGACGGGAACGTGGATCGGAACCTGGATCACGTTGCCGGAGAGCACGCCCGGGGAACCGATGGCGGCGCCCTCGGCCCCGGCGTCCGCGAAGGCCGGGGCGGCCACGCCGAGGGCCATGATCATGCCCGCGACGACAGCGGCGGTCTTCTTCATGAGATTTCCCTTCTCTGCGGTCATGCCCATTTGTCGGCCAGTGACCGAGCGAGCACAGCCGGAACGGCTCGCGCCATGACCTGCAGGCTGTAGAACGAGGAATAGCCGAAGGAGAAACTACGGAACGCGTGGCGCGGGGGAATTCACTCGATTGCCCCGGACCATCACACGTTTCCCCGTCGATTACATGGTGAACAAAGTGGGAAAAAGCCCGGACGGCCCGCGGACAAAACCGCGGGCCGTCCGGTTGGCCGGAAGAGGCTTACGACTCGCCCTGGGCCGAAAGAACCGACAGGTCCTCCAGGACGTGCGACAGGGCGCCGTCCCGCTTGGACTGGGTGGAGTTGTCGGAGCACTGCTGGGTGAGCTGGTCCGACAGGATCGGCACGTCCTGGACGTTGACGATCTGCAGGACGCCGACGTTGGTGTCGCTCAGGCCGAGGCACGGCTTGTTGAGCGTGCCCTCGACCAGCGACAGCTGCGGGCTCATGTCACCCTTGGTCGCCGAGTTGCCGAACGACGACGTGGCGCCGTTACCGTTCGCGACGGTCGGTCCGTTGTCGTTGCCGATGGCAAGCGCCGTCGGAGCTGCCGCCACCGACATCCCGACGACAGAAGCGGCGGCCGCGGCGGCGGCCATTGCCTTCTTGAGCACTTCGCGTTCCTTTCCTCGTAGCGACGCAATGCCCTACGGCCACATCAACCGGACCCGTGAGGAATGGTTGCGGGCATTCACTCAATTGGCCCTGTCCCACCCGGCGGCGCCCGGCGGGCACCGGGTTCACGGGCTGGTCCCCTATCGGCCGTAGGAGTGAATGGGAGAAACCCTCACGCACGCGGGGAGTTGACCAGGGCGCTCCGGTCCACGGGGCTTCCTCAGAAAGGACTGGCCAGTGATCAAGAAGATTGTTGCCACCGCGGCGATCGCCGCGTCCGCCGTGGGTGCCTCCGCCGCCGCGGCTCCGCAGGCACTCGCGATCGGCAACGACAAGGGCCCGACCGCGGCGAACGGCAACGGCTCCTGGCAGAGTTTCGGCAACTCCAGCACCTACGGGAACATGAGCCCGCAGATGGCCCTGATCCAGGGGTCCTTCAACAAGCCCTGCATCGCTGTCAGTGACCTGCCCATCGGTGTGCTCCAGGTCGTCAACGTCCAGGACGTGCCGATCCTGTCCGACCAGCAGACCCAGCAGTGCGCGGAGAACTCGACGCAGGCCAAGCGCGACGGTGCGCTGGCCCACCTGCTGGAGGACGTGTCGATCCTGTCCAGCGCCCAGGAGAGCGGCCGCTGATCAGCGGTTCCGGTCCAGGCCCTGGGGGCCGCCGAGCATCTCGGCGGCCCCTTCGGCGTGTCAGCGCCGGTACAGCTCCTCGATCCGGTCCGCGTAGGCCGCGTGCACCGCGTGCCGTTTGACCTTCAGGGAGGGCGTCAGCATCCCGTTCTCCTCGGTGAACTCGCCGTCGACCAGGGTGAACGCCCGGATCGACTCGGCGCGGGAGACGGCCTCGTTGGCGTAGTCGACGGCCCTTTGCACGTCGGCCCGGATGCGGGGGTCCCGTACCACCTCGGACATCGGGGTGTCGGCGGGCAGTTTGCGGACGGACAGCCAGTGGGCGACCGCCTCGGGGTCCAGGGTGACGAGTGCCGCGACGAAGGGGCGGTTGTCGCCGACGACGATGCACTGGCCGACCGGCGGGCGGCTGCGCATCCGGTCCTCCAGCACGGCCGGTGAGACGTTCTTGCCGCCGGAGGTGACGAGGATGTCCTTCTTGCGGCCGGTGATGGTGAGGTAGCCGTCCTCGTCGAGGGAGCCGAGGTCGCCGGTGGCGAACCACTCGTCGCGCAGTACGGCGTCCGTCGCCTCCGGGTTGTTCCAGTAGGAGCCGAAGACGATGCCGCCCTTGATGAGCACCTCGCCGTCGTCGGCGATGCGGACCGACGTGCCCGGGACGGGCTGGCCGACGGTGCCGGGGCGGGGTTTGAGCGGGGGGACGATGGTGGCGGCCGCGCTGGTCTCCGTCAGGCCGTAGCCCTCGTAGACGATGATTCCGGCGGCATAGAAGAACAGGTTGAGGTTGCGGTCGAGCGGGGAGCCGCCGCTGATGGCGTAGCGCATCCGGCCGCCGAGTTCCTTGCGGACGCGGCGGTAGACCAGGAGGTCGTACAGGGCCCAGGCGGCGTACAGAGCGGGGCCCGGGCCCTTGCCGCGGTCGAGGAACTTGTCGAGGTACGCCTGTCCGAAGCGGACGCCGACGCGGTCCGCGCGGTCGAAGGAGGCACCCCGGCCGATCTTCTCGGCGGTGGCGCGGCCGGTGTCGTGGATCTTCTCGAACAGGTAGGGGACGCCGACGAGGAAGGTGGGCCGGAACTCCTTGAGGGCGGGGCGGAGTTCGTCGGGCTTGATGCTCGGGCAGTGGCCGATCTCGATGCGGGCCATCAGGCAGGCGATCTGCAGGGTGCGGCCGAGGATGTGGGCGAGGGGCAGGAAGAGCAGGGTGGAGGCCGTCTGGTGGGTGACCTCCTTGAAGATCGGGTGGAGCAGTTCGACCGTGTTGGCCGCCTCGGCGTGCAGATTGCCGTGGGTGAGGACGCAGCCCTTGGGCCTGCCGGTGGTGCCGGAGGTGTAGCAGACGGTCGCGACGGTGCCGGGGGTGAGAGCCGTACGGCGCTTGGTGACCTCCTCGTCCGGGACGTCCTGGCCGAGGGTGGTGAGGTCGGCGAGCGCGCCGGCGTCCAACTCCCACACGCGGGGCGGACTTTCGTGCCCGGCGGTGCCGGTCGCCACCGTGGCCGTGTTCTCCGCGGTCTCCGTGACGGCGAAGCGGGCGCCGGAGTCGCGGACGATCCACTCGACCTGGTCGGCCGAGGAGGTGGCGTAGACGGGGACAGTCTGGCCGCCGGCCGCCCAGATCGCGAAGTCCAGGACCGTCCACTCGTAGCGGGTGCGGGACATCACGGCGACCCGACCGCCCGGTTCCAGGCCGGCGGCGATCAACCCCTTGGCGGCGGCGGTGACTTCACGGGCGAACGCCGCCGCGGTGACCGGCTGCCAGGCGGTGTCCCGCCTGCGGCGCAGGACGACGGCGTCGGGTGCCTCGGCCGCGTTGGCGAAGGGCAGGTCGGCGATGCTGCCGGTGGTGGGGGGTGTGGCCACCGGCGCGGTGCGGGCCTCGCGCACCACGCCTCTGTCGTCCCTGACGACCTCGACCCTGATGCGGGCGGCCAGGTCGGTGCGCTGTTTGGCCCGCTTCAGATCCTTGCGTACGCCCATGACGGCTCCCAGTCGGCTCTGACTGGGAGGTCAACTTACTCGCGAGTAAGGAAAGGTCAAGGGGGCCCGTCCCATTTCCCGGCGGTGTCACTTCATGAGATCGGCCTCGTCGATGGCCTCCGCGAGGTGCTGTACGTCCTTGTCCTCGGTGGCGTCCGCCAGCGCGTGGGCGCGCTCGCCGAGCCGGCCGAGGCCGGGGTTGCCGGGCAGGGCGCCGGTCCGGTCGGCCGTCGCGTCGCCGGTGCGCAGGGCGTCGGCGAAGTAGGCGGCGACCGCGGTGACCTGGAGGCGGTGCGGGGCGGTCCACAGGTGGTCGTGGAGGGCGCCGGTCTCCAGCCGGCCGGACTCCTCGTGCGGGGCACGGGTGCCGGGGTCCAGCCAGCGGACGCTCGCGGTGGCGAGGTGGCCGTCGGCGCCGGGCCTGGTGCGGACGGTGTAGAGGGCGGTGACCGTGTGGCCGGGGCCGACCTCGCCGCCGTCGACGTTGTCGTCGCGGAAGTCCTCGTCGGCGACCTTGCGGTCCTCGTAGCCGACGAGGTGGAACTCGGCGACCGTCTCGGGGTCGAAGGCGACCTGGGCCTTGGCGTCGCGGGCGGTGAGGTCGACGTTCTGCGGGAGCTGGTCGACGAAGACCTTGCGGGCGTCGTCGTCGCCGGAGACGTAGGCGGTGTGGCCGTCGCCCTTGTCGGCGAGGCGTTCCATCAGGGCGTCGCCGTAGTCGCTGCCGACGCCGACACCGAAGAGGGTGATGCCGTGGTCGCGGCGTTCGCGGGAGATGCGTTCGAGGATGGCGTCGGGGTCGGTGTCGCCGGTGTTGGCCAGGCCGTCGGAGACGAGGACGACCCGGTTGGTGGCGCCCTTGCGCAGGCCCTCGGCGGCGGTGGCGTACCCCTTCTCGACGCCGGCGCCGAGGTTGGTGGAGTCCTCGGTCTCCAGTTCGTCGATGGCGTCGTGGACCTTGCCGCGGTGGCCGGCGAGCCGGGTCATGGGCAGGACGGTCCGCGCCTCGTCGCTGAAGGTGACCAGGGCGACCGAGTCGCCGTCCCGGAGCCGGTCGGTCATCGCACCGAGGGAGCGCTTGGCGAGGTCGAGGCGGCCCGGTTCGCCCATGGACCCGGAGACGTCGACGACGAAGGTGAGGGCGGCGGGCGGGCGGTCGTCGGTGTGGGCGGCCCGCGTGGCGAGGCCCACGCGGACCAGGGACCAGCCGGTCCTGTCGGTCCGGGCGCCGTCGACGGAGACCGTGAAGCCGTTGCCGTCCGGCCGCTCGTAGTCCTGGCGGAAGCTGTTGACGAACTCCTCGGGGCGGACCTGCGAGGGGTCGGGCAGCCGGCCCTCGTCGAGGACGCGGCGGGCGTAGCCGTAGGAGGCGGTGTCGACGTCCAGGGCGAAGGTGGAGAGGTGGTCGGCCGACGGGGAGCGGCTCTCGTCCGAGGTCACGCTCCGGCTGCCGTCGGCCCCGGTTCCGACGGGGGCGGGGAGGCCTGCGGAGTGGTTCGAGCGGTCGGCGCTGGACTGGCCGCTGTCGCTCGCGCTGCATGCCGTCAGCAGCAGGCCGCCGGTCGCCGTGAGGGCGAGGAGGGCGGCCCGCAGCCGTCGGGTGCGGGCGGGTGCCGTGCCCTGCCGTGGTGTCCGGTACCGGTGCTCCATCTTCCGTGCCCCCTTTTGCCGTTCGACGTCTTCGAGGCCTGGGCGAAGGCCCGGGCTCTCAGTGACTGTGACGGCGCAGGGGGCCGGAACGTGCGTGACGGTGCGTTGCGGATGGATCTCGAAGCGGCCACGATCATGGCCCATCGAGACCGGTGGGAGATCCTCCGTTGACCTAGGACACCACGTCCTTGCGGGCGAAACCCCGGAAGGCCAGGGCGAACAGCACCAGGGCGTACGTTATGGAAATCGCCGTCCCCTGGATCATCCCGGACCACTCGGGATGCGGTTGCATGGCGTCCGCCCAGGCGAACTGCCAGTGCGCGGGCAGGAAGTCGCGCCAGTGGCCCAGCGCGGTCACGGCGTCCAGGACGTTGCCCACGATGGTCAGGCCCACCGCGCCGCCGACGGCGCCGAGAGGGGCGTCGGTCTTCGTGGACAGCCAGAACGCCAGCCCGGCGGTGACCAGTTGGGACAGGAAGATGTACGCCACGACCACCAGCAGGCGCTGGGTGGCCGTGCCCGAGTCCAGCGAGCCGCCGGTGGGGATCTGCAGGGGGCCCCAGCCGTAGGCGGCCGTGCCGACGGCCAGCGCGACCACGGGCAGCAGGATCATCGCGGCCAGGCTGAGCCCGAGTCCCACGGCGAGCTTGGACCACAGCAGGCGGGCCCGTGGGACGGGGGCGGCGAGCAGGTAGCGCAGGGAGGACCAGCCGGCCTCCGAGGCGACCGTGTCCCCGCAGAACAGGGCGACCGGGATGACCAGGAGGAACCCGGCCGACACGAAGAGGTTGACGGCGGCGAAGTTGGCACCGGACGCGGTGGCCGTGTCCATCAGCGTCACCTGGCCGCCGCGGTCGCTCGGGGTGCCGCCGATCGCGAACGCGATCACCAGCACGAACGGCAGCGCGGCCAGGATGCCGAACATGACCAGCGTCCGGCGCCGCTTCAACTGGCGGACCAGCTCGACCCGGAGGGGAAGGGTGCGGCCGGCGCGGTAACCGGAGGCGGTTTCGGCTTCCGCCGTCCGCTCGGTGAGCGTGCTCATGCTTTGCCTCCGATCAGGGTGAGGAAGGCGTCTTCCAGACGGCGGTGGGGGGCCAGGGAGGCGACCGGGACTTCCAGGCGGACCAGTTCTACGAGGAGGCCTGCGGCGGCGGAGGCGGAGGGGGGTGCGGTGAGGCGTTGTTCGTCGTCCGCGGCGCCGTGGGGGCTGGTCGCGCCCCGCGGCGAAGCCGCTGATGCATGCAGCCCCGCGCCCCTTTGGGGCGCTGCCCCACCGGGCGTCAGTCGGACCAGGAGGCCGCCGTTCGCTCGGGTTGCCGATTCCACGCCCGGCAGTGCCGCGACCTTTTCCACCACGGGGTCCGGGATGTCGGAGGCCAGGCCGACGAGCAGGGTGTCGCCCGTGCCGACGATCTCGCTCACCGGGCCCGCCTGGATCAGGCGGCCGCGGTCCATGACCACCAGGTGGGTGCACGACTGCTCGACCTCCGCCAGGAGGTGGCTGGAGACGATCACCGTGCGGCCGGCCGCCGCGTAGCGGATCATCACCTCGCGCATCTCGCGGATCTGCGGCGGGTCGAGGCCGTTGGTGGGCTCGTCGAGGATGAGCAGGTCCGGGAGGCCCAGCATGGCCTGGGCGATGGCCAGGCGCTGCCGCATGCCCTGGGAGTAGGTGCGCACGGCGCGGGCGAGCGCGTCGCCCAGGCCCGCGATCTCCAGCGCCTCCTCCAGGTGGGCGTCCTCGGCCGGGCGGCCCGTCGCCCGCCAGTACAGCTCGAGGTTCTCGCGGCCGGAGAGGTGCGGGAGGAAGCCCGCGCCCTCGACGAACGCGCCGACCCTGGACAGCACCGGGGCGCCGGGGCGGATCGCGTGACCGAAGACGCGGATCTCGCCGCCGTCGGGCCTGATCAGGCCCATCAGCATGCGCAGGGTCGTGGTCTTGCCCGCGCCGTTCGGGCCGAGGAGGCCGAGGACCTGGCCCTTCTCCACGCGGAAGGACAGGTCGCGGACGGCATAGCGGTCGGAGGACTTGGCGTACCGCTTGCTCAGGTCCGTGATCTGGAGCGGCACTTCGGCCAGGTCCGGGTCGGGGGGCGGGGCCGCGGTCGTCCGGCGGCGGCTGGTGACCAGGAGCGCCAGGGCGATCAGCGCGCCGGTCAGCGGCAGCCACCACACCCAGGAGGGCAGCGGGGCGGCCGCGGTCGTCACGCCGGGAGCCGTCGGCACCTTCAGGTCGCCCTTGACGGAGACGGTGTACGTCGCCGGGGCGACCGGGGAGGCGTAGCCGAGGTCCGTGGAGGCGAGGACCAGGCGCAGACGGTGCCCCTGCTCGAATTCGTGGTCGACCGCCGGGAGGGTGATCGTGACGTCCCTGCCGGACTCCGCGCCCTGCACGCGGACGGGGGTGACGAGCTGGGAGGGCAGTACGGGTGTGCCGCCGCCGGGTCCGACGTCGTACACCTTGGCGAACAGGACGGCGTCGTCGCTCGTCGACTTCACGTGGACCGTGACCGTCGGCGATCCGGTGACGCGCAGGCCGCTGCGGACCGGCGCCGACTCGAACCGCGCGAACTGGCCGGGGAAGTCGAGGGAGACGCCGACGCCGAGGGAGGACAGCTGGGCCAGGCCGCCCGCGCCGCCGAGGCCCGGCAGGGCGGAGACACCCGGCGGGCTGGAGCCGGCCGGGTTGTCGAAGCTCTGCTCGGTGCCGCGCAGGGCGAGGGAGCGCCGGCCGCTCTCCAGGCCGGGGTAGGTGTCGTCGGTCGCGCCCCGCAGCTGGGCGGCGCCGTCCGTGGAGTCGACGCCTCCGGTACGGGTGACACGGAAGGCCGGGCCGGTGTCGGTGCCCTTCTCGTCCTTGAGGTAGCGGTCGAACCAGGCCCGCACGCGCGCCTGGACGCGGCTCGTCTCCAGGTCGCCGCCGTCGTGTCCGCCCGCGATCCAGTCGACGTCGACGGGGGCGCCGTTGGCCTTGACGGCCTTCGCGGCGGCGTCGGCCTGGCCGAGCGGGAAGAGGGAGTCGGTCTGGCCCTGCAGCAGCAGGGTGGGCACCTTGATGCGGTCGCCGACGGCGGACGGGGAGCGGGACTGCAGCAGGGCGCGTGCCTGGGCGTCGGGCTTTCCCGACTCGGCGACGCGTTCGTACATCCGGCACAGGTCGGGCTCGAACTTGTCGCAGCCGCCGCCCGAGTTGACGAAGATGCCGGCCCACAGCTTCTTGAAGACGCCGTTCGGGAACAGGGCGTCCGCGAGGTTCCAGTAGGTGATCGACGGGGCGATGGCGTCCACGCGGTGGTCGTGGGCGGCGGCGAGCAGGGAGATCGCGCCGCCGTAGGAAGCGCCGGCGACGCCCACGCGCGGGTCGCCCGCCTTGTCGAGGCGCACCTGGGGCTGCTTCGCGAGCCAGTCGATCAGCCTGGAGACGTCGGCGACCTCGCCGCGGGGGTCGTTCAGGCCGATCTTGCCGGTGGATCCGCCGAAGCCGCGGGCGGACCAGGTGAGGACCGCGTATCCGTCTCCGGCCAGCTCCTCGGCCTGCTTGCGCATGTCGTCCTTGCTGCCGCCGAAGCCGTGGGCCAGCAGCACGGCCGGCCTGCGGCCGCTGAGGCCGGACGTGAAGTACGAGGTGTCGATGCGGACGCCGTCCATCGACATGACCCGGTCCGAACGGTGCACCGGGGACGCGTCGTCCGAGGCGGCGGCCGTCCACGTCCCCGCGCCCGCGAGGACGACGACGGCCGCCCCGGCGGCGAGGGCCCGCCGGGGGTTTCGCAGCAGGCCTCGCAGGCGGGGCGGTCGAAGATCCATGCGTCAACGGTACGAGGTGTCTCCGACGGTTGGAGCAGACCGGGGTGGGAACCGTGGGCCATCCCGCAGGAGTACGGGGGATCGGGTTGTACCGCAGGTGCTGTACGGCTGCCGGCTCGGGGCGCCTCGTAGTTCGCCGGGTGCGGGTGTGTGGGGGCTGGTCGCGCAGTTCCCCGCGCCCCTCGGGGCCTTCGGCCCCCTCAGGTCTGCTGGTCCTCCGGGATCGAGACCAGCCAGCGGGTGTCCTTGCGGGGGCGGAGGTAGAAGGCCCAGTACAGCGTGGCCGCCGCGGTGATGCCGCCGGTCCACAGCAGGTAGCTCGTCTCCTGCTGGGTCAGGATGTACGCCAGGACCGCGATCAGGAGGACCGGCATCGTCGGCCACAGGGGCATCCGCCAGGCCGGGGTGTGCTTGTGGGAGCCTCGGCGGGAGAGCAGGGCGGCCACCGCGACCAGGAGGTACATGCCGGTCACCGAGACGCCCGTGACGCCGTACAGGGTGTCGAGGTTGACGAAGCAGAGCAGGGCGCCTGGGACGCCGACGGCGAGCGTGGCGACCCAGGGGGAGCCGAAGCGGCCGAGGCGGGCGAAGGCGGTGTTGACCGGGGTGGGCCAGGCCTTGTCGCGGGCCGAGGCGAAGAGGACCCGGGAGTTCTGGATGACCATGACGATGCCCGCGTTGATGATGGCGAGGGCGACGCAGAGGCTGACGAAGGTGCCGACGTCGGAGTTCGACCAGGCGGTGACCATGGAGCTGATGTCGCCGCCGCTCAGTTCGGAGATGTTCGAGGCGCCCATGGTGATGGCCGCGACCGGGACCAGGATGATCACCGTCGAGATGGCGAGGGTGGCCAGGACCGTGCGGGCGACGTTGCGGCGCGGGTGCTCCAGCTCCTCGGAGAGATAGACCGCGGTCGAGAAGCCCTGGGTGACGAAGAGGGCGATCGCCAGGCCCGAGACGACCAGCATCGCCGTGACCGTGTCCGTGTGGCCGTGCGCGCCGGCCACCTGCATCGACACCAGGCTGCCCACGCCGCGCTCGCTGTGGGCGAAGCCCAGGACCGCCACGACGGCGGCCGCGATGACCTCCAGGACCAGGAAGATGCCGGTGATCCAGGCGTTGGCGCGCAGGTCGAGCAGACCGGCGAGGGTGGCCAGCAGCATCACGCCGGCGCCCGCGATCGACGGGTCGAGGTGGATGACCGGGGCGAGGTAGTCCGCGGTGCCCATGGCGATCACCGGCGGGACGATCATGACCACCAGCAGCGACAGGACGAAGACCAGCCAGCCCGCGAGGCGGCCGGCCATCGTCGAGACCATCGCGTACTCGCCGCCCGCGCTGGGGATGAGGGTGCCCAGTTCGGAGTAGCAGAACGCCACGGCGATACAGAGGAGGGAGCCGATGGCGATCGTCAGGGCGGTGGCGGTGCCGAGGGTGCCGAACAGGTCGGGGACGACCACGAAGAGGGTGGAGGCGGGGGTGACGCAGGAGAGGGTGAGGAGGGTTCCGCCGACGACCCCGATGGAGCGCTTGAGCGCCTTGGAGTTGCTGTCCGTGGCCTCTGGGACGGCGGTGTCGACAGGGCGGAGCGTGTCGGTCATTGAGCGGTTCCGATCGGCTGGTGCGGATTCCTCCGGCGGCTGGGGTTGCTGCATGGAACCCCGACGAAAACCAACCCGTCAATACCTGTTTACCTACGGAATCCGTAGATCGGAAGGCCTTTCGATCCCGTATACGTCACTCCACTCCCCTGCTTCTTCGATTTTCCCCCGTACGGGAACCGCAGCGCGCGCGGGCAAAAAAATGGGGCCGTCCGCAGTGCGGACGGCCCCGGGCGCCTTGGTCAGTGGTTGCGCGGGAAGCCGAGGTCGACGCCGGCGGGGGCGTCGGCCGGGTCGGGCCAGCGGGTGGTGACGACCTTGCCGCGGGTGTAGAAGTGCGTGCCGTCGTTGCCGTAGATGTGGTGGTCGCCGAAGAGGGAGTCCTTCCAGCCGCCGAAGGAGTGGTAGCCCACGGGGACCGGGATCGGGACGTTCACGCCGACCATGCCGGCCTCGACCTCCAGCTGGAAGCGGCGGGCGGCGCCGCCGTCCCGGGTGAAGATCGCGGTGCCGTTGCCGAACGGCGAGGCGTTGATGAGCGCGATGCCCTCGTCGTAGGTGTCGACGCGCAGGACGGTCAGCACCGGGCCGAAGATCTCGTCCTGGTACGCCTTGGCGGTGGTGGGCACCTTGTCGAGCAGCGAGATGCCGATCCAGTGGCCGTCCTCGAAGCCCTCGACCGTGTGGCCGGTGCCGTCCAGGACGACCTCGCAGCCCTCGGCGGCGGCACCGGTGACGTAGGAGGCCACCTTGTCGCGGTGGACCTTGGTGATCAGCGGGCCCATCTCGGAGGCCGGGTCGTTGCCCGGGCCGATCTTGATCTTCTCGGCGCGCTCGCGGATCTTCTCGACCAGCTCGTCGCCGACGGCGCCGACCGCGACGACCGCGGAGATGGCCATGCAGCGCTCGCCCGCGGAGCCGTAGGCGGCGGAGACGGCCGCGTCGGCGGCGGCGTCGAGGTCGGCGTCCGGGAGGACCAGCATGTGGTTCTTGGCGCCGCCCAGGGCCTGCACCCGCTTGCCGTTGGCGGAGGCGGTGGTGTGGATGTAGCGGGCGATGGGGGTGGAGCCGACGAAGGAGACGGCCTTGACGTCCGGGTGCTCCAGCAGGCGGTCGACGGCCACCTTGTCGCCGTGGACGACGTTGAAGACGCCGTCGGGCAGGCCCGCCTCGGCCAGCAGCTCGGCGAGCTTGATGGAGGCCGACGGGTCCTTCTCGCTCGGCTTGAGCACGAAGGTGTTGCCGCAGGCGATGGCGATGGGGAACATCCACATCGGCACCATCGCGGGGAAGTTGAACGGCGTGATGCCGGCGACCACGCCCAGCGGCTGGCGGATGGAGGAGACGTCCACGCGGCTGGCGACCTGCGTCGACAGCTCGCCCTTGAGCTGCACGTTGATGCCGCACGCGAGGTCGACGATCTCCAGGCCGCGGGCCACCTCGCCGAGCGCGTCGGAGTGGACCTTGCCGTGCTCGGCGGTGATCAGCTCGGCGATCGCGTCCCGGTTGGCGTCCAGCAGCGCCCGGAAGCGGAAGAGGATCTCGGTGCGCCTGGCCAGCGAGGACTGGCCCCAGGACAGGTAGGCGTCCTTGGCGGCGGCGACCGCCGCGTCCACCTCGTCGACCGATGCGAACGCGACCTTCGTCGTCACCGCGCCGGTCGCCGGGTCGGTGACCGGGCCGTAGTTCCCCGACGTGCCCTCGGCGGTCTTGCCGCCGATCCAGTGGTTGACGATCTTCGTCATGCCCAGTTACTCCTTCACAGATGGCGGCGTCGGGTGGAGACGTGCCGTTCGTAGAGCTCACGTGCCTTGACCGCCGACGGCCGGGTCGCGGTCTCGGCCACAGGAACATCCCACCAGGCCTGCGCCGGAGGCGCGCCCGACACTGTGTCTGACGTTTGGGTCTCGACGTAGACACATGTGGGAGTGTCGGCGGCCCGGGCCTCGGCGAGCGCGTCCCGGAGGTCGCTCACGGTCTTGGCGCGCAGCACGCGCATGCCCAGGCTGGCCGCGTTGGCGGCGAGGTCGACGGGCAGCGGGGCGCCCGTGTAGGTGCCGTCGTCGGACGGGAAGCGGTAGGCCGTGCCGAAGCGCTCGCCGCCGACGGACTCGGACAGACCGCCGATGGAGGCGTACCCGTGGTTCTGGATCAGCAGGACCTTGATCGCCACGCCCTCCTGCACGGCCGTCACGATCTCCGTCGGCATCATCAGGTAGGTGCCGTCGCCGACCAGGGCCCATACGGGGCGGTCGGGCGCCGCCAGCTTCACGCCGATCGCGGCCGGGATCTCGTAGCCCATGCAGGAGTAGCCGTACTCCAGGTGGTACTGGTCCTTCGAGCGGGCCCGCCACAGCTTGTGCAGGTCGCCGGGGAGGGAGCCGGCCGCGTTGATGACGATGTCCGACTCGTCGACGATCGCGTCCAGCGCGCCCAGCACCTGCGGCTGGGTCGGCCGTACGTCCGGCTCGTCGGCCTCGTAGCAGGCGTCGACGCGCTGCTCCCAGCGCTCCTTGTCCTCGGTGTACTCGGCGAGGTAGGAGGCGGTGACCCGGTGGCCGTGCATCCGAAGCGCCACGGCCAGCTCCTGGAGGCCCGAACGGGCGTCCGCGATCAGCGGCAGGCCGGCGAGCTTGTGGCCGTCGAAGGGCGCGATGTTGAGGTTGAGGAAGCGGACGCCCTCGCCGGCGAAGAGGGTGCCGGAGGCGGTGGTGAAGTCGGTGTAGCGGGTGCCGACGCCGATCACCAGGTCGGCGGTGCGGGCGAGTTCGTCCGCGGTGGCGGTACCGGTGTGGCCGACCCCGCCGACGTCCTGGGGGTGGTCGTGGTGCAGGGAGCCCTTGCCGGCCTGGGTCGAGGCGACCGGTATGCCGGTGGTCTCCGCGAACTCGGCGAGCGCGGCCTCGGCGCGGCTGTGGTGGACGCCGCCGCCGGCGATCACCAGGGGCCTGCGCGCGTTCCTGATCGCGGTCACGGCCTCGGCGAGCTCGGTCGGATCGGCGCCCGGGCGCCGTACGACCCAGGTGCGCTCGGCGAAGAACTCCTCGGGCCAGTCGTAGGCCTCGGCCTGGACGTCCTGCGGGAGGGCCAGCGTCACGGCGCCGGTCTCGACGGGGTCGGTCAGGACGCGCATGGCGTTCAGGGCCGACGGGATCAGGGCCTCGGGTCGGGTGATCCGGTCGAAGTACTTCGACACCGGGCGCAGGCAGTCGTTGACCGACACATCGCCCGCGTACGGGACTTCGAGCTGTTGCAGCACCGGGTCGGCGGGGCGGCCGGCGAAGACGTCGCCGGGCAGGAGCAGGACCGGGAGGTGGTTGATCGTGGCCAGGGCGGCGCCGGTGACCAGGTTGGTGGCGCCCGGGCCGATGGAGGTCGTCACCGCGTGGGTGGACAGCCGGTTGGACTGGCGGGCGTAGCCGACGGCCGCGTGCACCATGGCCTGTTCGTTGCGGCCCTGGTGGTACGGCATGTCGTCCGCGTACTCGACGAGCGCCTGGCCGATGCCGGCCACGTTGCCGTGGCCGAAGATGCCCCAGGTCGCGCCGATCAGCCGCTGTCGTACGCCGTCGCGCCGGGTGTACTGCGCGGACAGGAAGCGCACCAGCGCCTGGGCGACCGTCAGCCTCGTCGTCGAGGTGGTCGGAGTCATCGGTAACCCTCCGTGTGGTCCGGGTGGAAGCAGATCCGCCACTCCCGTGTCTCGCCCGGCCCCGCCATGACGTTGAGGTAGTACATGTCGTGGCCGGGCTGGGCGATGGACGGGCCGTGCCATCCGTCGGGGACGAGGACGGCGTCGCCGGAGCGGACCTCGGCGAGGACGTCGGATCCGCCCTCACGGGAGGGAGATACGCGCTGATAGCCGAAACCGTTCGGGCCGTCGATCTCGAAGTAGTAGATCTCCTCCAACTCCGCTTCGACGCCCGGCCGGTGCTCGTCGTGCTTGTGCGGCGGGTACGAGGACCAGTTGCCGCCGGGGGTGATCACCTCGACGGCGATGAGCTTGTCGCAGTCGAAGGCGTCGGCGGAGGCGAAGTTGCGGACGTGCCGCAACTGGGTTCCGCTGCCGCGCTGTTCGACGGGGACCTCCGGCGCGGGGCCGTAGCGGGCGGGGAGTCGTCGCTCGCACTTCGCTCCTGCCAGGGCGAAGCGGCCTCCCGCGCCGGAGGCGATCTGGACCCGGGCGTCACGGGGAACGTACGCGAAGTCGGTGACCGACGCGAAAACGCTTCCCCTGCCCAGGAGTTGGAACTGTTCGTCAGCCGTTCGCACGCTACATCCGCCTTCCAGCGGAAGCACGATCCACTCGCTGTCACCGGTGGCGAACGTGTGTGTCTCCCCCGGCGCCAGCTCGACGACGCGCAGACTGCTGTACTCCCAGCCTGCCCGCTCGGGGCCGATGTCGAGCACGTGATCGGCGTCGGCGGTGGCGCCCCGCGGAACGTACAGCTCCTTGCTGCTCATGCGGCCCTCACAGCAGTCCTACGGCGGTGTCCACGGCGGCGGCCACATCGCCGTCCGCCGGGTACAGCAGTGAGCGGCCGACCACCAGGCCGCGCACGGTGGGGAGTTGGAGGGCGCCGCGCCACTTCTCGTACGCGCCGTCCTGGTCGTCGCCGACCTCGCCGCCCAGCAGCACGGCCGGGAGCGTGGAGGTCTGCATGACCTCGGCCATGTCGTCGGGGTTGTCGGTGACCGGCAGTTTCAGCCAGGTGTAGGCCGAGGTGCCGCCGAGCCCGGAGGCGATGGCGATGGACCGGGTGACCGCCTCGGCGGACAGGTCGTTCCTCAGCCGGCCCTCGTCCGTGCGGCGGCTGATGAACGGCTCGACGAACACGGGGAGCCGGCGCGCCGCCATGTCGTCGATGGCGCGGGCGGTGGACTCCAGGGTGGTCAGGGAGCCCGGGTCGGAGTAGTCGATGCGCAGCAGCAGCTTGCCGGCGTCGAAGCCGAGCCGCTCGATGTCCTCGGCGCGGTGACCGGTGAAGCGGTCGTCGAGTTCGAAGCTGGCGCCCTGCAGTCCGCCGCGGTTCATGGAGCCCATGACGACCTTGCCGTCCAGGGCGCCGAGGAGCAGCAGGTCGTCGAGGATGTCGGCGGTCGCGAGGACGCCGTCGACGCCGGGGCGGGACAGCGCCAGGCAGAGGCGTTCGAGCAGGTCGGCGCGGTTGGCCATGGCGAACCCGCGCTCGCCGACGCCGAGCGCGCCGCGGGCGGGGTGGTCGGCGGCGACGATCATCAGCCGGCCGGAGTCGTTCAGCAGCGGACGGCGGGTGCGGCGGGCGGCGGCCTCGGCGATCGCCTCGGGGCGCTGGGCCCGCAGCCGGACCAGCTCGCCGACGTCGACGCTCCGCACGGCCGCCGCGCCGGTCGCGCCCACGTCCGTCCCCTCGCCCTCGGCCCCATGGACCCGGCCGGCCCTCACAGCACCGCTCCGGCCGTGAGGGCGGCCTCGATCTCGTCCGCCGTCGGCATGGCGGACGAGCACTCCAGCCGGGAGGCGACGATCGCCCCGGCGGCGTTGGCGCGCCGCATGATCGTCTCCAGGTCCCGGCCCGCCAGCAGGCCGTCGCAGAGGGAGCCGCCGAACGCGTCGCCGGCGCCGAGGCCGTTGAGGACGTTCACCGGCAGCGGGGGCACCTCGGCCGACTCGCCCTTGCTGTCGACGGCGAGGACGCCCTTGGGGCCCTGCTTGACGACGGCGAGCTCCACGCCCGCGTCCAGCAGCGCCTCGGCGGCCGCCCGGGGTTCGCGGACGCCGGTGGCGACCTCCACCTCGTCGAGGTTGCCGACCGCGACGGTGGTGTGGCGCAGCGCCTCCTTGTAGAAGGGGCGGGCCGAGGCCGGGTCCGCCCAGAACATGGGGCGCCAGTCGAGGTCGAAGACGGTCGTGCCGGCCTTGGCGCGATGGGCGAGCGCCGCCAGCGTCGCCGTACGGCTGGGTTCCTCGCTCAGGCCGGTGCCGGTGACCCAGAAGAGGCGGGCCTCGCGGATGGCGTCGAGGTCGAGTTCGTGAGCGTCGATCTCCAGGTCGGGGGCCTTGGGCCGACGGTAGAAGTACAGCGGGAAGTCGTCGGGCGGGAAGACCTCGCAGAAGGTGACCGGTGTGGGCAGGCCCGGTACGGGGGTGACCCAGCGGTCGTCGACGCCGAAGTTCCGCAGTGCCTCGTGGAGGTAGGTGCCGAAGGGGTCGTCGCCGGTGCGGGTGATCACCGCGGTGCTGCGGCCGAGGCGGGCGGCGGCCACCGCGACGTTGGTCGCCGAGCCGCCGAGGAACTTGCCGAAGCTCGTCACCTGCGGCAGCGGGACGCCGGTCTGCAGTGGATACAGGTCCACTCCGATCCGCCCCATGGTGATCAGGTCGTACGCCATCGGCATCCCTTCGTCACGGCTCTCCCCGCGTTTGTAGCCCTGTCCGCGCGACCCTGTCAATGTTTTGTCCAGACATTCGGACGAGACCTTGACAGCGCTTACTCGTGCCGCTGAAGCTGACCGGCATGACGCCGTTGTCCTCCCAGTCCTCACTGTCCCGCATCCGGATCGGGTCGGCTCCCGACTCATGGGGTGTGTGGTTCCCCGACGACCCCCGCCAGGTGCCCTGGCAGCGGTTCCTCGACGAGGTCGCGCAGTCCGGCTACGAGTGGATCGAGCTGGGCCCGTACGGGTATCTGCCGACCGACCCCGCGGTGCTCACCGAGGAGGTGAACCGACGGGGGCTGAAGGTCTCCGCGGGCACCGTCTTCACCGGGCTGCACCACGGCGAGGCCGTCTGGGACAAGACCTGGGCGCACGTGGCCGACAACGCGGTCCTCGCGCAGGCCATGGGCGCCGAGCACCTGGTCGTGATCCCGTCCTTCTGGCGGGACGACAAGACCGGCGAGGTGCTGGAGTCCTCGGCGCTGACCCCCGAGCAGTGGGGCAACCTGACCTCGCTGACCGAGCGGCTGGGTCAGCGGGTGCGGGAGGAGTACGGCCTGCAGATCGTCGTGCACCCCCACGCGGACACGCACATCGACAGCGAGGAGAACGTCGTCCGGTTCCTGGACGGCACCGACTCGTCACTGGTCTCGCTGTGCCTGGACACCGGGCACTACGCCTACTGCGGCGGCGACAGCGTCAAGCTGATCGAGACCTACGGCGAGCGGATCGGCTACCTGCACCTGAAGCAGGTGGACCCGGAGATCCTGGCGGACGTGCGGGCCAAGGGGACGCCGTTCGGGCCGGCCGTGGCCCAGGGCGTGATGTGCGAGCCGCCCGCCGGAGTGCCCGAGCTCGGGCCCGTGCTGGAGGCGGCCCAGCGGCTGGACGTGGACCTGTTCGCGATCGTCGAGCAGGACATGTACCCGTGCGAGCCGGACAAACCGCTGCCCATCGCCCAGCGGACCCGGGCGTTTTTGAGGTCCTGCGGCGCGTAGGGCGACAGGCCCCCGGGGCGCAGGGGGCCGCCCTCCCGCCGATGTCAACGCGCCGCGCCCAAGAGCCCGCGTACGCCCGTGCACCACTCCTGTCACGAACGCCCCCCTCGTGTCACACATGTCGCGGGTACGCGGGTCTTGGGTCACACCCGGCGCACAGGCCCTGACCGGCTTTCACGCCACGTCGTTCACCGGGCACAGGCTTTGTGATCGCCAGCGCCGCGCCCGGCTCCCCCGACGGCCCTCCCCGGCCGCCCCCGCGGTGCGCGCAGGGAGGTGCGACTCGTGTCAGACCGACGGCTGTGGTCATACAAGGAGATCGCCGCGCACATCCGGGTGCAGCCCGACACCGTGCGCTCCTACCGCAAGCACGGGCTGCTGCCGCCCCCCGACCATGTCGAGGGCGGCAAACCCTTCTGGTACGCCGACACGGTGCGGGCCTGGGTGGCCTCCCGGCCCGGCAACCGGGGCCGCAGGGACGAGTGAGCCGCGAGCGGGTGGGGTGGTCCTACTCGCGCCCGCTCCACGGCTCGACGACCGTCACCCCCGCTCCCGGCGCCGTGCCCAGCGCGGCCAGTGCGGCGGGGGCCGCGTCCAGGCCGATGGTGGACGTGACGAGGAGGTCGGGGCGCAGGACGCCCGCGCGGACCAGTTCCAGCATCGGCGGGTAGGTGTGCGCCGCCATGCCGTGGCTGCCGAGGAGCTCCAGTTCCAGGGCGATCGCGCGGCCCATGGGAACGGGGGTGGTGCCGTCCGGTGACGGCAGCAGACCCACCTGGACGTGCCGGCCGCGCCGGCGCAGGCCGTTCACGGAGGCCGCGCAGGTGACGGGCGAGCCCAGGGCGTCGAGGGACAAGTGGGCGCCTCCGCCGGTGAGTTCGAGGACGGCCGCGGCCGTGTCCGGCGTGACCGAGGCGTCCACGACCTGTGCCGCGCCGAACTTCCGCGCCAGTTCCAGGGCCGCGGCCGACACGTCGACGGCGACCACGCGCGCCCCGGACGCCGCCGCGATCATCACCGCCGACAGGCCCACGCCCCCGCACCCGTGCACCGCGACCCACTCCCCCGCCGCCACCCGGCCCTGCTGCACCACCGCCCGGAACGCCGTGGCGAACCGGCAGCCCAGGGAGGCGGCCGTGGCGTACGACAGGTCCTCGGGGACGGCGACCAGGTTCACGTCGGCGTGGTCCAGGGCCACGTACTGGGCGAAGGAGCCCCAGTGGGTGAAGCCGGGCTGGGTCTGCCGCTCGCAGACCTGGTGGTCGCCCGCCGCGCAGGACGGGCAGCTTCCGCAGGCGCACACGAAGGGCACGGTGACCCGGTCGCCGGGGCGCCAGGCCGTCACCCGGTCGCCGGCCGCCTCGACGACACCGGCGAGTTCATGGCCCGGCACGTGCGGCAGCGTGATGTCCGGGTCGTGGCCCTGCCAGCCGTGCCAGTCGCTGCGGCACAGGCCGGTGGCCTCGACCCGGACGACGACCCCGTGGGGCGCCGGACGGGGGTCGGGCAGTTCGCGCACCTCGGCCGGCTCGCCGTACCGCTCGAACACCACAGCCCGCATGCCTGCTCCCGTCGTCGCGCGTGTGTGCGGGTACAGGATGCCCGGCGGGGGCACCCGCGGGGCGAGGGGGCGTGATCGAACGGGCGTCCCGGACTGCGCGACGGGCGGTATCTCAATAAAGTTCCGGTAAATCCGCCCTGTACGAGTATGAGGGGATCCGCCGTGACCCACTCCTCGCCG
This sequence comes from Streptomyces sp. NPDC085900, assembly GCF_044540925.1. Lineage (NCBI taxonomy): Bacteria > Bacillati > Actinomycetota > Actinomycetes > Kitasatosporales > Streptomycetaceae > Streptomyces > Streptomyces sp. NPDC085900. The sequence goes on along the minus strand of NZ_JBITSP010000001.1, from coordinate 298,292 downwards.
CCCGGCGCCCCGCGGGCCCGCATCCCCTCCCCACGGCAGCCCCGGCGGCCGGATCCGCGCACGCCTTCGCGGCTGCGGGCCCTGCTCCTGTGGGGCGGACTCACCATGTCGTCCCTGGCCCTGCTGCTGGCGTACGCGGCGAGGCCGTGAACGTGACGCGGTCCGCCTCCTCCGGCGGCGCCGACCCTTGGAGTCATACCCCCTAGGGGTATAGTGTGGAGAGTGCGGGGCCCACCGTGGGTCCCGGCAACCCCACACGCCTCGATGAGGAGAACGACATGACCGCGCAGACCGACACCCCGGACACCGTCACCGCCGTCTACAAGGTGAGCGGGATGAGCTGCGGGCACTGCGAGGGGTCCGTCTCGAGCGAGATCTCCGAGATCGCCGGCGTCACCTCGGTGAAGGCCGTCGCCTCCACGGGCGAGGTCACCGTGGTCTCCGAGGCCCCCCTCGACGAGGCCGCGGTGCGCGCCGCGGTGGACGAGGCCGGCTTCGAGCTCGTCGGCCGGGCCTGAGCGCCGGCCCTTCCGTTCCTGTTCTCCGACCGGCCGTGCCGACCAGCTGATACTGGCTCCGCACGGTCCCGGTCCGATGTCTGGAGTCCGGACATGACCAGCACGACAAGAACGACCGGCGCCGCAGAGGCACCGATAGCCGACGCCTCGGAAGTCGAGCTGCTGATCGGCGGGATGACCTGCGCCTCCTGCGCGGCCCGCGTCGAGAAGAAGCTCAACCGCATGGACGGCGTCACCGCCACGGTGAACTTCGCGACGGAGAAGGCGAAGGTCACCTACCCCGCGGGCATCCAGGTCGCCGACCTGATCGCGACCGTGGTGAAGACGGGGTACACCGCCGAGGAGCCGCCCCCGCCGCAGCCCCCCGCCGAGGCGGCGCCCGCCGCCGGGAAGGACGCGGAGGACCCCGAGCTGACCGCCTACCGCGAGCGGTTCACCGTCTCCGCGCTGCTGGCGCTCCCGGTCGTCCTGCTGTCGATGATCCCGGCGCTGCAGTTCGACAACTGGCAGTGGCTGTCGCTGACCCTGGCCTCGCCCGTGGTCGTCTGGGGCGCGCTGCCCTTCCACCGGGCCGCCTGGACGAACGCCCGGCACGGCGCGGCCACCATGGACACGCTGGTCTCGGTGGGCACGCTGGCCGCGTTCGGCTGGTCGCTGTGGGCGCTGTTCTTCGGTGACGCGGGCATGACCGGCATGCACGACGAGTTCCGGCTGACCGTGTCGCGCATGGACGGCGCCTCCACGATCTACCTCGAAGTGGCCTCCGGGGTCGTGGCGTTCATCCTGCTGGGCCGCTATCTGGAGGCCCGCGCCAAGCGCCGCTCGGGAGCCGCGCTCCGGGCGCTGATGGAGCTGGGCGCCAAGGACGTGTCCGTCCTGCGGGGCGGACGCGAGGTGCGGGTGCCGGTGGCCGAACTGGCGGTCGGCGACCGATTCGTCGTACGACCCGGGGAGAAGGTCGCCACCGACGGCACCGTCGTCGAGGGCGCGTCCGCGGTGGACGCGTCGATGCTGACCGGCGAGTCGGTGCCGGTGGACGTGGGCGTGGGCTCCGCCGTCACGGGCGCGACCGTGAACGCCGGCGGACGGCTGGTCGTCGAGGCCACGCGCGTGGGCGGCGACACCCAGCTGGCGCGGATGGCGAAGCTGGTGGAGGACGCGCAGAACGGCAAGGCCGAGGTGCAGCGGCTCGCCGACCGCATCTCGGCGGTCTTCGTGCCGGTCGTCATCCTGATCGCGCTCGGCACCTTCGGGGTCTGGCTGGGCGTCACCGGCGACACGGTCGCCGCGTTCACCGCGGCCGTCGCGGTCCTGATCATCGCCTGCCCGTGCGCCCTGGGGCTCGCCACGCCGACCGCGCTGATGGTCGGCACCGGCCGGGGCGCGCAGCTGGGCATCCTCATCAAGGGCCCCGAGGTGCTGGAGTCCACGCGCCGCGTCGACACCGTCGTCCTGGACAAGACCGGCACGGTCACCACCGGCCGGATGACCCTCCAGGAGGTGTACGTCACCGACGGCACCGACGAGAAGGAGGTGCTGCGGCTGGCTGGCGCCGTCGAGCACGCCTCCGAGCACCCCGTGGCCCGGGCGGTCGCCGTGGGCGCCGAGGAGCGGGCGGGACGGCTCCCCGAGGTCGAGGGCTTCGAGAACGTACCCGGGCGGGGTGTGCGCGGGCGCGTGGAGGGCCGCGAGGTGGCCGTGGGGCGGCTCTTCGACGCGTTGCCGCCGGAGCTGGCCCGCGCCAAGGACGAGGCCGAGCGGGGCGGTCGTACGGCCGTCGTGGTCGGCTGGGACGGCGCGGCACGTGGTGTCGTGGCCGTCGCGGACGCCGTGAAGGAGACCAGCGCGGAGGCGGTACGGCGGCTGCGGGCGCTCGGGCTGACGCCGGTGCTGCTGACCGGGGACAACCGTGCCGTGGCCGAGGCGGTGGCGCGGGAGGTCGGGATCGAGCAGGTGATCGCGGAGGTCCTGCCCGAGGACAAGGTGGACGCCGTACGCCGGCTGCAGGACGAGGGGCGGGTCGTGGCCATGGTCGGCGACGGCGTGAACGACGCGGCGGCGCTGGCCACCGCCGACCTGGGGCTCGCCATGGGGACGGGCACCGACGCGGCGATCGAGGCCGGCGATCTGACGCTGGTGCGCGGTGACCTGCGGGTGGCCGCGGACGCGATCCGGCTGTCCCGTAAGACCCTGTCGACCATCAAGGGCAATCTCGTGTGGGCCTTCGGCTACAACGTGGCCGCCCTGCCGCTGGCCGCCGCGGGACTGCTGAACCCGATGATCGCCGGGGCCGCGATGGCGTTCTCGTCGGTCTTCGTGGTCACCAACAGTCTCAGACTGCGGACATTTCGATGAACTCCTGAGAAGTTACTGGCGGTTACTCCGAAGTCGTGACCAGAGGACCTCTGGAGTCCGGCGCCGGGCTCACATAAGCTCTTCACAAGGCTCGCGCATCATCCTTACGCCTGAGTCCCGATCGCTGCGTCGGGGCTCTTGCGTATCAAACGGACAAATGCAAGAGACGCAGATCACAGTGATGCGAACGTAACCATCGAAGGGGTTCGAAGGTCTAAGTTGGCGATGTCAGTAAGCGTCTTGGGGGGCGCGAACTGGCATCTGGGGATGTCTTGGGGGACTTCCTCAGAGATGCGTTGCCGGGGCACGCACCTCGGGAAGCTTTGAGCGGCCCACCCGAGCGTGCGTTGTCCCGGCAGACCGCACACACGAGTAGTACGGCGACTTTTGCTCGTTCTGCTCAACGGCAGTACCAGCAGTACCGAAAGAACAGCGATTCAGGCGCTGTCCTCTCAGACGCCCGGCCGGATCCCGTGGGGGGAATCCGCACCGGGACATGGGAAGGCGCCCTGGACGTCGGCCCGTGGGGGGACCGACGCCAGGGCGCCTTCCGCTTTTCGCTCCGCAGGATGAGCCGGGGGGCGTGGACTTCAGGTCGTCGCCCGGCCATCCGCGCCGGTGGGGGCTGGTCGCGCAGTTCCCCGCGCCCCTGAAGACAGGTCAGCCCCGGCACCGGCGTTTGTCAGCGCTGCTCGACCGGGACGAAGTCCCGCTCCACCACACCCGTGTAGATCTGGCGCGGACGCCCGATGCGCGAACCCGGCTCCTTGATCATCTCGTGCCACTGGGCGATCCAGCCCGGCAGACGGCCGAGGGCGAACAGGACCGTGAACATCTCGGTCGGGAAGCCCATGGCCCGGTAGATCAGACCGGTGTAGAAGTCGACGTTCGGGTAGAGGCTGCGCGAGACGAAGTAGTCGTCGGAGAGCGCGTGCTCCTCCAGCTTCAGCGCGATGTCCAGCAGCTCGTCGGACTTGCCGAGGGCCGAGAGGACGTCGTGCGCGGCGGCCTTGATGATCTTGGCGCGCGGGTCGAAGTTCTTGTAGACCCGGTGGCCGAAGCCCATCAGGCGGACGCCGTCCTCCTTGTTCTTCACCTTGCGGATGAAGGAGTCGACATCGCCGCCGGTGGCCTGGATGCCCTCGAGCATCTCCAGCACCGACTGGTTGGCGCCGCCGTGCAGGGGGCCCCAGAGGGCGTTGATGCCGGCCGAGATCGACGCGAACATGTTGGCCTGCGACGAGCCCACCAGGCGCACCGTCGACGTCGAGCAGTTCTGCTCGTGGTCGGCGTGCAGGATGAGGAGCTTGTCGAGGGCGGAGACGACGACCGGGTCGAGGTCGTACTCCTGCGCCGGCACCGAGAAGGTCATCCGCAGGAAGTTCTCGACGTAGCCGAGGTCGTTGCGCGGGTAGACGAACGGGTGACCGATCGACTTCTTGTACGCGTACGCGGCGATCGTCGGAAGCTTGGCGAGCAGGCGGATCGTCGAGAGGTTGCGCTGCTTCTCGTCGAAGGGGTTGTGGCTGTCCTGGTAGAAGGTGGACAGCGCGGAGACGACCGAGGACAGCATGGCCATCGGGTGGGCGTCGCGCGGGAAGCCCTTGTAGAAGTTCTTGACGTCCTCGTGCAGCAGGGTGTGCTGCGTGATGTCGTTCTTGAACACCGAGAGCTCATCGACGGTCGGCAGCTCGCCGTTGATCAGCAGGTAGGCGACCTCCAGGAACGTCGAGCGCTCGGCCAGCTGCTCGATCGGGTAGCCGCGGTACCGGAGGATGCCCGCCTCGCCGTCGAGGTAGGTGATGGCGGATTTATATGCGGCGGTGTTGCCGTAGCCGCTGTCCAGGGTGACCAGCCCGGTCTGGGCGCGGAGCTTCCCGATGTCGAAGCCCTTGTCGCCGACGGTGCTGTCGATCACCGGGTAGGTGTACTCGCCGTCGCCGTACCGCAGTACTACAGAGTTGTCGCTCACGTCTTCCCTCACCGACGTAGTGCCTCATCTTCGAGGTTGCCCTGACTGTCTCTACCATCCCCCAATTGGCTCAGGAGAGTGCACTCGGGGTCGACCATCGGGCCTACTGGCGGCACTGAGTGCCGCCAACTTGCACATCCTGCCCCCTTGATTCCCCATCCGGAAGTGCTCTGTGACCTTCGCGACTCATTTGATCGATCATTTTTTGTGATGCCTGCCGCAGCGCCCGGTCTCACGGCTCCAGGGGGCGGGGTGAGAGCCGGAAGTCGAGCGCGGTGCAGCGGCGTCCCGCCGAGACCGTGCGCACCGCCTGGCCGATCGCCTTGCGCGAGCCCACGAGGACGACCAGCCGCTTGGCCCGGGTCACGGCGGTGTACAGCAGGTTCCGCTGAAGCATCATCCAGGCGCCGGTGGTGACCGGGATCACCACTGCGGGATATTCACTCCCCTGCGAGCGGTGAATGGTCACCGCGTACGCGTGTGCCAGCTCATCCAGTTCGTCGAACTCGTACGGCACCTCCTCGTCCTCGTCCGTCAGCACCGTCAGGCGCTGGTCGACCGGGTCGAGCGCGGTGACGACGCCCACGGTGCCGTTGAAGACACCGTTCTTTCCCTTCTCGTAATTGTTGCGAATCTGGGTGACCTTGTCGCCGACCCGGAAGACCCTGCCGCCGAATCTCTTCTCCGGCAGGTCGGGGCGGCCCGGGGTGATGGCCTGCTGGAGCAGACCGTTGAGGTTGCCGGCGCCGGCGGGGCCCCGGTGCATGGGGGCGAGGACCTGGACGTCCCGGCGCGGGTCGAGTCCGAACTTGGCCGGAATCCGCCGGGCCGCCACGTCCACGGTGAGCCGCCCCGCCTCCTCCGTGTCGTCCTCCACGAACAGGAAGAAGTCCTTCATGCCGTCGGTGACGGGGTGCTGTCCGGCGTTGATCCGGTGCGCGTTCGTGACGACCCCCGACTGCTGGGCCTGCCGGAACACGCGGGTGAGGCGGACGGCCGGGATGGGGCCGCCGTCGGCGAGGAGGTCGCGCAGCACCTCGCCCGCGCCCACGGAAGGCAGCTGGTCCACGTCCCCCACGAAGAGGAGATGGGCACCGGGCGGTACCGCCTTCACCAGCTTGTTGGCGAGCAGCAGGTCCAGCATCGACGCCTCGTCGACGACGACCAGGTCGGCCTCCAGCGGGCGGTCCCGGTCGTACGCCGCGTCGCCACCGGGCTTGAGCTCCAGCAGGCGGTGGACGGTCGAGGCCTCGGCGCCGGTCAGCTCGGCGAGGCGCTTGGCGGCGCGGCCGGTGGGGGCCGCGAGGACGACCCTCGCCTTCTTGGCGCGGGCCAGCTCCACGATCGAGCGCACGGTGAAGGACTTGCCGCAGCCGGGACCACCCGTCAGCACGGCGACCTTCTTCGTCAACGCCAGCTTGACGGCGGCCTCCTGCTCGGGGGCGAGGTCGGCGCCGGTCCGGGCCTTGAGCCAGCCGAGGGCCTTGTCCCAGTGGACGTCCCCGAACCCCGGCATCCGGTCCTCCTCAGTCCGCAGCAGCCGCAACAGCTGGCCGGCGAGGGAGAGTTCGGCCCGGTGGAAGGGGACGAGGTAGACGGCGGTGACGGGTTCCCCGTCCTCGCCGGGGACCTTCTCCCGTACGACGCCGGGGTCCTCGCCGTCCTCGGGAGGTGCGGCCAGCTCGGCGAGGCACTCGATGACGAGCCCGGTGTCGACCTGGAGCAGCTTCACCGCGTCGGCGATCAGCCGCTCCTCGGGGAGGTAGCAGTTGCCCTGGTCGGTGGCCTGCGACAGCGCGTACTGCAGGCCCGCCTTCACCCGCTCCGGGCTGTCGTGCGGGATGCCCACCGACTGGGCGATCTTGTCGGCCGTGAGGAAGCCGATGCCCCAGACGTCGGCGGCCAGGCGATACGGCTGGTTCTTGACCACGGAGATGGAGGCGTCGCCGTACTTCTTGTAGATCCGCACGGCGATGGACGTGGACACCTCGACGGTCTGGAGGAAGAGCATGACCTCCTTGATCGCCTTCTGTTCCTCCCAGGCGTCGGCGATCTTCTTCGTGCGTTTCGGACCGAGGCCGGGGACCTCGATGAGCCGCTTCGGCTCCTCCTCGATGATCTGGAGGGTGTCCAGGCCGAAGTGCTGGGTGATGCGGTCGGCGAAGACGGGACCGATGCCCTTGACGAGCCCCGAGCCGAGGTAACGCCGGATGCCCTGGACGGTGGCGGGCAGGACGGTCGTGTAGTTCTCCACCGTGAACTGCTTGCCGTACTGGGGGTGCGACCCCCAGCGCCCCTCCATCCGCAGGGACTCCCCGACCTGGGCGCCGAGCAGCGCGCCGACGACCGTGAGGAGGTCGCCGGCGCCCCTGCCGGTGTCGACCCGGGCGACGGTGTAGCCGTTCTCCTCGTTGGCGTACGTGATGCGTTCCAGGACGCCTTCGATCACCGCCTGATTGGACATGATCCGACCGTACTGGTGGGCACTGACAGTCAGCGAAGGGATGTGGATTTCAGGGCTTCGAGGAACGTGGTGAAGGCGGGGGCGGGGAAGGTGAGGGTGGCCCGGGCGGGAGTTTTGGAGTCGCGGACGGCGGTGTGGGTGGGGGTGGTGGCTATCTCCACACAGTCATTGCCGTCGCCTTCGCCCGAGTAGGACGACTTCCGCCAGTTGTCCATGGAGTGCCTCACAGCTCTTTCGCCAGGTTGTGGATGAAGTCACGCGAGCGTTCGGGTTCGAGGGATACAGCCTCCACCCTACGGAAGCGCGTTCGATAGACGTTGAGCTGTGCCTCGGAGTCGATGAAGACCGAGCCATGAGGGGCGTCACGCACCACCGTGTCCAGCTTGGGCACAGGTCCGCCCACGTAAGTCATCGTGCTTGAGGCGGTCGCGAAATCGTCAAGGTCGAAGGGGATGACTCGCAAGGTGACGTGGTCCGCTTCGGAGCGCTCGAGAAGTCTGGCGAGTTGGGCCCGGGAAGCGGCACGGTCACGAACCCTCATGCGCAGGGCCGACTCGTGGATCACCAACTTGTAGGGGATGGTGAGCTGCTGTCGCCTCATACGGTGGCTTACGCGCAACTCAAGCTCTTCGGTGGTGAGTTCCGGAAGCCGCGCGGAGAAGACCGCGCGGGCGTAGTCCTCCGTCTGCATAAGGCCCGGCACGTACAGGATGGCCACCTCATGTCGGAACGAGCCATGGTGATCCAGCTCGGCCAGATCCAGGAACGACGTAGGCAGTTTCCACCGGTATTCCTCCCACCAGCCGCGCGTTCGGTCGGTCGCCATGGCCACCAAGGCATCGATGAACTCCGTGTCCAGGCAGGCGTAGTGCGAGGCGAGGCGGCGCAGCCGCTCCTCGCTCACGCCCGCGAGTCCGGACTCGATGTGGCTCATCTGGACGCGATTCGCCCCCAGCTGCGCCGCCGCTTCGATGGCGGTGAGCCCTGCGGCCTCACGGAGCTTGCGCAATTCGCTGCCCAAGCGCACCTGACGTGCGGTTGCTTCGCGCCTCAGGACCATCAACTGCTCCTCGTTCGAGGGTGAATTACGCGATCGACTTGTCCGGGACAACATGTTAGCCCTACCGTCAGTGACGAAGCACTGACTCTGCGGAAGTGCACCGCTCCGTCCTGCCTGCCCTGACGGCCGCGGCGATGCCACCGCCAACCCCCCACCACCTCAGCGGAGTTGCCGCATGCCTGAAAACACCCCCGAACCCTGGGAGTACTGCCTCTCCATCCCCAACGACCCCCGCGCCGTCACCGTGAGCCGCCGCACCCTGCGTCTGATCCTCACCGCGCACGGACTGATCGGCCTTGTCGACGTGGCCGAACTCCTCGCCACCGAACTGGTCACCAACGCGGTACGCCACACCAAGGGCCCGGCCGCCCTACGGGTCCGCTGGGCGCCGCCCGGCACGCTGCGGATCGGCGCGTGGGACGCGGACCCCGAACCTCCCGAGCCGCCGGTGCCGTTGGCGCGGCTCGGCGAAGCGGAGGAGGGCCGCGGACTGCTGCTGGTGCGGGCTTGCTCCGAGGTCTGGGGCTGGCATCCCCTGTCCCGGCACGGCAACCGAGGCAAGTACGTGTGGTGCGAACTCGCGGCGGCGTAGCTCGTTGATCAGCGCGATGGAAAGGAGAGCTGATGGTCGGCTCGTCGCATGAGGCGCTGCACCGGATCTTCCAGAAGGATCCGACGCTGCTGACGAAGGCGTTACAGAAAGTCCTGCACGTCCCCTTCCCCGAGCCTCGGGAGATCGCCGCGCTGAACGTGGACCTCACCGAGATCGAACCGGTCGAGCGCCGCGTGGACACCCTGCTGCGGGCGGAGACGGACGAGGGCACGTATCTGCTGGTGGTGGAGTCGCAGGGGAAGGTGGACGAGCGTAAACGGGGGAGTTGGCCCTACTACCTCTCCTACTTGTACGAGAAGTACCGCTGCGAGCCCGTGCTCATCGTCATCACGCAGAGCAGCAAGACGGCCGAGTGGGCGTCCAAGCCGATCCGGTTCGGCTTCCGTGACTGGCACTCGCTGACGGTACGACCCCTGGTGCTCGGCCCGGACAACGTCCCGGTGATCGCGGACGAGCGGCAGGCCGAGAAGGACGTACCCCTTGCGGTGCTTTCGGCCATGACGCACGGCCGCGGCCCGCAGGCTCCGGCCATACTGGAATCCCTGGCCGCCGCCCTGCGGACCATCGACCCGGACAGCGCCGCTGTCTTCGTGCAGTTCGTCGACTCCTGCCTGGCCGACCCCCAGGCAAAGCAGATGTGGAGGGACCTGATGACGGCGATCCAGTACTTCTGGCGGCACCCGCTGGCGGAACAGGTGCGCGAGGAAGGACGGGAGCAGGGCAAGGCCGAGGCCAGGGCCGAGATGATCCTCCACATCCTGGAGTGGCGAGGCATCCCCGTACCCGACTCCGTCCGTGAGCGCGTCCAGTCCTGCACGGACCTGGACCAGCTCGAAGCGTGGGCCCAGCGCGCCGTACACGCCACGGACGCAACGGAACTGTTCATCGACGACTGAGCAACCGGCCGTACGCTCCGAGCGCCCCCACCACGAGCCCCTTGCCTGCGGCTACCCGCCGCCGGGCCGGGGGCTCGGTAGCGCCGGCTCAGTGAGGCCCGGCGTCCACTTTCATCACGATCCGGTCTCAAGGCCTTGCCAACCGCTCATGTAATCGATTCCAATCCCTCTGCACGAGATCGTGTAATCGATTCCACGAGTTCCACGAGGAGGTGGAGCGGCGATGGCGAGTATCAAGGACGTCGCTGCCGAGGCGGGGGTGTCCGTCGCCACGGTGTCGCGTGTCCTGAACGAGCATCCGTCGGTCAGTGCCGACGCACGCACGCGCGTGCTGGCCGCCGTCGAGGCGCTGGGCTACCGCCCGAACGCCGTCGCCCGTTCGCTGCGCACCGACCAGACCCACACCCTCGGCCTGGTCATCAGCGACGTGATGAACCCCTACTTCACCGAACTGGCCCGCTCCGTCGAGGAGGAGGCCCGCGCGCTCGGGTACAGCGTCATCATCGGCAACGCCGACGAGCGGCCCGAGCTGCAGGACCACCATGTGCGCACGCTGCTCGACCGGCGGATCGACGGTCTGCTCGTCTCCCCCACCGACGGCGGGTCCCCGCTCATGCTGGACGCCGCGCGCAGGGGCACGCCCATGGTGTTCGTCGACCGATGGATCCCGGGTGTCGACGTGCCGGTGGTGCGGGCCGACGGCCGGGCGGCGGTACGGGACCTCGTCGCGCATCTGCACCGGCTGGGGCACCGGCGGCTCGCGATCATCGCGGGTCCGGCGGCCACCACCACCGGACGCGAGCGCATCGAGGTCTTCCGGGAGGCGCTCGCCGAGTACGGGCTGGAACTCCCCGACGTCTACATCGGACAGGGCGACTTCCAGGCCGAGAGCGGGCGGCGGGTCACCGAGGGGTTCCTCGACCTGCCCGAGCCGCCCGAGGTCGTCTTCGCCGCCGACAACCTGATGGCGCTGGGCGCCCTGGACGCCGTACGCGCGCGTGGGCTGCGCGTTCCGCGGGACATCGCGCTCGCCGCGTTCGACGACATCCCGTGGTTCGTGCACACCGATCCGCCGATCACCGCGATCGCCCAGCCCACGGGCGAGCTGGGCCGGGCCGCCGTACGGGCCCTGGTCGACCGCATCGAGGGACGGCCTCCCCAGTCCGTCACTCTCCCCGCCCGGCTCGTCGTACGCCGCTCGTGCGGCGAGGACCCCACCCCAGTGCAAAGGAGCACGTCGTGAGCAACCGGGACGAGTTGCTGCGCATCGAGGGCATACGGAAAACCTTCCCCGGCGTGGTCGCGCTCGACGGCGTCGACTTCGACCTGCGCCGGGGCGAGGTGCACGTACTCCTCGGTGAAAACGGCGCAGGCAAGAGCACGCTGATCAAGATGCTGTCCGGCGCCTACCACCCCGACGAGGGCCGTGTCCTGGTGGACGGCGAGGAGGTGCACATCCGCGGGGCGCAGGACGCCGAGCGGCTGGGCATCGCCACCATCTACCAGGAGTTCAACCTCGTACCGGATCTCACCGTCGCCGAGAACATCTTCCTGGGACGGCAGCCGCGCCGCCTCGGGATGATCGACCGGAAGCGGATGGAGGCCGACGCCGAGGTGCTGCTGAAGCGGGTCGGCGTCAGCGTCTCGCCCCGCGCGCGGGTGCGTGAACTCGGTATCGCGCGGTTGCAGATGGTCGAGATCGCGAAGGCGCTCAGCCTGAACGCGCGCGTGCTGATCATGGACGAGCCGACCGCCGTGCTGACCTCGGAGGAGGTCGAGAAGCTCTTCGCGATCGTGCGGCAGTTGCGCGAGGACGGCGTCGGGATCGTCTTCATCACGCATCACCTGGAGGAGATCGCCGTCCTGGGCGACCGGGTGACCGTCATCCGCGACGGGAAGTCCGTCGGGCAGGTGCCCGCCGCCACGGCCGAGGACGAGCTCGTACGGCTGATGGTGGGGCGCTCGATCGAGCAGCAGTACCCGCGTCAACAGCCCGACAGGGGCGCCGCGTTGCTCACCGTCGAAGGACTCACCCGGGACGGCGTCTTCCACGACGTCGGCTTCGAGGTGCACGCCGGTGAGGTCGTCGGCATCGCGGGACTCGTCGGGGCGGGGCGTACCGAGGTCGTGCGGGCCGTGTTCGGCGCCGACCCGTACGACAAGGGCGCCGTCAAGGTCGCCGGGACCGCGGTGCGGCGCGGTGACGTCAACGCCGCCATGGCCGCCGGGATCGGGCTGGTGCCCGAGGACCGCAAGGGCCAGGGGCTGGTGCTGGACGCGTCCGTCGAGGAGAACCTCGGGCTCGTCACCCTGCGGACCGCCACGCGCGCGGGGCTCGTCGACCTCAAGGGGCAGCACGCGGCCGCCGAACGGATCGCCGGGCAGCTGGGCGTGCGGATGGCCGGACTCGGGCAGCACGTGCGCACGCTGTCCGGCGGCAACCAGCAGAAGGTCGTCATCGGCAAGTGGCTGCTCGCCGACACCAAGGTGCTGATCCTCGACGAGCCCACGCGCGGCATCGACGTCGGCGCCAAGGTCGAGATCTACCAGCTGATCAACGAACTGACCGCGGCCGGGGCCGCCGTACTGATGATCTCCAGCGATCTGCCCGAGGTGCTCGGCATGAGCGACCGGGTGCTGGTGATGGCCCAGGGCCGGATCGCGGGCGAGCTCGCGGCCGGCGAGGCCACCCAGGACGCCGTGATGGCCCTCGCGGTCAGCAACCCCACGAACCAGAAGACCGGAACGGAGGCCAGCCGTGGCCACTGACACGCTCAAGAGCACTACGGGCGCCGGTGGCGCCACCGGCGGCCTGCGCCGCCTGCTCCTCGACAACGGCGCGCTCACCGCGCTGATCGTCCTCGTCATCGCCCTGTCGGCGCTGTCGGGAGACTTCCTGACCACCGACAACCTGCTCAACGTCGGCGTCCAGGCGGCCGTGACCGCCGTCCTCGCCTTCGGCGTCACCTTCGTGATCGTCTCGGCGGGCATCGACCTGTCGGTGGGCTCGGTGGCCGCGCTGTCCGCCACCGTCCTCGCCTGGAGCGCCAGTTCGCACGGCGTGCCGGTCGTCCTCGCGGTCGTGCTGTCCGTCGCGACCGGCATCGTGGCCGGACTGGTCAACGGCTTCCTGATCGCGTACGGGAAGCTGCCGCCGTTCATCGCGACCCTCGCCATGCTGTCGGTGGCCCGCGGTCTGTCGCTGGTGATCTCCGAGGGCTCCCCGATCCCCTTCCCGGGCTCCGTCTCCCACCTCGGCGACACGCTCGGCGGCTGGCTGCCGGTGCCCGTGCTCGTCATGGTGGTCATGGGGCTGCTCGCGGCGTTCGTGCTCGGGCGGACGTACATCGGCCGTTCCATGTACGCGATCGGCGGCAACGAGGAGGCCGCCCGGCTGTCCGGGCTGCGGGTGAAGAAGCAGAAGCTCGCGATCTACGCCTTCTCCGGGCTGTTCGCGGCCGTCGCGGGCATCGTGCTCGCCGCCCGTCTCTCCTCCGCGCAGCCGCAGGCCGCCGATGGCTACGAGCTGGACGCGATCGCCGCGGTCGTCATCGGCGGCGCCTCGCTCGCGGGCGGCACCGGCAAGGCGTCCGGCACGCTGATCGGCGCGCTGATCCTGGCGGTCCTCCGCAACGGGCTGAACCTGCTCAACGTCTCCGCGTTCTGGCAGCAAGTCGTCATCGGCGTCGTCATCGCGCTGGCGGTGCTCCTCGACACGCTGCGGCGCAAGGCGGGTGCCACGCCGCCGGCCGCGGGTACGGGCGGCAACAGGACCAAGCAGGCGGGGACCTACGCGCTCGCGGCGGTCGTCACCGTCGCGCTGGTCGGCGCGACCTCCTTCCTGCACAACGGCGGCTCTGCCTCGGCCACCCCGAAGATGGGCCTGTCGCTGTCCACCCTCAACAACCCCTTCTTCGTGCAGATCCGCTCCGGCGCCCAGGCCGAGGCGAAGAAGCTGGGCGTGGACCTGACCGTCACCGACGCGCAGAACGACGCCTCCCAGCAGGCCAACCAGCTGCAGAACTTCACCAGTTCGAGCCTCGGCGCGATCATCGTCAACCCGGTGGACTCGGACGCGGCGAGCAACTCCGTGAAGGCCGCCGACAAGGCGAAGATCCCGGTCATCGCCGTCGACCGCGGCGTCAACAAGGCGGACGTGGACGCCCTGGTGGCCTCCGACAACGTCAAGGGCGGTGAGCTCGCCGCGCGGACGATCGGCGAGAAGCTGGGCGGCAAGGGCAAGATCGTGATCCTTCAGGGCCAGGCGGGCACGTCGGCGGCGCGCGAGCGCGCGGCGGGCTTCGCGGCCGGTCTGAAGGCCTACCCGGGCATCCAGGTGGTCGCCCAGCAGCCGGCCGACTTCGACCGCACCAAGGGCCTCGACGTGATGTCGAACCTGCTCCAGGCGCACCCGGACGTCCAGGGCGTCATCGCCGCCAACGACGAGATGGCCCTCGGCGCGATCAAGGCGCTGGGCTCCAAGGCGGGCAAGTCGGTCCAGGTCGTCGGTTTCGACGGCACCCCGGACGGTCTGAAGGCCGTCGAAGGGGGGACGCTGTACGCGTCCGTGGCGCAGCAGCCCTCGCAGCTGGGCAGGATCGCCGTGGACAACGCGCTCAAGGCGCTGCAGGGCAAGAAGGTCGAGGAGACGGTGAAGGTGCCGGTGAAGGTCGTCACGAAGCAGAACGTGGCCGGCTTCAGCGGCTGACGACGAGGCATGGGCGGGCGGTCCGGGGGACCGCCCGCCCCAGCCCACTCATCTGGGGAGTCTTTTTCATGTACGACTACGACCTGCTGGTCGTGGGTTCGGCCAACGCCGACCTGGTCATCGGTGTCGAGCGACGGCCGGCGGCGGGCGAGACCGTGCTCGGCTCCGACCTGGCCGTCCACCCGGGCGGCAAGGGCGCCAACCAGGCGGTCGCCGCCGCCCGCCTCGGGGCCCGTACGGCCCTGCTGGCGCGGGTCGGCGACGACGCGAACGGCCGGCTGCTGCTCGACTCGCAGCGGGCGGCCGGCGTCGACACGGTGGGCGTGCTGGTGGGCGGGGCGCCCACGGGCGTCGCGCTCATCACCGTCGACCCGTCGGGGGACAACAGCATCGTGGTGTCGCCGGGCGCGAACGGCCGGCTGACCCCGGCCGACGTCCGGGCGGCGGCCGGCCTCTTCCAGTGCTCGCGGGTGGTGTCGGCGCAGCTGGAGATCCCGCTGGAGACGGTCGTGGAGGTGGTACGGAGTCTGGCGGAGGGCAGCCGGTTCGTGCTGAACCCGTCGCCGCCCCGGCCGCTGCCGACCGAGGTGCTGGCGGCCTGCGACCCGCTGATCGTCAACGAGCACGAGGCGAAGGTCGTCCTGGGCGAGGCGTGCGTGTCGGAGCGGCCGGAGGACTGGGCGCGGCTGCTGCTCGCGAAGGGGCCGCGGTCGGTGGTGATCACCCTGGGCGCGCAGGGTGCGCTGGTGGCCTCCGCCGAGGGGGTGGAGCGGGTGCCGTCGACGAAGGTGGACGCGGTCGACACGACGGGCGCGGGCGACGCGTTCACGGCGGCGCTGGCGTGGCGGCTGGGCACGGGCTCCGGCCTGGCCGAGGCCGCCGCCTACGCGGCCCGGGTCGGGGCGGCCGCCGTCACCAGGGAGGGCGCCCAGGAGTCCTTCCCGACGGCGGAGGAGGTCGAGTCCCTGTGAAGAAGGCGGGGATCCTCAACCGGCATCTCTCCGGCGCGCTGGCCGAGCTGGGGCACGGGGACGGGGTGCTGGTGTGCGACGCGGGCATGCCGATTCCGGACGGCCCGCGCGTGGTCGACCTGGCCTTCCGTGCCGGGGTGCCGTCCTTCGCGACGGTGCTCGACGGCCTGCTGGCGGAGCTGGTGGTGGAGGGAGCCACGGCGGCCGCGGAGGTGAAGGACGCCAATCCCGGCGCCGCCGCCCTGCTGCAGGGCGAGTTCCCTCAGCTGGAGCTGGTCTCGCACGAGCGCCTGAAGGAGCTGTCGGCCGGGGCACGGCTGGTGGTCCGCACCGGGGAGGCACGGCCGTACGCGAACGTGCTGCTGAGGTGCGGGGTGTTCTTCTAGCCCCGGCGCCCGGTGCGTGGGACGAATTCGAGGGGGCCCGATCCGTCGACCGGGCCCCCTCGGCTTTTCCCCTCCAACATCAGAACCCCCGCGATCCCCCCAGATCCCCCTCCAAGAGTCCTGACACCAAGTACGACAGGCCAGGTGGGGAAAGGGTTGTACGGTTGCGGAAAATTCCTTTGGCGTCGGCTGCGGGAAATTTTTTGGCGTCGGCACACTGCCCCGCGGCACGGACGCCTGCCAGACTCGCCGGCATGCATCGTGCCGACAACGGTGATCTCGCGCAGGGCCTGCGGGAGGACCTGTACCGCAGGATGATCGAGGCGTTCGCGGAGGGCCGGCTGGTGGTCCACCGCCTGCGGTCCCCGTGGCACACGCCCTGTGCGCTGGCCGAGAGCCATGAGGTGAACGGCGTCTGGCGGTCCGCGACGATCGTCCACGGCGCGTGGACCGCCGACGAGGACCACATCCGTGTCACCACTTGGCGCGAGCTGCCCGGGCAGGAGTCCGAGCCGGACGTCGTGCCGGATCCGGGAACCGCTCCTGAGCAGGAGCTGCGGGTCCGCGTCGACGAGCGGACGTTCCCCGCCCTGCTGCGGCACGGGTCGGGGCGGTGGCAGCTGCGGACAGCCGTCGCCGGGCACGGCATCCTGGTCAGCGGCCGGGGGGCGCCGGGCGATCTGACGCTCGAGACCGTCGACGACATCGTCCCCCTCATCGACGAACGGCGGGCGATCCTCGCAAGGCGCGCACAGGACGCACAGGACCGCCCCGACGAAGGGTGATCGGCAGACGGCTCCGCCCCGCATCGGTGTCCTCGGTGCGGGGCGGATGCCGTGGTGGGGTCAGGCGGTGTGTTCAACGAAGCGGCGTGCGGTCTCGGCCAGGACCTCGCGGCCGTCCCGGGTCCACAGCCCGTCGTTGAAGAGTTCGACCTCGATGGGGCCCGTGTAGCCGGCGGACTCGACGTAGCCCTTCCACTCCCGCATGTCGATCGCGCCGTCGCCGATCTGGCCGCGGCCGTTGAGGACGCCCTCCGGGAGTGGGGTGGTCCAGTCGGCGAGCTGGAAGGTGTGGATGCGGTCGCCCGCGCCGGCGCGGGCGATCTGCGCCGGGGCGTTGTCGTCCCACCAGATGTGGTACGTGTCGACGGTGACGCCGACCTGGTGGGCGGGGAAGCGTTCCGCGAGGTCGAGGGCCTGGGTGAGGGTCGAGACCACGCAGCGGTCGGAGGCGTACATCGGGTGCAGCGGCTCGATGGCCAGGCGGACGCCGTGCTCCTCGGCGTACGGGCCGAGTTCCGCGAGCGCGTCGGCGATCCGCTCGCGGGCGCCGTGCAGGTCCTTGGAGCCGGCGGGGAGGCCGCCCGAGACCAGCACCAGGGTGTCGGTGCCCAGGGTCGCCGCCTCGTCGACCGCGCGGCGGTTGTCGGCCAGGGCGGCGGCGCGCTCCGCCGGGTCGATCGCCGTGAAGAAGCCGCCCCGGCACAGCGTGGTGACCGTCAGGCCCGCGTCGCGGACCAGCTTGGCGGTCGCGTCGAGGCCGTACGACTGCACGGGCTCGCGCCACAGGCCGACGTTGCCGATCCCCAGCTCCCCGCAGGCGTCGACCAGTTCGGGCAGCGACAGCTGCTTGACCGTCATCTGGTTGATGGAGAAGCGGGTCAGGTCGAGGTCTTTCACTGGGTCACTCCGTACAGGGCGAGCAGGTTCCTCATCCGCTCCTCCGCCAGCTTCGGGTCCGGGAACAGGCCCAGTCCGTCGGCGAGTTCGTAGGCGCGGGCGAAGTGCGGCAGGGAGCGGGCCGACTGCAGGCCGCCGACCATGGTGAAGTGCGACTGGTGACCGGCCAGCCAGGCCAGGAAGACCACGCCCGTCTTGTAGAAGCGGGTGGGCGCCTGGAAGAGGTGGCGGGACAACTCGACCGTGGGGTCCAGGAGTTCGCGGAATCCGGCGACGTCCCCGGTGTCCAGGACGCGTACCGCCTGCGCCGCCAGCGGGCCCAGCGGGTCGAAGATGCCGAGCAGGGCGTGGCTGAAGCCCCTGTCGTCGCCCGCGATCAGCTCGGGGTAGTTGAAGTCGTCGCCCGTGTAGCAGCGCACGCCCTGCGGGAGACGGCGCCGGATGTCGATCTCCCGCCGGGCGTCCAGCAGCGAGACCTTGATGCCCTCGACCTTGTCGGGGTGGGCGGCGATGACCTCCAGGAAGGTGTCCGTGGCCGCGTCGAGGTCGCGGGAGCCCCAGTAGCCCTCCAGCGCCGGGTCGAACATCGGGCCCAGCCAGTGCAGCACCACCGGCTCGGCGGCCTGGCGCAGCAGGTGGCCGTAGACCTCCAGGTAGTCCTCGGGGCCGGACGCGGCGGCCGCCAGGGCACGCGAGGCCATCAGGATCGCCTGGGCGCCGGAGGACTCCACGAGGGCGAGCTGCTCCTCGTAGGCCGCCCGGACCTCGGCGAGGGACCCGGCGGTGATCTGGTCGGTGCCGACTCCGCACGCGATACGGCCGCCGACCGACTTCGCCTCGGCGGCGCTGCGGCGGATCAGCTCGGCCGCGCCCGTCCAGTCCAGGCCCATGCCGCGCTGGGCGGTGTCCATGGCCTCGGCGACGCCGAGCCCGTGGGACCACAGGTGGCGGCGGAAGGCGAGGGTGGCGTCCCAGTCGACGGCGGCCGGCGAGTCGGGGGTCGTGTCGGCGAACGGGTCGGCGACGACGTGCGCCGCCGAGAAGACGGTACGCGAGGTGAAGGGGGCGCCGGGGGTGACGGCGAACGGTTCGGGGCGGGGCTCGTACGTCCTCAACCCGCCCGTCGGGTCCGGGAGTCGGATGGTCACAGCTGGATCTCCGGTACGTCGATGCGGACGCCCTCGGCCGAGGACTTCAGGCCCAGCTCGGCGAGCTGGACGCCGCGGGCGCCGGCGAGGAGGTCCCAGTGGTAGGGGGCGTCGGCGTAGACG
This sequence comes from Streptomyces sp. NPDC085900, assembly GCF_044540925.1. Taxonomy (NCBI): domain Bacteria; kingdom Bacillati; phylum Actinomycetota; class Actinomycetes; order Kitasatosporales; family Streptomycetaceae; genus Streptomyces; species Streptomyces sp. NPDC085900. Next base: position 279,396 of record NZ_JBITSP010000001.1, on the reverse strand, counting down.
TGCCGCAGGAACAGCTCCCACTGGGCCTTGAAGCCGTTGTCGAAGTCGTCGTTGTCGGGGATCTCCTGCCACTGGTCGCGGAAGGAGTAGGTGGCCGGGAGGTCGGGGTTCCAGACCGGCATGGGGGTCATGGAGCGGTGCTGGACACGGCAGTTGCCCAGGCCCGCGACCGCGGAGCCCTCGGTGCCGTCGACCTGGAACTCGACGAGTTCGTCGCGGTTGACGCGCACCGCCCAGGAGGAGTTGATCTGGGCGATCGCGCCGCCGTCGAGTTCGAAGATGCCGTAGGCGGCGTCGTCGGCGGTGGCGTCGTAGGGCTTGCCGTTCTCGTCCCAGCGCTGCGGGATGTGGGTGGTGGCGATGGCCTGGACGGACTTCACGCGGCCGAACAGCTCGTGCAGGACGTACTCCCAGTGCGGGAACATGTCGACAACGATGCCGCCGCCGTCCTCGGCGCGGTAGTTCCACGACGGGCGCTGGGCACTCTGCCAGTCGCCCTCGAAGACCCAGTAGCCGAACTCGCCGCGGATGGAGAGGATCCGGCCGAAGAAGCCGCCGTCGATGAGGCGCTTGAGCTTGAGCAGGCCCGGGAGGAACAGCTTGTCCTGGACCACGCCGTGCTTGATGCCGGCCTCGTTCGCCAGGCGCGCGAGCTCCAGGGCGCCCTCCAGGCCGGTGGCGGTCGGCTTCTCGGTGTAGATGTGCTTGCCCGCCGCGATCGCCTTCTTGATCGCCTCCTCGCGGGCGGAGGTCACCTGGGCGTCGAAGTAGATGTCGACGGCCGGGTCGGCGAGGACCGCGTCGACGTCGGTCGAGATGTTCTCCGGGGCCAGGCCGTGCTGCTCGGCGAGCGCCCGGAGGGCGTGCTCGCGGCGGCCGACCAGGATCGGTTCCGGCCACAGCACGGTGCCGTCGCCGAGGTCGAGGCCGCCCTGTTCGCGGATGGCCAGGATCGAGCGGACCAGGTGCTGGCGGTAGCCCATGCGTCCGGTCACGCCGTTCATGGCGATACGCACCGTCTTGCGTGTCACGTCATTCCCTTCGTACGCGGGGTCCGCGCCGCGTACGCCCCGTCATTCACTGATGAGCGTCACAGCAAGCGCTTTCTATGACATAAGAAGCTAGCCTCTGACAAGCGGTCTGGACAAGACCGTGACGGGGTCGAGTTGTTCGAGGGGGCGAACAACCGGGGGGTGTGGCCGTAAGGTCTGGTCGAAAACCATGGCCGGGGTCCCCGCGAAACCGTGGCCGTGGCCTGTGCGTGTACAACGAGGTACGACGATGATGCGCGACCGGAGGACGACGAGATGACGGTGACCCTGGCGGACGTGGCGGCCCGCGCGCAGGTCTCGCCCGCGACGGTGTCGCGCGTGCTGAACGGGAACTATCCCGTGGCCGCCTCCACCCGTGAGCGGGTGCTGAAGGCCGTGGACGAGCTGGACTACGTACTGAACGGGCCGGCGAGTTCGCTGGCCGCCGCCACGTCGGACCTGGTGGGAATCCTCGTCAACGACATCGCGGACCCCTTCTTCGGGATCATGGCGAGCGCCATCCAGTCGGAGATCGGCGGTCCGGGCGGCCGGGCCGGCGGTGAGCGGCTCGCGGTGGTCTGCAACACGGGCGGTACGCCGGAGCGCGAGCTGACCTATCTGACGCTGCTGCAGCGGCAGCGGGCGGCGGCCGTGGTGCTGACCGGCGGGGCCGTGGAGGACGAACCGCACGCGGCGGCCGTGGCGGCGAAGCTGCGCAAGCTGACGGAGGCCGGGACGCGGGTGGTGCTGTGCGGGCGGCCGCCGGCGCCGGAGACCGGGGCGATCGCGCTGGCCTTCGACAACCGCGGGGGCGGGCAACGGCTGACCGAGCACCTCATCGGGCTCGGGCACCGCAGGATGGGGTACATCGCGGGCCCCGAGGAGCGGACGACGACCCGGCACCGACTGGAGGGCCACCGGGCGGCGCTGGCCGCGGCGGGCATCGAGGAGGACCCGCGCTGGACGGTGTGGGGGCGCTACGACCGGCAGGCGGGGTACGAGGCCACGCTGGAGCTGCTGCGCCGGGACCCGTCGCTGACGGCCGTGGTCGCCGCGAACGACTCCGTCGCGCTGGGGGCGTGCGCCGCGCTGCGGGAGTCCGGGCTGCGGATTCCCGAGGACGTGTCGGTCGCCGGGTTCGACGATCTGCCGTTCAGCGTGGACGCGGTGCCGGCGCTGACGACGGTGCGGTTGCCGTTGGCGGAGGCGGGGGCTCGGGCGGGCCGGATCGCCATGGGGCGCGAGGAGCCGCCGCCCGGGGGGATCGCGACGGTGCGGGGGGAGCTGATGGTGCGGGGGTCCTCCGGGGGGCCGCGGGTGTCTTGAGGCGCCGGTTGTTGTGAGGTGGCCGGGGTTTGGGCGGGCGTCCACTGGGGGCTGCCGCCCCCAGACCCCCGCTTCGGCCCTGAACGGGCCTCGTCCTCAAACGCCGGACGGGCTGGGGGTGGGGGCCTGGACGGGTCTCGTCCTCGAACGCCAGACGGGCTGGGGGTGCGGGCCTGAACCGGTCTCGTCCTCGAACGCCGGACGGGCTGGGGGTGCGGGCCTGAACCGGTCTCGTCCTCGAACGTCGGATGGGCTGGGCCGGGGGTGGGGCCCTGGGCGGGCCCTCGTCCTCGAACGCCGGATGGGCTGGGCTGGGGGTGGGGCCCTGGGCGGGTCTCGTCCTCGAACGCCGGACGGGCTGGGGGTGCGGGCCTGAACCGGTCTCGTCCTCGAACGCCGGACGGGCTGGGGTGGGGTCCTGGGCGGGCCCTCGTCCTCGAACGCCGGACGGGCTGGGGTGGGGGTGGGGGTGGAGTCCTGAACCGGCCCCGTCCTCGAACGCCGGACCGGCTGAAGGGGGCTGGCCGCATCGGCGTGGGGGGCTTACCCTCGGTTCGGCGGGTATCTCTGACTCAGTCAACCATCCGGGGGCGACGACCATGACCGTTCAGGACATCCGGGCCTTCAACCGCTTCTACACGAACGTGATCGGCGCGCTCGACTACAGCCGGCAGCTGTACGCGCCGTACACCCTCACCGAGTCCCGTGTCCTGTACGAGCTCGCGCACTCGCCGCGGACCGACGCGGCCGATCTGCGGGCCGAACTCTCGTTGGACGCGGGGTATCTCAGCCGGATCCTGAACAAGTTCGAGGAGGCCGGGCTGATCGAGCGCACCACCTCCACGTCCGACCCCCGGCGGCGGCACGTCACCCTGACCGCGAAGGGCCGGGAGACCGCCGCGCTGCTCGCCGAGCGGGCCGACGAGTCCGTCGGCGCGCTTCTGGCCACCGTCCCGCCCGATGAGCGGCCCCGCCTCGCCGAGGCGATGATGACGGTGCGGACGCTGCTGGCCGACGGTCGTCCGCCGCGCCGGGAGGACGTGCTGCTGCGCGAGCCCGGTCCCGGCGACCTCGGCTGGATCGTGCAGCGCAACGCCGCGCTGTACGCGGCCGAGTACGGCTGGAACGCGGACTACGAGGGGCTGGTCGCCCGGATCGTCGCCGACTTCGCCGAGGACCACGACCCGCATCTGGAGCGGGTGTGGATCGCAGAGCTGGACGGGCGGCCGGTGGGGTGCGTGATGTGCGTGCGCGACGACGCCCCGGCCACGGCGCGGCTGCGGTTGCTGCTGGTCGAGCCGGAGGCACGCGGGCTCGGCATCGGCGACCGGCTGGTGCGGGCCGTGATCGACTTCGCGCGCGGCGTCGGCTACCACGAGCTGGTGCTGTGGACCAACGACGTCCTCACCGCCGCCCGCCGCATCTACCAGCGCCACGGCTTCGTCCTCGCCGCCGAGAAACCGCACCGCTCCTTCGGGAAGGACCTCAACGGCCAGGACTGGCGGCTGGACCTGCACAGCACTCGGGAGTGACTCGGCAGGGTTGCTTCGGGGATTCCCGGTGACAATAGGGACCATGCGACTGGCCTTCTCCACCCTCGGCGTCCCCGGCCTGCCCATCCCGGACGTGGTCCGGCTCGCGGCCACCCACGGCTACCACGGCGTCGAGCTGCGCGCCCATCCCGAGGAACCCGTCCACACCGGCATCGGCGCCGGCGAACGGGCCGACGTGGCGGGCGAGTTCAAGGCGGGCGGCATCGAGATCCTGGGCCTCGCGGGATACACGCGGGTGGCCGCGCCCGGCGACGACGGCCCCGTGATCGACGAGATGCGCGAGCTCCTCGACCTCGCCCACGACCTCGGCGCCCCGTACGTGCGGGTCTTCCCCGGCGCCGACCGCGAACAGACCCCCGAGCGGGCCGACGCCCTCGCCGCCCGCAGGCTGGGCACCGCCGCGGAGTACGCCGCCGACCTCGGCGTACGCATCCTGCTGGAGACCCACGACTCGCACCGCACCGCCGCCGACGCGATCCGCGTCCTCGGCCTGGTCGGCCACCGGCACGTCGGCGCCCTCTGGGACGTCATGCACACCTGGCTGGGCGGCGAGCAGCCCGCCGAGACGTACGCGGCGCTCTCCCCCTACCTCGGCTACGTCCAGGTCAAGGACATCGCCTCCGCCGACGACACGACCCCGCTGCCGCTCGGCGCCGGCGTGCTGCCGCTGTCCGACGCCGTGGAGGTGCTCTCCCGCCACGAGTGGGACGGGTGGCTGTGCTGGGAGTACGAGAAGCGCTGGTACGAGGAGGCGGCACCCCTGGAGGGCCTGCTGGAGGCGGGGAGCGCGCATCTGGGGCGGCTGCTCAACGATTCGGCGTGATGCGGGTGGCCGGGTCCAGGCACCAGTGAAGGACCGCGGGCCAGTCGCCGTAACCGGCGTCCAGGTCGAGGTGGGCGGCGCCGGGCAGGACGTCGGTGGGGATGCCCAGGGGGTCTCCGTAGAGTGCGCGGGCGCCCTCCGGGCAGTAGGGATCGTCGTCGCCGGCCACCAGCCGGGTGGGGGCGGGGAGGGTGAAGTCCAGGGCGGGCGGCGCGAACGCGGCGACCTCCGGGTGGCGCAGCAGGACGGAGGCGGAGGGCGGCGCTACCAGGAGGACGCGGTCGACGGCGTCGTCCCGCACCAGCCCGCGCGCGACGGCGTGCAGCCACAGCACCGCGGAGGCGCTGTGCGCGACGACGATCCGCTCGGCGTCCGTGCGCAGCCCGGCCAGGTGGCGGGTGAGCTCCGACAGCCAGGTCTCGAGGTCCGGGTCGTCGGGGTCGGGGAGCTGGGGGTACGTCACCAGGTGGCCGAGTGCGGTGAGGCGGTCGGCGAGGCGGTGCTGCCAGTGGGCCTCGGGGCGGTGGTTCTGCCAGCCGTGGAGGATCAGGACGTGCGAGGTCATGGGGTCACCTTCGTGATCAGGCTTTCGTGATCAGGATTGTCGTGCCTGGGGCCGGGTCAGGAACCCCGCCACCCGCTTCTCCAGCCGTTCGCGGCACCGCGGCCACTCCTGGTCGGTGATGGAGAAGATCGCCGAGTCGCGCAGCCGGTCCTCCTCCCCCGGCGCCCAGGACCGCGACCAGTTGCGCAGGACGCCCTCGAAGCGGGCGCCCACGCTCTCGATGGCCGCCCTGGAGCGGCTGTTGCGGGCGTCCGTCTTCAGGTCGACCCGCGACACGCCCCACGCCTCGAAGGCATGGCGGAAGAGCAGCAGCTTGGCCTCGGCGTTCACGCCGGTACCCTGCGCCGAGCGGCCCAGCCAGGTGAAACCGACCTCGACCGCGTCGAGCCGGTCGTCCGTGTGCCGGCACCGCGGCTCCCAGTACGCCGTGGCGCCCACCGCCCGCCCGGTCGCGCGCGACACCTGGGCGTACGGCGCGAGCCGCCCGGTCGACGCCCGTTCCAGCTGCGCCTCGATGTAGCCGGCCACCTCGTCGGCCCTCGGCACCCAGGTGAAGGCGTACGTGTCCCGGTCCTCCTCGGCCGCCGCGGCGAGGTCGGCCGCATGCCGGGCCGCCAGCGGCTCCAGACGCACCAACTCGCCCTCCAGCAAAGGGCCTTGCAACTTGTGTCCCACCGGGCCGAACCCTCCTCGGTCGCGGAACAGGTGGGTGATCCCGGTCAGCCGCCCAGCCCGCTCCTCAACTCCGCCGCGAACTCCGCGAACGCCTTGTGAAAGCCGGGGAAAGTCTTGCGGACGCAGTCGGGGTCGTCGAACGAGATTCCCGGCACGCGCAGCCCGGTGACCGCGAAGGACATGACGATGCGGTGGTCGCCGTACGACGTGATCTCCGCGGGAGTGGGCGGCGTGCCCGGGCGGATCTCGATCCAGTCCGGGCCGGTGGCCACGTCCACGCCCAGCCGCCGCAGGTTGTGCGCGCAGGCCTCCAGCCGGTCGCACTCCTTGACCCGGGTGTTGGCCACGTCCTCGATGCGTACCGGGCCGGAGGCGAAGGGCGCGATCGCCGCGAGCGTCGGCATGGTGTCGGAGATGTCCCGCATGGCGACCGTCAGGCCGCGCAGTTCGCCCGTGCCGCGGACGGTCGTGGCGTCCGCGCCGACCGTCACGTCCGCGCCCATCCGCCGCAGGACGTCGACGAAGCCCAGGTCGCCCTGGAGCGCGCCCCGGCCCAGGCCCGGGACCGTCACCTGGCCGCCCGGTGTCACCGCGGCCGCCGCGAAGAAGTAGCTCGCGGTGGAGGCGTCGGGCTCGATCGGGTAGGTCGTGGCGCGGTAGCCGCCCGGTGGGACGCGGAAGACGTCGCCCTCGCGGTCCACCCGCGCCCCGAACGCCCGCATCATCGCGATGGTGATCTCCACGTAGGGGGCGGAGACCAGGTCCGTGACCCGGATGCGCAGGCCCTCGCGGGTCAGTGGGCCGAGCAGCAGCAGCGCCGTCAGGTACTGCGAGGACTGGCCGGCGTCCAGGGTGACCTCGCCGCCCGCGACACCGGCCGCCCGGACCGTGAGCGGGTGGTGGCCCTCCGTCTCCTCGTGCCGCAGGTCCACCCCGAGGTCACGCAGCGCGCGGGTGAGCGGCAGCAGGGGGCGGCGGCGCATCTGGGGCGAGGCGTCGAAGCGGTACGTGCCGTGCCCGGTCGCCGCCAGCGCGGGCAGGAAGCGGGCCGTCGTGGCGCCGTCCCGGCAGTACACGTCCGCCTCCGGCACGGCCGGTCCGTGCGGGCGGCCGTCGACCTGCCAGGCGTCCGGGGTCCTGCCGACTCGGTAGCCGAGGCGGGTCAGGCCTTCGGCGAAGCCCTCGGTGTCGTCCGAGCGCAGCGGCCGTACGAGGGTGGTGACACCGTCGGCCGCGGCGGCCAGGAAGAGGGCGCGGGCGGTGATGGACTTGGAGCCGGGGATGTCGACAGCGGGCATGGTTCATGATCGGCCGAGCACCGGCTCGGGTGCCGGACCGTCCACGGGATGGACCGCTTCCCGTCGCCGCCCGGTCACCGACGCGAGCCCCACGCCGCCCACCAGGAGTGCCGCCGCGCACCAGCGCAGGCCGCTCACGGACTCGCCGAGGAACAGCGCCGCCGACGACATGCCGAAGACCGGCACCAGGAGGGAGAAGGGCGCGACCGTCGACGCCGGGTGGCGGCGCAGCAGCCAGCCCCACGCGCCGAAGCCGAAGACGGTGGTGACCCAGGCGACGTAGACGACGGTGCCGGCGCCCTGCCAGTCGAGGGCGCGCAGGGCGTCGTAGTCCCGGGACGGGCCCTCCAGGAGGAGGGACAGGGCGAGGAGGGGGAGGACCGGGACCGTGCTGACCCAGACCATGAAGTTGAGCGCGTCGGGCGGGGCGGCCTTGCGGGTGAGGACGTTCGAGACGCCCCAGCAGGCCGCCGCCGCGATGACGAGGGCGAACGCGCCGAGCGGGCCCGAGGTGCCCTCGTCCACCGCGGCGACGGCGATGCCCGCCAGGGCGACGGCCATGCCCACCACCCTTGTGCGGGAGGGGCGTTCGCCGAGCGCGACGAAGGCGACGGCGCCGGTGAACACCGCCTGGATCTGCAGTACGAGGGACGACAGGCCCGCCGGCATCCCCGCGTCCATGCCGACGAACAGCAGGCCGAACTTCGCCACTCCCAGCACCAGCCCGACCGCCAGCACCCACTTCCAGGCCACCTTCGGGCGGCCGACGAAGAAGACCGCCGGGAGGGCCGCCGCGAAGAAGCGCAGGGCCGAGAAGAGCAGCGGCGGGAAATGGGCGAGGCCGATCTCGATGACGGTGAAGTTGACGCCCCAGACGGCGGCGACGAGGACGGCGAGGGCGAGGTGCGCGGGTCTCATGCGTCGAGCATCACTTCCCCCGACCGTGAAGCACCAGCGATGATTACTGCATGGTCGGATGAAGCATCGCTGATGAATGAGGGGTTTCGCCGTGCTCGATCTCCAGCGGCTGCGCGCCCTGCACGCCGTCTCCGTCCACGGCACCGTGGGCGCGGCGGCGTCCGCGCTCGGGTACACGCCGTCCGCGGTGTCCCAGCAGATCGCCAAGCTGGAGCGGGAGACCCGGACCGTGCTGCTCGAACGCGAGGGGCGCGGGGTGCGGCTCACCGCCGAGGCGCACCGACTGGTCGACACGGCGCAGGAGTTGCTGGCCATCGTCGAGCGGGCCGAGACCGAGCTGGAGGAGCGGCGCGGGATGCCGGCGGGGCGGCTGACGATCGCCGCGTTCGCTTCGGCCGCGCGCGGGCTGATGCCGGCCGTGCTGGCCGACCTCGCCGTCCGGCATCCGGCCCTGGACGCCCGGCTGTCCGAGATCGACCCGCACCTGTCCGTGGACCTGGTCGCCAAGGGCGCGGTTGACCTGGCCGTGGCGCACGACTGGGACATCGCGCCGATGCCCGTGCCGCCCGGGGTCGAGCACGCGGCGATCGGCGACGACCGCAGCACGCTGCTCGTGCCCGAGGGGCATGCCTTCGCCGGGCGGGATTCCGTGCGGCGCGAGGAGCTGGGCGGGCAGCGGTGGGTGTGCCAGCCGCCGGGACGGGTCTGCCACGACTGGCTGCTGCGGACGATGCGCGCGGCGGGGCACGAGCCGGAGATCGTGCACCAGGCCGACGAGAACCCCACGCTGGTCGCCCTGGTCGCGGGCGGCCTCGGCATCTGCCTGGTACCGCGCCTGGGCCGCGGCCCCCTGCCGCCCGGGGTCGTCGAGGTCCGTCTGGACCCCACCCCCGTGAGGCACTTGTACGCCCTGTGGCGCAAGGGAGCCGCCCGTCGTCCGGCGATCGCAGAGACCGTACGCACTCTGCAGGAGAAGTGGCCGGAAGTGGCGGCACACCCGTCCCGCTGAACCCTCCTCCACCAACTTCCGGGATTCGTGCGGAAGGCGGGAACCCACCCCGAATACGGTTCGTCCAACCCGCAGGCTGCCGGATGAGTCTCCGCCGTGCGGTGTCGGCCCTCGCTGCTGGCTGCGATCGCTGACCTACCCTCTCCGCCGTACTGCGGCCGGCAGCACAGCCGCCATCGGCGCGCCCCCCTCCAACAGCGCCGATGGCGGCCCCTTTTTGATCTAGCGTGCGCAGTGTCTTGACTGGCAGAAACTCTCTGGATATCTCATCTCCACGGAAGTTTCCTTCAGCGGATCTTCTCCGGAAGGAGCGCACGTGCCCTCCAGACGTACCGTTCTCGCCGCGACGATGGGTGCCACCGCGGCCCTCGCGTTCGGCGGCACCGCCCGGGCCGACGACGACGGGCTGCGCGCCCTCGTCTCCCGTATGACCCTCGAGGAGAAGGTCGGCCAGCTCTTCGTCATGCGGGTCTACGGCAACTCCGCCACCGACCCCGCCCAGGCCGACATCGACGCGAACCTCAAGGAGATCGGCGTCCGCACCGCGGCCGAGCTGGTCGCCAAGTACCGCGTCGGCGGCATCATCTACTTCACCTGGGCGCACAACACCGAGAACCCGCGCCAGATCGCCACGCTGTCCAACGGCATCCAGCGCGCGTCCCTCGGCCTGCCCCGCGGCCTGCCCGTCCTGATCGCCACCGACCAGGAGCACGGCATCGTCTGCCGCGTCGGCAGGCCGGCCACCCTGTTCCCCGGCGCCATGGCCATCGGCGCCGGCGGCTCCCGCGGGGACGCCCGCACCCTCGGCCGCATCTCCGGTGGCGAGCTGCGGGCCATCGGCATCAACCAGGACTACTCCCCCGACGCCGACGTGAACGTCAACCCGGCCAACCCGGTCATCGGCGTACGGTCCTTCGGCGCCGACCCGGACGCGGTGGCCGCGCTGGTCGCCGCCGAGGTCCAGGGGTATCAGCGCTCGCGGGTCGCCGCGACCGCCAAGCACTTCCCCGGGCACGGCGACACGGCCGTCGACAGCCACTACGGCTTCCCGGTCATCACCCACACCCGGGAGGTCTGGGAGAAGCTGGACGCCGTCCCGTTCCGGGCGGCGATCCGGGCGGGCATCGACTGCGTCATGACCGCGCACATCCAGTTCCCGGCCCTCGACGACTCCGGCGACCCGGCGACCCTGTCCCACCCGATCGTCACCGGCATCCTGCGCGGCGAACTCGGCTACGACGGAGTCGTGGTGACCGACTCCCTGGGCATGGAGGGCGTACGCACGAAGTACGGCGACGACCGCGTCCCGGTCCTCGCCCTCAAGGCCGGCGTCGACCAGCTCCTCAACCCGCCGGACCTCTCCGTCGCCTGGAACGCGGTCCTGAAGGCCGTGCAGGACGGGGAGCTGACGGAGGCGCGGCTGGACGAGTCGATCCTGCGCATCCTGCGGCTGAAGGCGAGGCTGCGGCTGTTCGACGACCCGTACGCGCGAGAGGCCGACGTGGACCGCAGGGTCGGCACGAAGGCCCACCTGGAAGCGGCCGACCGCATCGCCGAACGGACGACGACCCTGCTGGTCAACGAGGGCGGCCTGCTGCCGCTGTCCCCGCGCACCCACCAGAAGGTCCTCGTCGTCGGCGCCGACCCGGCCTCGCCGTCCGGCACGACGGGCCCGCCGACGGGTGTCCTCGCGGCGGCCCTCACCGAACTGGGCTTCACGACGACGGCGCTGTCGACGGGCACGGCCCCGTCCGCCGCCACGGTCGCCAAGGCGGTCACGGCGGCGGGGGACGCGGACGCGGTGGTCGTCGCGACCTACAACCTCACCGCGACGAGCTCCCAGAAGACCCTGGCCGAGCAGCTGGTGGCGACCGGGAGACCGGTGGTCGCCGTCGCGATCCGCAACCCCTACGACGTGGCCCAACTACCGGCTCTGAAAGCCTACTTGGCGTCCTACTCGTGGACCGACGTCGAACTGCGCGCGGCGGCCCGGGTGATCGCCGGGAAGGTCGCGCCGCGCGGACGGCTGCCGGTGCCGGTGCAGCGGGCGGACGACCCGGCGCAGGTGCTGTACCCCATCGGATACGGACTGTCGTACTAGAAGGGGCGTAGGGCCCGTACGTCACACAACCGGCGTACGCCCCCCAAGGGGCCCAAAGCATCCCGCGCGTCTGGCGTGCGCCCGCTGTGGCGGGTCACGCTGGGCGGGGGGTATGTGGGGGGAATGCGATGCGTGCGAGATGGTCGGTGGGGGCGCTCGGCGCGCTCCTGTTCCTGGTCGCCGGGGTGTCGAGCGGGTGCGGGCTGCTGTCGCGGTCCGGTCCGGCCGGGGACGGGGCGAGCGGGACGCCGACGGGGAGCGGGGCCGTCGCCTCGGCGCGGCCGTCGGGGTACGGCGCGGTGTTCCTCGCCGTCGACGAATGCAGTTCGTTCGGCACGAGCAGCTTCAGCGAGGTGCCGTGCACCAGTGAGCGGGCGGCGGCCCGGGTGGTGGCCCGCTTCGACGGCACGGTCGCCCAGGGCCCGCTGTGCCCGGCGACGACCGATTTCGTGCTGCACATCAGCGAGCAGAGCCCGTCGTCCGACGAGGACGGCGACGGCTCGGTGCCGCAGGGCTACGCCTGCATGCGCAACCTGGAGCCGCCGCATCCCGGCGACCCGGGCGGCGGGGGCGGCCCGCGCACCGTCGTCGGCGACTGTGTCTACGGCTCGGGCGACGGCCAGGTCCGCGAGACGGCGTGCGACGGCAGCGGCCCGAAGAAGCCGCAGTACAAGGTGGTGAAGGCGGCGGCCGCGCGGGCCGAGTGCCCGCGGGACACGGCCCTGTACGTACGGCTGAGGGGGACGGACCCGGTGGGCTGCGCCCGGCGGCTGTGACGACCGCCGGGCGCCGCACGCGGGTTACGGCCGCAGCGCCGGCTCGCGCTCCACGTCGCGCACGTCCAGCCTCGCGTCGAAGCGGGCCAGCGGCTTCGCCTGTGCCGTGGACCGGGCCGGGACACCGGCCCACTGAAGGATCCGGGCGGTCGCGAAGGTCTTCTCGTCGGCGACCAGACCGGCCACGTTCGCGCCGTGGTTCATGCCGGGCGCGGTGAGGACGTACGAGTCCTTCGCCCCCTTGTCGACGCGGAACCGCTCCGAGCCCCATGGGTCGTTCTGGCCGTACACGTAGAGCGTGTGACGGGCGTGGTGGCGCACCCAGGTGTCGACGTCCCGCATGGCCCACGGCTGGAACCGCGTCGGGATCTCGCGCGGGACGAAGTTCCGGGGCGGCTGGTAGCCGTAGCGGATGTACCGCTTCTCGATGTACGGGAAGTGGATGGTGGGCGCGCCGAGCTGGGTGGCCGCCTGGTAGTAGTACGGCGTGTACGGCTCCAGGCCCTGGTCGGCGTAGGCGGAGAAGCCGGAGACGGTGTCGATGGAGTTCCAGATCTGGTCGTCGCTCGCGCGCTTCGCGTCCGGCGGGATCAGGCTGTCGTCACCGCAGTTGGCGAGCAGGTTGTACTGCCAGAAGCCCCAGACGTAGTCGAGGACGACCGCCTCGTACGCCTTGTCGAGGCTGCCGACGGTGGTGAAGGTGTAGCCGTTGTCGGCCGCGTACGCCGCGTACTTGCGCTCCAGCGGCTCCCGGCGCACCAGCGCCTCGCGCTGCACCGCGTCGAGGCGGTCGCGGCACTGCTTGGTGCCGACCTTGGTGAAGAAGCGGTCGTAGGCGGAGTCCTCGCCGTTGACGACGTCGTTCGGGGCGACGTAGGCGACGGTGCCGTTCATGTCGCCGGGGTAGAAGCGCTCGTAGTACGTGGCGGTCATGCCGCCCTTCGAGCCGCCGGTGGCGATCCAGTTGCCCGAGTAGATCGGCTTGAGCGCCTCGAAGATGCGGTGCTGGTCGCTCGCCGCCTGCCAGATGTCCAGCTTGGACCAGTCGGCCGGCGCGGGGCGGGACGGGGTGAAGAAGCGGTACTCCATGGAGACCTGGTTGCCGTCCACGATCTGCGTGGGCTCGCGGCGGCCGGCGTTCGTGGAGACGTTGTAGCCGCTGGTGTAGAAGACCGTCGGGCGGCTGACGTCCTTGTGCAGCACGGTGATCCGCTGCTGGAAGGTGCCCTTGGACGGGTGCCGGTGGTCGACCGGCTGGGTGTAGTTCAGGACGAAGAAGCGGTAGCCGGGATACGGCTTCTCTTCGATCAGGCTCATCCCCGGTATGGAGAGCAGCCGATCCTTGATGTCGGTGCCGGTGGCCTCCGACCGGGCGGCGGTGGCCGCTCCGGTCGTGCTCAGCGTGCCTATCAGCACCGTGAGCGCGAGCAGCCATCTGAGCGCCTTGCGCATGCACCCTCCCCTGTGAGTACAGATGTCCGCCGGAAGCTAACCGAGCAACGGACGCCTGCGAAAGGGGAGTTCAAGAAATACCCGGGAGAATCCCGTGATTCAGCAAAGGATCCAGCCGGAGCTGACCGTGCCCCGCCCGACGGAGCCGGTGATCCACACGCACCGGTGTCCGGCGTGCACGGTCACCGGGCCCGCGTGGTGGGTGTAGCGGCCCTTGTCGACGACGGGGCGGTTGCCGCGCGCCTGGACGCCGACGGACATGGAGCGCCTGGCGGCCGACGGCTTGGCGGGGAAGGTGACGGCGCAGACGTAGCCGTCGTGCTTGTAGACGTGCACGACCCCGGTGGAGAACGGCAGGTCCTTCACCTTGCGCCCCGCGCAGTACGAAGCGGCCTGCGCGTTCCCCGGCGCCGCGAGCGCGAGCAGTCCGGACGCGCTCAGTACGGCCATGCCGAGCGCGACCCGCCGACGTATCGCACCAGTGTCCACTGTCGTCCCTCCCCTACCGCCGCCAACGAACGTACTGATGTACGGACGCAGGACGTATGTCGGATGGTTGCACGACCGTCAGTGGGACGCGGCGACCGGCTCCTCGGGGTCCGGCTGGCCGATGAACGTCCGCCACAGCTCGGCGTACCGGCCGTCGCGGGCGAGGAGTTCCTCGTGCGTGCCGTCCTCGACGACCCGCCCGTGGTCCATCACCACCACCCGGTCCGCCCGGGCCGCGGTGGTCAGCCGGTGGGCGACCACGAGGGTCGTACGACGGCCCGCCAGTCGGTCCGTCGCCGCGTTGACCTGTGCCTCCGTGGCGAGGTCGAGGGCGGCGGTCGCCTCGTCGAGGAGCAGGACGTCGGGGTCGACCAGTTCGGCGCGGGCCAGGGCGATCAGCTGCCGCTGGCCGGCGGAGAGGTTGCGGCCGCGCTCGGCGACCTGGTGCAGGTAGCCGCCGTCCAGCGTGGCGATCATGTCGTGCGCGCCGACCGCCCAGGCCGCCGCCTCCACCTCGGCGTCGGTGGCGTCGGGGCGGCCGTAGGCGATGGCGTCGCGGACGGTGCCCTGGAAGAGGTACGCCTCCTGCGGGACGACGCCCAGGCGGTGGCGGTAGGAGGTGAGGTCCAGCGCCCGCAGGTCGGTGCCGTCGACCGTGACCCGGCCGCTCGTGGGGTCGTAGAACCGGGCCACCAGTTTCACCAGCGTCGACTTTCCGGCGCCCGTCTCGCCGACGAACGCGACCGTCTGGCCGGCGGGGATCTTCAACTCGATCCCGCCGAGGGCCTCCTCGTCGTCGCCGTAGGCGAAGTGCACGTCCTCGAAGGCGACTTCGCCGCGCAGGGACCGTACGTCGAGGGGTTCCTCGGCGGCCCGGGTGGAGGTCGGCTCCTGGAGCAGCTCCTGGATGCGGCCGAGGGAGACCGTGGCCTGCTGGTAGCCGTCGAAGACCTGGGAGAGCTGCTGGACCGGCGCGAAGAACAGGTCGATGTAGAGGAGGTAGGCGACCAGGGCGCCGGTGGTGAGAGTGGCGTCCTCCACCCGTCCCGCGCCCGCGTACAGCACGGCGGCCGCCGCGACGGACGACAGCAGCTGCACGAACGGGAAGTAGACGGAGATCAGCCACTGTCCCCGGATACGGGCCTGGCGGTAGCTGTCGCTGCGCTCCGCGAACCGCGCGCCGCCGTCCCGCTCGCGCCGGAAGGCCTGCACGATCCGCAGCCCGGAGACCGACTCCTGCAGGTCGGCGTTGACCAACGCGACCCGCTCACGGGCGAGTTCGTACGCCTTCACGCTCGCCCGCCGGAAGAAGTACGTGCCGACGATCAGCGGGGGCAGCGTGGCGAACACGACGAGCGCCAGCTGCACGTCGATCACCAGCAGGGCGACCATGATGCCGAAGAAGGTGACGACGGAGACGAAGGCGGTGACCAGGCCGGTCTGCAGGAACGTGGAGAGGGCGTCGACGTCCGTCGTCATCCTCGTCATGATCCGGCCGGTCAGCTCCCGCTCGTAGTAGTCGAGGCCGAGCCGCTGGAGCTGGGCGAAGATCTTCAGCCGGAGCGAGTACAGGACCCGCTCGCCGGTGCGCCCGGTCATCCGGGTCTCGCCGATCTGCGCCGCCCACTGGGCGAGCACGGCGGCCAGACCCAGCAGCGCGGCCGCCCAGACCGCGCCGAGGGCCATCGCGTTGACGCCCTTGTCGATGCCGTGCCGGATCAGCACCGGCAGCAACAGGCCCATGCCGGCGTCGACGGCGACCAGCCCGAGGCTGATCAGCAGCGGCGGCCCGAAGCCCCGCAGCAGCCGCCGGAGCCCGTAGGACAGCTCGGGCCGCACCGCCTGTGCCTCGTCGATGTCCGGGGTGTCCGTCGCCGGGGGCAGCGCCTCGACCTGCGCGAGAAGTTCGGGCGTGGCCGGCATCCCCTCCGTCGCCGTGTCCCGCGGGGTCCGCTCGCCGGCCCACAGCCGGGGGGTGATGCCCCGCTCGGCGTCGAACTCGGCGTCCAGCTCCTCCCGGACCGAGGTGTCCTCCCGCGGGCAGGCGGGCTGGGTGTGGCCGGGCGAGACCCCGCCGAGTTCGTCGGGGTCGGTGAGCAGGCGGCGGTAGAGGGCGGAGCGGGCCTGGAGCTCCTCGTGGGTGCCGATGTCGGCGAGCCGGCCGTCCTCCAGGACGGCGATGCGGTCGGCGAGGTTCAGGGTGGAGCGGCGGTGGGCGATGAGCAGGGTGGTGCGGCCCCGCATGACCTGCTTGAGGGCCTCGTGGATCTCGTGCTCGACCCGGGCGTCCACGGCGGAGGTGGCGTCGTCCAGGACCAGCAGGCGGGGGTCGGTGAGGATCGCGCGGGCGAGGGCGACGCGCTGGCGCTGGCCGCCGGAGAGGGTCAGGCCGTGTTCGCCGACCTTGGTGTCGTAGCCGTCCGGCAGCTCCGCGATGAAACGGTCCGCCTGGGCGGCGCGGGCGGCCGTCAGGATCTCCTCCTCGGTCGCGTCGGGGCGGCCGTAGGCGATGTTGTTGCGGACCGTGTCGGAGAAGAGGAACGAGTCCTCGGGGACCAGGCCGATCGCGGCCCTGAGGGAGTCGAGGGTGAGCTCGCGGACGTCGTGGCCGCCGACGAGGACGGCGCCGTGGGTGACGTCGTAGAAGCGCGGCAGCAGGAGGGAGACGGTGGACTTGCCGGAGCCGGAGGAGCCGACGACCGCGAGGGTCTCGCCGGGGCGGATCTCGAAGGACAGGCCCCGCAGGACGGGGCGCTCGTGGTCGTAGCCGAAGGACACGTCGTCGAACTCGACGGTGGCGGGCGCGTCGGCGGGGAGCTCCTTCGTCCCGTCCGTCATCGACGGCTCGGTGTCGATCAGCTCCAGGACGCGCTCGGTGCCCGCGCGGGCCTGCTGCCCCACCGTGAGCACCACGGCCAGCATGCGGACCGGGCCCACGAGTTGGGCGAGGTAGGTGGAGAAGGCGACGAAGGTGCCGAGGGTGATGTGCCCGCCGACGGCCAGCCAGCCGCCGATCGCGAGCATGGCGACCTGGCCGAGGGCGGGGACGGCCTGCAGGGCCGGGGTGTAGGTGGAGTTCAGCCGGATGGTGCGCAGGCGCCCGGCGAAGAGCCGGCGGCTGACCTCGCGCAGCTTCCCGATCTCCTGCTCCTCCTGCCCGAAGCCCTTGACCACGCGTACGCCGCTGACGGCGCCGTCGACCACGCCCGCGACGGCGGCGGCCTGGGCCTGGGCGTACCAGGTGGCGGGGTGCAGGCGGGTGCGGCTGCGCCGGGCGATCCACCACAGGGCGGGGGCGACGGCGAGGGCGACCAGGGTGAGCGGCAGCGACAGCCAGGCCATGATCACCAGGGAGATCAGGAAGAACAGGACGTTCCCGATGGTCATCGGGAGCATGAACAGCAGGCCCTGGATCAGCTGGAGGTCGCTGGTGGCCCGCCCGACGACCTGGCCGGTGGACAGCTCGTCCTGCCGGCGGCCGTCGAGCCGGGTGATCGTCCCGAACATCTCGGTCCGCAGGTCGTGCTGGACGTCGAGGGCGAGGCGGCCGCCGTAGTAGCGGCGGACGTAGGTGGCGGCGTAGACGAGGACGGCGGCGCCGAGCAGGGCGCCGGCCCAGGGGCCCATGGAGCGGCTGTGGCCGCCGATCACGTCGTCGATGATCACCTTGGTGATCAGCGGGACCACGGCCATGACGGCCATGCCGGCGAGCGAGGAGCCGAGCGCCAGGACGACGTCCTTCGGATACCGCCACGCGTACGCGGCCAGTCGCCGTGCCCATCCCCGTTGCTCGCTCACGCGGGTGCCCTCCGTCGAATCTCCTGATGTACCGGAAGGCACCAACACACGAAGAAGCGGATTTCATCCCTCCGCAACAAAACGGGAGGCGACGCCCGGCTCCCTGCCCGCGGGTCCGCTCAGATCCGTACCCGCAGGTAGTAGAACCGTGTCGTCTGTACCGCGTTCTGGTTGTCGTCGCTGACCAGCAGCACCTTCAGGCGGCCCTTCGAGTACCCCGTCACCGCCATGCCCTCGATGTTGTCGAGCAGCGGGTTCGGCTGGGGCTGTTTGGCGGTCGCGCCGAGGGAGGGGCAGGCGGCGATGTCGGCGAGGAGGGTCTTCCCGATCGGGCGGACACCCGGCTGACCGGTCAGGTTCTCGACCGCGGAGGTGTCCGTCGCGTGGCGCGGGTCGGCCAGGTAGAGGCGGACGGTGTTGCCGACGCCGGAGGTGAAGCCGCGTTCCAGGACGAGGAGGCGGCCGTCGGGGGTGGCCTGGACCTCGGGGACGCCGAGGCCGGCGTCGACGGGATAGGCGTACTGGGCGGCCGGGCGGAAGCGGCCGCCCTTGCCGCGCGTCCAGGTCTGGAAGCGGACGAGGGTCGCCGAGTCGCCGGAGATCGCGTTCTCCATCGACGCCAGGAGGGTGCGGCCGCCGGGCAGGAGGGTCAGGCCCTCGAAGGTCTGGTTGGCCGTGGCGCGGCCGGCGGGGGCGACGAGGAGCGGGGACGGGACCGGGAGCCGGTCGAGGATCCTGCCGTCGGCGCTGTAGCGGCGGATCGACGGCTCGGTCTCGGAGGTGATCAGCCGGGTTCCGTCCCGGTCGATGACGAGGCCCTCACTGTCGAGCGCGGCGCCGCTCTCGTCCGCGAGCGCGACGACCCGCTTCGGGGCGAGGGTGCGGGCGTCCAGGTCGAACAGGGAGGACCGGTCCTCCAGGGCGGCGATCGAGCCGTCCCTGTCCACCGCGAGCGCGGAGAAGTTTCCGACGAAGGTGCCGTCGTACGTCGTCTTGTCGAGCGCGTCGGAGAAGCGGTCGAGGGAGACGGTCGGCGAACAGGCGTGAGAGGCCTGCGGGGTGGCCGTGGCGGGCCCGGCGGCGGACAGACAGGTGGCCGCCGCCAGGCCCGCGGTGGTGGTCGCGAGTACGGTTCTCAGGCGCATGGGCGCCACCGTAGGACGGGACGGTGACGGGCGGGAGACCGGCAGGCGTCAACTGGCCGCGAGGTCCTTGTGGATGACCTTCGCCACGCCCTGGATGGTCGTGATGCCGTAGTTCATGGTGCTGTTGCCCCAGGTGAGCACCGTGATCATGTAGTCGTGGCCGCCGCCGTTGAACGTGCCGAGGCTGTGCACCCGCCAGCCGTGCGTGGAGCGCTGCAGCCAGCCGTTCTTCACGTGCCAGGTGACCCCGGACGGGGTGCCGTACGGCGTTCCCCAGCGCTGCGAGGAGATGACCTGGCCCATCAGCTTCAGGATGTAGGCACGGGAACCGTCGCTCAGCACCGAGTTCTTGCCGGTGATCAGCTTCAGCAGCTTCTGCTCGTCGGTGACGTTCACCTGCGTCAGACCCCAGTAGCCGTTGGCGCCGGGGACGGTGTTGGTCATCCCGGCGGCGGCGAGGAAGCCCTTGATCTTCGTCATGCCGAGCTGCTTCCACAGCTTGCTGGCCGCGGTGTTGTCCGACTGGGTGATCATCGCCTTGCTGAGCGAGACCTCGGTGTCGGTGAGGTAGCGGTTGTGCTTCT
Source organism: Streptomyces sp. NPDC085900 (assembly GCF_044540925.1). NCBI lineage: Bacteria > Bacillati > Actinomycetota > Actinomycetes > Kitasatosporales > Streptomycetaceae > Streptomyces > Streptomyces sp. NPDC085900. Next base: position 259,853 of record NZ_JBITSP010000001.1, on the reverse strand, counting down.
TCGCGTCCCACAGCAGCGTGGCGAGGATGGTGACCTTGACGATGCTGGCGGAGTCGTAGGAGCTGGTGGCGCGCAGCGAGCAGGTCGTGTTGGTGGTGCGGTCGTAGAGGCCGACGGCGATGGTGCCCGTGCGGCCCGCGACGGCGGCGGTGATGTCCTTCTGCAACTTGGTGGCCAGGGCGGCCTTGGAGGACGTGCAGCTGACGGCGGTGGCGGCCGCGGCGGGCGTGGCGGCCACGGCGGGTATGAGGACGCCGAGTCCGACGGCGCCGATGACGAGCGCTCTGGCACGTCTGGTGGAAGTCCCGAGATTCATGCCCCTGTTGACACACGGGTTCGGGTGAAAGGTTGTACGCGTCACCGGCCGCGTTGGGCAAAGCCTGTCCAATGCGTTACCGCGGCTTGGGCGATTCACAGCCGGGAGCAAGGTCCGGCACAGCCCGCACCCACGCCCCCTCTGCACGATGCGCTCGTGACATCTGCCACCGATCCGCACCCCCACACCGAGCCCGCGTCCGCCGACTGGCCGCCGCCCGCCCCACCGACGGCACCGCCGGACCGGGCGCCGCGCTGGTCGCTGCCCGCCCTGATCGCGATCCTCGTCCTGGCGGCCGTCCTGTACGCCTGGAATCTGTCCGGGTCCTCCATGAACACCTTCTACAGCGGCGCCATCTGGGCCGGTACGAAGAGCTGGAAGGCCTGGTTCTTCGGCTCGCTGGACCCCGGCAACTTCCTGACCGTCGACAAACCGCCGTTCGCGCTCATGGTCATGGGTCTGTCGTGCCGCGTCCTCGGCTTCGGCACCTGGCAGATGATGGCGCCTCAGATCGGGGCGGCCCTCGCCACGATCTGGATCCTGCACTCCTCCGTGAAGCGGGTGTGGGGGCATGTCGCGGCGACCGTCGCCGCGCTGGTGCTGGCACTGACCCCGATCACCGTCGCCATCAACCGCGACAACAACCCCGACACGCTCCTGGTGTTCCTCATGGTGGCGGGCGCGGCCCTCGCGCTGCGCGCCACCCGTGACGAGAGGCTGCTGCCGCTGCTCGGCTCGGCGGCCTGCTTCGGTCTGGCCTTCAACACCAAGCTGCTCGCGGGCTGGATCGCCCTGCCGGCCGTCTTCGCGCTCTACGTCTACGCGTCGAAGGCCCCCTGGGCAAAGCGGATCGTCAACCTCCTGCTGGCCGCGGTCGTGCTGGCCGTCTCCAGCTTCTGGTGGGCGATCGCGGTGTCCCTGGTCCCGGCCGCCGACCGGCCGTACATCGGCGGCTCGACGGACGGTTCCGCCTGGGACCTGATCATGGGCTACGACGGCCTCGGCCGCGTCTTCGGCGGCGAGGGCAACGGCGGGGGCGGTGGCGGCGGAGGCGGCGGCTTCTCCGGCTCCGCGGGCCTGGGCCGCATGTTCAACGACATCCTCGGCGGCCAGATCTCCTGGCTGCTGCCGTTCTCCGCGATCGCCCTCGTCGGCGGCCTGGTGCTGTGCGGGCGGGCCCCGCGCACCGACCTGAAGCGGATGGCGCTGGTGCTGTGGGGCGGCTGGACCGTCCTGCACTACGTCATCTTCGCGACCGCCCAGGGCACCATGCACCCGTACTACACGACCGCGCTCGCCCCGGGCATCGCGGCGCTGTGCGGCGGCGGTGGCGTGATGCTGCTGGACGCCCTCCGCCGCGACCGACGCTGGGCGTGGGTCCTGCCGGTCGCCTTCGGCGTCACCGGCATCTGGGCGATCGTCCTGCTGCGCCGCGCCTCCGGCTGGAACACCTGGCTGTGGCCGGTGGTGGGCGTCCTGACGGTGGCGGGCATCGTGGGCATGCTGGTCCTGCGGTCCGGCAACCGGGCCCGGCTGCTGACGGCGTCCGTGGCGGCGGCCGCGGTCGCCGCCCTGGCGGGCCCGACGGCGTACGCGGCGTCGGAGCCGTTCGGCTCCACCGGCGGCGGCATGGGCGGCACCAACCCGACGGCCGGCCCCACCACGGGCAGCGGCTTCGGCGGACCCGGCGGTGGCGGCGGCAACCGGGGCGGCTTCCCGGGAGGCGGCGAACTGCCGGGCGGCGCCGGGCAGGGCGGCCGGAACGGTCAGGCGGGCGGCTTCCCCGGCGGCGGCGAGATGCCGGGCGGCGGGCAGGCGATGCCCGGCGGCGGCAACGGGGAGTTGCCCCAGCAGAACGACGGGACCGGCACCGGCACCGGCACCGGCACCGGCACCGGCCAGGCTCCCGGCGGCGCCGGCGAGACGGGCGGTACGGCACCGGGCGGAACGGCACCGGGCGCGACCGGTGAGGCCGGGCAGCGCGGCGGCATGGGCGGCGGGCCGGGCGGCATGGGCGGCGCGGACAGCGAGCTCATCGCGTACCTGAAGAAGCACCGGGACGGCGCCAAGTGGCTGCTGGCGGTGTCCAACTCCCAGTCCTCCGCGCAGATCGAGCTCAGCGCCAGGGAACCGGTCATCTCCATGTGGGGCTTCACCGGCTCCGACAACGCGATGACGGTAGCCAAGCTCAAGGAGCTCGTGAAGAAGGGCGAGCTGCACTACGTCCAGATCGGCGGCGGAATGGGCGGCGGCATGGGCGGACCCGGTGGCGGCGGCAACCTCAGCACCGAGGTGTCGAACTGGGTGAAGAAGCACGGCACGGCGGTCAAGGAGAGCGCCTACAGCAAGAGTTCGACGTCGTCCTCGACCTCGGGCACGAACTCCTCGTCCCTCTACCGACTGGACCCGTCCGACGTCGGCTGACACCCGGCGACCAGTGAGAACGGCTCCCGACCACCCGGTCGGGAGCCGTTTTTAACGTCCAGTTCATCGACAAGCCCGCATGTCCATGTCACCCTCCCTGTTGCCGCCTTCAATCAACCCGCGTAGATGGGACAACCTTTATGCCGGCGACACGCGTACGGCGATGGAAGTCGGTGGCCCTGGCCACCGCAGCCGTGATGGTGGGCCTCGCGGCCCCGGCCCTGACTGCCTCTCCGGCCGCCGCCACGACGACCGCGTACGACTCGACGTACTACAAGAACGCGGTCGGCAAGACGGGCACGAGCCTGAAGTCGTCCCTGCACACCATCATCAGCTCCGGCGTGACGAAGCTGTCGTACTCGGCGCTCTGGGACGCGCTGAAGGTCACCGACCAGGACCCGAACAACAGCGCCAACGTGATCCTGCTGTACTCGGGCATCTCCCGCAGCAAGTCGCTCAACGGCGGCGACAGCGGCGACTGGAACCGCGAGCACGTGTGGGCCATCTCCCACGGCGACCTCACCACCTCGACCGGTCCGGGCACCGACCTGCACCACATCCGCCCGGAGGACGTCGCGGTCAACGGCAAGCGCGGCAACCTCGACTTCGACGAGGGCGGCTCCACCTTCACCAACAGCGGCGGCAGCAAGGTCGACTCGGACTCCTTCGAGCCGCGCGACGCCGTCAAGGGCGACGTGGCCCGCATGATCCTCTACATGGCCGTGCGCTACGAGGGCGACGACGGCTTCGCGAACCTGGAGCCCGACGACAAGGTGGCCAACGGCTCCAACCCCTACATCGGCAAGCTCTCGGTCCTCAAGCAGTGGAACGACGAGGACCCGCCCTCCTCCTTCGAGGAGAACCGCAACAACGTCATCTACAACACGTACCAGCACAACCGGAACCCGTTCATCGACCACCCGGAGTGGGTGGACGCGATCTGGTAGCCGGTCAGCCCTCCAGGTGGGTGGGCGCGAACATCCGCAGCAGCGCCGGGAGTACGACGACCGCCGGGCCCGGAGAGGCGAGGGCCTTCGTCAGGTCCTGTTCCAGCGTCTCGGGGGTCGTGCGGACCCCCGGGACGCCGAAGGACTCGGCGAGGGCGACGAAGTCCGGGCGGGTCAGTTCCGTCGCCGTGGTCTCGCCGAAGGCGTCCGTCATGTACTCGCGCAGGATGCCGTAGCCGCCGTCGTCGACGATGAGCCAGGTGACGTTCATGTCGTGCTGCCTCGCCGTCGCCAACTCGGCGACGGAGTACAGGGCGCCGCCGTCACCGGAGACGGCCAGCACCGGCCGGGTCGGGTCCGCGACGGCGGCTCCGATCGCGGCCGGGAAGGCGTAGCCGAGGCCGCCGGCGCCCTGGGCCGAGTGCATGGTGTTGGGGCGCCGGGGGTCGAAGGCGGACCAGGCCCAGTAGGACAGGATCGTCATGTCCCAGAAGGACGGGGCGCCGGCGGGCAGCGCCGCGCGGATCGACGACAACAGCCCCTGTTCCAGGGTGAGTTCCTGGGCGGCGAGGCGCTCGCCCACCCGGGACAACAGCTCCCGCACCCGCTCCGGCGCGGTGGCGTCCTCGCGCGGCGACACCGTCTCCAGCAAGGCCTGGAGCGCGAGGCGGGCGTCGGCGTGGATGCCCAGCGCCGGGTGGTTGGCCTCCAGTTTGCCGAGGTCCGCCTCGATCTGGATCACCCGGCCGCGGGGCCTGAACGTGTGGTAGTTCGAGGAGAGTTCGCCCAGGCCCGAGCCCACCACGAGGAGGACGTCCGCGTCTTCGAGGAAGTCCGTGGTGTGCCGGTCCTCCAGCCAGGACTGCAGGGACAGGGGATGGTTCCAGGGGAACGCGCCCTTGCCGCCGAAGGTGGTCACCACAGGGGCCTGGAGGCGCTCCGCCAGCTGCCTCAGCTTCCCCGAGGCGTCGGCCCGTACCGCTCCCCCGCCCGCGAGGATCGCCGGACGCTCCGCACGGGACAGCAAGTCGGCCGCCACAGCGGTGAGTTCGGGGCGCGGGGGAAGATCCTCCGGCGTCGCGTCCGCCGCCGTGACCACCGGCAGCGCCGTGACGGCCGACAGCACGTCCTGCGGGATCTCCACCCACACCGGCCCGTGCGGGGCCGTCAGCGCCGACTTCCAGGCCTCGGCGATCGCCGAGGGGATCTGGGACTGGGCGCGGACGGTGTGCACGGACTTGACCACGCCCCGGAACGAGGCCGCCTGGTCCGGCAGTTCGTGCAGGTAGCCGTGGCGGCCGCCGCCCAGCCCGGCCGTGGGGACCTGGCTGGCGATCGCCAGCACGGGGGCGGAGGCCGCGCGGGCCTCCTGCAGCGCGGCGAGCGAGGTCAGCGCGCCGGGGCCGGTCGACAGCAGCAGCGGGGCCGCCTCGCCGGTGATCCGGCCGTAGGCGTCCGCCGCGAACCCCGCGTTGTTCTCCACCCGCAGGCCCACATAGCGCAGGTCGGAGCGGCGCAGGGCGTCGAACATGCCGAGCGCGTGCTGGCCGGGCAGGCCGAAGACGGTCGTCGCGCCGAGCCCGGCGAGCGTCTCCACGACCAGGTCTCCGCCGGTGCGGCCGGGCGGAGGGTTCAGCGCGGCCTCCGTCTGGGCCGGCGTCGGGCGGAGCTCCAGGTCGTGGTCGTGGGTCACTTCGCGCGGGCCTCGGCAATCTGGCGGGTCATGATGGTGGTCAGTTCGTACGCCGTGTGGGACGCGGCCACCGACGTGATCTCCGCGTGATCGTACGCGGGCGCCACCTCCACGACGTCCGCCGAGACCAGGTTGCAGGACGCGAGACCGCGCAGGATCTCCAGCAGCTCGCGGGAGGTCATGCCGCCCGCCTCGGGGGTGCCGGTGCCGGGCGCGTGGGCCGGGTCCAGGCAGTCGATGTCGATGGAGATGTACAGCGGGCGGTCGCCGATGCGCCGGCGCAGCTGGTCGGCCACCTCGTCGGCGCCGCGGCGGTAGACGTCCGCCGAGGTGACGATGCCGAAGCCCATCTTCTCGTCGTCGGTGAGGTCCTGCTTGCCGTAGAGCGGGCCGCGGATGCCGACGTGGGAGAGCGCCTCGGTGTCGAGGATGCCCTCCTCGACCGCCCGCCGGAACGGCGTGCCGTGCGTGTACTCGGCGCCGAAGTAGGTGTCCCAGGTGTCGAGGTGGGCGTCGAAGTGGAGCAGGGCGACGGGGCCGTGCCGCTTGGCGACGGACCGCAGAAGGGGCAGCGCGATGGTGTGGTCGCCGCCGAGCGTCATCAGCCGGGCGCCGGTGCCGAGGAGGTCGTCGGCGGCCGCCTCGATCGTCTCGACGGCCTCGTTGATGTTGAACGGGTTCACGGCGATGTCGCCGCCGTCCGCCACCTGGGCGAGGGCGAAGGGGGACGCGTCCTGCGCCGGGTTGTACGGGCGCAGCAGCCGGGACGCCTCGCGGATCGCGTTGCCGCCGAAGCGGGCGCCGGGCCGGTAGGAGACGCCCGAGTCGAACGGCACGCCCACCACGGCGACGTCGGTGCGGCCGACCTCGTCGAGGCGGGGCAGCCGGGCGAAGGTCGCGGGTCCGGCGTACCGCGGGACGCGGGAGGAGTCGACGGGGCCGCGGGGCGTCTCGTTGCTGCTCATGGGGTCATGCCTACTTTCCTACGCTTCATCGCGTATGCACTGCTTCCGCTACGACTTTAGTGGGCGGCCGGGACCGGACCGGAGGCGATTTCGGGGGCACCGCGCCCGGGGAGCCGCTTTCGACAGTAGGTGGCCGGACGGCGGCGGCGAAGTGTACGTTTCATCCACTCGGGCCGTACGGGACGGAGGAAACGCACATCATGCCGGATCCGGCCGTCCCGCCCACGCCGCCCGTGACCCTGGCGGCCCTGCTGGCCCGCGAGGATCTGGCCCTGCGGCAGATCGCGGGGCCCCGCGACCCGGCGACGGCGATCCACTGGGCCCACGCCTCCGAGATGGCCGACCCCTACCCCTATCTGCTGGGCGGCGAGCTGCTGCTGACGGCGGGAGTGCACATTCCGCGGGGCGCGGGTTCGGGCACCTCCTTCGACGATTACGTCTCCCGGATCGTCGCGGCGGGCGGCGCGGCCCTCGGCTTCGGCGTCGCGCCCGTGCACGACACGGTGCCCCGGGCGCTGGTGGCGGCCTGCGACGCGTACGGGCTGCCGCTGCTCGAGGTGCCGCCGCAGACGACGTTCTCGCAGGTGGGCCGTGCGGTGTGGCAGCTGATGGCCGAGGCCCGGCTGGCGGAGCTGCGCCGGGTGAGCGAGGCCCAGCGGTCCCTGGCGGCCGCCGCCTCCCGCCCGGACCCGGTGCCGTCGGTGCTGCGGCAGCTGGCCCGGCGGGTCGGGGGGCGGGCGGTGCTGTACGGGCCGGAGGGCGCGCGGAACGCGGCCGCGGGGCGGCCGGCGGGGAGCGGCGCCGAGGAGGCGCTGGACGCGCTCGCGGAGGTGGTGCGCCCCACGCGCCCGTGGACTCCCGCCTCGGCCACCGAGACCGCCGCCGGCGTCCATCTCGCCGCCTACGCCCTCGGCGCCGGGCAGGGCTTCGTCCTCGGGGTCGCCGCCCCGGGGCGCGAGCCGGGCGACCACACGATCGCCTCCGTCGCGTCGGTGCTGCTGTCGCTGCTGACCGGGGAGCACCACGACGGCACCGGCGCCGCCCGCTCGTCGGCGCTGGTGCGGCTGCTGCTGGGGGCGGCGCCGGAGGAGGTCGCCCCGCTGCTCGGCACCGGCCGCTGGCTGGTCGTGCACGCCCGTCTCGACGCGCGGCCGGCCGACCCCCTGGCCGTCTCCGCCCTCGGGACGGCGCTCGGGTCGCCGCTGGTCGACCTGTCGGAGGGGGTCGTACGGGTCCTGGTGCCCGCCGACCGTGAACCGGCCCCGCAGCCCGGCTGGACGCTCGGCGTCAGCGCCGCCGTCGGCCCGGACGCCTGGCCCGCCGCCGACGCCCAGGCCGCCGGCGCCCTCGCCCGCGCCCGGGCCACCCGTGGCGCCCTGGTCCGGCACGGCGAGCGGGCGGCGCTCGCCGACCTGGTGCCGCAGGACCTGGCCACCGCGCACGCCCGTACCCTCCTCGCGCCGATCGCCGGCACCCCGGCCCTGACCGAGACGCTGCGCGCCTGGCTTTCCCTGCACGGCAGTTGGGACCGTACGGCAGTCGCCCTGTCCGTCCACCGCAACACCGTCCGGCAGCGGATCGCCCGGTGCGCCGCGCTGCTCGGCACGGACCTGGACGACCCGGACGTCCGCATGGAGCTGTGGTTCGCCCTGCGGCGGCAATAGGCGGCGGTACTCAGGACGATGAGTACGTGACCCGCGTCGCAGCGTCCGGGACGCCAGGGACTCGCGCAGTCGGCTGCCTCACAATGGGTTTCATGCCGATACCCGGGACACCCAGCCGCGCCGAGCTCGTCGACCACCTCGTACGGACCCGCATCGCGGGCGACGTGGCGACGCCCCGCGAGAACAACCTCAACCACTACCGCAAGCTGGCGAACGGCGACCGCCACTACTGGCTCGGCCTGGAGCTCGGCGACCGCTGGCGGGACGAGCAGGACGTGCTCGCGGTGATGGCGGAGCGGGTCGGCGTCAACGACGATCCGGAGTACCGGTACGGCCAGGACACCATCGACCCCGAGCTGACGGTCGCCGCGCTGGAGCGGATGGCCGGCCGGCTGCGCAAGGCGGCCGAGGGCCGGCAGCGGGTGCTGCTCGCGACCGGCCACCCGGGCGGTCTGCTCGGGGTGCACCACTCCACGGCCGCCGCGCTGCGGGCCGCCGGCTGCGAGATCGTCGTCATCCCGGACGGACTGCAGACGGAGGAGGGTTACGTCATGCAGTTCGCGGACGTGGCGGTCCTCGAACACGGCGCCACCCTGTGGCACACCCACTCCGGCGAGCCGATGAGGGCCGTCCTCACCGCGCTGGAGCGCGAGGGCCGCCCGCTGCCCGACCTGGTCGTCGCCGACCACGGCTGGGCGGGGTACGCCGGCCGGCACGGCGTGGACTCCGTCGGCTACGCCGACAGCAACGACCCGGCCCTGTTCCTCGCCGAGGCCGAGGGAACCGTGCAGGTGACGGTCCCGCTCGACGACCATGTGGTCAGCCCGCGGTACTACGACCCGATGACCGCGTACCTACTGGCGGAGGCGGGGCTCTCCTAGGACCGTCCCGCGCTCCTAGATGCCGGCTATCGAGGCGGGCGCCCGCTCGGAGCGGGACAGGGCCCGGACGACGTCGGCCGGGCCGTGGCGGCGGACCGCGAGACGGGTGAGCAGGTCGATCACCGGGGCGGTCACGGACTCCGGGAAGCCGGGGGCCGGCAGGCCCACGCTGCACGCGAGGTCGTCGCTGTGGACGACGAGCTCCATCGTCCGGGTCAGCAGCAGGTCGTCCAGTTCCAGCGACCACTCGCCCCAGGTGGCCACGTGCACGGGGCGTTCGGCGGGCACGTCCGGCAGCAGGCCCCGCAGCGCGGCGAGGACCTCGTCGACGCGCCGGCGCAGCCCCTCGTGCCCGTCGGCCGCGGCGGCCTCGCCGCCCTGCCGGATGCGCCCGCTGACCGGTGCGTCGACGCCGGCGTCCAGCCAGGTCACCCGCTCCAGGTAGTACGCGCGCAGGGAGACGACCGGCTCGGCCGGAACCGGCGCGGCGAGCATCCCCGGCAGCGCGAACTCCGGCCAGAACATGTGCCCGGCCAGGCCCCGCACGCTCCACTTCGGCAGCACGCTCGGCCCGTCCCAGGCCTCGGCGACGGCGGGCTCGGCCACCAGGCGGCCGGCGATGTCGGCGGCGGTCAGGTAGGCGTCCCGGATGCGTCCGCCCCGCCAGTTCCACGTCTCTGTCATGGGCTCATCCCACTGCGGACGCCCCGCCGCCTCAACCGAATTCAGCGCGGGACGCGCACCACGCCCTCCTGAATGACGGAGATGGCGAGGCGGCCGTCCTGCGTGTAGATACGGGCCTGCCCGAGGCCGCGCCCGCCGTGCGCGGACGGCGACTCCTGGTCGTACAGGAGCCATTCGTCGGCACGGAAGGGCCGGTGGAACCACATGGCGTGGTCCAGCGAGGCGCCGACGACGTCACCGACCGCCCAGCCGCCGCGGCCGTGCGCGAGGAGGACCGAGTCCAGGAGCGTCATGTCGGAGACGTAGGTGGCGAGGACGACGTGCAGGAGGGGGTCGTCGTCGAGCTTGCCGTTGGTGCGGAACCACACCTGGGAGTGCGGCTCGCGCGGCTCGCCGAACTTCCCGTACGGCGGTTCCTCGACGTACCGCAGGTCGACGGCCTCACGTGCCTCCAGGAACCGCTCGACGACGGCCGGGGCGAGGTGGTCGTAGCCGCGCAGCCGCTCGTGGGAGGTGGGCAGCGTGGCCGGGTCGGGCGCGGGCGGCATCGGGGCCTGGTGGTCGAGGCCTTCCTCGTGGGTCTGGAAGGACGCCGACAGGTGGAAGATCGGCTTGCCGTGCTGGACGGCGACCACGCGGCGGGTGGTGAAGGAACGTCCGTCGCGGATGCGGTCGACGTTGTAGACGATGGGCGCGCCCGGGTCACCGGGGCGCAGGAAGTACGCGTGCAGGGAGTGCGCGGGGCGGTCGGCGGGGACCGTACGCCCGGCGGCGACCAGCGCCTGCGCCGCCACCTGTCCCCCGAAGACCCGGGGGACGACGGCGGAGCGGGACCGGCCGCGGAAGATGTCCTCCTCGATCTGCTCGAGGTCGAGCAGATCGAGGAGGTCCTGAAGTGCCTGGCTCATGGCGTCCAGTTGTAGCGGCCAGTGATTGCGGTGGGCTTACAGACCCATGTCCTTGGCGATGATCGTCTTCATGATCTCGCTGGTGCCGCCGTAGATGCGGTTGACGCGGTTGTCCGCGTACAGGCGGGCGATCGGGTACTCGTTCATGAAGCCGTAGCCGCCGTGCAGCTGGAGGCAGCGGTCGATGACGCGGTGGGCGACCTCGGTGCAGAACAGCTTGGCGCTGGCGGCCTCGGCGGGGGTCAGCTCACCGGCGTCGAGGGCCTCCAGGGCGCGGTCGGCGACCGCCTCGGCGGCGTCCACCTCGGCCTTGCAGGCGGCCAGTTCGAACTTGGTGTTCTGGAAGGAGGCGACCGGCTTGCCGAAGACGGTGCGGTCCTGCACGTACTGCTGGGCGAACCGGACGGCGGCCTTGGCCTGCGCGTAGGCGCCGAAGGCGATGCCCCAGCGCTCGGAGGCGAGGTTGTGGCCGAGGTAGTAGAAGCCCTTGTTCTCCTCGCCGAGCAGGTCCTCGACGGGGACCTTGACGTCGACGAAGGCCAGCTCGGCGGTGTCGGAGGTGCGCAGGCCGAGCTTGTCGAGCTTGCGGCCGATGGAGTAGCCCTCGGACTTGGTGTCCACGGCGAACAGGGAGATGCCGTGGCGGCGGTCCTCCGCGGTGGGCGCGGCGGTGCGGGCGCAGACGATCACACGGTCGGCGTGGACGCCGCCGGTGATGAAGGTCTTGGAGCCGTTGAGGACGTAGTGGGTGCCGTCCTCGCTGAGCTTGGCGGTGGTCTTCATGCCCGCGAGGTCGGAGCCGGTGCCCGGCTCGGTCATCGCCAGGGCCCACATCTCCTCGGCGGAGACGAACTTGGGCAGGAAGCGCTTCTTCTGCTCGTCGGTGGCGAGCATCTTGATGTACGGCAGGGCGAGCAGCACGTGCACGCCGGAACCGCCGAAGTGGACACCGGCGCGCGCGGTCTCCTCGTACATCACGGCCTCGAACTTGTACGAGTCGATGCCGGCGCCGCCGAAGTCCTCGGGGACGTTGATGCCGAAGAGGCCCAGCTCGGCGAGCTTGTAGTAGAAGTCGCGCGGCGCCTGGCCCGCCGCGAACCACTCGTCGTAGACGGGGACGACCTCGGCCTCGATGAAGGCGCGCAGAGTCTCCCGGAACGCCTCGTGGTCCTCGTTGAACACCGTACGGCGCACCGCCGCCACCTCCGCTGACTCAATAGCTCCATGTCTAAGCGCTTGCTCAGATGATTAAGGTACCGGCGGGTAGGGAGGGGCGTCCAGAGGAGATCCCGTAACGCTCGTCACTCCGCCCCTGCCGCCGCGAACGCCCCCCTGGCCATCCGGTGCAGCAGCTCGGCGGTGGTCCCGCGGCCCGGCAGGGAACCCGGGCGGCCCAGGTGCGGGGTGGAGTTCAGCAGGCCGAAGACGGAGTGGACGGCGGAACGGGCGGCGGGCTCCGCCAGGCCCGGATAGACCTCGCGCAGGACCGACACCCACAGCTCGACGTACTGCCGCTGCAACTGGCGCACCAGCTTGCGGTCGCTGTCCCGGAGGCGGTCCAGCTCGCGGTCGTGCAGGGTGATCAGGGGACGGTCGTCGAGCGCGAAGTCGATGTGCCCCTCGATGAGCGAGTCGAGGACCGCCTCGGCCGGAGTGCCGTCCACCTCCGCGAGCCGTCGCTTGGCGCCGGTCAGCAGCTGGCCGCTGATGCCGACCAGCAGCTCGGCCAGCATCGCGTCCTTGCCCGCGAAGTGGCGGTAGAGACCGGGGCCGCTGATGCCGACCGCGGCACCTATCTCGTCGACTCCGACCCCGTGGAAACCGCGCTCGGCGAACAGCCGCGCGGCCTCCTTGAGGATCTGCTCGCGGCGGGTGGGGGCGTCGGTTCTGGTGGCCATGGAGGCAATTCTAGACAGGGAGGTTAGCGGTCGTTAACCTGAAGGAAATGGTTAACGCTCATTAACAGTCGATCACTGGGTGAGGGGACCGCAAGGATGCACGAGGCACCGGAGCTTCACAGCGCGGCCGACCCCGCGTCGGAGGCCTGGAAAGCCAACGAGCGGGCTCATCGCGCGCTCGCCGAGGAGCTGCGCGGCAAGCTGGCCGCGGCCCGCATGGGCGGGGGTGAGAAGGCGCGGGCGCGGCACACCGCGCGCGGGAAGCTGCTGCCCAGGGACCGGGTGGACGCCCTGCTCGACCCCGGCTCGCCCTTCCTGGAGCTCGCGCCCCTGGCCGCCGACGGGATGTACGACGGCGCGGCCCCGGCCGCCGGCGTGATCGCCGGGATCGGGCGGGTGAGCGGCCGCGAGTGCGTGATCGTCGCCAACGACGCGACCGTCAAGGGCGGCACGTACTACCCGATGACGGTGAAGAAGCACCTGCGCGCCCAGGAGGTGGCCCTCGACAACCGCCTGCCGTGCGTCTACCTGGTCGACTCCGGCGGCGCCTTCCTGCCCATGCAGGACGAGGTCTTCCCGGACCGGGAGCACTTCGGGCGGATCTTCTACAACCAGGCCCGCATGTCCGGCGCCGGCATCCCGCAGATCGCGGCCGTCCTCGGCTCCTGCACGGCCGGCGGGGCGTACGTCCCGGCGATGAGCGACGAGGCGGTCATCGTCCGCGGCCAGGGCACGATCTTCCTGGGCGGGCCGCCGCTGGTGAAGGCGGCCACCGGCGAGGTCGTCACGGCCGAGGAGCTGGGCGGCGGCGAGGTGCACTCCCGGATCTCCGGCGTCACCGACCACCTCGCCGAGGACGACGCGCACGCGCTGCGGATCGTGCGGAACATCGCGGCGACGCTCCCCGCGCGCGGGCCGCTGCCCTGGGAGGTCACCGAGCCGGTCGAGCCGAAGGTCGACCCGTACGGCCTGTACGGCGCGGTCCCGGTCGACTCCCGCACCCCCTACGACGTGCGCGAGATCATCGCGCGCGTGGTCGACGGCTCCCGCTTCGCGGAGTTCAAGGCCGAGTTCGGGCAGACCCTGGTCACCGGGTTCGCCCGCATCCACGGCCACCCGGTGGGCATCGTCGCCAACAACGGCATCCTGTTCTCCGAGTCCGCCCAGAAGGGCGCCCACTTCATCGAACTGTGCGACCAGCGCGGCATCCCGCTGCTGTTCCTGCAGAACATCTCCGGCTTCATGGTCGGCAAGGACTACGAGGCGGGCGGCATCGCCAAGCACGGCGCCAAGATGGTGACCGCGGTGGCCTGCACGCGCGTGCCGAAGCTGACGGTCGTGGTCGGCGGCTCCTACGGCGCGGGCAACTACTCGATGTGCGGCCGGGCGTACTCGCCCCGCTTCCTGTGGATGTGGCCCGGCGCCAAGATCTCCGTCATGGGCGGCGAGCAGGCCGCCTCCGTCCTCGCGACGGTCAAGCGGGACCAGATGGAGGCGCGCGGCGAGGAGTGGCCCGCGGAGGACGAGGAGTCGTTCAAGGCGCCGATCCGGCAGCAGTACGAGCGCCAGGGCAGCGCCTACTACGCCACCGCCCGCCTCTGGGACGACGGCGTGATCGACCCGCTGGAGACCCGTCAGGTACTGGGTCTCGCGCTGACCGCCTGTGCCAACGCGCCGCTGGGCGAGCCCCAGTTCGGCGTCTTCCGGATGTAAGGGGGGAGGGACCCATGTTCGACACAGTGCTCGTGGCCAACCGGGGCGAGATCGCCGTCCGCGTGATCCGCACGCTCCGCTCACTGGGCGTGCGCTCGGTGGCCGTCTTCTCCGACGCGGACGCCGACGCCCGGCACGTCCGCGAGGCGGACACGGCGGTACGGATCGGTCCGCCGCCGGCGTCCGAGAGCTATCTGTCGGTGGAGCGGCTGCTCGAGGCCGCCGCCCGCACCGGCGCCCAGGCGGTGCACCCCGGATACGGCTTCCTCGCGGAGAACGCGGCCTTCGCGCGCGCGTGCGCCGACGCCGGGCTGGTCTTCATCGGGCCGCCCGCCGATGCCATCGCCCTGATGGGCGACAAGATCCGCGCCAAGGAGACGGTGCAGGCGGCCGGAGTGCCGGTCGTGCCCGGCGGCCGCGACCCCGAACTGGCCGAGGCGGCGCTCGCGTTGGGTGCGCCCGTGCTGCTGAAGCCGTCGGCCGGCGGTGGCGGCAAGGGCATGCGGCTGGTGCGGGACCTGTCCGTGCTGGAGGACGAGATCGCCGCCGCCCGCCGTGAGGCCCGCGCCTCCTTCGGCGACGACACGCTGCTGGTGGAGCGGTGGGTGGACACCCCCCGGCACATCGAGATCCAGGTCCTGGCCGACGGCCACGGCAACGTGATCCACCTCGGCGAGCGCGAGTGCTCGCTGCAGCGCCGGCACCAGAAGATCATCGAGGAGGCGCCCAGTGTGCTCCTCGACGAGGCGACACGGTCCGCGATGGGCGAGGCGGCGGTGCAGGCGGCGCGCTCGTGCGGGTACCGGGGCGCGGGCACGGTGGAGTTCATCGTGCCGGGCGACGACCCGTCGTCGTACTACTTCATGGAGATGAACACCCGGCTCCAGGTCGAGCACCCGGTCACCGAGCTGATCACCGGCCTGGATCTGGTGGAGTGGCAGCTGCGGGTGGCCGCCGGTGAGCAACTGCCCTACACGCAGGACGACATCACGCTGACCGGGCACGCCATCGAGGCGCGGGTGTGCGCAGAGGATCCCTCGCGCGGGTTCCTGCCCTCCGGCGGCACGGTGCTGAGGCTGGCCGAACCGCAGGGCGACGGCGTCCGCACCGACTCCGGGCTCAGCGAGGGCACGGAGGTCGGCTCGCTGTACGACCCGATGCTGTCCAAGGTGATCGCGTACGGGCCCGACCGGGCGACGGCGATCAGGAAGCTGCGGGCGGCCCTGGCGGCGACCGTGACGCTCGGGGTGCAGACCAATGCCGGGTTCCTGCGCCGGCTGCTGGCGCATCCGGCGGTGGTGGCGGGCGAGTTGGACACCGGGCTGGTGGAGCGCGCGGTGGACGACCTGGTCTCCACGGACGTGCCGGAGGAGGTGTACGAGGCCGCGGCGGCCGTGCGCCTCGACGCGCTGCGGCCGCGCGGGCGGGGCTGGACCGACCCGTTCTCGGTGCCGAACGGCTGGCGGCTCGGCGGCACGCCCAGGCCCGTCGGCTTCCATCTGCGCGTGCAGGACCCCGTCGAGTACGTGCCCCGCGGCACCCACACCGTCACCGACGACGCCGTCTCCGTCACCCTCGACGGTGTCCGCCACACCTTCCACCGCGCCGCCGACTGGCTCGGCCGCGACGGCGACGCCTGGCAGGTGCGCGACCACGACCCCGTCGCCGCCTCCCTCACCCGCGCGGGGCACGCCGGTGCCGACTCGCTCACCGCGCCCATGCCCGGCACGGTCACCGTGGTGAAGGTCGCCGTCGGCGACGAGGTGGCCGCGGGACAGTCCCTGCTGGTGGTCGAGGCGATGAAGATGGAGCACGTCATCTCCGCCCCGCACGCCGGCACGGTCGCCGAACTGGACGTGGCGCCGGGCACCACGGTCGCCATGGACCAGGTGCTCGCCGTCATCACCGCGGCGGAGGAGGACCAGTGACGCTCCCCATGGTCGTACCGGCCCCGGACCTGCCCGCACGGGTCCGCATCCACGAGGTCGGCGCGCGCGACGGCCTGCAGAACGAGAAGTCGACCGTGCCGACGGAGGTGAAGGCGGAGTTCGTCCGCCGCCTGGCCGACGCGGGACTGACGACGATCGAGGCGACCAGCTTCGTGCACCCCAAGTGGGTGCCCCAACTGGCCGACGCGGAGCAGCTGTTCCCCATGGTCCGCGACCTGGCCGCGGACCTGCCCGTCCTGGTGCCCAACCAGCGCGGGCTCGACCGGGCCCTCGCCCTCGGCGCCCGCCGCGTCGCCGTCTTCGCCAGCGCCACCGAGTCCTTCGCGAAGGCCAACCTCAACCGCACGGTCGAAGAGTCGCTCGCGGTGTTCGAGCCGGTCGTGCGGCACGCCCGGGACGAGGGCGCCCATGTGCGCGGTTATGTCTCGATGTGCTTCGGCGACCCCTGGGAGGGCGCGGTCCCCGTCGCACAGGTCGTCCGCGTCTGCCGGGCGCTGATGGACATGGGCTGCCAGGAGCTGAGCCTCGGCGACACCATCGGCGTGGCGACTCCGGGACACGTGGGCGCGCTGCTCGCCGCGCTGAACGCGGAGGGCGTGCCGACCGACGTCATCGGTGTGCATTTCCACGACACCTACGGCCAGGCACTCGCCAACACCCTGGCCGCGCTCCGGCACGGCGTCACGACCGTCGACGCCTCCGCCGGCGGACTCGGCGGCTGCCCGTACGCCAAGTCCGCCACCGGCAACCTCGCCACCGAGGACCTCGTGTGGATGCTGCGCGGTCTCGGCATCGACACCGGAGTCGATCTCGGCCGTCTCGTCGCCACCAGCGCGTGGATGGCCGAACACCTGGGCCGACCCAGCCCGTCCCGCACCGTCCGAGCCCTGTCCCACGAGGACACCGGCGCCCCCGAGGAGCAGTGACCATGGACTTCCGTCTCTCCCCCGAACTGGAGGAACTCCGCCGTACGGTCGAGGAGTTCGCCCACGACGTCGTGGCGCCGAAGATCGGCGACTTCTACGAGCGGCACGAGTTCCCGTACGAGATCGTCCGCGAGATGGGCCGCATGGGCCTGTTCGGGCTGCCGTTCCCCGAGGAGTACGGCGGTATGGGTGGCGACTACCTGGCGCTGGGCGTGGCGCTGGAGGAACTGGCCCGCGTCGACTCGTCGGTGGCCATCACCCTGGAGGCGGGCGTCTCCCTGGGCGCGATGCCGATCCATCTCTTCGGCACGCCGGAGCAGAAGGCCGAGTGGCTGCCCCGGCTGTGCTCGGGCGAGGTCCTCGGCGCCTTCGGGCTGACCGAGCCGGACGGCGGCAGCGACGCCGGGGCGACCCGGACGACGGCCCGCCTGGACGAGGCGACGAACGAGTGGGTGATCAACGGCACGAAGTGCTTCATCACCAACTCGGGCACCGACATCACCGGGTTGGTGACGGTCACCGCGGTCACCGGGCGCAAGCCCGACGGCAGGCCGCTCATCTCCTCGATCATCGTCCCGTCCGGCACCCCGGGCTTCACGGTCGCGGCGCCGTACTCGAAGGTCGGCTGGAACGCCTCCGACACCCGTGAGCTGTCCTTCCAGGACGTGCGGGTCCCGGCCGCCAACCTCCTGGGCGAACAGGGCCGTGGATACGCCCAGTTCCTGCGCATCCTCGACGAGGGCCGGGTGGCCATCGCGGCGCTCGCCACGGGGCTCGCCCAGGGCTGCGTGGACGAGTCGGTGAAGTACGCCAAGGAGCGGCACGCCTTCGGCCGGCCGATCGGCGCCAACCAGGCCATCCAGTTCAAGATCGCCGACATGGAGATGAAGGCCCACACGGCGCGGCTGGCCTGGCGGGACGCGGCGGCCCGGCTGGTGTCCGGCGCTCCCTTCAAGAAGGAGGCGGCCCTGGCCAAGCTGCACTCCTCCACCGTCGCCGTGGACAACGCCCGTGACGCCACCCAGATCCACGGCGGCTACGGCTTCATGAACGAGTACCCGGTGGCCCGTATGTGGCGCGACTCCAAGATCCTGGAGATCGGGGAGGGCACGAGCGAGGTGCAGCGGATGCTGATCGCCCGCGAGTTGGGGCTCACCGGCTGACGCCAGGTCCCCGGCGGCACGGGCTGCTCACAGGCTCGGTGCGGGGCGCACCGCCCCCTGGACAACGAGTGAGGTTAGGCTAACCTACATTCGAACTTGTCCGGCGGGCGCTCCGCCCCGTTCGAAAGCAGTCATACCCATGCCCAATGCCCGTGCCACCCACCTTTCCCGTCGCGGCGTCCTCGCCGCGGGCGGGGCCCTCGGCCTCGGTGCCGCGCTCGCGGCCTGTGGGGACGACGACGCGAAAAGCGGGAGCTCGGGCAGCGGCGAGACGGCGGCCGCCAAGTCCGGTCCCTGGTCCTTCAAGGACGACCGCGGCCAGACCGCGAAGGCGGACAAGGTCCCCTCGAACATCGTCGCGTTCGTCGGCGTCGCCGCCGCGCTGTACGACTACGGCATCCAGGCCAAGGGCGTCTTCGGCCCGACGAAGACCAAGGACGGCAAGGCCGACGTCCAGGCCGGCGACATGGACGTCAGCAAGGTCACCGTCCTCGGCAACGAGTGGGGCCAGTTCAACATCGAGAAGTACGCGGCCCTCGCACCCGACGCGCTGATCTCCACGATGTTCGACGACGCCGGCACCCTCTGGTACGTCCCGGAGGAGTCGAAGAAGAAGATCCTCGCCGTGGGCGCGCCGAGCGTCGGCATCTCCGTCTACGACCGCCAACTGACCGAGCCGCTGCAGCGCATGCTCCAGCTCGCGAAGTCCCTCGGCGCGGACACCGCTTCGAGCAAGGTGAAGGCGGCGAAGAAGGCCTTCGAGGACGCCGCCGCCCGTCTGCGCGCGGCCACCAAGGCCAACCCGGACATCAAGGTGATGGCCGGCTCCGCGAGCCAGGACCTGTTCTACGTCTCGGGCTCCAACCTCTCCATCGACCTGGAGTACTTCAAGGCCCTCGGCGTGAACCTCGTCGAGCCGCCGGAGAAGGCCAAGGCGAAGGGCGGCGGCTGGTACGAGTCCCTGAGCTGGGAGAACGTCGACAAGTACGCGGCGGACATCATCATGATGGACAACCGCACCTCGGCCATCCAGCCGGCCGACATCACCGAGGCGACCTGGAAGAAGCTCCCCGCGGTCAAGGCGGGCCAGGTCATCGCCCGCAACCCCGAGCCGATCCTGTCCTACGACAAGTGCACGCCCCTGCTGACGAGCCTCGCCGAGGCCATCGAGAAGGCGAAGAAGGTCGCTTGACATGACTACGGCCGTAGCCGCTCCGTTCCGTTTCTTCTCCCTTCAGGTGACCCGGACGAGGCGGCTCGGCCCGTCCCTGGTCCGCGTCACCTTCACCGGCGAGGACCTGGCCCAGTGCCTCTCGCACGGCCTCGACCAGTCGCTGTCGCTTTTCGTGCCGCATCCCGGCCAGTCGGCGCCCGTGGTGCCGCTCGACCTCGGCGACGGCTGGTGGCAGGCGTGGCGCGAACTCCCGGACGACGTAAGGGCCGTGATGCGGTCGTACACGCTCCGGGCACTGCGGCACGATCCCGACGAGATCGACATCGACTTCGTGCTGCACACCCCCGCCGGCCCTGCCTCCGCCTGGGCAGCCAGGGCGGTCGCCGGCGACAACGTGCTGATCCTGGGCCCGGCGATCGCCGACAACCGCGCGATCCGCTTCCGCCCGCCCGAGGACACCGACCTCATGGTCCTGTGGGGCGACGAGAGCGCCCTTCCCGCGGTCTCGTCCGTCCTGGAGTCCCTGCCGCCCGGCACCCCCGCCCGGGTCTGGCTGGAGGTGCGCGACGCCGGGAACATCCAGGACCTGCCGACGGCCGCGGACGCCGAGATCATTTGGCTGGTCCGGGACGACGACGCCGAGTGCTCTCCGCTGGCCCTCGACGCCCTGCGCGCCGCCCGACTCCCGCTCGCCGAGCGGCCGTACGTGTGGATCGCGGGCGAGTCGGGCTGCGTGAAGGAGCTGCGCCGGCACTTCGTGCGTGAGCGGGGCATCGACCGGCGGCGAGTCACCTTCGTCGGTTACTGGCGCCAGGGCCTGAGCGAGGAGCAGCTGCGCGCACAGGAGTGACGGCGGTCACGGGAGGGGGAGGATTAGACCCAAGTGACTTAGGTTAGGCTAACCTAAGTTGAAGCCGCAGCTTCCTTCTCTCTCCCACCCCGCACGGACTCCCCACCGGAGGGCCCCCACATGCGCTCGCACCTGCTCAATGACCTCACCGCGGAGCACTACCGCCGCTCCGTGACCGAAGGAGTAGAGCGGGTGGCGGCCAAACTCGCCACCACCGACCGTCCGTTCACCGGTGTCACCGTCGACGCCCTCGCCCCCCGGATCGACGCCATCGACCTGGACCGCCCGCTGGGCGACGCCGGCGCGGTCCTGGACGAGCTGGAGGAGGTCTACCTGCGCGACGCGGTCTACTTCCACCACCCCCGCTATCTCGCCCACCTCAACTGCCCGGTCGTCATCCCGGCCGTCCTCGGCGAGGCCGTCCTGTCCGCCGTCAACTCCTCCCTGGACACCTGGGACCAGTCGGCCGGCGGCACCCTGATCGAGCGCAAGCTCATCGACTGGACGGCCGCCCGCATCGGCCTCGGCGCAGGCGCCGACGGCGTGTTCACCTCCGGCGGCACCCAGTCCAACCTCCAGGCGCTGCTGCTCGCCCGCGAGGAGGCCAAGAGCGACAGCCTGGCCCACCTGCGCGTCTTCGCCTCCGAGGTCGGCCACTTCAGCGTGCAGAAGTCCGCCAAACTGCTCGGCCTCGGCCCCGAAGCCGTCGTCACCGTCCCCGTCGGCCACGACAAGCGGATGCAGACCGTCGCCCTCGCCCGTGAACTGGAGCGCTGCCGGGCGGACGGCCTGGTCCCCATGGCCGTCGTCGCCACCGCCGGCACCACCGACTTCGGCTCCATCGACCCGCTGCCCGAGATCGCCGAGCTGTGCGCCCAGTACGGCACCTGGATGCACGTCGACGCCGCCTACGGCTGCGGACTGCTGGCCTCCCTGAAGCACCGGGACCGCCTCGCGGGCATCGAACGCGCCGACTCGGTCACCGTCGACTACCACAAGTCCTTCTTCCAGCCGGTGAGTTCGTCCGCCGTCCTGGTCCGCGACGCAGCGACCCTGCGCCACGCCACCTACCACGCCGAGTACCTCAACCCGCGGCGCATGGTGCAGGAGCGCATCCCCAACCAGGTCGACAAGTCCCTGCAGACCACCCGCCGGTTCGACGCCCTCAAGCTGTGGATGACCCTGCGGGTGATGGGCGCCGACGGCGTCGGCCGACTCTTCGACGAGGTCTGCGACCTGGCGGAGGAGGGCTGGCGGCTGCTGGCCGGCGACCCCCGCTTCGACGTCGTCGTCCGGCCGACCCTGTCCACTCTCGTCTTCCGCTACGTCCCGGCGGCCGTGACCGACCCGGCCGAGATCGACCGCGCCAACCTCCATGCCCGCAAGGCCCTGTTCGCCTCCGGGGCCGCGGTCGTCGCGGGCACCAAGGTCCACGGCCGCCACTACCTGAAGTTCACCCTGCTCAACCCCGAGACGACGGCCGAGGACATCGCCGCCGTCCTCGACCTGATCGCCGGCCACGCCGAGCAGTACCTGGGAGAGTCCCTTGACCGCGCTTCCTGAACCCGCCTCGCACACCTACGACTTCGTGGGCATCGGGCTCGGCCCCTTCAACCTCGGCCTGGCCTGCCTGACCGAGCCGATCGCCGAACTCGACGGCCTCTTCCTGGAGTCCAAGCCGGACTTCGAGTGGCACGCGGGCATGTTCCTGGACGGCGCCCACCTGCAGACCCCGTTCATGTCGGACCTGGTCACCCTGGCCGATCCGACCTCGCCGTACTCCTTCCTCAACTACCTGAAGGAGAAGGGCCGGCTGTACTCGTTCTACATCCGCGAGAACTTCTACCCGCTGCGCGTCGAGTACGACGACTACTGCCGCTGGGCGGCCGGCCGGCTCGGCAGCGTCCGGTTCGGTGCGACGGTGCGCGAGGTGACGTACGAAGACGGGCTGTACATCGTGCGCACCGAGGCCGGCGACGCCTTCCGCGCCCGCCGGCTCGTCCTCGGCACCGGTACGGTCCCCTTCGTCCCGGAGGCCTGCCGGGACCTGGAGGGCGACCTCGTCCACACCGCGCAGTACGCGCACCGCAAGGCGGAGCTGCGGCGCAAGGCGTCGATCACGGTCGTCGGCAGCGGCCAGAGCGCCGCGGAGATCTACCACGAACTCCTCGCCGAGATCGACGTCCACGGCTACGAGCTCAACTGGGTCACCCGCTCCCCGCGGTTCTTCCCGCTGGAGTACACCAAACTCACCCTGGAGATGACCTCCCCGGACTACATCGACTACTTCCGCGCGCTGCCCGAGGAGACCCGCTACCGGCTGGAGAAGCAGCAGAAGGGCCTGTTCAAGGGCATCAACTCGGACCTGATCGACTCGATCTTCGACCTGCTCTACCAGAAGGACGTCGAGAGCGGCGACCGCCCGGTCCCCACCCGCCTGCTCACCAACTCCTCGCTCGTCAGCGCCCGTTACGAAGGCATACGCTACGAGCTCGGGTTCCACCAGGACGAGCAGGACAAGGACTTCGAGATCCGGACCGAGGGCCTGGTGCTGGCCACCGGCTACCACTACGAGCCGCCGGCCTTCCTCGCCCCCATCCGCGACCGCCTCCGCTTCGACGGCCACGGCCGCTTCGACGTCGCCCGCAACTACTCCATCGACACCACCGGCCGGGGCGTCTTCCTTCAGAACGCCGGCGTGCACACGCACAGCGTCACATCCCCCGACCTGGGCATGGGCGCCTACCGCAACAGCTACATCATCCGCGAGCTGCTCGGCACCGAGTACTACCCGGTCGAGAAGACCATCGCCTTCCAGGAGTTCGCCGTATGACCTTCACCTTCCGCCCGCTGGACCCGCTGCGGGACGCCGAGCTCCTCCACTCCTGGGTGACCCATCCCAAGGCGGCCTTCTGGATGATGCAGGACGCGAGGCTGGAGGACGTCGAGCGGGCCTACATGGAGATCGCGGCCGACGAGCACCACCACGCGCTGCTCGGGCTCGACGGGGACGGCGTGCCCGCCTTCCTCATGGAGAGGTACGACCCGGCCCACCGCGAACTCGTCGGCCTCTACGAGCCGTTGCCCGGGGACGTGGGCATGCACTTCCTCACCCCGCCCACCGACACCCCCGTCCACGGCTTCACCCGCGCCGTCATCACCGCCGTCATGAAGCACCTCTTCGAGGACCCGGCGGTCAGGCGCGTGGTCGTCGAGCCGGACGTCTCCAACAAGGCCGTCCACGCCCTGAACGAAGCCGTCGGGTTCGTGCCCGAGCGGGAGATCCGGAAGCCGGAGAAGAAAGCGTTGTTGAGCTTCTGCACACGCGAACGGTTCGAGAAGGCGGTGCTGGTATGACCCTCGCCGACGCCGTGGCCCACCTCTCCCCCGAACGCTGGGAGAAGGCCAACCGCCACCTGATCCGCAAGGCCCTGGCCGAGTTCGCGCACGAGCGGCTGATCACGCCGGAGAAGGACGGCGACGCGTACGTCGTCCGCGGCGACGACGGCCTGACCAGCTACCGCTTCACCGCCGCCCGCCGCGCCCTCGACCACTGGCGGATCGACCCCGCCTCCCTCTCCCGCACCCGTGACGGAGCCGAACTCCCCCTGGCCGCACTGGACTTCTTCGTCGAGCTGAAGGACACCCTCGGCCTGAGCGACGAGATCCTCCCGGTCTACCTGGAGGAGATCTCCTCCACCCTCTCCGGCACCTGCTACAAGCTCACCAAACCGCAGCTCCCGGTCGCCGAACTGGCCCGCTCCGGCTTCCAGGCCATCGAGACGGGCATGACCGAGGGCCACCCCTGCTTCGTCGCCAACAACGGACGGCTCGGCTTCGGCATCCACGAGTACCTGTCGTACGCCCCCGAGACCGCGAGCCCGGTCCGTCTGGTGTGGCTGGCCGCCCACCGTTCCCGCGCGGCCTTCACGGCGGGCGTCGGGATCGAGTACGAGACGTTCGTGCGCGACGAGCTGGGCGAGGCGACCGTCGAACGCTTCCACGGCGTCCTGCGCGAGCAGGGCCTGGACCCGGCCGACTACCTGTTCATACCCGTGCACCCCTGGCAGTGGTGGAACAAGCTCACCGTCACCTTCGCCGCCGAGGTGGCCCGCCGCAACCTGGTCTGCCTGGGCGAGGGCGACGACGAGTACCTGGCCCAGCAGTCCATCCGGACCTTCTTCAACCGCTCCCACCCCGAGAAGCACTACGTGAAGACGGCCCTGTCCGTCCTCAACATGGGCTTCATGCGCGGACTTTCGGCCGCCTACATGGAGGCGACCCCGGCGATCAACGACTGGCTGGCCCAGCTCGTCGAGGGCGACCCGGTGCTGAAGTCCACGGGTCTGACGATCATCCGGGAGCGGGCCGCCGTCGGCTACCGGCACCTGGAGTACGAGAAGGCGACCGACCGCTACTCGCCGTACCGCAAGATGCTCGCCGCGCTGTGGCGCGAGAGCCCGGTGGCCGGCCTCCAGGACGGCGAGTCGCTCGCCACGATGGCCTCCCTGCTGCACGTCGACCACGAGGGCGCCTCGTTCGCGGCGGCCCTGATCGAGCGGTCGGGCCTGGCGCCGACCGAGTGGCTGCGGCAGTACCTGCGGGCGTACTTCGTGCCGCTGCTGCACAGCTTCTACGCCTACGACCTGGTCTACATGCCGCACGGCGAGAACGTGATCCTCGTGCTGAGGGACGGCGCCGTACAGCGCGCGATCTACAAGGACATCGCCGAGGAGATCGCCGTCATGGACCCCGACGCGGTGCTGCCGCCGGAGGTGCGGCGGATCCGGGTCGAGGTGCCGGAGGACAAGAAGCTGCTGTCGATCTTCACCGACGTCTTCGACTGCTTCTTCCGCTTCCTCGCCGCGAACCTCGCCGACGAGGGGGTCCTGGAGGAGGACGACTTCTGGCGGACGGTCGCCGACGTCACCCGCGAGTACCAGGCGTCGGTGCCCGAACTCGCCGAGAAGTTCGAGCGCTACGACCTGTTCGCGCCCGAGTTCGCGCTGTCCTGCCTCAACCGGCTGCAACTGCGGGACAACCGGCAGATGGTCGACCTCGCGGACCCCTCGGGCGCCCTCCAGCTGATCGGAACCCTCGACAATCCCGTCGCCCGGTTCTGATCACGCCGGGCGGGCACCCCGGAGTACGGTCCTCCGGGGTGCCCGCCCGGCATCAGCGGTCTACCGCGCGGGCCACGGCACCTGCGGCGACCGGTAGTAGCCGATGCCCAGCGCGTCCCACCGCGGCCCCTGCGCGGCGAGCCGCACGCGGTAGGCGTCCCAGTCGAGCGCGGCAGCCTGCGACCAGCCGAGTTCGGCGGCACCCGCGAGCCGCGGGAAGACCATCTGGTCGATGTCGGCGCTCGTCGCGATCGTCTCGGTCCACAGCGGTGCCTCGACGCCCTTGATGGCCGAACTCGGCGCTCCGGGAAGGTAGTCGCCCGGATCCCAGTCGTAGGACCGCCTGACCTCCACCAGGCCGGCCCAGTCCTGGCCGAGCGGGGTGTCCTCGGTGTACTTCATGTCGAGGTAGATCCGGTCGGCGGGCGACAGGATCAGCCCGGTGCCGGTCTGCGCGGCCTTCGCGACCTGCTCCTTCTCCGCGGCACTGGTGTCGTCCAGGCCCCAGTACTGGGCGAGGGCGCCCTTGGCCGGGTGGGCGCCGGTCAGCTGGTGCCAGCCGATCACCGTCTTGCCGTACTTGGCGACGACCGGCTGCACCCGGTCCATGAACTTCACGTAGTCCTCGTGGCTGGTGGAGTGCGCCTCGTCGCCGCCGATGTGCAGATAGCGGCCGGGCGTGATCGCCGCCAGCTCGCGGATGACGTCGTCCACGAAGTCGTAGGTGAGGTCCTTGCCGACGCACAGCGAGCTGAAGCCGACGTCGGTGCCGGTGTACAGCGGGGGTGCCACTCCGTCGCAGTTCAGGTCGGCGTAGGAGGCGAGGGCCGCGTTGGTGTGGCCGGGCATGTCGATCTCCGGCACGACCTCCAGATAGCGGGAGGCCGCGTAGCGGACGATCTCCTTGTAGTCGGCCTTGGTGTAGTGGCCGCCCTCGCCGCCGCCGACCTCGGTCGAGCCGCCGTAGGTGGCGAGGCGGGGCCAGGAGTCGATCGCGATGCGCCAGCCCTGGTCGTCGCTGAGGTGCAGATGCAGCTTGTTGACCTTGTAGAGGGCCAACTCGTCGATGTAGCGCTTGACCTGGGCCACGGTGAAGAAGTGGCGGGAGACGTCGAGCATCGCGCCGCGGTAGGCGTAGCGCGGGCGGTCCGTGATGGTGCCGCCCGCGACCAGCCACGGTCCGGGCTGTACGGAGTCCTTCTCGACGGCCGCCGGGAGCAGTTGGCGCAGGGTCTGGACGCCGTGGAAGAGGCCGGCGTGCTCGTTCGCGGTGATGCGAACGCCGTCGGGTCCGCTGTCGAGGCGGTAGCCCTCCGCCCCGAACCGGCCGTGGGTGAGGCGCAGTTGGATGCCGCTGCTGCCGTGCGTGACCAGCGGCAGCCGGTAGCCGGTCGACGGGCGCAGGACGTCGGCGAGGTACTGGCCGATCCGGCGCGCCTTCAGGGAGTCGTCGACGCGGATGACGGTGGAGTCGGTGATCCGGTACGGCGCGCCGCCCGGCCTGACCGACTCGGGGGCGGGAACCACCCGGCCGAGGGGGGCCGGACTCTCTTTCGTCACCGAGGTCACCGTGGTCGCTCCTACCGTGAAGGTGCCTGCCGCCGCCACGAGCAGCACCGATCCCAGAACGCGGTGCAGTCTCACATGCACTCCCTCCGATTGGTAGAGACCACTCTCCCGCACAACCGGTGAAACAATCCCCCCATGGCGGAAATCATCCAGAAGGACGGCACGTGGGCCTTCGACGGCGACGCCCTGCGACTGACCCCCGGGCGGGAGCGGAACGTCAGCCTTCTTCGCCGGACCCTGGGTGAACTCGTCGTCCCGCTGGGCGCGTTGGCCGGTGTCTCGTTCGAGCAGGGCAAGAAGTCGGGGCGGCTGAGGCTGCGGCTGCGCGACGGCGCCGACCCGCTGCTGCACGCCTCCGGGGGCCGTCTGACCGAGCCCAACGACCCCTACCAACTGCTGGTGGAATCCGACCGCTACGGGGTGGCCGAGTACTTCGTGGACGAGGTCCGGGGCGCCCTGCTGCTGGACGAGGTCCCCTCCGAGCCGGTGGACGCGTACCTGCTGCCGGGCCCCTCCGTGCCGCTGTCGGTCTCCGCCGGGGACGGCACGGCGAGCTTCGACGGCGAGCACGTACGCCTGGAGTGGAACTGGAAGACGGAGGACGCCAAGGCCGCAGCCGGCACCCGCACGCTCGCCGTCACCGATCTGCTCGGGGTGGAGTGGCAGCCGGCCGTCGGCCTGGAGAACGGGCATCTGCGGTTCGCGGTGCGGGGCGCGCAGACGAGCGCGCCGGCCAAGTACGACCCCAACTCCGTGGAGTTGTGGGGCTTCAAGAAGGACCCGCTGATGGCCCTGGTCGCGGCGGCCGTCCAGGCGCGGCTGCCGCACCCGTCGGCGGCGACGGCCGAGGAGCCGCCGAAGGAGCTGCGGGAGGCGCCCCGGGACGACCACGACGCGCTGCTGCGCCGACTGCGCGAACTCGGCGAGCTGCACCGCACGGGCGTGCTGACGGACGAGGAGTTCGCGATGGCCAAGCAGGCGATCCTCAAGCGCCTGTGAGGACCGCCCGCCGGTTCTCGACGCGGGCTACTTGGCCCTGCGCGCCACCGTGAAGTGGTCGATCCGGTCACCGGTCTCGGCGATGCCCGACACCTTCAACCTGGCGTAGCGCCCCTTCGACGCGGGCTCGACGTCCACGCGCAGGAAGGAGTAGTTGAGGTAGCGCACCCGGGACCAGGCGACGGTCTCGTTGACCTTGCCGTCCTTGGTGTTGACGAAGGAGGCGACGGAGTCGCGCTCGTTCAGGTGGCCCTCGTAGGAGTCGGGCGCGCTGAACGCGTACAGGCTGCGGCCGGCGGCGCCCGCCGTCACGTAGACGACGCCCTCGGTCTCGGGGTACGCGGTCTCGCCGATCGGCAGCTTCTTGGTGACCTTGTCGCCCTTGATGAGGTCGGTGCGCTCGTACTGGTGGTTGTGGCCGTTGATGACCAGGTCCACCGTGTACTTCTCGAACAGCGGCACCCACTCCTGCCGTACGCCGCCCTCCGAGGCGTGCGCGGTGGAGGTGCAGTAGGCGCAGTGGTGGAAGAAGACGATGACGAAGTCGATGTCCTTCGAGGCGCGGAACTTCTTCAGCTGGCCCTCGAACCACGTGGTCTGGGTGCCGCCGGAGATGCCGAGGTTGGCCGGGATCTCGTAGGAGACGTCGTTCGGGTCGAGCGAGATGATCGCCGTGTTGCCGTAGACGAAGGAGTACACGCCCGGCAGGTTGGCCTTGTCCGGCCCGTTGTCGGGCAGCGTGAAGCGGGCCTCCTCGCCGCCGTAGCCGTTGGGCGAGTACCAGGCCTCCATGTCGTGGTTGCCGTAACTCACCATCCACGGAACCGACTTGGCGACCGACTCGGTCTGGTACAGGAACTGGTCCCAGGTGCGCGAGTCGAAGCCGGTGTCGGTGGTCTTGCCCTGGCCGGCCGGGTCGCCGTAGGCGATGTCGCCCGCGTGCAGGTGGAAGACCGGGTTCTGGCCGAGGATCAGGCTGTCGTTGGCCAGCGCGTGGTAGCTGACGCCCTGGTCGCCGAAGGCCGTGAAGGTGAACGGCTTGCTGCGGTCGGGGGCGGTGGTGAAGGTGCCCAGGGTGCCCAGCAGGTGCGCCTCGGCCGGGTCGAAGCCCTCGTGGCCGACGCCGTAGTAGTACGTGCGGCCGGGGCGCAGGTGGGTGAGCCGGGCGTGCAGGTAGTACTGCGTGTGATCGCCGCTCGCGCCGACGCCGGCCGGCGTGTAGAGGCTGCGGACCTCGGCCTCGATCTTGCGCGAGAGGTCCCAGGGGTGGGCGCCGACGCGGACGAAGGGCTTCTTCACGGCGACCGGGACCTGCCAGGAGATCGTCATCTCCGTGCGCGGGTCGTTGCCGAAGGCGAGGTGACGCCCGAAGGGGGCGACGAGCGCGCCGTCGACGTACTCGGCCTGGGTGCGGCTCTGGGTCGGCACGGCGGCCTGGGCGGCCGCGCCCGGCACGAACGCGCCACCGGCGACGGCGCCGAGCGTGACGGCGCCGCCTCTCATCAGGTTGCGCCGCGAGAATCTGGCGCGCAGGTACTCGTGCTGCTCGGCCATGCTCATGCGCTCGGCGAGCTTGTCGGGTACGCCCATACGAGGAATGTCCATGGCGTCTGAAACTCGTCCATACGAGCGACCGGACACAAGACGAGGGATGGCCGGACCGCAAACAGAGGTTCATGAGAACCCCAAGGAACCTCTCCAGACCCTTGCCCGATATCGGGCAGGATTCTTGCGAAAGCCTCGCTCGTACCTCAGGATCTACCGGGTGCACGACGAACTCGTTGATCATCTGACGCGGTCCACGCCTCTGAGCCGGGGCGAGGCACTGCGGGTGATTCAGGACGTGCTCGCCTACTTCGACGAGACGACCACGCAGTACGTCCGTCGCCGCCACCGCGAGCTTCAGGCCCAGGGCCTGGTGAACGCGGAGATCTTCGAACGGATCGAGGCGGACCTGCACTACCGTGCGGTGGCTCCGCCGGAGCTCACGCTCAGGCAGCTGCGCCGCATCGTCTACGGCTGACCTGTACGGCCAGAGAAACGGGATACCCATACATGTGCGGAATCGTCGGATACATCGGGAAGCGTGACGTCGCCCCCCTGCTGCTGGAGGGCCTGCAGCGGCTCGAGTACCGCGGCTACGACTCGGCGGGCATAGTCGTCACCTCCCCGAAGACGGCCGGCCTGAAGATGGTCAAGGCCAAGGGCCGGGTGCGCGACCTGGAGGCGAAGGTCCCGGCCCGCTTCAAGGGCACGACCGGTATCGCCCACACCCGCTGGGCCACCCACGGCGCCCCGTCCGACGTGAACGCCCACCCGCACATGTCGGCCGACCACAAGGTCGCCGTCGTCCACAACGGCATCATCGACAACGCCTCCGACCTGCGCCGCAAGCTGGAGGCGGACGGCGTCGAGTTCCTCTCCGAGACCGACACCGAGGTCCTCACCCACCTGATCGCCCGCTCGCAGGCCGAGAAGCTGGAGGACAAGGTCCGCGAGACCCTGCGGGTCATCGAGGGCACGTACGGCATCGCCGTGATGCACGCCGACTTCCCCGACCGCATCGTGGTGGCGCGAAACGGCTCCCCGGTCGTCCTCGGCATCGGCGAGAAGGAGATGTTCGTCGCCTCGGACATCGCCGCGCTGGTCGCCCACACGCGGCAGATAGTGACCCTCGACGACGGCGAGATGGCCACCCTCAAGGCCGACGACTTCCGCACCTTCACCACCGAGGGCACCCGTACGACGGCGGAGCCGACCACCGTGGAGTGGGAGGCGGCCTCCTACGACATGGGCGGCCACGACACCTACATGCACAAGGAGATCCACGAGCAGGCCGAGGCGGTCGACCGCGTCCTGCGCGGCCGCATCGACGACCGCTTCTCCACCGTGCACCTCGGCGGCCTGAACCTGGACGCCCGCGAGGCCCGGCAGATCCGCCGGGTGAAGATCCTCGGCTGCGGCACCTCGTACCACGCGGGCATGATCGGCGCCCAGATGATCGAGGAGCTGGCCCGCATCCCCGCGGACGCCGAGCCGGCCTCCGAGTTCCGCTACCGCAACGCGGTCGTGGACCCCGACACCCTGTACGTCGCCGTCTCCCAGTCCGGTGAGACCTACGACGTCCTGGCCGCCGTCCAGGAGCTCAAGCGCAAGGGCGCGCGGGTCTTCGGCATCGTCAACGTGGTCGGCTCGGCGATCGCGCGCGAGGCGGACGCGGGCATCTACGTCCACGCCGGCCCCGAGGTCTGCGTCGTCTCCACGAAGTGCTTCACGAACACCACGGTCGCCTTCGCGCTGCTCGCCCTGCACCTGGGCCGCACCCGTGACCTGTCGGTGCGCGACGGCAAGCGGATCATCGAGGGCCTGCGCAAGCTGCCCGAGCAGATCACCGAGGTCCTTCAGCACGAGGACGAGATCAAGAAGCTGGCCGAGCAGTACGCCGACGCCCGTTCGATGCTCTTCATCGGCCGGGTTCGCGGCTACCCCGTGGCCCGCGAGGCCTCCCTGAAGCTCAAGGAGGTCTCCTACATCCACGCGGAGGCCTACCCCGCCTCCGAGCTCAAGCACGGCCCCCTGGCCCTCATCGAGCCGGCCCTGCCCACCGTGGCGATCGTCCCCGACGACGACCTGCTGGAGAAGAACCGCGCCGCGATGGAGGAGATCAAGGCCCGCAGCGGCAGGATCCTGGCGGTGGCCCACCAGGACCAGGAGAAGGCCGACCACACCATCGTGGTGCCCAAGAACGAGGACGAGCTGGACCCCATCCTGATGGGCATCCCGCTCCAACTGCTCGCCTACCACACGGCACTTGCCCTCGGCCGGGACATCGACAAGCCGCGGAACCTCGCGAAGTCGGTGACGGTGGAGTAGCAACCGCCCTGTCCGCGGCGGGACATGAACGGCGCGGACGTGAACGACCCCCTGTGTGCCACCGACACAGGGGGTCGTTCCTTCAGGGACCGGAGCCGCCCAACGCTCCGGTCCGCCGCTGCGTCAGCCGGTGGCCGTCACCCCCCGGCCTGCAGCGCGTCGCGCAAGAGGTATGCCCTTCACAAGGGCACAAACACCTCTACGCGCGAGTAGTTTCGCGCTGCACAAGGGAGTTGGGAGAGCGGGGAACTCAGGGGATGACGATGACGGGCCGCTTGGCCCGCTTGGCGAGCCGCCCCGCGACGGAGCCGAAGATCCGTCCGACGATGCCGTGCGTCGAGCCGACGACGATCGCGTCGGCCTCGTACTCGCGCCCCACCTCTTCGAGTTCGTGGCAGATGTCACCGCCGCGCTCGACCAGGATCCACGGCACTTCGGCGAGGTAGTCGGCGCAGGCGAGTTCGAGCCCGAGCACCTCGGTCCGGTGGTCCGGCACGTCCACGAAGACCGGCGGCTCGCAGCCCGCCCACACCGTGGTGGGCAGCCGGTTGGCGACGTGCACGATGATCAGGCCCGAGCCGGAGCGGTGGGCCATGCCGATGGCGTACGCGAGGGCGCGTTCACTGGACGTGGAGCCGTCGAAGCCGACGACCACTCCGTGCTTGAAAGCGGGATCGCAGGAATGGCGTGGCTCTTCCGCCGCCAGGGGCTCGGCCGCCGTGGGGTCGGCGACGGGCCGCTTGCGGTCCCTGGGTTCGAAGAATTCGTGACCGGCCATGGCTGTCTCGGCGTTTTGATCCTTTATGGGAGGGACGACAGTGTGCGGCGGAGCTGTCCGGGAATCATCTTTCCCGCCCCATACCCCCAAGGGTACGGCGGCACGCCTCCTTAGCCCAGATCCCGCCCTCCGTCGGTGGGGGTTCCAGGGAGCATGCACGAGGGGGCGCCCGTAACGCAATGGTTGCTGCGCTGTACAGGCGGTTCGCACAGGATTCACCCGACGCGGGCCCACATCGCGCACGGACGTGCAGTGACCGACCGGTCGAACACGCGTTGAACTCCGTGACCCGTCCCCCCAGGGAGCACGCATGCCCGGACCGCCCCACGCCCCCGACCCGTCCCGCCCGCCCGAGAACCCGGCGACCGACGTCGTGCGCTGGGCGGCCTTCAGCTGCGTCCTGGTGCCCGTGGTCCTCCTCTGGTACGGCACCTCGCTCGCCGGAGCGACGGGAACCGCCCTCGGCCTCGCCGCCGTCACAGCGGTGTGCCGGCTGCTGCTGCGCCAGTCCGAGCGGGGCGCGGCCCGGCTCCCCGCCGAGGAGGACGCACCCCGCCCCGGGCGCCGTCACAGAACGGGTACGGGCGCTCACCGAGGCGGACGTCACACCGGCGGAAGCACACCGGTCGGCTGACCGGTTTCCGCGCACGCGCCCGACGCTTTTCAGCCAACTTCCGACACCCGTGCATCCCACCCCCGGACCACCCCCCAACCCCCGTTCGACCTGCACGGAAAGGGGGTACGGGGCCCCGCGTACCCTATGTGGATTGGCCACCGCGACAAGGCGCACTTCCCTGCACGGCCCACGAGTGCAACGCTTCGTGATCGAATGCTTCACGCCAAGTTGCCATGTCGACAATGTGCCGGTTCCCGAACTGGGTCACCCCGGCACCACGGGACACAGTAGATTCGATCTTGACGTCTTACGGCGGGGGACTCGTGCAGGACCGAGGGGAAACGTGCAGGAGCGACACAACCGAGGAGCCGCGACCACCGAGGGGGGCTTAGCAGTATGAGCCACGACTCCACCGCCGCGCCGGAAGCCGCGGCCCGGAAGCTTTCCGGGCGACGCCGCAAGGAGATCGTCGCGGTGCTGCTGTTCAGCGGCGGCCCCATCTTCGAGAGTTCCATTCCGCTGTCGGTGTTCGGGATTGACCGCCAGGACGCCGGCGTGCCGCGCTACCGCCTGCTGGTGGCGGCCGGCGAGGAAGGCCCGCTGCGGACCACAGGGGGCCTGGAACTCACCGCGCCACATGGCCTGGAGGCGATCTCCCGCGCCGGGACGGTCGTCGTGCCGGCCTGGCGTTCGATCACCTCACCGCCGCCGGAGGAGGCGCTCGACGCTCTGCGCCGGGCGCACGAGGAAGGCGCCCGCATAGTCGGGCTGTGCACCGGCGCCTTCGTACTGGCGGCGGCGGGCCTGCTGGACGGCCGCCCCGCGACCAC
Source organism: Streptomyces sp. NPDC085900 (assembly GCF_044540925.1). Classification (NCBI taxonomy): domain Bacteria; kingdom Bacillati; phylum Actinomycetota; class Actinomycetes; order Kitasatosporales; family Streptomycetaceae; genus Streptomyces; species Streptomyces sp. NPDC085900. The sequence goes on along the minus strand of NZ_JBITSP010000001.1, from coordinate 225,910 downwards.
ACACTGGATGTACGCACCGACGCTGGCCAAGCGCTATCCGTCGGTGCACGTGGATCCGAGGGAACTCTTCGTCGACGACGGAGACGTACTGACATCGGCCGGTACGGCGGCCGGAATCGACCTCTGTCTCCACATCGTCCGCACGGACCACGGCAACGAGGCGGCCGGCGCGCTCGCCCGCCGCCTGGTGGTCCCGCCGCGCCGGACAGGAGGCCAGGAACGCTACCTGGACCGCTCTTTACCCGAGGAGATCGGCGCCGACCCGCTCGCCGAGGTCGTCGCCTGGGCGCTGGAGCACCTCCATGAGCAGTTCGACGTGGAGACTCTCGCCGCGCGCGCGTACATGAGCCGCCGCACCTTCGACCGCCGTTTCCGGTCGCTGACGGGCAGCGCCCCGCTGCAGTGGCTGATCACCCAGCGGGTGCTGCAGGCCCAGCGTCTGCTGGAGACGTCGGACTACTCGGTGGACGAGGTCGCGGGCCGCTGCGGCTTCCGCTCGCCGGTGGCGCTGCGCGGCCACTTCCGCCGTCAGCTCGGCTCGTCGCCGGCGGCGTACCGTGCCGCGTACCGGGCCCGGCGTCCGCAGAGCGACAAGCCGGCCGACGTCGACGGCGCGGCCGGTCCGCCGCCGCTGCTGCACCCCGAGGGTCCGGTGCCGCTGCAGAGCCGGCGGGCGGCGGCGAGCGCGGTGGGAGCGGGACCGTCGCTGTCGACGGCGACCGCGTCCGCGGAGAACGGCCGCGAGGCGTACATGGCCGGCCGCGCGAGCGTGCCCGGCCAGCGCAGCGGGACATGACCTCGGAACGCCGGGCGGACTCCGGCCCGTCCGGCGTTCGAGGACGAGGCCCTTCGGGCCGAAGCGGGGTCCTGGGGGCGCAGCCCCCTGGGACGCCGACCGCGACACCGGTCACCCCAAAAACAGGCGCCAGCTTTAGGGTGGTCGCATGAACGATCGCATGGTGTGGATCGACTGCGAGATGACCGGCCTCTCGCTGTCCGACGACGCGCTCATCGAGGTGGCCGCCCTCGTCACCGACTCCGAGCTGAACGTGCTCGGCGAAGGAGTCGACATCGTCATCCGGCCGCCGGACCAGGCCCTGGAGACGATGCCGGAGGTGGTGCGTCAGATGCACACCGCGTCCGGGCTGCTGGCGGAGCTCCCCGGCGGCACGACGCTGCAGGACGCCGAGGACCAGGTCCTCTCCTACGTCCGCGAGCACGTCAAGGAACCCGGCAAGGCCCCGCTGTGCGGCAACTCGGTCGGCACGGACCGCGGTTTCCTGCTGCGCGACATGCCGACCCTCGAGGACTACCTGCACTACCGGATCGTCGACGTCAGCTCCGTCAAGGAGCTCGCCCGGCGCTGGTACCCCCGCGCCTACTTCAACAGCCCCGAGAAGAACGGCAACCACCGCGCCCTCGCCGACATCCGGGAGTCGATCGCCGAGCTGCGCTACTACCGCGAGGCCATCTTCGTACCGCAGCCCGGACCGGACTCGGACACCGCCAGATCGATCGCGGCGAAGCACGTCCTGCCTGCTCAGCAAGGGTGACACGGGTCGCCGGAGGGGGGCCGCGAAAGCCGTGCGCGAGCACCCCTTCGGACCCTGTACACTTTTTCTCGGCCGGTCGGAAAGACCCCAAGTCCACTACCGGTCATGGTGGGTGTAGCTCAGCTGGTAGAGCACCTGGTTGTGGTCCAGGATGTCGCGGGTTCGAGTCCCGTCACTCACCCTGAACGATCGGCCGGTGGCTCCGTGAAGACGGAGCCACCGGCTGATTCGCGTTCCGGGCCGCCCACCTCGTCCTCCGGCATAGGGTGCCGACGATGACCGAGACTCCTCCCCTGGCCACCGAGCCGTTCCGCACGGCCCGCCTGGACGCGGTCCCGCTGAGCGTCGGCCACGCCGACGAGATGGCCGCCGTACTGTCCGACCCGGCGCTGCACACCTTCATCGGCGGCAGCCCGCACTCCACCGAAGCCCTCCGCGCCCGCTACGAGCGTCTGGTCGCCGGCTCCCGCGACCCGGCCGTCTCCTGGTGCAACTGGGTGCTGCGGCGACGGGAGGACTCCCGGCTGGTGGGGACGGTCCAGGCCACCGTCGCGGGGCCGGACGCGGAGATCGCCTGGGTGGTCGGCACGCCCTGGCAGGGCCGCGGCTACGCCTCCGAGGCGGCGCGCGGACTCGTGGCGCTGCTCGGCCGGCACGCCTCAGTGTCCACGGTGTCGGCGCACATCCACCCCGACCACGCGGCCTCCGCCGCCGTCGCCCGGGCGGCCGGCCTGACCCCGACGAACGAGGAGCACGAGGGCGAACGCCGCTGGCGCCTGGCACTGCCGCGCTGAGCGGCCATCGTCACGACGACGCCCGTGCCTCCAGCTCCGTGGCCAGCACCACCTGGCGGCGCTCAAGGCCGCGGGACGCGGCCGGGCGGCGGTCGGCGATCTCCTCCAGGAGGAGGTCGATCATGCGGCGGCCCATCTCCTCGATGGGCTGGCGGACGCTGGTGAGCGGCGGGTCCATGTGGCGGGCGATGGCCGAGTCGTCGTAGCCGACGAGGGCCACGTCGTCGGGGATGCGGCGGCCCTCCTCGCGCAGGACCTGGCGGGCGCCGGCCGCCATGACGTCCGAGCCGGCGAAGACCGCGTCCAGGTCGGGGCAGCGGGACAGCAGACGGGTCATCGCGCGACGGCCGCCCTCCTCGGTGAAGTCGCCCGGCTCGATCAGGGCCTCGTCGACCTTGTGGCCCGCGTCGCGCAGGGCGTCCCGGTAGCCGTCGACGCGCCGCTGGGCGCCGTAGACGTCGAGGCGGCCGGTGATGTGGGCGATCTTGTGACGGCCCCGGGCGAGCAGGTGCTCCGCGGCCGAGCGGCCGCCTCCGTAGTTGTCGGAGTCCACCGAGGTCAGGGTCTCGGCGGCCGAGCGGGGACCGCTGATGACCGCCGGGATCTCCAGCTGGGCGAGCAGGTCGGGGAGCGGGTCGTCCGCGTGGACCGAGACCAGCAGGACGCCGTCCACCCGGTGCGCGGCCAGGTACTGGGCGAGCCTCCTGCGCTCCCGGTCGCTGCCCGCGAAGATCAGCAGCAACTGCATCTCCGTGTCGGAGATCTCCGCGCCCACGCCCTTGAGCATGTCCGAGAAGTAGGGCTCGGCGAAGAAGCGCGTCTCCGGCTCGGGGACCACCAGGGCGATCGCGTCGGTGCGGTTGGCGGCCAGGGCACGCGCGGCCGTGTTGGGGACGTAGCCGAGCTCGGCGACGGCCGCCTCGACCGCCGCGCGGGTCGCCTCGCTCACGCGGGGGGAACCGTTGATGACCCGGGAGACCGTGCCGCGGCCCACGCCGGCTCGCGCGGCGACCTCTTCGAGGGTGGGCCGGCCTCCGCTGCGACCCCGCGCTCCGTGGCCTGTTGCCATTGGCTCCGCCCTCCCATGGACCTACGTTGGCTGGAATCTAACAGCCCCGCGAGCAGCGGTGACTGCCACAGGGTGCCGTCGTTCCCGGGCCGGGGACCGTCTGGAGGGAGCAGGTCACGGACCCCGCTATTCCACTTAACGGCCAGATAACTGAACGCATAACTCCGCGTCTGCTCCCTTGACACCCCCGCCCGAACCGACGAACCTTCAACACATCACCTGTGGGAGCGCTCCCACAGTACCTGACACATACACATCCCGCACGTTCCCCGCCCGAGCCGCAGCGAGCACGAACGGGCCCAACAATGCCGTTGGCCGGGGGGTCGGCACGTCAGGCAACAGGAGGACGCAAATGGGCACGAGTACCCGACGGTCCCGCAGGCTCATGGCCGTCGCGGCCGTGGCCGCGCTGGCCACGGGGCTGCTGGCCGGCTGCTCCAAGGACTCGGACAGCGGTTCGTCGAACGACGGTGGTGGCAGCGGCAAGGGTAAGACCACGCTGACCATCGGTACCTTCGGTGTGTTCGGCTACAAGCAGGCCGGCCTCTACGACGAGTACATGAAGCTGCACCCGAACATCAGCATCAAGGAGAACGTCACCACTCGTACCGACGTGTACTGGCCGAAGGTGCTCACTCGCCTGCAGGCCGGCTCCGGCACGGACGACGTGCAGGCCATCGAGGTCGGCAACATCACCGAGGCCGTGCAGACGCAGGGCAGCAAGTTCGTCGACCTCGGCAAGGACGTCGACAAGTCCCAGTGGCTGGACTGGAAGAACGCCCAGGCCACCACGAAGGACGGCAAGCTGATCGGGCTCGGCACGGACGTCGGTCCCATGGCGATCTGTTACCGCAAGGACCTGTTCAAGAAGGCCGGCCTGGAAACGGACCGCACCAAGCTCGCCGCGCAGTGGAAGGGCGACTGGGCGAAGTACGTCGACCTGGGCAAGGAGTACATGAAGAAGGCGCCCAAGGGCACCAAGTTCGTGGACTCGGCCTCCTCGATCTACAACGCGGCCCTCGGTGGCGCGAGCGAGCGCTACTACGACAAGAGCGGCAACGTCATCTGGGACAAGTCCGACGGCGTGAAGAAGGCCTGGGACGTCGCGATGTCGGTGGCGACCAGCAACATGTCGGCCAAGCTGAAGCAGTTCGACAAGCCGTGGGACCAGGGCTACGCCAACGCGTCCTTCGCCACGGTGGCCTGCCCGGCCTGGATGATCGGCTACATCGAGCAGAAGTCCGGCGACGCCGGCAAGGGCAACTGGGACGTGGCCGCGGCCCCGACCGCGTCCAACTGGGGCGGCTCCTTCCTCGGCGTGCCGACGGCGGGCAAGCACCAGAAGGAGGCCATAGCCCTGGCCAAGTGGCTGACCGCGCCCGAGCAGCAGGCGAAGGTGTTCGCCAAGCAGGCCAGCTTCCCGTCGACCCCGTCGGCGTACGCGAACCTGAAGCCGGCCGCCGACACCACGGCGTACTTCTCCAACGCACCGATCACGCAGATCTTCGGTGACTCGGCGAAGACCATCCCGGTCCAGGTCTTCGGCATCAAGGACCAGCCGATCAACACCGCGCTCACGGACGTCGGCATCCTGCAGGTCGAGCAGAAGGGCAAGAGCCCCTCGCAGGGCTGGGACGCGGCCAAGAACGAGATCAAGGACGTGCTCGGCCAGTGACCAGCTCCAAGGCTCTCGCGCACCCCGCGACGAGCGCCGACGCCGCGCCCGGCACTTCGCCGGGCGCGGCCCGGGGCGCTCACGGTCGCGGTACACCGCCCCAGGGGCCCTCGTCCTGGCGCAGCCGGCTGTACCGCTGGGACATGAAGGCGTCCCCGTACGCGTTCATCGCTCCCTTCTTCATCATCTTCGGGGCCTTCTCGCTGGTCCCGCTGCTGTACACGGCCTGGTACTCGCTGCACAACGTGCAGCTCTCCTCGCTGGACACCCAGACCTGGGCCGGCCTGGACAACTACAAGAACCTGCTCAGCTCGGACTTCTTCTGGAACGCCCTGAAGAACACCTTCACGATCGGCCTGATCTCGACGGTGCCGCAGCTGATGGCCGCGATCGGGCTCGCCCACCTGCTGAACTACCGGCTGCGCGGCTCCACCGTCTGGCGGGTCGTGATGCTGACCCCGTACGCCACCTCGGTGGCGGCGGCGACGCTCGTCTTCACGCTGCTGTACTCGTGGGACGGCGGCATGATCAACTGGATCCTGCACTTCGTCGGGATCGATCCGATCAACTGGCGTGAGTCCGACTGGGGTTCGCAGTTCGCGGTGTCGTCGATCGTCATCTGGCGGTGGACCGGCTACAACGCGCTGATCTACCTCGCGGCGATGCAGGCGATCCCCACCGACCTCTACGAGTCGGCGGCGATCGACGGGGCCAACCGCTGGGAGCAGTTCCGTCATGTGACGATCCCGCAGCTCAGGCCCACCATCCTGTTCACCGTGGTCGTCTCCACCATCGGCGCGACCCAGCTCTTCGGCGAACCCCTGCTGTTCGGCGGGGTCAGCGGCTCCAAGGGCGGGTCGGAGCACCAGTACCAGACGCTCGGTCTGTACATGTACGACCAGGGCTGGATCATCGGCAACCTCGGCAAGGCTTCGGCGATCGCCTGGACGATGTTCCTGATCCTGATGATCATCGCGGTGATCAACCTGCTGTTCACCCGACGCCTGAGGAAGTCCCAATGACCACCAGTGAACTGACGCTGCCTCAGGCGAGGCCGAAGAAGACCCGCCGGGTGATGGGCGCGGGCAAGCAGCTGCACGCGGGGCCGGTGACCTACCTGGTCCTGGGTGTCTTCGCGCTGGTGTCGCTGGCGCCTCTCGTGTGGACGGCGATCGCGGCCTCGCGCACCGACCGGCGGCTGGCCCAGACGCCCCCGCCGCTGTGGTTCGGCGGGAACCTGTTCAAGAACATGCAGGCCGCCTGGGACCAGGCCGGGCTCGGCACGGCCATGCTCAACAGCGTGATCGTCGCGGGCACCATCACCGTCAGCACGGTGGTGTTCTCCACGCTCGCCGGGTTCGCCTTCGCCAAGCTGCGGTTCAGGTTCTCCGGGGTCCTGTTGCTGCTGACCATCGGCACGATGATGATCCCGCCGCAGCTGGCCGTCGTACCGCTGTACCTGTGGATGTCGAACCTGGGCTGGTCCAACCAGCTGCAGACGGTCATCCTGCCGACGCTCGTGACGGCCTTCGGCACGTTCTTCATGCGCCAGTACCTGGTGCAGGCGCTGCCGAGCGAGCTGATCGAGGCGGCCCGGGTCGACGGGGCGAGCAGCCTGAGAGTCGTCTGGCACGTGGTCTTCCCCGCGGCACGGCCCGCGATGGCCGTCCTCGGCCTGCTGACCTTCGTGTTCGCCTGGAACGACTTCCTGTGGCCGATCATCGCCCTGACCCAGCAGAACCCGACCGTGCAGGTCGCCCTGAACTCGCTCGGCACCGGGTACGTCCCCGACCAGGCCGTGATCATGGCCGGCGCGCTGCTGGGCACGCTGCCGCTGCTGATCGCGTTCCTGCTGTTCGGCAAGCAGATCGTCGGCGGCATCATGGCCGGCGCGATCAAGGGCTGACGCCCTGACACCCCTCTTACGAATTCTCCGGTCCGTACGACCTCTCATGGGAGCGCTTCCATGCCTCAAGCCGCAACGCCGGCCACCCCGGTGACCTTTCCCCCCGCCTTCCTCTGGGGCGCGGCGACCTCCGCGTACCAGATCGAGGGGGCGGTGCGGGAGGACGGCCGTACGCCCTCGATCTGGGACACCTTCAGCCATACGCCCGGCAAGACCGCCGGCGGCGAGCACGGTGACATCGCTGTCGACCACTACCACCGCTACCGCGACGACGTGGCCATGATGGCGGAGCTGGGCCTGACGGCGTACCGGTTCTCGATCTCCTGGTCGCGGGTGCAGCCGACGGGCCGGGGACCCGCCGTCCAGGTCGGCCTGGACTTCTACCGCCGCCTGGTCGACGAGCTGCTGGCCCACGGCATCAAGCCGGCCGTCACCCTCTACCACTGGGACCTGCCCCAGGAACTGGAGGACGCGGGCGGCTGGCCGGAGCGGGACACGGCCTACCGGTTCGCCGAGTACGCGCAGATCGTCGGCGAGGCGCTGGGCGACCGGGTGGAGCAGTGGATCACGCTCAACGAGCCGTGGTGCAGCGCGTTCCTCGGTTACGCCTCCGGGGTGCACGCGCCGGGCCGCACGGACCCCGAGGCGTCGCTGCGGGCCGCGCATCACCTCAACCTGGCCCATGGGCTGGGCACTTCGGCGCTGCGCGCGGCCATGCCGGCCCGCAACTCCGTCGCGCTCAGCCTCAACTCCTCCGTGGTGAGGCCGCTTTCGCCGCAGGACCCGGCGGACCTGGCCGCGGTGCGGAAGATCGACGATCTGGCCAACGGGATCTTCCACGGCCCGATCCTGCACGGCGCCTACCCCGAGTCGCTGCTGTCGGCGACCGAGTCGATCACCGACTGGTCGTACGTACTCGACGGCGACCTGCGCGCGATCCACCAGCCGCTGGACGCCCTGGGCCTCAACTACTACACGCCGTGCCTGGTATCGGCGGCGGGCGCCGGGGCGACCGGTCCGCGCACCGACGGCCACGGCGCCAGCGAGCACTCCCCGTGGCCGGGCGCCGACGACGTCGCCTTCCACCAGACACCGGGCGAGCGCACGGAGATGGGCTGGACGATCGACCCGACCGGCCTGCACGAGCTGATCATGCGCTACACGCGGGAGGCCCCCGGTCTGCCGCTGTACATCACCGAGAACGGCGCCGCCTGCGACGACAAGCCCGAACCCGACGGCAGCGTCCACGACCCCGAGCGCATCTCCTACCTGCACGGGCACCTCTCGGCGGTCCGCCGCGCCATCACCGACGGCGCGGACGTCCGCGGCTACTACCTGTGGTCGCTGATGGACAACTTCGAGTGGGCGTACGGCTACGAGAAGCGCTTCGGCGCGGTCTACGTCGACTACGCCACCCTCGCCCGGACGCCGAAGTCGAGCGCCCACTGGTACGGGCAGGCGGCGCGGTCCGGAACGCTGCCGCCGGTGATCTCGGACTGACCGAAAGACCGAACGCCCGGCCGGTCGGCCGGGCGGTGGGAGAGCGGGGGGCGGGAGCGCGGCGTCCGAGGGGGGCGCCGCGCCCCGGTTCCGTTCACGACCTCGGTGACCCTCCCGAGGGAGGGCGCGGGTCAGTTGAAGGCGCCGAAGGCCTTCGAGAAGGCGAACGCGCTCTGTGCGATCGAGCTGCACGTGGCGTCGGCGGTGGGCTTGGTGCCGCCGGCGCACTGCTTGTCGCGGGTCGCGGACCACATCGACAGGCCGCCCAGGCCCTTGGACTTGGCGAAGTCCACCAGCTGGGTGGCGTCGTCGACCTTGAAGATCTCGGTGGAGACGTCGTTGACGCCGATCATCGGGGTCACCGCGACCGCCTTCCACGCCGCGCTGTCGGAGAGCCCCAGGACGCTCTTGACCTGTGCCTGGGTGGCGGTCGCGGCCTGCTCGGCGTAGGTGCCCATGTCGCCGCTGTACGAGGCGCCGTAGTCCATGGCCATGATGTTGACGGTGGCGGTCTTCACGCCGTTGGACTTGGCGTTGGACAGCAGGTTCACTCCGTCCTGGGTGAGGCCCTCGGGCATCACCGGCAGGGTGAACGACACGTCCAGGCCGGGGTGCTGGGCCTGGAGCTTGGCTATCGCCTGGGCGCGACGGGTGTTCGCCGCCGTGTTCGGCAGCGCGCCGCCCTCGACGTCGAAGTCGACCTTGGTCAGCTTGTACGCGTCCACGACCTTCCCGTACGCCGCGGCCAGCGCGTCCGCCGAGGAGCAGGTCGTGGCCAGCTCCGAGCCGGAGGCGCCGCCGAAGGAGACCCGGACGTCGCCGCCCTTGGCGCGCAGCGAGCCGATCTGGGCGGCGACGCCGTCGCTGCCGAGGTCCGTCACCCCGCCCCACTTGGGGGTGCAGCCGCCGCCGTCGGTGACGAACGCGAGGTTGTAGGTCTTCACGCCGGTGGCGTCGGCGCTCGCGAGGAGGTCGAAGGCCGGGTAGAGGGAGGTGTCGACGTAGGGCGCGAAACCGGCGCTCGTCGTGGTGCCGGTGCCGGTACCGGTGCTCTGGGACGGGGACGCGGTGGGGGTGGGGGTCGCCGTCGGGGTGGGCGTCGCCGTGGGGGTCGGGGACTCGGTGGGGCGGCCGCTCGGCTCGGGCGTCGGGCCGTCGTCCGCGGAGCACTTGGCGCCGTCGATGACACAACCCTGCGGGTCCGCGGTGCCGTTGACGACGAAGCCGACGGTGACGGACTTGCCGGGCGCGAGGCCGCCGGTGTCCCACTTCGCCGGGGTCACGGTGACGTGCTGCCCGCTCACGGCCGACTCGGCGTTCCACAGGGAACTGAGCTTGGCGCCCGACGGAAGGTCGAACTCCAGCTTCCAGCTCTTCTCCGTCGCGCCGCTGTTGTTCGTCACGACGTACTGGGCGGTGTACCCATTCGACCAGTCGCTGGTCTTCGTGTACGCGGCGCCGACGCCGGCCGCGTGCGCGGTCCCGGTGAGCAGTACGGCGCCGCCGCCCGCGACCGCCGCGGCCACCAGACCGCCGATCGCCTTGTTCCTGCCGCTGACCTTGCGCCGGTGCGTGCTCATGCGCGTGCCTGCCTTCGCTCTTCACGGGGGTGGGGTGCGGCAGCACGCTAGCGAGCCGGAATCGGGCAAAGCGCCTGATCCGGGCGGGGGTTGAGGATCTTAGGGTGCGCTTAAGGAAGGGATGGGGGGCGGTTAAAGGTCGAGACCAATATGGCCGCCGGTCCCGGCCCGGCCACGGGTCCCGGTCCGACCTCCGGTCCCGGCCGCGGGCCCGGTTCCGTCCGCCGGTCCCAGTCCGGCCGCCGGCCGCGTTCCGGTCACCGCTCCCGTTCCGGCCGCCGGTCTTGTTCCCGTTCCGTTGCGGATCATCTGGCGACGGCCCGTCTGCGTCGGCGCACCGACCGGTGTCCGCGTCCGCCCGGTGTCCGCGCCCGACCGTCCAGCTGGATCCAGATCCGCACCTCGGTCCCGCCGAGCACGGACGATCCGATCCGCACGTCACCGCCGGTCGATTCCGCGAGCCGCCGCACGATGTCCAGTCCGAGGCCGGTGGAGCCGTCGCTGCCCGATCCGCGCCCGCGTGCCATGGCCGCCTCGGGGTCGAGGATGCCCGGGCCCGCGTCGGAGACGAGCACGATCACCGCGTCCTCGCCGTTGTGCAGGTCGACCGCGAAGGCCGTGCCCTCGGCGGTGTGCCGGAAGACGTTGCCGAGCAGGGCGTCCAGCGCGGCCGCGAGGTCCGCCCGGGCCACGGGTATCCGCACCGGCCGGTCGGCGCCGGCCACCCGCCACTTGCGGCCCTCGTCCTCGGCCAGCGCCGACCAGAACGCCATCCGCTCGCGCACCACCTCGGCCGCGTCGCACCCGGCGCCCGGCCCGGCCGCGGCGGTCTGCGGCTTGGCCTCCCGGGCGGTGCGGATGATCGTGTCGACCTCGCGCTCCAGCTGGGCGACGGCGGCCCTGGTCTGGTCCGCGGCGGGCCCTTCGCCGAGCGAGGCCGCGTTGAGCCGCAGCACGGTCAGCGGGGTGCGCAGCCGGTGCGACAGATCCGCGGCCAACTCACGCTCATTGGCGAGGAGTTGTACGACCTGGTCGGCCATGGAGTTGAACGCGACCGCAGCCAGCCGCAGTTCGGTGGGCCCCTCCTCCGGCACCCGCGCCCCCAGCTTGCCCTCCCCCAGCTCGTGCGCGCCCTCGACCAGCCGCTGGGCGGGCTGCACCATCCGCACCCCCAGCCGGTCGGCGACCGCGACGGAACCGACGATCAGCGCGACGCCGACTCCGGCGAGCACCGCCCAGGCCGTGCCGACGCCGTTGCTGACCTCGGACTCGGGCACGAACACCTCGACGACCGCGATGGCGCCGGAGCTGACCGCCACCGGCGAGAGCAGGGTGAAGCCGCCGGGGACCTCGGTGGTGGAGGCGCGGCCCAGCTTCCGCACGGTGGCGATGTCCTTGCCGGCGGCGCGTCTGCGCCCGATGTCGACGGCGGCCCTGCCGTCGGCCGACGGTATGTGCACGGCCACGCCGGCGTCGGAGCCCGCGGAGGCGACGACCTTCTCCAGCTGGTCGCGCTCGGTGGTGATGGACAGCGCCGGGGCGACGGCGGCCGCCTGCCGCTCGGCGTTGGAGAACGCCCGGTCCCGGGCCATCTCCTTGATGACGAGCCCGAGCGGCACGGCGAAGGCGACCACGACCATCGCGGTCACCGCCAGACAGACCTTGACCAGCGCCCATCTCATCGGGGCACCTCCCCGCCCGGCGGCTCCAGCTTCACGCCGACGCCCCGCAGCGTGTGCAGATAGCGCGGTCGCGCCGCCGTCTCGCCCAGCTTCCGCCGCAGCCAGGAGAGATGGACGTCGATGGTCTGGTCGTCGCCGTAGGACTGCTGCCACACCTCGGCGAGGAGTTCCTTGCGGGCCACGACGACTCCGGGGCGGCCGGCCAGGAAGGCGAGCAGGTCGAACTCGCGGCGGGTGAGGTCGAGCCGGACGCCGTCCAGCTCGGCCTGGCGGCGCAGCGGGTCGACGGTCAGGCCGCCGACGCGCAGGACGCTGGACGGCGGTGCGTCGCCGGCGGCGGTGCGGGAGCGCCGTAGCACCGCCGCCATCCTCGCCGAGAGGTGCTCCACCGAGAACGGCTTGGTCAGGTAGTCGTCCGCGCCCGCGTTCAGCAGCCGGACGATCTCCGTCTCGTCGTCCCGCGCGGTGGCGATGATCACGGGCACGTCCGTGATCCCGCGCAGCATCTTCAGCGCCTCTGAGCCGTCGAGATCGGGCAGACCGAGGTCCAGTACGACCACGTCGAAACGGAAATGGGCGACCTCGCGCAGCGCCTCCAGCGCCGTGCCGACACTGCGCACGGTGTGCGCGGCATCGGTCAGGTGCCGGATCAGCGCCGAACGTACGAACTGGTCGTCCTCGACCACGAGCACACTTGCCATGCGCGGCACCGTACGCCATGCGGGCGGGCCGCACCGGAGCCTGTGGATAACTCCGAGCATGTGCGGCACGTGGGACACGTGAGGCAGTATGACGGCGATGCGCAGAGGACTCGTACACGTACTGGCTTGGTCGCTCGCCACGGGCGCGGCGGTCACGCTGTCGTGGTGGGGCGTCCACACGGTGATGGCGGGCACGGCCTACGACCCGCCGCGCGCCCTGCCCATCACGGCGGCCGACGCCACCACGCAGGAGGCGAAGCCGCTGGCGTCGTCGACGAGTCGCCCCTCCCCGACGCCGTCGCGCAGCCCGTCGGCGAAGCCGTCCCCGCGCTCGGTGCCGACGCCCTCGAAGACCCCGTCCCCCACCGCGTCCCGTACCGCCTCCGGGCAGGTCAAGAGCTATGACACCGACGGCGGGCGGGTGGTCTTCGACCTCGGCGCGAGTTCGGCGACGCTCGTGATGGCGGCCCCGGCCACCGGCTGGTCGATGCAGACGTGGAAGACGGACACCTGGATCCGGGTGGAGTTCACCTCGGGCCCGGACAAGGTGTCGGTGATCTGCGCCTGGCACGACGGACCGCCGCACGTGGACGTGGGCAACTACTAGGCGCTAGCGGAAGACCGAGGGCGGCGGCGCGGGTGAGGCGGTCGCCTCGGCGTCCGTGACGGGGAGCGCGCCGCCGGTGAAGTCCAGCAGGGCGCGCCCGTGTTCGACGCGGGCCGGATGCGGGTCGGAGGCGGCGCGGCGGGTGAGTTCGGCGATCGGCAGCGGGGCGTCGGAGGCGACGAGGACGGCGTTGCCGAAGCGCTTGCCGCGCAGCACGGCCGGGTCGGCGATCAGGGCGAGTTCGGGGAAGCGGGCGGCGGCCGTGGCGATCTGGCCGCGCAGATGCGCGAGCGGGGGGCCGTCGGCGAGGTTGGCGGCGTAGGTCCCGCCCGGCCTCAGCGCCCGGCGTACGTCGTCCAGGAACTCCGTGGAGGTCAGGTGGGCGGGCGTGCGGGCGCCGCTGAACACGTCCGCGATGACGAGGTCGGCCCAGCCGTCCAGGACCTTGGCGAGACCTTCGCGGGCATCCGTGGAACGCACCCTGACGCGGGCGTTCTGGTCCAGCGGCAGCCGTTTGCGCACGAGTTGGACGAGGGCCGCGTCGCGCTCGACGACCTGCTGGGTGGAGCGGGGGCGACTGGCGGCGACGTACCGGGCGAGGGTCAGAGCGCCCCCGCCCAGGTGCACGGCGTGCACGGGCTTTCCGGCCGGTGCGGCGAGGTCGATGACGTGGCCGAGCCGGCGCTGGTACTCGAAGGAGAGGTGGGAGGGGTCGTCGAGATCGACGTGCGACTGCGGCGCCCCGTCGATCAGCAGCGTCCAGGCGCGCGCCCGGTCCCGGTCGGGTATGAGCTCGGCGAGTCCCCCGTCGACGGCCTCGACGACGGCTTCGGCGGCGGCACCGCCGCGCCGCGGACTCCTGGACTTTCCCATTGCGCCATTATCGGCACCCCGGGGCCGCCCCGCCCGCCCGGACCGGGCTCACCGGCAGTTGTCGGCGGCCTCGATCAGCCGGGCCGCCTCGCCGAGCGCCGCCCGCAGCACCGCCGGATCGGTCGCGAGGTCGACCTCGCCGGGCGGCAGCAGCCAGTCGGACCCCTCGACGAGCGGCTCGGGGTTCAGGCTCATCCCCCGTCCGTCGGTCTCCGTGCAGGTACTGCCCGGCACGTCCCAGGCGGCGGCGGTGCCGGGCGGGACCAGGAAGCCGAGGGTGTCGCAGCCGTCGTCGTGCAGGACGGGACCGACGGCGTCGCCGGCCCCCCGGCGCAGGATGTCGACGGCCTCCAGCCCCTGCCGGGCCGGCACGGTGACGAGGTCGCACGGGCCGTCGGGGAGGGGCGGACCGCCGTCCGGCGTCGGGGCGTACCCCGCCGTCGTCGATGGCGTCGTCTGCATCCCGGCCTCCACCACGGAACCCCTCCTTGAACGAAGCGGGTCGGGAGTCGGGTGGCTCCCGGTCCACCGTGTTCAACGCAGCGGCGCGTCAACGGCTACGGCGGAAGTGCGCCACAAAGGATGGCAGTTCATGGCAGATCGAGGATGAGATATCCGGTTTGTAGCCAAACCCTGCGTGGCGGGTCCGGCACAGCGGGTACGTTCTTGCCCGCCGGAAACGGGTTTCACAGTTCAACCCGCCCCAAACCCGGCATGGTTCGACGGTTCGCACGAGAGGACCCGGCCATGGCGTCGTCAAAGGTGACTTCGTCCCAGCCCATGCCCGCCCGCCCGACACGGCCCAACCTCGCCTTCCGCCGGCTGCGCGGCCGGCGCTCACCGGCCGAGTTCGCCGCGGCGGTGCGGCGGGCCGCCCGGGAGATCGGGGAGCGGGTCAGCTGCGACGCGCGCTACGTGGGCCGGGTGGAGGCGGGCGAGATCCGCTGCCCCAACTACGCGTACGAGCGGGTGTTCCTGCACATGTTCCCCGGCCGCACGCTCACCGACCTGGGCTTCGCGCCCCGGTCGTCCGTACGCGGACGCCGGGCGCACGCGGACGAGGACGCGGCCCTCGCTCCCCCGGCGAGCCGGGCGGGTGCGACCGGTGAGACTCCCGGGGCGCAGGAGCCGTATGACACACCGAACCACGAGACGTACGACGACTTCGAGGAGAGCGACGTGCTGCGTCGCGCATTCATGACCGGCGGCGCCACCGTGGCCGCGGCCTCGCTGGGACCCATCGGCCCGGCCTTCGACGCCGCGGCGGCCGGACGGCCCGTCCGCCGCGCCGGGACGAGCCACGCGCACGCGCTGGAGGAGGCGGTCCGCAGAATCCGGCTGCTGGACGACCGGCACGGCGCGGACGGCCTCTACCGGCGTGCGTCGCTTCCACTGCGCGCCGCCTACGCGCTGCTGGACGCCGGCGCGACCCGGCAGGCGACCGCCGACCGGCTGCACTCCGGCGCCGGTGAACTCGCCATCTCGGTGGGCTGGCTGGCGCACGACTCGGGGCGCTTCGACGACGCCCGCTCGCACTACGCGGAAGCCCTCGCGACCGCCCGGATGACCGGCGACGACGGCCTGGAGGCGCACGCCTTCTGCAACACCGCCTTCCTCGCGCGCGACGCGGGCCGGCCGCGCGAGGCGGTACGTGCGGCGCAGGCCGCGCAACGCGTCGGCCGCAGTGTGGGATCCGCCCGCCTGATGTCGCTGCTCGCGCTGCGCGAGGCGGGCGGCTGGGCGGGGCTCGCCGACCGCACCGGCTGCGAACAGGCGCTCGCCCGCGCGCAGGTCCTCTTCGAGCGGGGCCCCTCGGACGCCGACCCCGAGTGGATGAGCTTCTACGGGGAGGCCGAACTGGAGGGCCTGGAGGCGCAGTGCTGGTCCACGCTCGGCGACTGGCCGCGCGCCGCCCGCCACGCGCGTCGTGCCGCGCAACTGCAGGACCCGCACTTCACCCGCAACATCGCCCTGTACACGGCGGAACTGGCGGACGACCTCGCGCGGGGCGGCCGGCCGGACGAGGCGGCGGACGCGGGGATGCGGGTGCTGGACCTGCTGGACCAGGTGCAGTCCTCACGGGTCCAGACGATGCTGGCGGGGACGGCGCGGGTCCTGCTGCCGCACCGGCGGGCCGCCGGCGTCTCGGGGTTCCTCGAACGCCACGCGTCGGTGCCGCGCACGGCGTGAGCACACCGGTGCGCCGGGGGCCGGGCCGACAGGGCCTAGGCCAGGTGCCCCGAGTCGTTCCAGCTCTCGATCGCCGGCTCTCCGTACGCCCATCCCAGCACCGACAGCGACGTCGGGTTCAGCCTGATGCGCGCCGCGAAATCGACCGGCAGCCCCAGCCAGCGCGCCCCGATCGACCGCAGGATGTGCCCGTGCGCGAACACCAGCACGTCCCGGTCGGCCGAGCGCGCCCAGGCCACGACCTCGTCGGCCCGGGCGGTCACCTCGGACAGCGACTCCCCCTGCGGCACCCCGTCCCGCCAGATCAGCCAGCCGGGCCGCACCGCCTGGATCTCGTCCGGCGTCATGCCCTCGTACGCGCCGTAGTCCCACTCCATCAGCGCGTCCCAGACGGCCGCCCGCTCGCCGAACCCGGCGAGGTCGCACGTCTCACGCGCGCGTGCCAGCGGGCTGGTGCGCACCTCCACCCCGGGCAGGCCCTCGAACGGCGCCCGGTGCAGTCGCTCGCCGAGCAGCTTCGCGCCGCGTCGGCCCTCCTCCAGGAGTGGCACGTCGGTCCTGCCGGTGTGCTTTCCGGACAGCGACCACTCGGTCTGTCCGTGCCGGGCCAGCAGGATGCGCGGTGCCATGAGGAGGAAACCCTTCCGGAAAAGAAATCGCAGGCGGAACCGTTCCATCATCCCGCACCCTGTGCGGGGGCAACCCGGCGGTCGATCTCTGCGTCTTTGAGGGCCGGGGGCGCCCCACGGGGTGGCGCGCGTACACCGTAAAGTGGCACGACCCGATCACCAGGTGCCGCGCGAGGATGAAGGGGGAGGCGATCGGATGCCGAAGACCGAGACGACACCGGGCATCGAGGAAGCAGCCCCGCGCACTCGCCTGCGCTGGTGGACCGAGCTTCCCCTGATCGTCCTGGTGTACGCCTGCTACTCGGCC
This sequence comes from Streptomyces sp. NPDC085900, assembly GCF_044540925.1. Taxonomy (NCBI): domain Bacteria; kingdom Bacillati; phylum Actinomycetota; class Actinomycetes; order Kitasatosporales; family Streptomycetaceae; genus Streptomyces; species Streptomyces sp. NPDC085900. The sequence goes on along the minus strand of NZ_JBITSP010000001.1, from coordinate 208,844 downwards.
GGCCGGCTGGTCGTGCGCGGGGACACGGCCGGGGCGGTCGACCACGGCCTGGCGATCCTGCGCGTCGAGAAGTTCCTGCACCTCAACGCCGAGCACCCGCTCAACCGGCTGTTCACGCGCGAGGCTTGGCTCGGCGTCCCGGCCGACTTCTGGTACGCCTCGCTGCACTACGTGGTCACGCCGGCGGTCCTGATATGGCTGTTCCGCGCGCGGGCAGCGCACTACCGGGCGGCCCGCACCTGGCTGATGACGTCCACCTTCATGGGCCTGATCGGCTTCACCCTGCTGCCGACCTGCCCGCCCCGCCTGCTGTCGGCCGGCCACGGCTTCGTGGACACGATGGCCCAGTACAGCTCGTACGGCTGGTGGGGAGGCGCGGCCAGCGCCCCGAAGGGTCTCGGGGGAATGACGAACCAGTACGCGGCCATGCCGAGCCTGCATGTGGGCTGGGCCCTGTGGTGCGGGGTCATGCTCTGGCGGTACGGCAGGACGCGTACGACGAAGGTCGCCGCCGTGGCCTATCCGCTGCTGACCACGATCGTGGTCATGGGCACCGCGAACCACTACTTCCTGGACGCGGTGGCGGGCGCGGCCGTGATGGGCCTCGGACTGTTCCTGACGCCGTACGTCATGGCCGGCGCGGACCGGGTGTGGGCGCTGTTCTCCTTCGGCTCGAAGCGCTCCGGTGCCTCAGGTTCCTCGATTGTCAGTGGCGGATGCCAGACTTCCGCGGGTGAGCGATTTCCACGGCAGCACGAGTCCCTCGCCGGGTCCGGACCGAGAGGCGAGCCGGGTGCCTCCCCCACGGACGCAGGGGAAGGCGCTGCGGCAGCGGCTCGCTGAGCTGCGCGGCCCCGACGTCCCGGCCAAGGCGCTGGACGCACGTGCCCTGGCCGCCCTCGCCGCCAACCCGGGCTGCAGCCGCCGCGCCATCCTGGACGGCGCCGGGGTGAACAAGGGGGCGCTGGCGAGCGCGCTGGGCTCGCCGTCGGCCTTCGGACAGTCGCAGTTCGCCCTCACCCGGGGCAACGCCTTCGAGGCGAAGGTCAAGGCGGACGGCGGCGCGGAGTTGCTGCGGCTGGTGCACGAGAAGCTGGACCGGGGCGCCGAGCCGCCCGCCGGCGCACAGGTGCCCGACCTGTCCGCGGCGGGTCCCGAGGGACGGGCGGCGCGCACCGCGCTCGCCCTGCGCGAGGCGACCGCGGCGGCCGGCACCTGGACGCTGCTCGACCACCCGATGCTCGCCCTGGACGTGGCCGGCTCCCCCGCCTTCCTGGAGCCGGACGCCGTGGTGGTCCACCCCGACGGCAGCTGGACGGTCGTGGAGATCAAGTCCTTCCCGATGCTGGACGGTTCGGCGGACCCGTCGAAGGTCGGCGCCGCGGCCCGGCAGGCGGCGGTGTACGTGCTGGCGCTGGAGGAGGTCGCCGCACGGCTCGACCCCGCTCCGGTCGTACGGCACCGGGTTCTCCTCGTCTGCCCCAAGGACTTCTCCAACCTCCCCACCGCCTCAGCCGTCGACGTCCGCAAGCAGCGTGCCGTCACCGGCCGCCAGCTGGCCCGCCTCACCCGCGTCCAGGACATCGCCGACGCGCTTCCGGAGGGCACCTGCTTCTCCCCCGAACTGCCCGCCGCCGAGCTGACGTCGGCCGTCGAGTCGGTCCCGGCCACATACGCCCCCGAGTGCCTGTCCGCCTGCGAACTGGCCTTCCACTGCCGCACCCGCTCCCGCGAGGCCGGCGCGGTGACCGCCCTGGGCCGCTCGGTCCGCGCCGAGCTGGGCGGCCTGACCACGGTCGAGGACGTCCTGGCGGCGGCCCGCGGCGAGACCGGCGACCCCGAGGACCCCGCGGTGGCGGCGCTGCGCAGAGCCGCCCGGCTGCGGGCCGAGGCCCTGGAGCGGGAGGCCGCCCCGTGTCGCTGATCTCCACCCTCGCCCGTCTGGAGGCCGTCAGCACCGGCCGCGCCCAGGCCGCCGCCACCGTGCGGCACCGGCATCTCGCCGAACGGCCCCTGGTGCTGGTGCCGCTCACCACCGCCGGTGAGGCCGGCGCCCCGCTCGGCGCGCTGGTCGGCACCGACCGGGACGCGCCGCGCCTGCTCGTCGTACCGCAGCCGCGCGACCGCGACCTGAGGTTCGCGTTCCTGGCCGAGCTGGCCGATGTCGTCCTGCCGTACATCGACGGGTACGCCGGGCAGGTGGAGGCCGCCGAGCGCAACGAGACCGACCCGGAGACCGGCAAGCGGGTCAAGGTCGAGGTCGAACTGTGCGCCGACGCCCCACAGTTGATCGTCCCCAGCCGCCCCGGCATCGAATTCCTGCGGCTCCTGGGCCGCTCCATGCGCTTCCGGCGTACGGCCGAGCAGGACCCGGAGACGCCGTATCCCGCGCCGCCGCGCGTGCCGCTGCTCGGCCGCTGGCTGACCCACTTCGGGGAGCGGGCGCGGGTGCCCGGCTCCTCCCTGCTGCTCGCCATGACCGACGTGCTGTCCCGGCACTGGGCGACCGGCCAGTCCACCCTGGAGGACCAGCACCTGGGCGCCCTGCTGGCCTGGATCGACCCGCCGGACGGCACGACGGGCGCGCAAGCGGCGCTCCACGCCGAGCTCGCCCGGGACGCCAAGGGCCAGCTGCTGTGCCCGCCCGCGGGGCCGGCCACCGACCCGGCGTTCGACAACAAGCTGCTCGCCCCGGCCATCGAGCGCTACGACCGCGCGCGTACCGCGCTCGCCGCCGCCGAGGACGGCCTGGAGGCGGACGACCGGCTCGGTGAGCTGACGGCCGCCGAGCGCGGCATCCGCGACCTGGTGCTCAGCCGCACCCTGCCCACCTGGGAGAAGGTCTGGCAGGGCCTCGACCTGCTGCGGGCGCTGCCCGTCGGCGCGCACGTCGAGGAGCGGTGGACGCGCGACCGCTGGTCGTTCACCGCGCACCGCGACCGGATCGCCGCGGGCGAGCCTCCGCAGCCGCGCCGCGACGACGCGGTCACGGCCGCGAACAAGCTGGCCTCGCGCGAGCGCGAGCAGGCCCGGCTGGAGGCCCAGGAAGCCCTCGACGACCCGCTGGTGATGGCCGGGCGGCGGCTGTCCGGGGAGGCCTTCGTGGGCGAGGTCACCGAGGTCGTGATGGCGTACAGCGAGAGCAAGCGGCCGAGCCCCCGCCCGCTGGTGACGGTCCGCACGGACGACCGGCCGCATCTGGGCGAGCGCGCCAAGGTGTACCGCTCGCTGGGCGGCAAGCCGCAGACGGCGGAGTTCGTGGGGCTGGAGGACTCCCCCGGCGGGGGCGCCCTGGTCGTGCTGCGGATCCTCGACAGGATGGGCCGCGGCAAGGAGCCGGAGGCCGGGTCCGTGCCGGAGAAGGGCGACCGGCTCTGCCTCACCCTGTTCGAGCACGAGCAGCGCGGCGGCCCGAAGCTGCCCGACCCGGAGCAGACGCCGTGGACGCACGGCGGGCCGCCCGGTGAGGCCGCCACCGAGGCGGCCGACCCGTTGACCGCGGAGGACGTCCTGTGACCACCGTCTTCGACCCCGGTGCCGCGGCGGCCGAGGCCACCGACGCGATCCTGCGCGACACCCTGCACGGCACCGCCCGGGGCGTGGTGGTCGACTCGCCGCCCGGCGCCGGGAAGTCCACCCTGGTGGTGCGCGCGGCGCTCGAACTGGCCGACGCGGGGCGCCCGTTGATGATCGTCGCCCAGACGAACGCACAGGTCGACGACCTGGTCGTACGTCTCGCGGAGAAGAGTCCCGAGCTGCCCGTGGGACGGCTGCACAGCAGTGACGCCGACGCTTACGACAAGGCGCTCGACGATCTGCCGAACGTCCGCAAGTCGGCGAAGGCGGGGGATCTGACCGGCCTTCCGGTGGTCATCTCCACGGCCGCCAAGTGGGCGCACGTGAAGAGCGACGAGCCGTGGGAGCACGCCATCGTCGACGAGGCGTACCAGATGCGCTCCGACTCGCTGCTGGCCGTGGCCGGGCTGTTCGAGCGGGCGCTGTTCGTCGGCGACCCGGGGCAGCTGGACCCGTTCTCCATCGTGGGCGGCGAGCAGTGGGCGGGACTGTCGTACGACCCCTCGGCCTCGGCGGTCACCACCCTGCTCGCGCACAACCCGGAGCTGCCGCAGCACCGTCTGCCGGTCTCCTGGCGGCTGCCCGCGTCGGCCGCGCCGCTGGTCTCCGACGCCTTCTACCCGTACACGCCGTTCCGCAGCGGCACCGGCCACCAGGACCGGGCCCTGGCCTTCGCCGTCCCCTCGGACGGTTCCGGCCCCGACCGGGTGATCGACGAGGCGGCGGTGTCCGGCTGGGGTCTGCTGGAACTCCCGGCCCGGCACACCCCGCGCACCGATCCGGAGGCGGTGCGGGCGGTGGCGACCGTCGTACGACGCCTGCTGGACCGGGGCGGCGCGGCCACGTCGGAACGCTCGCCGGAGCCGACGCCCCTGACGGCCGACCGCGTCGCCGTCGGCACGGCCCACCGCGACCAGGCGGCGGCGGTGCGGGCGGCGCTGGCGGAACTCGGCGTCACGGACGTCACCGTCGACACGGCGAACCGTCTCCAGGGCCGCGAGTACGACGTCACGGTCGTCCTGCACCCCCTGTCCGGCCGCCCCGACGCCACCGCGTTCCACCTGGAGACGGGCCGCCTGTGCGTGCTGGCCTCCCGCCACCGGCACGCGTGCATCGTGGTCTGCCGGGCAGGAGTGAGCGAGCTGCTGGACGCCTACCCGTCCACGGAACCCGTCCAGCTCGGAACGCTGGTGAAGTTCCCTGACGGCTGGGAGGCGAACCACGCGGTGCTGGCCCGGCTGCAGGAACACCGGGTGAGCTGGTCGCCGTGATGGCCTCGCCGACGCCGGGCGCCCACCCCGCCCGCCGCACGGAGTCCGGCACGCCGCCGCAGGCGGCCGACAGTCGCAGCCCCGGACGGCTGGGAGGCGAACCACGCGGTGCTGGCCCGGCTGCAGGAACACCGGGTGAGCTGGTCGCCGTGACCACCTCGCCGACGCCGGGCGCACACCCCGCCCGCCGGACGGAGTCCGGCACGCCGCCGCAGGCGGCCGACAGTCGCAGCCCCGGACGGCTGGGAGGCGAACCACACGGTGCTGGCCCGGCTGCAGGAACACCGGGTGAGCTGGTCGCCGTGACCACCTCGCCGACGCCGGGCGCACACCCGGCCTGCCGGACGGAGTCCGGCACGCCGCCGCAGGCGGCCGACAGTCGCAGCCCCGGACGGCTGGGAGGCGAACCACGCGGTGCTGGCCCCGCTGCAGGAACACCGGGTGAGCTGGTCGCCGTGATGGCCTCGCCGACACAGGGCCGGTCGGGTGGGGAACATCGGGCGGGCCGGGCGGCTTGATATCGCCGGAGGCGCAGGCGGCGGCCCTCTTGCATACCCGCGGGACAATGGACGGTGGCCCAGGCACGGTCGGAGGCCGGCCGTGACGGACGAGCGTGACCTACGAGGAGGAGAAGACATGGCGGAGCAGACGCCGCGTCGGAACGAACCGCGGCTGCGCCCCGCGCCCCTGCTCTTCGAGCCCGCGGAGGCGGCCGCGGATCCGGAGCACTTCTTCGACCTGGAGTCGATCGACGACCCGAAGGCGCTGCTGAGCCGCGCGACCGAGCTGACGCAGGCGTTCCGCGCGGCGGCGGACCGGGCGGTGGAGTTCCAGGCGATGGCGGCCGCGCAGCTCGCGGATCCGCGGCGGTTCGACCGGCTGACGACGGCGGACATCGCGGAGCGGGCCGAGTGGACCGAGGACTACGCCAAGAAGATGGTCGAGTTCGGGCGGGACCTGATGCGTGGCGCCGAGGGGCGCGGGTCGGCGGATCCGGTCTGATCTGAACACGGCGCACTTCGGTTTGGCATATGCCAGGCGGGCAAGATACCCCGGCCCACCTCCCCGTGTCCCGAATTTCGGCAACCCTCGGGATCGGGACGTTCACAGCCGGTAGATGTAGTTGCCATGAACAGCAACCTCACCACCCCGGACGGTGCAGCGTGGCTCGCCTCGGCAGGAACGTATCCGCGTAGCACGCTCGCCCTCTGGAAGGAGCGCCCCGAGGCGCCGGTCGTACTGCCCTGCGGTTCCGTCTTTGACGTCGTCAGCGCGCCCGCGGTCTTCGGGCGCCGCATGGTGGACCGGCTGTGGGACGAGGGGCCCGGATCGGGGCCGGTGGCCACCTTCCGCGGCCGGATGCTGCTGTTCGCCGCGCCCGGTACGGCCCAGCGGCTGCCGTCGCTGCTGGAGTGGGAGGAGTCCAGCCGTACGGGCGCGATCCCGCCCCTGCTCTGCCACGGCAACGGCGACGCAGTGACCGTCCCGGCCCTGCTCGCCGCCAACCCCGCGACCTCGGGCGATTCCCGCTGGCTGGTCGCGCCGGACACCCGCCGCCCCTGGTTGCCGGGCCCGGAGATCGTGCTGTGGGCGGCCGTACGTGCGGCCCGCGCCGCCGTGCGGATATCGATTTCGTCGTCCGCCGATCAGGATGCTAAGGTCTACGACGTCAGCAGGCGCCGCTAGCTCAGTTGGTTAGAGCAGCTGACTCTTAATCAGCGGGTCCGGGGTTCGAGTCCCTGGCGGCGCACGTTGTCGATGGCGAGGCATGTTCGCGGAAAACGCGAACCGGCCTCGCCATCGTCGTTCCTGCGCGGCTGCGCCGCGCGCCGTGGGGGCTTCGCCACCCACACCCCCTCTTCCGTCGGCTCGGGTGCCGTCGGCCGAGATCTCACCCCGTCGTGATCTTCACCGTCCAAGCCCCCGAAGCCGTGCGGTCCTCCGCCTCCACCCTCACTCCCGTGCCCGGAACGGTGAAGCTCTCGCCGAGGGCGACCGGGGCGTCGGCGAGGGGTGGGTAGACGGAGTTCTCCCAGCAGGCCTCGGTGTGCGGGTGGGCGTCGATCACCTGGACGGGGCCGTCGCCGGAGGCGGTGTCGCCGTTGACGCGGTAGACGAGGATGCCGGAGCGGCAGGCGCCGACGTCGTTGCCGACCGGGCCGCGCGCCTCGAAGGCGAGCACGCTGTCGGGGCCGGTACGCACCAGCGCCAGCTTGGTGCCGTCGCCGAGGCCGAAGGCGGGCGCCCCCGCCGCGCCCGTGACCGGCGTCTTGGGCCCGGCGCTCAGCGGCTCCAGGGTCAGCCGGGTGGTCCGCCGTACGCACACCACCTGCCGCGACCGCAGCCAGCCCAGCTTCCACTTGTGCCAGCCGAGGAGGTCCGGGGCGAGCGCGAACTGGCTGCCCATCAGGTCCCAGTCGCCGACGTAGGTGTCCCAGTCGCCCTTGCCGTCGGCCGGCCGGTGGTAGAGGTCGGGCAGGTCGAAGACGTGGCCGGTCTCATGGGCGAGAACCAGCCGGTCCGGCGGATGCTTCTCGAACACCGTGACGACCCGCCGGATGTCCCGGCCGTCGGCCCGCAGCGGGGTGTCGAGGTTGACGACCTTCGTCGCGTCCGAGTCCACGCCGGGCGCGTCCGGGTCGGCGACGAAGTACACGATGTCGTAGCGGGAGAAGTCCACCCGGGGATCGGCCGCGGCGAGCGCGTCGCGCAGGTAGGCGGCCCGGTGCGCGGGAGACCAGTCGCGCTGTATGGCGTACGCCGTCGACGGCTTCGGCATCCGGATCCACCGCTTCACGGGATGCGGGCGCAGGCTGAACCGGCCGTAGGAGGCGCGCTCGTAGAAGCGGCTGGTGGCCGGGAAGTGGTCGGCGGTCAGCTCGGCGGGTGTGGTGCGCGGGACCGAGTCCGGGAAGGACAGGAAGACCAGCACCGCGTCCAGCCGGCGGGTGGGGCGCGGATAGGCCGCGTTCCAGGTGTCCACCCCCTCCGAGTGGTGGGCCCCGGTGCGCTGCAGGGCGCACGGTCCGGCCGAGAAGGGTTCGGCGACCGAGGGCCCGGTGATCAGCGAGGTGGCGGCGAGCGCGGACAGCGTGGTGCACACCGCGGCGGTGCTGCGCAGTCGGGGACCCCTGAAGCGCGTGCGGGGAAACTGACGCAGCACAAGCACCTCCGGGGGCGGTTCGCGGGACACCGCACCCAGCCTGTGTGAATTTGTCGTACTACGCCCTGTTTGTCTGCCCCAGACGAGTGAGTGAGCCGACGCTCCCTCAGGTCCGACACCCCCGAATCGCTCACGGAACGTCACAACTGGTCCGAGGCCGAAGAACCCGTCCAGTTGCGGGCAGAAACGATCTGTCAGAAGTGGCGTCGGATCCGGGACACTGGACAACGGGTGGAAGGCCCCCGGGTCTGCCTCTATGATCGGCACACTTTCCGGCACGGACAGGGATCGAGTGCACTGCGGGAGCTAGCGGTGAGCGGAACGTCCGAAGGGCCGGCGCCCGCGGCAGACCTCGACCGGGGCGCCGTAACAGAGAGTGACAACTTCTATCGGTCCGTCTTCGCGGACGCGCCCCTCGCCATGGCGGTGGTCGACCGCGAGGGCCTGGTCGTCAGCGCCAACGACGGCTTCGGCGCGCTGCTCGGCAGCCCGCCCGGCAACTTGGTCGGCCGGATCGCGGCCGACCTGGTGGACCTGGCCTCCGACGCCCGGACCTGGCACGCCTACCGCGAGGTGCTGCGCGGCCGGGAGGCCCGGCTGCGCTGCACCCGCCGGCTCAAGCACCCCGACGGCCGGTCGGTCTGGGCCCAGGTCGCCGTGCACCCGCTGCCCGCCCCGGCCGACGGTCTTCTGCTGTCCGTCACCGACATCAGCGCCCAGCGTGAACTCCAGGCCCGTCTGCGGCACTTGCAGATGCACGACCCGGTGACCCGGCTGCCCAACCGCACCCTGTTCTTCGAGCGCCTGACGGCCGCGCTGGAGGCGGAGGCGTACGAGGACGGCGGGACCGGGCGGATCGGCCTGTGCTATCTGGACCTCGACGGCTTCAAGGCGATCAACGACACCCTCGGCCACCGGGTCGGCGACCGGCTGCTGGCCGCCGTCGCCGAGCGGCTCACGCGCTGTGCCGACGAGGCGGGTTACGCCAGAGCGAGCGCGCCGCTGGTGGCGAGACTGGGCGGCGACGAGTTCGCCCTGCTCGTCGAGGACTCGACGGGCACCGAGCAACTGGCCGAGCTCGCCGAGTCGGTGCTCAAGGCCGTCCAGGCGCCCTTCGACCTCGCGGACCGCCGGCTGTCGGTCTCGGCGTCCATCGGCGTCGTCGAACGGCACGCGGCCGGCACCACCCCGACCGCCCTGATGCAGGCCGCCGACACCACCCTGTACTGGGCCAAGGCCGACGGAAAGGCCCGCTGGACGCTCTTCGACCCGGAGCGCAACGCCCACCGCATGACCCGCCAGGCCCTCGCCTCCACACTCCGACCCGCCATCGAGCGCGGTGAGTTCGTCCTGGAGTACCAGCCGCTGGTGGGGATGGAGGACGGCCGGCTGCGCGGCGTGGAGGCCCTGGTCCGCTGGAACCACCCGCAGTTCGGTGTCCTGACGCCGAATCGGTTCATCGGACTGGCCGAGGAGGACGGCTCGATCGTGCCGCTGGGCCGCTGGGCGCTGCGCACGGCCTGCCGTCAGGCGCGCCGCTGGCAGCTGGACCATCCGGACCGGCCGCCGCTGTTCGTCAGCGTCAACGTGGCGGTCCGCCAGGTGTGGGACTCCGACCTCGTGGCGGACGTGGCGCAGACGCTCGCGGAGACGGGCCTGGCGCCCGACCTGCTGCAGCTGGAGCTGACGGAGTCGGCCGTGATGGGCTCCGCGGGCCGCCCGCTGCAGGCGCTGCAGGCCCTCAGCGACATGGGCGTCCACATCGCCATCGACGACTTCGGCACCGGCTACTCCAACCTCGCCTACCTCAGCCGGCTGCCGGTGTCGGTACTGAAGCTGGACGGGTCCTTCGTACGGGGCTTCCAGTACGAGAGCGACAAGGACGGGGCCGTGCCGCCCAACCCGGCCGACGAGGTGGTGGTGGAGGCGATGATCCAACTCGCCCACCGGCTGGGCCTGACGGTCACCGCGGAGTGCGTGGAGACCTCGGCCCAGGCGACCCGGCTGCGCCGCATCGGGTGCGACACCGGTCAGGGCTGGCTGTACTCGCGGCCGGTCTCGCCGGGCCGGATCGCGGAGTTGATGGGCGATCAGGCCTACGCGGTCGGCAACCCGTAGGCGTCCGCGATCAGTTCGTAGGAGCGCAGGCGCAGCTTGCCGGTGTGGGCGTGCGAGGTGAGCATCAACTCGTCGGCGCCGGTGCGCTTCTGCAGGGCGTCCAGGCCGGCGCGCACCTCCTCCGCCGAGCCGTGCACGATGTTGGTGGTCCAGGACTGCGCGAACTCCTCCTCGTACGGGCTGAATTCGTGCTTCTCGGCCTCGTCGGGGTCGGGGAAGAGGCCGGGCCGCCCGGTGCGCAGGCGGATCATGTTGAGCGCCATCGCCCGGGTCTGCCGCCGCGCCTCGCGCTCGTCGTCGGTGGCGAGGGCGGAGACGCCGATGAGGGCGTAGGGCTCGTCGAGGACCTCGGAGGGGCGGAAGGACTCGCGGTACAGCTCCAGCGCAGGGACGGTGTTCTGGGCCGAGAAGTGGTGCGCGAAGGCGAAGGGCAGGCCGAGGGCGGCCGCGAGGCGGGCGCTGAAGCCGGAGGAGCCGAGCAGCCAGACCGGGGGCCGGTGCGGGGACTGGACGCCGCCGGGGCTGCTCCCCTGGATCGGCCCGGGGATCGCGTGGATGCGGCGGTAGGGGTGGCCGTCGGGGAAGTCGTCGTCCAGGAAGCGGGTGAGCTCCAGGAGCTGCTGGGGGAAGTCGTCGGCGCCCTCGTTCAGGGTGTCGGTGCGGCGCAGGGCGGCGGCGGTGGCGCCGTCGGTGCCCGGGGCGCGGCCGAGGCCGAGGTCGACGCGGCCGGGGGCCAGGGCCTCCAGCGTGCCGAACTGCTCGGCGATGACGAGGGGCGCGTGGTTGGGCAGCATGACGCCGCCGGAGCCGAGGCGGATGCGGTCCGTGTGGGCGGCGAGGTGGGCGAGGATCACGGCCGGGGAGGAGGAGGCGACGCCCGGCATGGAGTGGTGCTCGGCGACCCAGTAGCGGTGGAAGCCGCGGGACTCCGTGAAGCGGGCCAGGTCGACGCTGGTGCGCAGGGCATCGGTGGCGGTACTGCCCGCTCCCACGGTCACCAGGTCCAGCACGGAGAGGGGGACGGGGGCGGTGCCCTGCACCACGCCTCGGATCTCGTCTGCCACCACGGGGGATGCCTCCTGTTCGGTACGACGCGGGGTGCGCGACCGAATAACAGGAGGCACTCTCCGTTTATTCCCCGGGGGGCGCGGCTCACGCCTGCACGATCGGCTCCCTGGTGAAAAGCGCGCCCAGCCGCGGCGCGTTCACCCGCCGGTCGGCCAGCCGCAGGCCCTCCCAGACCGTGACCTGGTTGGCGGTGAGGACCGGCTTGCCCAGTTCCTTCTCCAGGGTCTGGACGTGGGCCGCGGTGTGCAGGGCCGTGTCGGGCAGGAGGAGGGCGTCGGCGTCGGGGCGGTCGGCCTCCCGGGCCAGCGCCAGGACCTCCGCCTCGCCCCAGGTGCCGACCTCGGCCGCGGTGACGATCCCGGCGCCGTGGACGTGCGTCACCTCGACGCCACCCGCCCGCAGGAAGTCCGCGAAGAGGCCGGCCACGTCCTCGGGGTAGGTCGCGCCGACCGCCACCCGGTGGGCCTTCAGCTCCCGCAGCGCGTTGACGAAGGCGAACGACGTCGAGGAGGCCGGCATCCCGGCGGCGACGGCGAGGCCGCGCACCTGCTCGTGGGCGCCCTCCCAGCCGTAGACGAAGCTGCCGCTGGTGCAGGCCCAGACCACGGACTCGGCGCCCGCCATGCGCAGTTCCTCGACACCCGCCGCGAGCCGCTCGGCCGAGCCCATCCGCCGCAGGGCGTCCACGCGGTGCGCGTCCTCGCCGATCTCGGTGTGGATGACGTCGAGGCGGATGTCGCTGCCGAGCAGCTGCTCGATGCGCGGGTAGTCGTCCTCGGCGGAGTGGCCGGGGTAGAGGAATCCGAGTGCGGTCATGCCATGCCTTCCTGCTGTTGTTCACCGTCCGGAAGTTCCGGCAGTACGGGACCCGAGCGCGCCGCCGGATCGATCAGCGCCTGATAAGGCCCCGTCGCCCGAGTACCCATTCGGGCGAGCGCCGCCCACATCGTCACTTGGTTGGCCGAGATCACCGGCATGCGCAGTTCGGCCTCCAGCTGGGGGATGACGTCGTAGGTCGGCAGGTTGGTGCAGCTGATGAACAGCGCGTCCGCGCCGCGCCGCCCGCCGCCGCGTACGGCCTTGCGGGCCATGGCCGCCACCTCGCGGTACGGCACTTTCCAGATGTGCCTGGTCAGGCCCATGAACGCGCATCCGGCGACGGTGACGCCGGCCTCGGCCACGTACTCCTCCAGCGCGCTCGTGACCGACATGGTGTACGGGGTCACCAGCGCCACCCGGTGCGCTCCGAGCGCCGCCAGCGCCTCGAGGAGCGCGCCCGAGGTGGTGACCGAGGGCACCGCGCCGGCGCGGGTCATCGCCGCGCACATCGCCCGCTCGCCGGCGCTCCCGCCGACGAAACTGCCCGAGGTGCAGGCGTAGGCGACGACCTCGGGCGAGACCGCGGTCAGCGTGCGCACCGCGTCGTCCAGCGTCTCGTGCTCGCTGACCAGCCGGGCCAGGTCGAGACTCACCTCGACCGGCACGTACGGCGTCCGCGTCAGATGCAGCGAGACGTCGTCGGGGACCCAGCGCCACAGCTCGCGGTCCAGCGCGAAGTCGAAGGGTGCCACGACTCCGACGCCGCGTTGCGGCCGCGGTCCGCCGAGGAAGGAGACATCCATGACGGGCACCGCCCTCACTGTGAGAAAGGGGTGGGCAACGGACCGTGCGCACGCCCGTGTTGACGAAGGTAGGTTCGGGTGCGAGCGTGGTCAAACCTCGCATGTCAGACGGCCGCCACCCACCGGAATCGAGCCTTCCTGCATGACTGTCCCCACCCTTCTGGTCCTGGACGCCGACCCCCTCCCCCGCCTCGGCAGGCTCACCGGCCGGGCCCGTGTCGAGCACGCCGACGGCGCCACGCTCGCCGAGCGGCTGCCGCACGCGGACGTGCTGCTGGTCTGGGACTTCACCTCCCGGGCGGTGCGGGACGCCTGGCCGGGTGAAGGCCCGCGGCCGCGCTGGGTGCACACGGCGAGCGCGGGCGTGGACCATCTGATGTGTCCGGAACTCGCCGCGTCCGACACGGTGGTGACCAACGCGCGCGGTGTCTTCGACCAGCCGATCGCCGAGTACGTCCTCGCCCTCGTGCTGTCCATGGCGAAGGAGTTGCCGCGCACCTGGGAGCTGCAGCGGGAGCGCACCTGGCGGCACCGGGAGACCCAGCGGGTGGCGGGCACACGCGCGGTGGTGGTCGGTTCGGGGCCCATCGGCCGTACGATCGCCCGGCTGCTGAAGGCGCTCGACGTGACGACGGCGATCGTCGGGCGCACCCCGCACACCGGTATCCACGGCCCCGAGGACCTCGACCGGCTGATCGCCCGCGCCGACTGGGTGATCGCGGCGGCGCCGCTCACCGAGCAGACGTACGGCATGTTCGACGCGCGCCGGTTCGGGGTGATGCAGCCCTCGGCCCGCTTCATCAACATCGGGCGGGGCGGTCTGGTGGTCGAGGACGCCCTGACGGAGGCGCTGGCCAAGCGGTGGATCGCGGGCGCCGCGCTGGACGTCTTCGAGCACGAACCCCTCGCGCCCGACAGCCCGTTGTGGGAGGCCCCGGGCCTGATCGTGTCCCCGCACATGAGCGGCGACACCGTCGGCTGGCGCGATCAGCTCGGTACTCAGTTCGTCGAGTTGTGGGAGCGCTGGGAGGCGGGCAGACCGCTGCTGAACGTGGTCGACAAGAAACGCGGGTACGTACCGGGACGCTGAACCGCTAAGCGATGGAGGGCAGATGACGGACCCCGACCTCACGGGACTGACCGCCGCACGACTCGTGGAGGGCTATCGCAAGGGCGAGTTCAGTCCGGAGGAGGCCACCCTGGCCGTACTGGAGAGGGCGGAGCGGATCCAGCCGGAGGTGAACGCGTTCGTACGGCTGTTGCCCGAGCAGGCGCTCGCGCAGGCCCGGGAGTCGACGGAACGCTGGCGGCGCGGCGAGCCGAGGGGCTTGGTCGACGGGGTCCCGACGACCGTGAAGGACATCATCCTGCTGCGCGGCGCCCCCACTCTGAGGGGTTCCAAAACCATTTCCGAGAAGGGCGGTTGGGAGGAGGACGCGCCTTCCGTCGCCCGGTTGCGCGAGCACGGCGCGGTGTTCGTCGGCAAGACGACGACGCCGGAGTTCGGCTGGAAGGGCGTGACGGACTCACCGCTGTCGGGGGTGACCCGCAACCCGCACGACCCGTCCCGTACGGCCGGCGGCTCCAGTGGCGGCGCGGCGGCCGCGGTGGCCCTCGGCGCGGGTCCCCTGGCCCTCGGCACGGACGGCGGCGGCAGTGTCCGTATCCCGGCGGCCTTCTGCGGCATCTTCGCGCTGAAGCCGACCTACGGCCGCGTCCCGCTCTACCCCGCGAGCGCCTTCGGCACGCTGTCGCACGTGGGCCCGATGACCCGGGACGCGGCGGACGCGGCGCTGCTGCTCGACGTGATCGGGGTGCCGGACTCCCGCGACTGGTCGGCGCTCGGCCCGGCCCCGGGGTCGTTCTCGGCGGGGCTGGCGGGCGGGGTCCGGGGGCTGCGCGTGGCGTACTCGCCGACGCTCGGCGGGCAGGTGGCCGTACGGCCCGCGGTGGCCGCCGCGGTGCGGCGCGGGGTGGAGCGGCTGGCGGAACTCGGCGCGTACGTCACCGAGGCCGACCCCGACTTCGCCGACCCGGTGGACGCCTTCCACACCCTGTGGTTCTCGGGGGCGGCCCGGGTGACCTCGCAACTCGGCCCGCTGCAGCGGGAGTCGCTGGACCCCGGGCTCAGGGAGATCTGTGCGACGGGGGCCCGGTTCTCCGCGCTGGACTACCTCGCCGCGGTGGACGTCCGCATGGAACTCGGCCGCCGCATGGGCCGCTTCCACGACTCCTACGACCTCCTCGTCACCCCCACCCTGCCGATCACGGCGTTCGAGGCGGGCGCGGAGGTCCCGAAGGGCTCGGGGCACCGGCGCTGGACGGGGTGGACGCCGTTCACGTACCCGTTCAACATGACGCAGCAGCCGGCGGCGACGCTGCCCGTCGGCACGGACGCGGACGGGCTGCCGGTCGGCCTGCAGCTGGTGGCCGCCCGGCACCGGGACGACCTGGTGCTGCGGGCGGCGCACGCGCTGTGCGAGTCCGGGGTCAGCGGCGCCGGAAGCTGAGGGTCTCGCCCGCCGCTCCCGAGCGCCACAGGTCGTTGCAGGCCTCGGCCATCGCCTCCAGGCCCTCGACGACCTGGCCCCAGACGATGCCGGGCACCCAGCCGACGTCGGCGTTGAGCAGCAGGTTGTTGCGCTCGTAGAACAGGGCCAGGTCGACCACGGTCGTGCCCGCGCGGACCTCGCGGTCGTAGCCGTAGGCCTTGGTGCCCAGTTCCGTACCGGCGAAGGAGAAGTAGCACAGATCGCCGGGGATGGGAGTGACGGTCGGGTTCTCCAGGGGCGGTTCCCGGTCGGCGAACGGCGGGAAGAGGGCGTAGATCTCGTTGCGCGCGTACTTGGCGTGGTAGACGTCGCCGCCCAGCGGAAGGGCGTCCCACACCGCCGCGCAGGTGCGGGGCGCGCGTTCGTCGAGGAGTTTCGCCGTGCAGCTGACGCCCCGCTTGTCCAGGGAGACTTCGATGTGACGGTCGGCCATGTGCCCTCCTGTCGACCTCTGCTCTCAGCCGTCATGCTGCCCGCACGGGAGGTGGCCACGCGTGACCTCATGTGAAGCATCGGCACACCCTCGCCGTTCACCCCCGTAAGGGAACCGTGAAGGTTCTGGTACGACACCGTCAGCGTGGCTCGCGTCGGCCGTGAACGGCCGCAAACGACCGGCATAGGTGCAATCCGCTTGGGTAGACGCGCGCCCATGGCTCCACCACAGGGGAAGAAACAAGCAAACGACACAAGAACCCACGAGGTGAAAGGCATCCCCCGCCGCTCGCTGCTCGCGGGGGTAGCGGCGCTCGGCGTGGCGGGCGCGACCAGCGCGTGCAGCAGAGTTGCGACAGCAGACACCGGCGACGGCGGGCATCTGCTGGAACAACTGCGGGCGAAAGGCGTGGTCCGGCTGGGCCTGGCCGGCGAGCAGCCCTACGGCTACATCGGCAAGGACGGCAAGATGACGGGCTCGGCGCCCGCCATCGCCGAGCGCATATTCAAGCGGCTCGGCGTCGAACGGGTCGAGCCGTTCGCCACCGAGTTCGGCTCGCTCATCACCGGCCTGAACTCCCTTCAGTTCGACTGCGTCGCGGCCGGCATGTACATCACGCCGGAACGCTGCGGCCAGGTCATCTTCGCCGACCCCGAGTACCAGATGCGCGACGCCTTCATCGTGCCCAAGGGGAACCCGAAGAACCTGCGCACCTACAAGGACATCGCCAGGACGGGCGCCCGGATGGCCACCGGTGTCGGCTACGCGGAGATCGACTACGCCAAGGAGGCCGGGGTCCGGCACATCACGACCCTGCCGGACCAACTGGCCGGTCTCCTCGCGGTCGAGCAGGGCCGCGTCGACGTCTTCGTCGGCACCGCGGTCACCGTGCGCAACGTCGTGAAGGAGACCGGCTCCACGCAGGTCGAGGGGACGCCGGAAGTCACCCCGTACATGGACGGGAAGCCGGTCGTCGACGTCGGCGCCTTCGCCTTCCGCAGCCCCGAGACGCATCTCCGCGACGCCTTCAACCGCGAACTGCACAAGATGAAGCGGAGCGGTGAACTGCTGGAGGTCATGCGGCCCTTCGGATTCACGAAGGACCAGATGACGACCATCACCGCCAAGGAGAAGTGCAAGCCATGAGCGAAATCAGCTGGGGTTTGTGGAAACTCCTCCTCAACGGCGCCTGGATCACCGTCCAGCTCACCGTCTTCAGCGCCGCGCTCGCCGCCGCGGTGGCCTTCGTCATCGGGCTGGCGCGCACCCACCGCCTGTGGATCGTGCGCTTCCTGTCCGGCGCGTACTTCGAGATCTTCCGCGGCACCTCCGCGCTGATCCTGATGTTCTGGATCTTCTTCGTACTGCCGATCGGCTTCGGCTGGCAGCTGGTGCCGATGTGGGCCGCGGTGCTGGCCCTGGGCCTGAGCTACGGCGCGTACGGCTCGGAGGTGGTGCGTGGCGCGGTCCAGGCGGTGGCACCGGCCCAGCGTGAGGCGGGCATCGCGCTCAGCTTCACGCCCGCCCAGCAGCTGCGCAAGATCATCCTGCCGCAGGCATGGCCGGAGATGGTCCCGCCGTTCAACAACCTGCTCATCGAGCTGCTCAAGGGCAGCGCGCTGGTCTCGATCATGGGCGTCGGCGACATCGCCTTCGGCGCCTCGCTGGTACGCAACGCCACCGGCCAGAGCGCGCCCGTCTACACGGTCATCCTCGTCATGTACTTCGTGCTGGCGTTCGTCCTCACCCGCGGCATGCGCCTGGTGGAGCGGCACGCCAAGGCGAGTGTCGGCCGCGCCCCGCAGCGGCGCGAGGGCCTACGGACCCGGATGAGCGGCGGCCGCACCGACGACCTCGCGCGCTCCGGCGCGACCACCGCGGGAGGTGCCCGATGACATGGGACTGGAACGCCGTCGGCGACTTCATGCCGATGTTCTGGCACGGTCTGCTGATCACCCTGGAGGCACTGGCGCTCGGCGCCCTGCTCGCCTTCACCCTGGGCCTGGTGTGGGCGGTGCTGCAGCGCTCGGAGCACGCCGCCGTGCGCTGGCCGGTGACGGCGGTCACCGAGTTCGTCCGCAACACCCCGCTGCTGGTGCAGCTGTTCTTCCTCTTCTACGTGCTGCCCGAATGGGGGCTCACGCTCTCCGCGCTCACCACCGGCGTGATCGGCCTTGGCCTGCACTACTCGACGTACACCGCCGAGGTCTACCGCGCCGGCATCGACGGCGTGCCCGCGGGCCAGTGGGAGGCGGCCACCGCGCTGAGCCTGCCCCGCCCGCGCACCTGGTTCGCGGTGATCCTGCCGCAGGCGGTCAGGCGCGTGGCGCCGGCGCTGGGCAACTACGTCGTCGCGATGCTCAAGGACACGCCGATGATCTTCGTGATCGGTGTGCTGGAGATGCTGGGCGAGGCGCGGCAGTACTCCGCCCAGACCTTCCACACGGTCGAGCCCATCACGATCGTCGGCATCGCCTTCATCGTCATCTCCTACCCGGCATCCCTTCTCCTGCGAGTCCTGGAGCGTCGTCTTGTCCGCTGACAGCAACCTCTCGAAGGAAAGCGCCGCGCTCACGGCGGCCAACCCCGCGGTGGACGGCAGCGAGCTGATCCGCTTCGACAAGGTCACCAAGCGCTTCGGCGCCAACACCGTCCTCGACTCCCTCGACTTCACGGTCTCCTCCGGCAAGCACGTCACCCTCATCGGCCCGTCCGGATCGGGCAAGACCACGATCCTGCGGCTGCTGATGACCCTGACCAGGCCCGACGAGGGCACGATCAAGGTCGACGGCGACTACCTCACACACGAGGAGCGAGGCGGCGGGCTCGTCCCGGCCGGCGAGAAGCACGTGCGCGAGGTCCGCAAGAAGATCGGCATGGTCTTCCAGCAGTTCAACCTGTTCCCCAACATGAAGGTGATGCGGAACATCACCGAGGCCCCGGTCCACGTCCTCGGCCTGTCCGCGGACGAGGCGGAGGCGCGGGCCCGCGAGCTGCTGGAGCTGGTCGGCCTGACCGAGCACGCCGACAAGTACCCGACCCAGCTGTCCGGCGGCCAGCAGCAGCGCGTCGCCATCGCCCGCGCCCTGGCCATGCGCCCGCAGGTGCTGCTGCTGGACGAAGTGACGTCCGCGCTCGACCCGGAGCTGGTGGCCGGGGTGCTGGACGTCCTGCGCGACATCGCGCACACGACGGACATCACGATGCTGTGCGTCACCCACGAGATGAACTTCGCGCGAGACATCTCCGACGACGTCCTCATGTTCGACGCGGGCCGGGTGATCGAGTCCGGCTCCCCGGAGAAGATGTTCAGCGAACCCGACCACGAGCGCACCCGGCAGTTCCTGAGCGCGGTCCTGTGACCGACCGCGGGAGGCCGCGTGAAGGGTGAGAGCGTTTTCGGCGTGAACGCTTCGGCTTCGGAAGTTGAACGCGGTTCAACTTCCGAGGTCCGGGCTCCGGGCCATGGCTCTGGCATATGCCAGAGGATCTGCGCCCCTGTTCGGAGCCGTCGGCTGCCCGCGAAATCTGGTCAACAGCCGCTCCCAACACGGTTCTTGGCCGTTATCGTGGAACTGATTCGCTGTCCAGGAGTACGGCCCAGTTGTGGAGCGACGCTTACAGACCGGCGTCGCGGAGCTACCGAGCGAGCGCAGGGGGAACACCGTGGCGCTGAAGCACGAGCCGACCGCGCCGTACCACTCGGCCCAGGACGCCCTGCGCGTCCTGGAGACGGTGGCACGGCACACGACCGGAATCAACGACACCGAGCTCGTCCGGCACACCAACCTCGACCCGGAGCGGCTGACCACCCTCCTGAGGATGCTGCGCCGCGAGGGATACGTGGAGCAGATCACCGACGGGGGGTACATCTCAGGCGACGCCCTCAGCCGCCTCGGCTCCGCGCAGGGCCGCGAGAAGGCGCTGCGCGACAAGATCCAGCGCACGCTGGACCGGCTGCGCGACTCCGTGGGCGCGGCCGTCTACCTCAGCCGGTACGTCGACGGCGAGGTGAAGATCGCCCAGTACGCGGACGGCCCGACCACCCCGGTGGTCAACGAGTGGGTGGACTTCCGCTACTCGGCCCACGCCACCGCGATCGGCAAGAGCCTGCTCGGCCAGCTCGACCTGGCCGGCCGGCGCGACCACCTCGCCCGCCACAAGCTGCCGAGGCTCACCTCGCGCACCATCACCAGCGACCGCATGCTGCTGTCCCGGCTGGAGTCCCAGCCGCCCTCCGTGCCCCACCTGGACCTCCAGGAGTACGCGATCGGCACGGTCTGCGCGGCCGTACCGATCACGGCCGGGTCGGCGGTGGGATGCCTGGCGCTGTCCCTGCCGGTGGAGCACGCCCACCGCCTGCGCCGGGCCGCGGACACCCTCAACCGGAACGCGGCCCCCGTGCTGCTGTCCCTGACGATCTAGACCTTCCGCCCTCCCGGGGGGCGGTCCGAAGCACCCCCCGGGACCGGGTAGTATTTTCTTCGTCGCCGACCACAGGCCCCCAGGTCAAGTGGTTGGTGAGAGTCATGCGCCGCTAGCTCAGTTGGTTAGAGCAGCTGACTCTTAATCAGCGGGTCCGGGGTTCGAGTCCCTGGCGGCGCACCAGACCGATGGGTCTCTCGTGGGAGCGAGGGGCCCATCGGCGTTTTCGGCGGTCAGTCTCCGGTAGGTCCGCTCCCCCGGCGGCCGCCACCACACCGGCTCGGGGCACCGGAAGCCCTCACGCCTGAGCCCGGCCCGGTGGATCTTGTTGGTGGCGGTGACCGGCATCCGCTCCACCACCCGCACGAACCGGGGCGCCATCTTCGTGCCGAGATCCGGCTGGGCGGCCAGGAAGGCGGCGAAGGCCGCCGGCTCGAAGCTCCCGGCGATCGTCGCCATCACCTGGTCGCCGGTGACGGGGTCGGGCACCGCGTACACGGCGACGGCGTCGGCGCCCTCGTAGCGGGCGAGGATGTTCTCGATCATCGCCGCGGCCAGGTTCTCGCCGTCGACGCGGATGCGGTCGTCGGTGCGGCCGGCGAAGTACAGGTATCCGTCGTCGTCCCGGTAGAAGAGGTCACCGGTCCAGTAGGCGCCTCCCCGGCGCCGCTCGGCCTCCGCCGCGGGGTTGCGCCAGTACCCCTCGAAGGGGTTCGGACCGCGGTTGACCAGTTCCCCTATCGCCTCGTCCCCGTTGAGCAGCCGCCCCTCCTCGTCGAACCGGGCCGTCCCGCACTCCCGCCCCGTCTCCCGGTCGAGCACGACGAGACCGGGCCCCGCCCGTCCCACCGCCCCGGCCGGCGTCCCCGGCGACCACTGGATCGCCGCCCCGCCCTCCGAGGACCCGTACCCCTCCACCAGCCGCACCCCGAACCGTCGCTCGAAGGCCGCCGCGTCCACGGCCCCCGCCTCCGTGCCGAAGCCGAGCCGCAGCGGGTTGTCGCGGTCGTCGTCGCGCTCCTCCGTCGCCAGGACGTACTGCACGGCCCGACCGACGTAGGTGAAGTACGTCGCCCCGAACTTCCGTACGTCCGGCAGGAAGGCGGAGGCGGAGAACCGCCGCCGCAGCGCCACCCCCGCCCCGGCCACCAGCGCGGGCGCCCAGTCGGCGATCACGGCGTTGCCGTGGAACATCGGCATGCAGACGTAGTGCACGTCCTCGCGCCGCACCCCGAACTGGCCGACCAGGGAGGCCCCGGCGGCGGTGAGCCGGCCCTGGGTGCAGATCGCGGCCTTGGGGGCGCCGGTGGAGCCGGAGGTGAAGTAGAGGAGCAGGCGGTCCTCGGGACACGCGCGGGACGGGTCCGGCACGGCGGTCGTATACGGGGCGAGGAGGTCGGCGTACTCCTCGCCGTCCGTCAAGAGCACACGTACATCCGGGAGTTCGAGGCCGGTGAGGAGCGGGAGGCGGGTGTGCTCGGTGACGAGGATCCGGCACTCGGTGTGCAGGATGTCGCGGGCCAGCTCCGGGCCGCGGCGGGTGGGGTTGATGCCGGCGACGGCGCCCCCGGCGAGGGCCGCGGCCGCCAGCCACAGCGGGTACTCCGGGGTGTTGTCGAGCAGCACGCCCACGTGCGGTTCGGCGCCGGGCGGCAGGAGGTCGGCCAGCAGGGCCGCCCGGGCGGCGGCACCGGCGGCGAACTCGTGGTGGGTGAGCACCTGGTCCTCGCACCACAGGCCGGGACGGTGGTCGCCCCACCGCTCGGCCACGAGCTCGGCGACCGTGCGCCTCTTCGCCTCACTGGTCTCCATGGCGGCGCACGGTAGTTGACGGATCGTCAGATGTGGAGTGCTACGGCATGACCTCGTTCGCCGCACTGAAGCCCACGTGCACGACGAGCATGAAGAAGAGGCAGAAGGCGATGAACACGCCGAAGAAGGCCAGCACGCAGCCCTGTTCGGCGAGCAGCCGGCCGGGCCGGGGCGGCTTCGCCGTGGCGCGCTCCGGGTGCTCAGCGGTGTAGCGCACGGTGACGATGTCGCCGGTGACGATCGTCCCCGGCCCGTTGTGCTCCTCGAAGCGGACGGCGCGGCCCTCGCGGGTGGTGAACTCGTAGACGTGGTGCAGCGTCGTGGTCGCGGAGGTGTCGCCGCCGCCTCCGCTGGTCGTGGTGTAGGTGTTCAGGCACCGCGCCTCGGCGGTGAGCCCGCTGTTCCAGGCGCCGCTGATCTGCCGGGCGCGGCGCAGCACGGCGATCAGGGCGGCGAGCGCGACGGCGATCATGAGTGCGGGCACGGCGTAGAAGAACGCTTCCATGTGCATCCCCCGAGGTCGAAACGCCGGCCTCGGACGGCCGGCGTGGCAGGAACCTACCCACGCCGGCCGGGTGATTGGCTCAAGGAACCCTCAGAACGTGACGTCCGAGCAGGCGTAGAACGCGTTGCCCGTGTCGGCGATCGTCCACACGGCGACGATCACATGACGTCCGCTGAGCCCGGACGGCAGGGTGCCGCTGTGCGAGAGGGTGGAGGGGGGACGCTGACCGCCGTAGGGGACGGTCAGGAACGGTGTGGTGTTGAGGTCGGAGCGGGCCAGGTTGTGGTTCTGGTTCCAGCCCTGCCTGGTGACGTAGTACTTGAAGTCGGTCGTGGCGTGCATGGCGGTGAACTGCCAGCGGAAGGTGTAGCTCTGGCCGCCCGTCACCCTGGTGGTGGGCCAGGCGCCGCCGGACGGCGTCTTCGGGCTGTCGAGCTGGGCGAAGCGGGTGTTGCCGCCGGAGCAGATCGCGCCGTCGGCCGGTCCGGACGCCGGGAAGCCCTTGGGGCCCTCGACGCTCTGCGGCTCGTACTGGATGTCGCCGCAGTTGGTCACCGTGCCGTTGGCGCAGAGCTTCTGCCTGCTGATGGGGAGGTCGGTGTAGCCGTGGCCGCTGGCGCCGCCGGTGGACAGCACGAGTGCTCCGGTGGTCGCGAGGCCCACCACGGCCCCGTAGAACTTGGTCTTTCTGCGCATGCTGCCGCTCCTGGAGAACGTGGGGGAAGTTCCGTGAGGGGTGCAGGTCTAGACCAAGTCCCAGATTATTGCCGTGGGTTGACCATGTCCATACCATTCACGGCGTCTGTTCTCCGCGTCCGGCGCAGAAGGCGACCGTCAGATCCTTCACCAGTGCCTTGCGTTCGTAGTCGTCCAGTTCGACCAGTCCGCGCACGGTCAGCCGGGTCACCGTGTCCTCCACCGAGTCCACCACCGACGTCAGCACGGTCGCCCGGTGCTGGGCGTCCAGCGCGGCGATACGGCGGCGGTGCATCGCGGCGGCGACCTCGGGGGCGTACTCGATGCGCACCGGACGGACCGAGAACACCTCCAGCCCGACCGGCGCCGCGTCCGCCGCGACCACCCGGGTCAACGCGTCCCCGGCCGCCTCGACCGAGTCCCGCGGCCCGCCGGGCATCTCCACCGGCACCCGCACCAGCCCCGCCTCCACGCACTCGCGCAGATACGTCTCGTGGTCCTCGACGCCCAGCACCGCCCGCGCGGTGTCCCGCACCCGCCACACCACCAGCACGACGACCCGGAGCGCCACCCCGTTGCCGTCGGCCGCCGGCATCGGCTCGCTCCGCCAGTGCCGCAGCCGTACGTCGACCCGGCGGCGCAGCAGCAGCGGGTTGACCCACATCAGGCCGGTGCGCCGGACCGTTCCCCGGTAGCGGCCGAACAGCCCGAGCACCCAGGCCCGCCCGGTGCGCCCGCGCGCCAGACCGCCGAAGCCGAACAGGCCGAGGGTGCCGGCACCCGCGTACGCGGCCCACTGCGCGGGGCCGAGACCGGCACCCGCGTACGCCGGCAGCCGCAGCGCCTCCACCGCGAGCGGCGGCAGGACGCCCGCCCACCAGGAGTTCGCCAGACAGCCGGCCAGCCCGCACGCCCCGGCGAGCACGCCCGCCGCGCCGGGCAGCACCCTGGCCGGGCGTTCGGCCAGTTCGGGGTCGACCTGCGGGGCCGGGCGGGGCCTCACGGGTGCCGGGCGGCGCAGGCGCGGCTGTTCGCCGGTACCCTGCCGGCGGCCGACGACCGCGGGGCGCACCGGCACCGGCGCCGGGTCGGGGTCGTCACGGAAGAGCAGGTGGACGGGGATCTCCATGGTCGCCTCGTTCTGGATGAGGCGGGTGGGTCCGGGTCTGCTGGGCCCCTCGGAATCAGGGGTCGGTGAAGTGGTCGTCGTGCTCATGCGTGCCTCCAGCCTCCGCGCCAGATGCGTCACAACAGATGGGTCACCACGGGTGGATCACAACAGGTGGTCACAGCCGAACGGCTCAGGAGAACAGGCGCCTCCAGGTCTCCGGCCCCGGAAAGCCGTCCGCGGCGCCGCCCCGCCAGCCCTGGGCGCGCTGGAAGGCCTCGACGTTACGGCGGTCCGCCTCGCCCCAACGCGGACCCGGACCCGTCGTGTAGTAATTGCCGAACCCCTTCTTCACCAGCTGCTTCCCGAGCTGGGTGACGTACTTGTTGTCGGCGCCCGGCCGGAACATCGCGCGTCCCGGGTAGCCGGGCACCCCGTGGGAGGCAGGCGGTCCCGCGGCTCCCGTCGACGGAACCGTGCCCGTGCCGCCAACCGGGGTCGTGCCCGGCGCCGCCGGCACGCTCTTGCCCTTCCCCGTCACCAGCAGCGCCCAGGTCTGCGGCCCCGGCAGCCCGTCGGCGTCCGCGCCCTGCCAGCCCTGGGCCAGCTGGAAGGCCTGGGTGGCCCGCCGGTCGGCGTCGGACCAGCGCGGGCCGGGACCCGAGGTGTAGAAGCGGGCGGCGCCACGCGCCACGAGCATCTGACCGAGCTGGGTGACGTACTTGTTGTCGGCTCCGGGGCCGAAGTACCCCGCTCCGGGGAACACCGTGGCGGGGTGGTCCGAGGAGGCCGGAGTGACCGGCGTCGAGCCCGTTCCCGTGTCGCCCGCGTCCGCCGCGAGCCCCTTGTAGCGGTAGGGGACGTACTGGTCCGAGTGGCTCCAGTAGGCGTACGGGGTGGCCTGCCGGCGGGCGTGCGGGCGGGTCTCCTCGTAGGCGATGTAGTAGGTGTGCGTGTAGTCGGTCCAGCCGCCGAAAATGACGACGTGCGAGCCGTTCTCCGGGTTCGCCGGATTGTGGAACAGCAGAATGTCGCCGGGTTCCAGGGCGTCCTTGGGAATCCGGTCGCCGTACTTGTCGAGGCTGCCCGTCCATTCGTTTCCCGGCAGGTTCCAGGCCATCGAGACGAAGCCCGAGCAGTCCTGCCGGTAACCGTCGGACCAGTAGTCCGTCATGCTGTACGGCACCTCGGCGGCGACCCATTTCTTGGCCCGGTTGATGATCTCCGCGCGGGTGGTCGTGGGCGTCCTGAGCGTCTGCGCCGGCTTGACGGGCCTGCCGCCCGGACCGTGCAGCGGGGCCTTTCCGCCCTGCGGGGTGGTGGGCTCGTCGCCCGCGTCACCTGCGGGAACGCCCGGCCCCGGGGGTGCGTGCGGGGCAGCGACGGCGGGTACCGCGCACCCGGCGCCGAGGGCAGCGGCGGCCGCCGCGACGATCACCGTCCCGGTGGTCCCCCCGCCCGGGCGCAGCCGGGAACGGAGGCCGGCGGCGGGGTGGTGGAACGCCTTGGAAGGGGAAAGCACCCGGCGCCAGTGCAGGCATCCGGGGCAGTCGCAGTCGCTCGCGGGATCGAATTCCTCGAATACCGGAGTCTCCATGCGATTCCCCTCACACTGCAGGCCGAAATCTCCGCACTCGTGCACATCGATCAGTTTCCCAACTGTCGTCCGCGCGCGCATTCTGACGGTCCGAATGACGTAACGCCCCTCACCCTCCCCCCGGCCCCTGCGCCGGCCCGCGGTCCGGAGCACCCCTGGAGATCGGGTAGAGTTACGACGTCAGCAGGCGCCGCTAGCTCAGTTGGTTAGAGCAGCTGACTCTTAATCAGCGGGTCCGGGGTTCGAGTCCCTGGCGGCGCACGACGACGAAAGCCCTCCACGGCAGTGGGGGGCTTTTCGCATGACCGGAACCGGGACCTCGCCCTGTTTGGCCGGATACCCTCTCGCCATGGCAGCCCGAGACCTCCAGGAGCGGATCAAGAAGCTCATCATCGACCGCAGGCTGCCCTCCGGGGCCCCGCTGCCGACCGAGCCCGAGCTGATGGAGTTCCTCGGCGCGAGCCGGAACTCGGTGCGCGAGGCGCTCAAGGCGCTGCAGGCGATGGGCATCGTGGAGATCCGGCACGGCTTCGGGACGTACGTCGGTCCGATGTCGCTGGCCCCGATGATCGAGGGCCTGGCCTTCCGCACGGTGGCCGGCCACCACCGCGGCGAGAACTCCCTGCTGCAGCTGCTGGAGCTGCGCGAGGCGGTGGAGACGGGGCTGGTGTCGCGGCTCGCGGGGCGGATCCCGGAACGGGACCTCGTTGAACTCGACACGCTCGTGGACCGTATGGAACGGGAGGCCGCACAGGGAGGTGCCGGCCTCGCCGAGACCGACCGCGCGTTTCACGCCACCCTCTACCGGGGTCTGGACAACGTGTTGCTGGGCGAGGTCCTGGAGGCGTTCTGGGACGCCTTCCACCGTGTGCACACGGACCTGGGAGGCGCTCCGCCCGACCACAAGGTCACCTGCGCACAGCACCGGGACATCCTCGACGCGGTGCGGTCCGGGGACTCGGTACGGGCGGAGGAGGCCATAAGAGAGCACTTCGGCAACCTGCGCGCACGGCTGTCCACCACTGGTCCACAAGCCCCCCACACACACCGCAATGAACGCGTATGACCGGTAAACAGCGCGTTTCGCATCTTGCGATCATGCTGAACGCCGTAGAACCCTGTTTTCCAAGATGCGGCGGATACGCCGCAGTTGGGGGACTAGTAAGCGGTTGCGGCGTTCTGCGGGGATAGGGGGCCCTGTTCACGAGCCGGTGCCGAGGGGGGCATCATGCAACCGGAAGGGCGCGGTTCCATGTCTACGGATGTGGAGAGTGTGGTGGCCGCGGCCCGCCGCTGACACGCCTGTGAGGGGTCGAGGGGGACCGTTCACGGGTGGTAAGGAAACGACACGACACGCGCTCACACGCGTGTGGGGGGATGACTCATGACGTCGACGCCGACGGGCGCCCGGCATAACTTCGACCCGTCCGAAACCACCCAGCTGAGAGTGGATCCGCACCGGAACAGCACCACGGGCCAGTTCCGGCGGATCAAGAAGACCCTGCCGAGATACGACTACGAGCACTACAGCCGGCTGGCCGGCCCCCTCACCCAGCCCGACCCGGACAAGCCCTACAAGGTGCAGTACCGCTCACTGCTCTCGCAGGAGCCGCACCGGATAAGGGCCGCCCTGATGCTGGGCGCGGCCCCGCTGCTGTCCCTGGTCCTGCTGGCCTGGCTGCTGCAGCCGGAGCACTGGACCGAACGCGACTACCCGGCGTTCGACTTCCTGCCGGTGCTGGACGTCGTGATGCTCGTCTCGATCGGTCTGATCGAGTTCTTCCGCTGCATGAACGTGCTGTCCAACGCGCACGCCACCCTGGTCGCCCGCGACCCGATCCCGGTGGTGCCGGAGACCGGCACGAGAGTCGCGTTCATCACGACGTACGTGCCCGGCAAGGAACCCCTGGAGATGGTCACGAAGACCCTGGAGGCGGCCGTACGGCTGCGCCACCGGGGCCTTCTGCACATCTGGCTCCTGGACGAGGGCGACGACGACGAGGTCAAGGCGGTCTGCGAGCGGCTCGGCGTGCACCACTTCTCCCGCAAGGGCGTCGAGCAGTGGAACCAGAAGAAGGGCCCGTTCCGCGCCAAGACCAAGCACGGCAACTACAACTCCTGGCTCCAGGCGCACGGCGACGACTACGACTACTTCGCCTCCGTCGACACCGACCACGTGCCGCTGCCCAACTACCTGGAGCGGATGCTCGGCTTCTTCCGCGACCCGGACGTCGGCTTCGTCATCGGCCCGCAGGTGTACGGCAACTACGACAACCCCATCACCAAGGCGGCCGAGTCCCAGCAGTTCCTCTTCCACGCCCTCATCCAGCGGGCCGGAAACTTCTACGGCGCCCCCATGTTCGTCGGTACGTCGAACGCCGTACGCATCAAGGCGCTGAAGCAGATCGGCGGTCTGTACGACTCGATCACCGAGGACATGGCGACCGGCTTCGAGATCCACCGCCACAAGAACCCGGCGACGGGGAAGAAGTGGCGCTCGGTCTACACGCCGGACGTGCTCGCCGTCGGTGAGGGCCCGGGTGCCTGGACGGACTTCTTCACACAGCAGCTGCGCTGGTCGCGGGGGACGTACGAGACGATCCTCAAGCAGTACTGGAAGGGCTGGTTCTCCCTGCCTCCGGGCAAGCTCTTCAACTACACGATGATGATCATCTTCTACCCGATGTCGGCCCTCAACTGGATCCTGGCGGCGCTGAGTTGCGCGCTGTTCCTGGGCCTGGGCGCGTCGGGTGTGAACATCGACCCGACCGTGTGGCTGATGCTGTACGGCAACGCCTCCGCGCTGCAGATCGGCCTGTACGTCTGGAACCGCCGGCACAACGTCTCCCCTCACGAGCCCGAGGGCTCCGGCGGTGTGGCGGGCATGGTGATGTCGGCGCTGTCGGCGCCGATCTACGCCCGCTCGCTGATGGACGCGGTGCTGCGGCGCAAGAGCAAGTTCGTGGTGACGCCCAAGGGCGACTCGGCCAGCCCGGACACGCTGTTCGGGACCTTCCGCATCCACCTGTTCTTCATCCTGGTCTTCGGCGGCTCGATCGCTGCCGGTTTCGCGCTGGGGCACTCGCACCCGGCGATGATCACCTGGGCCACGTTCGCCCTGCTGATCACCGCGTCACCGATCTTCGCCTGGCGGTACTCGCTGCGGAAGGCGAAGAAGGAACCGGTTCCCGTGTACGCGGAGCCGCAGGACGCGCCGCCCGCCGTGCCGTACCAGCCGCGGCCGCTGCCGGAGCGGCAGGCGACACCGCCGCACGGCACCGGGCACAAGCCCACCTGGGCCGCCGCAGACGGCGCCTCGGAGGCGGGAAACGACCAGACGATGCAGATCGCGCTCGGTGGATTCGGGGGACGTAAGGAATGAACGACCGTGCAGGCCACCGCCGCGCCCGCAGACTCGCCATCGGGACGGCGGTGGTGCTGGCGCTGGCCGGGATGAACGGTCCGTGGCTGTACCGCTTCGGGACGGCGAAGTATCACCAGTACCAGATCAACAAACCCGAGTACAAAGCGGACAACGGCCACTGGCAGATCGTCGAGTTCCCCAAGGAGTACCGCCAGGACACCATCCACGCGGCGCTCCTGCGCACCGGCAAGGTGCTGATGATCGCCGGCTCGGGCAACAACCAGGACAACTTCAACGCCAAGAAGTTCGACACCCGCATCTGGGACCCGGTCAAGGGCACGATCAAGAAGATCCCGACGCCGAAGGACCTGTTCTGCACCGGGCACACCCAGCTCGCCAACGGCAATCTGCTGATCGCGGGCGGCACCAAGCGGTACGAGAAGCTGAAGGGTGACGTCACCAAGGCCGGCGGCCTGATGGTGGTCCACAACGAGAACCCGGACAAGCCGATCACGCTGCCGGCGGGGACCGTGTTCACCGGCAAGGAGAACGGCAAGACCTTCGTGTCCAAGGACCCGGTGCTCGTGCCGCGCGCGAAGAAGGTCTTCGACAAGGCGACCGGCAGGTTCCTGCGCAACGACCCCGGGCTCGGCCGGATCTACGTCGAGGCGAAGAAGAGCGGCACCAAGTACGAGACCGGCACCCAGGACAACTACCGCATCCAGGGCCTGACCGGTGCCGCGGCGCGCAACACGTACGGCATCGCGCAGAAGCTCGCCCTCGACAAGAAGGACTTCCAGGGAATCCGGGACGCCTTCGAGTTCGACCCGGTCGCCGAGAAGTACATCAAGGTCGACCCGATGAACGAGGCCCGCTGGTATCCGACGCTCACCACGCTGAGCGACGGCAGGATCCTCAGCGTCTCCGGGCTCGACGACATCGGCCAGCTGGTGCCGGGCAAGAACGAGATCTTCGACCCGAAGACGAAGACGTGGACGTACACGTCGAGGATCCGGCAGTTCCCGACCTACCCGGCGCTGTTCCTGATGCAGAACGGCAAGATCTTCTACTCGGGTTCGAACGCCGGCTACGGGCCGGACAACGTCGGCCGTGACCCGGGCATCTGGGACGTCGCCACCAACAAGTTCACCAAGCTGCCCGGGCTCAGCGACGCCAATGAGATGGAGACCTCGGGGACCGTGCTGCTGCCGCCGGCGCAGAACGAGAAGTTCCTGGTGATCGGCGGTGGCGGGGTCGGCGAGTCCAAGCTGTCCAGCAACAGGACGCGGCTGATCGACCTGAAGGACCAGAACCCGAAGTTCACGGACGGGCCGACGCTGGAGAAGGGCACGCGGTATCCGCAGTCGTCGATCCTGCCGGACGACTCGGTGCTGGTGTCGGGCGGCTCGCAGGACTACCGCGGGCGCGGCGACTCCAACATCCTGCAGGCCAGGCTCTACCACCCGGACAGCAACACCTTCGACCGGGTGGCCGACCCGCTGGTGGGGCGCAACTACCACTCCGGGTCGATCCTGCTGCCGGACGGCCGCGTGATGTTCTTCGGCTCCGACTCGCTGTACGGCGACAAGGCCAACACCAAGCCCGGCAAGTTCGAGCAGCGGATCGAGATCTACACGCCGCCCTATCTGTACCGGGACTCCCGGCCGTCGCTGTCCGGCGGACCGCAGACGATCGCGCGGGGCGGGACAGGGACGTTCACCTCACCGCAGGCCTCCGCGATCAAGAAGGTGCGGCTCATCCGGCCCAGTGTGTCGACCCACGTGACCGACGTCGACCAGCGGTCGATCGCCCTGGACTTCAAGACGTCGGGCGACAAGGTGACGGTGACCGTGCCCAAGAACCGGAACCTGGTCACCGCCGGCTGGTACATGCTGTTCGTGGACGACGACCAGGGCACGCCGAGCAAGGCGCAGTGGGTCAAGGTGCCGTAGCGGGCGGCTACTCGGCGGCCTTGGCGAGGGCGAGTGCGTAACTCGCCCACCACTGCCCGGCCGCCGGGCCGCCCCGGCAGGTGCCGTCCGACTCCCCCGGCCGCTTGACCCACAGGTAGGCGTCCACCAGGGGGTCGGCGGTCCTGGTCGTCGGTGTCTCCCCGAGCGCCCGGCCCGGCGGGTTGCACCAGTTCTCGTCGGGCTTCCCACCCGTGTACGGGCCGTTGCCGTTGCGGCTGGTGTCGATGACGAAGTGCTTGCCGCCGACCTTGGCGGAGAGCTGCTTGCCGTAGGCGATGGAGTCCTTCGTCGAGTAGAAGTTGGAGACGTTGACCGAGAAGCCGTCGGCCTGGGCGATGCCCGCGCGCTGGAGGGGCTGGAAGATCTGGTCGGGGTGGCCCCAGCCGGCGTTGCCCGCGTCCAGGTAGACCCTGGTGGACTTCAGCGACTTCAGCTTGGAGATGGCGTAGTTGAGAAGGGCGTAGCGCTCCTCCTGGAACTGGCCCGGCGTGCAGCCGTCCACCAGGTGCAGTACGGCGTCGGGTTCCAGGATCACCATCGCCGGGCGGTCCTCGATGCCCGCGGTCACCCCGTCGATCCAGGCGCGGTAGGCGTTGCCGTCGGCGGCGCCGCCCTGGGAGTACTGGCCGCAGTCGCGGTGCGGGATGTCGTAGAGCACGAGCAGGGCCGTGCGGCCGGCCTTGTCGGCGGCCTCGGTGAAGCCTCTGGCCTCCTGCTCCGGGTTCTCCGGGCCGATCCACTCACCGGTCGGCTGCTCGGCGATCTTCCTGATCCGCTCGGCCTCGGTGTCCTTGCCCGCCTTGGCGTACGCGGTGACCTGGCGGGCCGCGTTGCCGTCCGGGTTGACCCAGAACGGGTCGCTGTCCTTGGGCTGTTGGGTGATCCTGGCGCCGGCGTCGCCGTCCTTGCCGTCACCGCCGCCGGAGGAACACCCCGCCACCAGCAGCGCCGCCCCCAGCGCCACCGCGGAAGCCCTCATCGCGGCCCCGAAGGCGAACCCCGACCCAGCCCCCCTGCTGCCGTACATCCAACTCCCCCTTGGGTGCACCGGTCCAAGTCTCAATCCTGACATAGCGGCGCCCCGCCCACGAGATCGCCCGAGCCTTGTCGGGGAGCTGTTACAGCACGGACGGGTGAGGGCCGCGCACGACGCCGAGATGTGGCGCGCGCAGGAGCGACACACTCCTGACGGAGTCGTGGAACGGCGAATCACCAGCGCATATGACACAGAGCCAGCGGAGCGGAACCTGGCGTCATAACCCTCTGGGATCCGGCGCTCATTCGTTCTAGGGTGTTCTCACCTGGCCCCGGCCCCCGCCCAGGCGGTCACCACCGGAACTTCCGTACCTCCCGCGCCGGTCGCCGGGTTACTCCCGCAACCCGTGCGCGCGCGGTCGAGGACCAGCCCGGTCGACGGCTTCGGGGGGAGCGGGCCGTCGACCGGGCCAGGTACCTGCGGGTCTCATGCGCCGGTTCCGGTGAGGTACGCCGACACGACCACGTTCGCCGTGTAGCTGCGGCTGACCGGGTCGAAGGTGCCGCCGCAGGTGATCAGGCGCAGTTCGGCGCGGCCCGGCCGGTGGACGCCGTAGGCCTGCCGAGCGTCGAAGTGGTCGCGGGTGAGGACCTGGACGTCGTCGACGGTGAACTCGGCGACGCGGCCGTCGTCGCGGACCACGCGGACGGTCCGGCCCGGTGTGAGGGTGCTGAGCTTGTAGAAGACGGCGGGCCGGGTCTCGGTGTCGACGTGCCCCACCATGACGGCGGCTCCCGCGGCTCCGGGCTCGGCGCCGGCCGCGTACCACCCGACCACGCCCGCCTGGTCGAACGGCGGCGGATCGACCGCTCCCGCCGGGTCCAGCCCGCGCGCCACCACCGGCGCCTGCACCCCGAGGGCGGGGATGTCGAGGCGCTGCGGCAGCGCGTTGCCCAACGGGCGTGCGGCGGGCGGCAGTTCCGCGGCCGGGGGCCGCCCGATCGCCGCCATGTCACCGGTGGCCGGTCCGGATATCCCCTGCCGCACCTCGGTCACGTCCCGCCCCCACAGCCACAGCCCGAGCAACAACACCGCCCAGGCGCCACCGGTCACCAGCCGCCCGGACCCCCGGGAACGCGGCCGATCGAACCGGCTGTCGGAGAAGTCGTCACGCATGAGCGGGACGTCCCGTCAGCGGGGGCGGCTGGGAGTGGGGAGGGCGGGCCGGTACCGGAAGGGGAGCCGTCCCCGAGGCACCGTCCGGGCGTGGTCCGGCGGGGTCGGCCGGTGGAAGCGGAAGCCGGGTGGCGGGTGGGGCGGTGCCGGGGGCATGTGCACCGGTGGGTGCGGGCATGGGCCGGTCACTCCGTCTCGCGGCGGCGGCGGGCGCTCAGTACCGCCACGGTGGTCGCGGCGACTCCGGCGAGGATCAGACCCGTGACCGCGTGCGCGGCGCCGGGGCCGGTCGCACGGGTGTCGACGGTGGCGAAGTGGGCCGTACCGCCGCCGCCCGCGTCGACCGGGGCGATCGGCGAGGACGGCGCGGAGGGGCGCGTCCCCTTCGCCACGACCGTGATCGTGCCCTTGATCCCGACGTCGGCGCAGCTGACCTTCACGTCGTAGACGCCGGGCTCGGCCGCGGAACGGACCCGGGTCTCCCCGGCCAAGGTTCCGTCGGAGCCGCCCGCGAGGCGCGCGTCGGCGACGAACGCCTTCGAGACCGCGGTGGCCGTCTTCCCGGTGCACCCGGTCACCCGCAGGGCGACGTCGGCACCGGCGGCCGGGGACGACGGGGTCATCGAGACGGTGCCGCCTCCTCCGTCCGTCGCGTACGCCGCCGGGGTGAGGGCGCAGGCACCCAGGAGCCCTGCACAGAGAGTGAGGCGAAGTGAGCCCATCGTGAAACCTCCAGATATCTGGAGGCTCCCCCGGACACCCCGGCCCCGCATCCTCAACAGGGCCCGCACTGCTCCAAACGGGTTCAGAAAGGTTTCAGCGCCGACTGCCCGCGTGTCGTACCCCGCCGTCAGATCAGCTCGACGAGGTCCGCGATGGAGTCGACGACGTGGGACGGCCGGTACGGGAAGTCCTCGATCTGTCCCGGCCCGGTCAGCCCGGTGAGGACCAGGAACGTCTGCATCCCCGCCTCCATCCCGGCGAGCACGTCGGTGTCCATGCGGTCGCCGATCATCGCGCTGGTCTCGGAGTGCGCCCCGATCGCGTTGAGCCCGGTGCGCATCATCAGCGGGTTGGGCTTGCCCGCGAAGTACGGCTTCTTGCCGGTCGCCTTGGTGATCAGCGCGGCGACGGCGCCGGTCGCCGGGAGCGGGCCCTCGTGGGAGGGGCCGGTCTCGTCCGGGTTGGTGGCGATGAAGCGGGCGCCGTTGCGGATGAGCCGCACCGCCTGCGTCATGGCCTCGAAGGAGTACGTACGGGTCTCGCCGAGGACGACGTAGTCCGGCTCGTGGTCGGTGAGGATGTACCCGATGTCGTGCAGGGCGGTGGTCAGACCCGCCTCCCCGATGACGTACGCCGAGCCGCCCGGCCGCTGGTCGTCCAGGAACTGGGCGGTGGCCAGCGCGGAGGTCCAGATGGACTCGACCGGTACGTCCAGGCCCATGCGCCGCAGCCGGGCGTGCAGGTCGCGCGGGGTGTAGATGGAGTTGTTGGTCAGGACGAGGAAGGGCCTGCCGGACTCGCGCAGCTTCTTCAGGAAGGCGTCGGCACCGGGGATCGGTACGCCCTCGTGGATGAGCACACCGTCCATGTCGGTGAGCCACGACTCGATGGGCCTGCGTTCTGCCATGTGCGGGGTCTCCTGCCGTACGCATGTACGCGGTGCTGCGTGGGCCCAGCCTAAACAGAGGTCGGATCTTGAGGGAATGGGCGTCTCACCGGCGCCCCCGTGACCGGCGGGCCAGCAGGAGGGCCCCGCCGACGGCGAGGAGGAGGGCGGCGGTGGCGGCCAGGGCGGCACGGGGGGTGGCGATGCCCGTCCGGGCGAGTTCGTCGGCGAACGGGAGGTCGTCGCGGCGCCGCCCGGGCGGAGCGGTGCCGGTGCCGGTGCTGGTGCTGGTGCTGGTACCCGTACTGGCACCGGTACTCGTGGGGGTGCTGGTGCCGGGCTCGGTCGGCTCGTCGTGCCGGACCCGGAAGCGGTAGTCGTCGGACTGGCCGATCCAGTCGCCGTCGTCGTCGTGCCGCTGGACGACGGCCGCGTTCGCGGTGACCTCGTCGGCCACGGCGTCCGAGGTCAGCGCGAGCCTCACCTTCACGGTGACGGTCCGGCGGGGGCCGACGGTGAAGCCTGGGAAGCCGTCGTCGAAGGCGCCGACGAGCTCCGCCTCGTCGGTGGCCCGGAAGCGGACGGGGTGGGGGCGCGAGCCGTCGTAGAACTCCATGCGGGGCTGGGACGGCTTCAGGGTCCGGTCGTCGTCGACGAGCACGACGACCGGGTGGACGGCCGTGCAGGTCCGGGTGGTGGTGTTGGTGAGGTCCAGGTACCAGGTGCCGTATGCGCCGCCGGCCTCATAGGTGTCGGGCGCGTCGTGGATACGGGTGGTGAGGGGGAAGTCCGGGCCGCTCGCGCAAGTGGGAGCGGCGGAGGCGGGAGACGCCGTGGGCAGGAGGGCGGCTGCTGCAAGGCAGAGGGACAGGGGCGTGCACAGTCGCATAAGCACATGAGCATGCCGGTGGGGTGCGGGCGACGGTGGCCGCCGCTCCGGACGGCCGGGCAAGTCCCCCCGATCGGCGCACGCCGCCGCGTCAGCCGTCGGTCCGCCCGAACACCGGTCCCAGTACCAGCTGCGCGGCCCCTTCGGCGACCCCGCCGGGGGCGACCCGCACGGGTACGGCCTCCTCGCCCGCGCGCCGGGCCCGTTCGCCGAGGACGGCGGCCACGCCCCGTACGAACTCCTCCGGCGCGGCGGCGACGGTACGGCCGCCGAGCAGGACGAGGTCGACGTCGAGCAGGGCGGCCAGGTTGCCGGCGCCGACGCCGAGCACCCGCGCGGCCCCGGCCAGGTCGCCGCGCGCCACGGCGTCCAGGCACAGCGCCTCCACGCAGCCCCGGTTGCCGCAGCCGCACGGCGGCCCGTCGAGCTGCACCACCTGGTGCCCGAACTCCCCCGCTCCGGTACGGGTCCCGCGGTGCACGGTCCCGCCGATGACGAGCCCCGCCCCGAGTCCGGTGCCGAGGTGCAGGTAGGCGAAGGAACCGGCCTCGCCCGCCACCGCCAGCCCCAGCGCCGCCGCGTTGGTGTCCTTGTCCACGACGACCGGCACGCCGAGCCGCCGCTCCAGCACCTCCCGCAACGGAAAGCCGTCCCACTCGGGGAACCCGGTGACGCGGTGCAGAACGCCGTGGGCGTGATCGAGGGGCCCGGGCAGAGCGATCCCCACCCCCAGCCCGTCCCCGGCCACCCCGCCCCCGGCCGACCCGTCTCCCACCAGGCCACCACCGGCGGCCACCTCGCTCCCCGCCGGTCCGCTCCCGTTCGACCCGCGCCCTGCCGGGCCGCCCTCAAAAGCCATCTCGCCCCCTGCCGGGCCGCCCTCGAAAGCGACCTCGCCCCCTGCCGGCCCGTGCCCCAGCAACGCCCCCACCTCCCGCGCCACGGTCTCCACCACCGCGTCCGCGCCCACCCCGAGATCCACCGCCCTGCGCCGCTCCGCCACCACGGCTCCCATCAGATCGACCCGGACCGCGCGCAGTTCGTCGCGGTCCAGGTGTACGCCGACGGCGTGTCCCGCCTCCGGCACCAGCCGCAGTACCGTCCGCGGCTTGCCGCCCGTGGAGGCCCGGCGGCCCGCCTCCGTCGCGAGCCCGTCGGCCCGCAGCCGGGCCGTGATCTTGCTGACGGCCTGCGGGGTCAGCGCGGTGCGCTCGGCGAGCTCCAGCCGGCTGATGCCGTCCGTGCCGGCGGTGCGCAGCAGGTCGAGGACGAGTGCGGTGTTGTGGCTGCGCAGGGCGAGAAGGTTCACACCCTCGATTGTCCTCGGCGCTTGCACTTTGGCAACAGCGTTGCGAAAGTGGACGGCATGACTCGTACGACTGCCTCTCCCCGCCGCGTCGGCCTCGTCGGCTACGGGCTGGCGGGCTCCGTGTTCCACGCCCCGCTGATCGCGGCCACCGAGGGCCTCGCCCTCGACACGGTGGTCACCTCCAATCCGCAGCGGCAGGAGCAGGCCCGCGCCGAACATCCCGGGGTGCGGGTCGCCGCCACCCCGGACGAGCTGTTCGAACGCGCCG
Source organism: Streptomyces sp. NPDC085900 (assembly GCF_044540925.1). Taxonomy (NCBI): domain Bacteria; kingdom Bacillati; phylum Actinomycetota; class Actinomycetes; order Kitasatosporales; family Streptomycetaceae; genus Streptomyces; species Streptomyces sp. NPDC085900. Next base: position 171,334 of record NZ_JBITSP010000001.1, on the reverse strand, counting down.
CCGAGCTGGACCTGATCGTCGTCGCCTCCCCGAACCGGACGCACGTCCCGCTCGCCACCACCGCCCTCCGGGCCGGCCTCCCGGTCGTCGTGGACAAGCCGGTCGCCGGCACCGCCGCCGAGGCGCGCGAGCTCGCCGCCCTCGCCGAGGACCGCGGTCTGCTGCTGTCCGTCTTCCAGAACCGGCGCTGGGACAACGACTTCCTCACTCTCCAGCGGCTGCTCGCCGAGGGCGAGTTGGGCGACGTATGGCGCTTCGAGTCGCGGTTCGAGCGGTGGCGGCCGCAGCCGAAGGGCGGCTGGCGCGAGTCCGGCGACCCGGCAGAGATCGGAGGTCTCCTGTACGACCTCGGCAGCCATGTCGTCGACCAGGCCCTGACCCTCTTCGGCCCCGCCACGCAGGTCTACGCCGAGTCGGACGTACGCCGCCCCGGTGCCGAGGCCGACGACGACACCTTCATCGCCCTCACGCACGCGAGCGGCGTCCGCTCCCACCTGTACGTCTCCGCGACGGCCACCCAACTCGGCCCGCGCTTCCGGGTGCTGGGTTCGAAGGCGGGCTATGTGAAGTACGGGCTCGATCCGCAGGAGGCGGCGCTGCGGGACGGCGAGCGCCCGGGCCCGGACTGGGGACGGGAGCCCGAGTCGGCGTGGGGCACGATCGGCGCCGGGGAGTCTCCGGCGACCGGCGGCGGCACGCCCGTACCGACCCTTCCCGGGGACTATCCCGCGTACTATGCGGCCGTGACCAGGGCCCTCGACGACGACGGCGCCAACCCGGTGACCGCCGTCGAGGCGGCCGCGGCCCTCGACGTGCTCGAGGCGGCCCGCCGTTCGGCCCGCGACGGAGTGGTGGTGAAGCTGTGACGCACAACACCGAGCTGACCCCGAAGTTCCACCCGGAGATCACCCCGTCGGTGGAAGAGCTTCAGGCCCAGCAACGGCGCCTGGTCTTCCGTCAGTTCACGTACGAGGACGCCTGGGCCCTGGGGTCGCTGCTCGTCGAGCTGGCCCGGGAGCGTCAGGCCCCCGTCGCCATCGACATCCACCGCGCCGGCCAGCAGCTCTTCCACGCGGCGCTGCCCGGCTCGACGCCCGACAACGACGCCTGGATCGGCCGCAAGCGCCGGGTCGTCGAGCGCTACGGCGAGGCGTCGTACCTGGTGGGCGCCCGTTTCCGGGCCAAGGGCACGACGTTTGAGGACTCCTCCCGCCTCGACCCCGACCGGTACGCGGCCCACGGCGGCTCGTTCCCGATCGACGTCGAGGGCGTCGGAGTGATCGGCGCGGTGACGGTGAGCGGGCTCCCGCAGTTGGAGGACCACCGGTTCGTGGTGGAGGCCCTGGAGGAGTTCCTGAACAAGGGCTGAATCCCCTGAGGAAAGCGGGGAACCGCGCGACCGGCCGCCACACGGCCGCGGCCGACGAGCCACGCGGTTCTCCCGCTTCTCCCGCTTCTCCCAGCGGGGCGGCTAGGCGTCCTTCAGTTCCTGGCGCTGCCGGCCCAGGCCCTCGATCTCGAGCTCGACGACGTCGCCCGCGCGCAGGAAGGGCTTGGGCTCGGGCTGCCCGAGCGCGACGCCCGCCGGTGTCCCGGTGTTGATGACGTCACCGGGGTACAGGGTCATGAACTGGCTGACGTAGCGCACGACTTCGCCGACGGGGAAGATCTGCTCGGCCGTCGTGCCGTCCTGCTTCAGCTCCCCGTTGACCCACAGCCTGAGCGACAGGTTCTGCGGGTCGGCGACCTCGTCCGCCGTCACCAGCCAGGGACCCAGCGGATTGAAGGTCTCGCAGTTCTTGCCCTTGTCCCAGGTGCCGCCCCGCTCGATCTGGAACTCCCGCTCCGACACGTCGTGGGCGACCGCGTACCCGGCGACATGTCCGAGCGCGGCCTCGGCCGACTCCACGTACCGCGCCGTCCGCCCGATGACGACGGCCAGTTCGACCTCCCAGTCGGTCTTCACCGAACCGCGCGGCACGAGCACCGTGTCGTTCGGTCCGACCACCGTGTCCGCGGCCTTGAAGAAGATCACGGGCTCGGTGGGCGGCTCGGCCCCGGTCTCCCGGGCGTGGTCGTGGTAGTTCAGGCCGATGCACACGATCTTGCCGATCCGGGCGAGCGGCGGTCCGGTCCGCAGCCCGGCCGGGTCCAGTGCGGGCAGCTCACCGGACTCGGCGGCGGCGCGGATCCGGCCGAGCGCCGCGTCGTCGGCGAGCAGCGCGCCGTCGATGTCGTCGACGACGCCGGACAGGTCCCGCAGGACCCCTTCGGCGTCCAGCAGCGCGGGCTTCTCCGCACCGGCCGTACCGACTCGCAGCAGCTTCATGGTCACTATCTCCCTCGATCGCGGGCGGTCCTCCGACGGGTGCAGCCATCGGATGACTGGTCGATCGTCCAAGGTCGGCGTCCACTCCGCAATACCCGGTTCACGGACTGGACCGTTGGCCCGGCCGGCTCAGGAGTGGAGGACGGCCCGCTCGACGGCGCTCCAGGTCGTGCTGGTCACCACGTACAGCGCGGCGGCCAGCGGCACCACGGCGACGGTGAAGAGCGTGAAGAAGGACATGAACGGCATGACCTTGTTCATCGCGCCGAGCCCCGGCACCTGCTGCCCGCCGTCCGCCACCGTGGCCGGGGCGGCCGCGGCCATCGTCCGCCTGGTGCGCCGGTAGTTGACGGCGGCGACGGCCGTGACGAGCGCGAACAGCCCGAGGTACACAAGGGCCGCCGTCCCCAGCAGCCCGCCCCCGCCCAGCGCGTCGGCGAAGCGGCCGCCCAGCGGCGCGGAGAACAGCTGGTGGTTCAGCAGGGCGTTGGTCTCCCCGCCGATGCTGGTGCTGGAGAACAGGCGGTAGAGCAGGAAGAACGCGGGCAGCTGCAGCAGCCCGGGCAGACATCCGGACAGCGGCGACACCTTCTCCTCGGCGTGCAGCTCCAGCACCGCCTGCTGCAGCTTCTGCGGATCCTTCGCGTGCTTCCTGCGCAGTTCGGCGATCTTCGGCTGCAGCGCGGTGCGTGCCTTCTGCCCGCGGGCGGCGGCCCGGGACAGGGGGTGGACGAGGAGTCGTACGAGCGCGGTGAACAGGACGATCGCGGTCGCTGCCGCGGTGGCGCCGAACAGCGGCTGGAGCAGGTCGGCGAGGTCTTCGACGAGCTGGGCGAAGACGGTGAAGACGGACATGGGTGAGCCCTCCGAGGGTCATGCCGGAACGGATTGGTGCAGGCGGCATGACGACCGCGCGAGGGCCGGTGAGAGGTGTGGATGCCCTACGCGACGGTCGCCGGAAGGGCGTGTCCCGGGGCCCGGGGACGGGTGCGCCCCCTGGCGTCGGGGTCGCGTTGCGGCAGGAAGGCGGTACGGCGGGCGCGGTCCCGGATCGCCGTGCGCACCCGCGTGGGCGGTACGGCCGGGGCGCAGCGCGCGGCGACCAGGGCGCAGGCGGCGAGCGCGGAGCCGGCCGCTGCGGTGGCGGCGAGCGCGACGGTGGTGGCGAGGGTGCCGGTGTCGAACAGGGCGATCTGCAGGAGCAGCAGGACGAGCACGGCGAGGGGACGCGCGCCGATCCGGTCGCGGATCATGGCTCCCCCTCCCTTTCCCGTACGGCCGCATTCCCTGCCGTCGGTTATACCTGACCGGTCTCGATGGGCTCCAGGAGCCTCTTCGGTGCGAGCAGGGCCCGGCTGACGGGGTCCGCCGGGTCCCGGCTCAGTCCGGGCCCCGGTTCCATGATGACGTCTGCGACCGGTACGACGGTTCCGCAGGCGGGGCATTCGCCGTACGAGCCGAGTTCGGTGCCGCAGTCGGCGTGCCGGAAGACGCGCAGCTTCTCCTCGGCGAAGTGCTCGCGGCCCCAGCGGCCGAGGGAGCGCAGCGTCGGCCACAGGGCGATGCCGCGCTCGGTGATGACGTACTCGTCGCGCGGCGGCGAGTCCTGGTAGCGGCGCTTCTCGAGGATTCCCTCCGCCGTCAGCGTCTGCAGGCGGGCGGCGAGGACCGCGCGGGGGATGCCGAGGTGGACGAGGAAGTCGTTGTAGCGCCGGACGCCGTACAGCGCGTCGCGGACGACGAGCAGGGTCCAGCGCTCGCCGATGATCTCCAGCGCGCGAGCGATGGAGCACTCCTGTGTCGCGTAGTCCTTGCCCAGTGCCATGGCGCCCACTGTAACCATTTTCCACCCGTAGGTTCAATGAACGAACCTTGAGTGCTACGGTTCTCGGCATGGCTAGGTTCAATGAACGAACTCTCGCGCGGACCGACGCGCCCACCGTGCAGCGCGCGCAGACACCGGCGGCCTCCGCGGAGGCGCCCCCGCACCCACGCGCCACACTCGCGCTGACCAGCGCGGCGACGGCCGTGACCCTGATGACGTACACCGCGCCGATGGTCACGCTCCCCGACACCGCGGCCGCCCTGCACACCTCGCTCTCCGCCCAGGCCTGGCTCCTCAACGGCACCCCGCTGGGCCTGGCCGCCCTGCTGCTGGTGGCCGGCAGCCTCGCCGACGACTACGGCCGGCGCAGGATCTTCCTGCTGGGCACCCTCACCCTCGGCCTGACCACGGCCCTCGGCGCGCTGTCCTCCTCCACCTGGCAGTTCACGCTGGCCCGCATCGCCCAGGGCGCGGCGAGCGCGGCGATCCTGGCGAGCAGCCTGGGCCTGCTGGTGCACGCCTTCCCCAGCCCGCGCGGCCGGCTGCACGCGACCGGCGTGTGGGGAGCCTTCGTCAGCGGCGGGATCGCGGTCGGCCCGCTGGTGGCGGCCGCGCTGCCCGGCTGGCGGGTGGCCTACGGCGTACTGGGCGCGGCGACCCTGGCGGTGGCCGCGGCTAGCGTGCGCCCCCTGTCGGAGTCGCGCTCCCCGAGAGGCGGACGACCGGACATCTCGGGCGCCCTGACCTTCGGGCTGGCACTGGTCTCCCTGGTCGCCGCCCTCACACTGGGCCGGGACGGCTGGTTGCGTCCGCAGGTGGGCGCGCTGTTGCTGGCGGCCGTCGTCCTGGTGGGCGTCTTCGCGTGGCTGGAGCGCCGTACGACGACCCCCATGATCGACCTCTCCCTGCTCCGCCACCCCCGCTTCCTGGCCTCCTCCGTGAGCGGGCTGTTCACGGGCCTCGCGGTGATCGGCCTGTTCAGCTTCGTGCCGGCGCTGCTCCAGCAGGTGCTCGGGCTGTCCGCGATGGACACGGCCTGGCTGCTCCTGCTCTGGTCGGGCCTGTCCTTCGGGGTGGCCCTTCAGGCCAAGCGGCTGGCGGGCCGGGTCCCCACCCGCTGGCAACTGGCGGTCGGCTTCGTCCTGCACGCGGTCGGCGTCCTGACCATGCTGGGCGCCATCGGCTCGGGCTCCTGGCACCGCCTGCTGCCCGGCCTGATCGTCGGCGGCATCGGCAGCGGCCTGCTGAACGCAGCCCTGCCCCTGCTGGCGGTGGAGTCGGTACCGACGGCCCGCGCCGCCATGGGGTCCGGCGCCCAGCAGACCTTCCGCTACATCGGCTCCTGCGCCGGCGTCGCCCTGACCATCGCGATCGTCACGTCGTCGGGCGGCGGCCCGGGCCACGGCGCCGACGTCGCGATGACGGTGTCGGCGGTACTGGCACTGGTGGCGGCGGTGGCCGTGGTGGGGCTGCGGGAGCGGGCGTGAGGGGGGACTCGGGTGGCCGGGGCCGGCGATCCGGGTGGCCGGGGCCGGCCGGGGCGTGCTTGGTGTTGGGGCCGTGGGCGGCCGTCTTCCCCGCGGGCGCAAGGAGACGACCGGGCACGGCCGTGGCGCGCCGGTCGACCGGGTCGTAGGCGGCGGCCGTCCTCACCGCGGACGCATGGAGACGAGCCTGCCCCACACCACCAGGCGGTAGCGGGACGTGAACTCGGGTGTGCAGGTCGTCAGCGTGATGTAGTAGCCCGGCTCGCTGTACCCGTACCCGGGCCTGACGACGGAGCGCGGAATCGCCCGTACGACCCCGGAGTCACGCGCCGAGGTCTGCGGCAGCGTCCGGTCGACGGCGTACGTGTAGGTCGCGCCGCTCGTCTCCACCTCCACCAGGTCCTTCGGCCGCAGCCGGTTGATGTACCGGAACGGCTCGCCGTGGGTGTTGCGGTGCCCCGCGACCGCGAAGTTGCCCGCCTGGCCCGGCTGTTGGGTGCCGATGTAGTGGCCGACGTAGCCCTTGTTCAGGACGTTCTGCTTGCTGACGCCCTCGGCGACCGGGACGCGCAGACCGAGGCGGGGGATGACGAGGACGGCGTAGGCCTGGGACCGGACGGGGCGTGAGGGCCGGACGGTGCCGGCCTGTCCGCGGACACGGGCGCCGCCCGCCTCCCGGGCCGGCGGCGACGAGGCGGCCGTACCGGAGCCCCCGTGACCCCCTCCGTCGGCGGCACCCCATTCCCGCTCCAGCGCCTGCACCTTGTGCTCGGCGCCGCGCCTGGCCTCACGGTTGGTCCACCACAGCTGATGCACGACCAGCAGCAGAAGCACCAGGCCCGCGGTGACGAGGACCTCGCCACCGGTCCACAGCGCACGGCGCCGCCGGAGCGACCGCCGCAGGCCGCTGTGCTGCACGACGGGAACCCGCATCCGCACGCCTCGCCTCCCGGCCCGGCACCGAGCCGCCCGCACGATAGGCGCAGGGCCTTCAACTCACCAGCGCCAGGCGCCGTTCGACCCTTCGTACACAGGTTTTAGAAAGTGCTGTCGCAACCCTCGACAACCCCACGCGGCACACCCGATGCTTCGTCGTGGCATGCACGGGACACGCCACCCCGCCGGGTCGCGCGCCGGCTCAGGGACCGGCCCGAACACCCGTCGAACGAAGCGGAGCAGAAGCCATGATCCGACGCAGAACCCTGCTGACAGCGGCCGGCGGCGCCGTCCTGGGCAGCGCCCTCGCCACCGGCACCGCACGCGCCGACGCCGCGATCGCCGTCTCCCCCGGCACCTCCTACGGCACCTGGGAGGGCTGGGGCACCTCCCTGGCCTGGTGGGCCAACGTCTTCGGCGCCCGGGACGACTTCGCCGACATCTTCTTCACCACCAAGTCGACGACCTACAACGGCACTTCGCTCCCCGGCCTCGGCCTGAACATCGCCCGCTACAACCTGGGCGCTTGCAGCTGGAACAGCGTGAGCGGCGCGAGCATGGTCGCCTCCGCCAACATCCCCTCCTTCAAGCAGATCGAGGGCTACTGGCAGGACTGGAACAACGAGGACCCCACCTCCTCGGCCTGGAAGTGGACGGCGGACGCCACCCAGCGCGCGATGCTGACGAAGGCGGTGGCCCGCGGCGCGACCACCGAGCTCTTCGCCAACTCCCCCATGTGGTGGATGTGTCTGAACCACAACCCCTCCGGCGCCTCCGACGGCGGCAACAACCTCCAGTCCTGGAACTACCGCCAGCACGCCTCCCACCTCGCCGCGGTCGCGCTCTACGCCAAGAACAACTGGGGCGTGAACTTCGCGACGGTCGAGGCCTTCAACGAGCCCTCCTCGTCGTGGTGGACGGCCACCGGCACCCAGGAGGGCTGCCACATGGACGCGACGGTCCAGTCGGCCGTACTGCCGTACCTGCGCAGCGAGTTGGACAAGCGCGGCCTGACGGGCACCAAGATCTCCGCGTCCGACGAGACGAGCTACGACCTGGCCCGCACCACCTGGAACTCCTTCAGCTCGACGACGAAGGGGTACGTGAACCGGGTCAACGTCCATGGCTACCAGGGCTCCGGCGGTCGCCGCGACCTGCTCTACACCGACGTCGTCACCACGGCGGGCAAGGCCCTGTGGAACTCGGAGACCGGCGACAACGACGGCACCGGCTACACCCTCGCCTTCAACCTCCTCTACGACTTCCGCTGGCTGCACCCGACCGCCTGGGTCTACTGGCAGGTCATGGACCCCTCCACCAACTGGGCGATGATCGCGTACGACGCGAGCACGCTGCAGGCGGGCGCGGTGCAGACGAAGTACTACACAATGGCCCAGTTCAGCCGCCACATCCGACCCGGCATGAAGATCCTCGACACGGGCGTGAGCAACGCCGTGGCCGCCTACGACTCCTCGGCCAGGCGCCTGGTGATCGTGGCCCTGAACACCTCCACGTCCGCGCAGACGTTCACCTTCGACCTCTCCAAGTTCACGACGGTGACCGGCGGTTCGGGCGGCCTGGTGCCGCGCTGGAACACGGTGACGACGGGCGGCGACCTCTACCGGTCGTACTCGGACACCTACCTCAGCGGGAAGTCCGTGGCGGTGTCGGTGGCGGGCAAGGCGGTGCAGACCCTGCAGATCGACGGAGTGACGATCTGACGCGGGAGGACTCCGACGCGGGGGCGCGGGTGTGGGCGCGGGCGCGGGCCGGAACGCCGACCGGTCCGCGGTCCGCGGATATGCCGGCCGGTCCGCGGTCCGCCGATACGTCCGCCGGTCCACATCCACGGTCAGCCCGTATGCCGGCCGGGCTGGTCGCGCTGGCCCTCGGCGGCTTCGGCATCGGCCTGACCGAGTTCGTGATCGCCGGACTGCTGCCGCAGGTGGCCCGCGACTTCGACGTCTCCGAGGCCGCGGCGGGCCGGCTGATCTCGGGATACGCCCTGACCGTCGCGGTCGGCGCGATCGCGGTGACGGCCGCGACGGCGAGGCTGCCCCGCAAACCGGTCCTGACGGGCCTGGTGGTCCTGTTCGTCGCAGGGAACATGACGTCCGCCCTCGCCCCCGGCTACCGGGTGATGCTCCTGGGCCGCGTGGTCGCCGCCCTCTGCCACGGCACCTTCTTCGGCCTCGGCTCCCTGGTGGCGCGCCGCATGGTCGCTCCGGAACGGGCGTCGAGGGCGGTGGCGGTGATGTTCGCGGGCCTGACGGTGGCCAACGTACTGGGCGTCCCCTTCGGCGCCCTGATCGGCGACCGCTGGGGCTGGCGGGCGACGTTCTGGGCGATCACGGGGGTCGGGGTCGTGGCGGCGGCGGCGATCGCGGTACTGGTACCGGGATGGGCGGGCAGACCCGGCCCGGGCGAGGACGAGCTCACCGCCCTCCCGGCCCAACTCCGATCCCTGCACTCCCGCCAGGTGCTGCTGACCCTGACCGCCACGGCTCTCGGCTACGGAGGGATGTTCGGCGCCTTCAGCTACATCGCGTACACCTTCACCGAGGTCACGGGGTTTTCGGACACGGACGTGGCCTGGCTCCTGGTGGTCTACGGCAGCGGACTGGTCGTGGGCAACATCGCGGGCGGCGGGGCGGCGGACCGGAACCGCGACCGCGCCCTGCTGGTGTCCCTGGCCGCGCTCACGGCGACCCTCCTGGCGCTGGGCCTGCTGGCCGGCAGCCCGGTGGCGGCCGTACTCCTCACCTTCCTCCTGGGCGTGTCCGGCTTCGCCTCCGTGCCGGGCCTGATCACCCGCGTCACGGACGCCGCCCACGGAGTCCCGCTCGCGGCCGCCGCCAACGTCTCGGCGTCGAACGTGGGCAACGCGCTCGGCGCATGGCTGGGCGGCGCGGCGATCAGCGCGGGGCTGGGCTACACGGCACCGCTGTACGTGGGCGCGGGCATCGTGCTGGCCGGCCTGCTGACGATGGCCTGGGCGGCACGCGAGCCGGGTAGCCCGCCGCTGAGTCGTCGTGAGCCCGTGCCTCGCCGCTGAGGCGTCCCTTGACCAGCAGAGACCTCTTCATCGTCACCGATGGGCAGTACGGTTTCCCTCATGCGCCCCGACACGCCTGCCGAGAACGTCGACCACACCGCCGAAGCGGCCCGCCTGGAGCGAACCGCCGGCCTGTATCCCGAGGACGCCGAGGCCCTGCTCCTCCAGGCCGCGGCCCACCTGGAGCTGTCCGGCGACCGCCCCGCCGCGACCACCCTCTACGACCGCCTGCTCTCCTCCGCGGACGGCCTGGAGAACCCCTATCTGGTACGGGCCCTGAAGGCCTCCAACCTCTGGGAGTACGGCCACGAGGCCGAGGCCCGCGCGATCATCACCGGCATCCGTGCGGCAGCACCCCGCGACCCGGCGCCCTGGGTGATCGTGGCGGAGTCCCTGGAGGCGCACGACGAGCTGGAAGCGGCCCACGAGATGTTCTCGGAGGGCGCCCGGCTGCTGCTGACGGACGGGGCGGAACCCCCGTACTCGACGCACCCACTGCTGTTCGGCCGCCACCGGGTGCGCCGCATGCTCGGAGTGGCGCACGACGACTGGGACGTCCTGGCCGACACCCTCTCCTCGTCACCGGTCCCCCTGGACGAACTGCACGACCCCAAGCGGGTGTGGTCCCTGGGCTCGGACAACCCGGCGGAACTGGAGGCGGAGATCTCCCGCCTGCGCGCGGAGCTCGGCACCTACCGGGAGGCCCTGTCCCGCCCGTTCCCGGTGGCGGTCCTGCACTGGCCGGAGGACGAGCTGAGGGAGCTGGTGGGCGCCTATCCCACGCTGGCCGACGAATACCCCTCCCACGAGGCCCACCTCGCGACCATAGAGGCCTCCCTGCGCGAACTGGCCGCCAGCGGCACGCCGAACCTCGGCATCGTCACGGGCACAGTGCCGTCGTACGAGGCCTTCGCAGCCTCGGAGGCCACGTCCCCGTCCGACACGGACCTGCTCCCGCAGTACGCGACGACACTTGCGGCCCGCGGGCGCGCTGTGGAGTGGCCGCCGCAGCGGGGGGCGGAGTGTTGGTGTGGGTCGGGGCGGGTTTATGAGGGGTGTCACGGGGCGTAGTCGCCTCGCGCTGCAACGCCCGTACACCGGAGCGCCCTTGCGGCCGCTCAGCGACCCCGGCATACCACCACAGGCAGACGCGCCTCCGATCCCGGCCCAATGGACGACGCGCGTCTGCCCCTACGCCTCTGCCGCCCACTTTCCCCGGGCCGCCCGCTCGCTTCTCACCCGTGCTGGAGCGGCCTGGGTCAAGGGTGGCGGAGGGGCCCTCTCCGAGGGCGACGCTGTCGCCCTGTAGGCAGGCCGCGGAGGCACGACAGTGCAAGGAAGCGGGCGGCCAACGCCGACCAGGCAGAAGACGGGGTCGGATATCCGCGCCCAGAACCTGATCTTGCGGCCCGAGCCGTCCGCAGCGCATGCCCGCAGGTCTGTCCATGAGCTGCGGGCAAACACTCCGCCCCTTTTCAATCGATTGTTCCCATCACACCAAAACGCAGGACAGATAAGGGACTTATCGACCCACTTCAACGTTCTACCTCCTCCTATGTCCCACCTTTGCAGTACGGTCACATTTACCGTCTGAGCTGAAGGGCGACGCCTCCGGAGTAGCCCTGACCTGTGCACTTGAGGAACCGATGCCCTACGAGCCCGGCACCGTCTGGCAGTACGACGTCCCCACGTCCGGCAGCACGCATCTGCCGCCGGACGCCGGCTATGGCAGAGCACTGACCAATCAGGGCTACGGCTTCGAAGTAGCCGTAGCGGACCTGATCGACAACTCGATCGACGCAGGCGCAGACAAGATAGTGGTGCACTTCCTGCGTGACGCCGAGCGGATCCTGACCCTGCTGATCATCGACAACGGCAAGGGAATGGACGAGTCCGGGCTAGATGATGCGATGACGGTCGGAAGGCGTCGCAGCTACGGCGACCATGCCCTCGGCATGTACGGCACCGGCCTGAAGGCGGCATCCCTCTCGCATGCTTCGTCCCTCACTGTAGTCAGCCGCACGAAACGCAGCCGTGCCGCGGGCCGCCGCCTCACCGCGGAGGGGATTGAGGACGGCTTCCGTTGTGACACCGTCGACCCTCGCTATGCACAGGATCTCGTCGACCGGTACGACGGCATCATCGAGTGGCACGGCACAGTCGTGCGGTGGGATCAGGTGCGCGCGTTCGAGACAGTGACGCCCGGACAGGGCGACCGATATCTGTCCCAGGCGATCGCCCGCCTGGAGACCCACCTCGGTCTCTACCTGCACCGCTTTCTGCAGCGCGGTCTTCAACTGGACATCGCGGTATGGGATGTGAGCAGCAGCGCGAACGAGCTCGGCGAAGAAGTCGACCACATCGCCGTAGAGGCGCTGGACCCCTTCGGGTACAAGGTGCCTGGAAGGAAGGGCTATCCGAGGCAGTTCACCGCGCCCGTGGAGGGCATCGGGGACATGCGCCTGACGGCCCACATCTGGCCGGCGAAGTCCAAGCAGGCGGGCTTCCGGCAGATCGGTGCGCTCGCAGAGCGCCAGGGTTTCTACTTCTACCGGAACGACCGCCTCGTCCAGGCGGGAGGCTGGAATGGCCTGCGCAACCCCGAAGGACACCTCGTCCTAGCCCGGGTGGCCGTGGACCTCCCCGCACACGAGAACAGCGTCTTGAGCCTCGACGTGAAGAAGGAAAGGATCACGGTCACGCCCGCCTTCACTCTCGGCATCGACAAGGCGGTGGATTCCAGTGCCAACACGTTCCATCAGTACCTCGATGACGCCGAGGCCGCCTATCGCGACGGCTCTAGGCGCACGGAAGTCGTCCGTAAGCCGGTTACTCCTCCCGGCAAGGGGATCGATCCGAAGGTGAAGCGGGTGATCAAGGAAGAACTGCCGGAGAAGGGGGGCGAGGAACCCATCACGTTCACCTGGGCAGCGCTTCCCCGCGACCGCTTCTTCGACCTGGACCGCGAGAACAACCGTGTCATCCTCAACAAGGACTTCCGCGAGGACTTCAACGACGGGCGGCGTGGTGGCTCGAACGACGCTCCGGTCACAAAAACCCTGCTGTACTTGCTCCTTGAGGACTGTTTCGGCCTCGGAAGATGGGAGCGCAGCCGCCAGGACCGCGTGGACTACTGGAACACCATCCTTCTGGCTTCTGCGGAAGCACATCGCGCTCGGCGCACGCAGACATTCCAATGACCGCCGCATGCACTCACGATGGCCCCTCCCTTCCCCGCCAACCGCTGATTGAGGCCCGCACATGAGCTCTACCCCAGCCGACGTTCTGCTGGACATCCATGCTTCCGCTCTGGCAGGCATGATCAGCAGCCCCAAGCATTTCGAGCGCTGGGCCGCGCTAGCCGCTGACGAGGACTATCCGGACGCCGACTTCAGCGAAGAGCGCTTCCACGAAAGTCTGGTCAGCGCGAACGAGGCACTCACAGCCCTCTGGAGCCGCCATCTCACCGCATGGGACTTCGCGGAAGAACCTCACTGGGCGCTGGGCACCCCTGCCCGCACCGACGAACGACGGGCGGTCGTCTACGACCGGCTCAAATTCGGCAGCGACCTCCGGAAGGCGCTGGACCATGCCGTTCCCGTCGCGAAGCTTGCCGGCCCCACTGTGATCACTCGCGAGTTCACCCCCTGGTACACCGCGGAGCGAAGGGCTGCCCGTTCCTTCTACTGGAAGTCGTACGAAGGAAAGCTCCGTGCCAAGGGCTGGTCTGACGCGGCAATAGCCAGCCTGGACGAGGCGAGCCGAGCGGTCGTCGAACGCCTTACCGATCCCGAACAGTCCGCAGCCCGCCAGGCTAAGGGGCTGGTCGTGGGATATGTCCAGTCGGGCAAGACGGCCAACTTCACTGGAGTCACCGCAAAGGCGATCGACGCCGGCTACCGCCTCGTCATCGTCCTCGGCGGAACGCTCAACCTCCTGCGCGCACAAACCCAGCGCCGCCTCGACATGGAGCTGATCGGCCAGGAGAACATCCTGCGGGGCGCCGACATCAACGACTTGGACTCCCTCGTCGGCGTCGACTACGTCAGCGACGACGACGCCGACTGGCCCGACTTCGTCCAGCACGGCGGGCGCCCCTCAACCCTGGGCGCCTTCGACATCGAACGCTTGACGACCCGGGACAAGGACTACAAGAGCCTTGCCCAGGGCATCCGCGCCCTGGAGTTCGAGAAGCGCGAACCGACTCGCCCCCTGCATGCGCCGGCGAACCTCCATCACGCCGCGGCCCGAGTGCTGGTGGTGAAGAAGAACAAGCCTGTCCTCACCAAACTCGTCAAGGACCTCAAGCAGATTCACGGCCTCCTCGGTGAACTTCCTGCCCTGATCATCGACGACGAGTCCGACCAGGCTTCCGTGAACACCCTGGACCCGAAGAAGTGGGAGGCCGGCAGCACCGAGCGCACCGCTATCAACGGGCTGATCTCGCAGCTGCTGAAGCTGCTCCCGCGGGCGCAGTACGTGGGGTATACGGCAACCCCTTTCGCCAACGTTTTTGTTGACCCCGGAGACGAAGAGGACATCTTCCCGAGTGAATTCCTGATCTCGCTCCCCCGCCCGGCCGGATACATGGGCGCTCATGACTTCCACGATCTGGACTCGCCGGTGGCGGAAGACGAGCGGACATTCGCCAACTCGCAGGAGAAGGCACATGTCCGGGGTATCTATGACTCCACCGGTGACCGCCTCCAAGAAGCTATGGATGCCTTCGTTCTGTCGGGTGCCCTCAAGCTCTACCGAGCCGCTCACGGTGTTGCGGAAGCCCCGTTCCGGCACCACACGATGCTTGTGCATCAGTCCGTACGCAAGGACGATCACGCCGAACTCGCGTTGCGCATCAACTCCATGTGGCACCAAGCGGGATACAGCTCCTCGGCTGGCCATGAGCGTCTTGCCTCTCTATGGGCAGCAGACTTCATCCCGGTGAGCGAGGCACGTGCGTCTGATCTCCCCGCGCCGGCGTCCTACGAAGAGCTGCGCCCATACGTGAGCGAGGCACGGCGACGCATCGGTTCGAACGGCCAGCCGGTCATCGTCGTGAACGGCGACAGCGACAGCTACTTCGATCAGCTCGACCTCGACTTCGACAGGACTCCGCATATCTGGAAGATCCTGGTCGGCGGTACGAAGCTATCGCGTGGCTTCACCGTGGAGGGCCTGACCATCACCTACTACCGGCGCACCACTCAGCAGGCAGACACGCTGATGCAGATGGGGCGTTGGTTCGGGTTCAGGCCGGGGTACCGGGACCTGGTGAGGCTCTACATCGGGCGGGATGAGCCCTTCGGCCGCAACAAGACCGCAGATCTGTACGAGGCGTACGAAGCGATCTGCCGGGACGAGGAAACCTTCCGAGAGCAGCTGGCCCGATATGCGGTGGTGGTCGACGGACAGCCCCAGCTGACGCCCATGGAGGTGCCTCCTCTGGTCGCACAGCACCTGCCCTGGGTCAGGCCGTCCGCACGGAACAAAATGTTCAACGCGGAACTTGTGGAGATCCGGTCTCCTGGGCGCCCCATCGAGCCTGCTTCGTACCCGCTCGACAACAGCGCGGCTCACAAGCGGAACACGGAGCGCTGGCGGCCGCTGCTGGACAGGCTCGGCACGACGCCGGTGTCCTTCAGCAATCCGCCGGACAGCTCCAGTTCGCTGACGCGCACCTTCGAAGCACTCACCGGGATCATCCCTCACGCTGATCTCCTGGACGTGCTCTCCCAACTTGAGTGGGAGCGCCCGCGATACTTCGACCCCCACCTGACATATCTGAGGCAGCTCGACGGCTCGCTGGCCACAGTCGACGACTGGCTGCTCGTATCGCCGCGACTGGCCTCGAACAAGCGTGTCGAAGCAGGCATCCTCGGTTCCGTCCCGCTGTCCCTGGTCCGACGGAAGCGGCAGGCAGGCAAGACGTCCTTCGGCCGCATTGCCAGCGTTGAGCACCGCACGGCCGCACAGCATCTCATCGACAACGCGGCCCCAGCACTCGGCCTGCACCCGGACCAGAATGCCGGAGTCGGCCCCACCACCGGGGTCATCCTTCTGTACCCGGTCGTCGACGGTGACAGCCACAGCGACGTCCACGCCGTGGTACGCAACGGCTCGGCTGACCCGTCAAAGATCGTGATGGCCTTCACCCTGATTCCGCCGGCATCCGCCATGAGCGGGGACCGACGTCTCGTGCGATTCCGCGCGAAGGACTCCCGTCACCTCAACGACGCTACGATTCCGGCTAGTTAGCCTGCACCCCAGCTTGCCGCCAGTGTCACGTTAGTCGCACAGGGATGACAATTTGCTACCGTTCGAAGCAGACGACGCAAAAGCTGCGACCTGGATCGCCAACCAAGAACTTCTAAAACTGGATCCCGAACTCAAGGAAGTCGCTGAGCATATACGCTCCCTCGATCCGACTGGGCAACGATTCGCTTCTGTCCTCCGCGAAACAATCGACCAGCTGCTCAACGGAGAGGCTACGGGACGGTTCGCCTGGAAGCAGCTCTTCAAGACCGAAAAAACTCACGCCGGCACCCTTGTAGAAATCAATCTGCAACGGGAGTTTCGATTCGCCGACGGCGGGGACGTCGGTGACGACAGTAAACACCCTATGGACTACCGGATCCTCGGCATCGACGTTGACTGCAAGTTCTCTCAGGATTTCGGCGGATGGATGATACCGCCAGAAGCTGTGGGCTACCTCTGTCTCTTGGTGTGGGCGGACGACTACAAGAGCTGCTGGAGTGCCGGACTTTTCCGAGTGCGAGAAGAGTGGCTCAACACGGGCAGCAATCGCGACAAGAAGCTGACACTGAAAGCAGAGTACCGAAAGAGCAAAGTACTTTGGATCTGGCACGAGGCGAAACTTCCTCAGAATGTTCTTCTGCACCTCCCAGAATCCACACGAAAACAAATCCTCCTCGAAGGACCGGGTAAAGGTCAGCGGCGAGTCATCGAATTGTTCAGAAGGGTACAGAATCGCCGCATTGGGCGCGGCGCCGTTCGTACCGCAGCGCAACAACTCGACTACATGGCACGTATCCGGGAGGGGGAGTACCGGGCTCGAACGGTGCTGCGGAAGGAAGGCATCGTAATCGCTGGCCCTTACAGCAAGCACCGGGCCATCGCACAGCAGGTCGGGGCCGAAGTGCCACAGCGGGGAGAGTTTGTAAGCTTCCGGCTAGCTGAAGCCAAGCCCCATCACGGCAGCCGTCCGTCGGTCGAGTTGGAGGGACGTCGCTGGGTGCTTGCCACTTCAGATGATCCCAAGGAAACGGCACCGCGCCTCCCTAAGGTCACTGGCGAAGAAGAAGACTGACCAAGCAGGCCCGACCGGGGAGGTTGAGGAGGCAGGATGGCCAGCAACGAGCCATGGGAACCCCCTGTGGGTTCCTGGGCCTCATCGGCTGCCCGCCGACGCAACATGCAGGCTATCCGCAGCCGCGATACGACACCTGAGCGCCTGATCAGACGGCTCGTCCACGCGCAGGGGCTCCGTTATCGGGTAGCGGCCAGGCCTCTTCCCGACCTTCGCCGGACTGCCGACATGGTCTTCCGTCCGGCGAAGGTGGCCGTCTTCATCGACGGCTGCTACTGGCACGGCTGCCCCGTGCACTACGTACCGCCGAAGACCAACCCGGGCTACTGGTCCGACAAGGTCGCCCGGAACATGGCCCGAGACCGGGACACCGACCAGCGGTTGGAAGAGGCGGGCTGGACGGTGCTCCGGTTCTGGGAGCATGAGCCTTCCGAGGACTGCGCCGCACGCATCGCGGCCGAAGTCGATAAGCGCCGCAGCGCAGCCCCGAAAGGGAAGCCGGACAACTAGCCCTTCTTCTGATCGCGCTCCCGAGCCGCCTTCAGCACCTCGATGATTGATTCGCCGATTGCCCGTGCCACAGGCGGCGGGAATGCGTTACCAACCTGCCGGTACTGAGCCGTCTTACCGCCGCTGAAGTCCCAGCGTGTCGGGAACCCCTGAATGATCGCGGCCTGACGCACTGTGAGCATCGGACCGTGGGCGCCGAACAGGTCCCTGTCCTCGGTACCCGTCGGCTTACCGTCCACGGGGGCGTTGGCTACGCCCATGCCCGAGACCCCCAGCGCTCGCCACGCCTTCTTTGCACGGCTGGGACCGAGATCGGCGCCGCCGTGCTTCTTGGAGCCGCCGACGAGAGTAGGAGCCACGTCCTTGTCGGCGGCCTCCTTCCATTCCTCGAAGACTCGCCGCGCCTGGGCGGCCAGAGGCCCCTTCTCGAACGGCTGGATACGCTCCCGCATTGTCTTCTCCAGCGCCTTGTAGACCGACACCCTCTCGGCGCTGGGTGCAGGAGCTTCATACTTCAGGTCCTTGAGCACATCCCTGCGGAAGGCAACGAGGATGGAACGGGGCCGAAGCTGTGGGACACCGAACTTCTCCGCCTCGTACACCTCCCAGCTCACAACCTCGTAGCCGGGCAGGCCATCGCTGGTCGGCTCCATCTCCTCCAGGCTGGCCCGGATCCGTGACCTGTAGTCATCGAATTTGGCATCCATGAGTCCACGGACGTTCTCGATCATCACGGCGCGAGGACGGATCTGCCCAGCAAGAGCCAGGATGCGAGGGAAGAGATCACGTTCGTCGTCTTCCCCGAGCTGCTTGCCAGCATGAGAGAACGGGGGGCAGGGCACGCCACCTGCCAGCAAGTCGACCTCACCGCGGCGATAGAGGCCGGCGCTCTTCTGCAGATCGCGCTCGGGCTCAAACTCCAGTACGTCTTGGCAGAGGACATCGCAGTTGTCGCGTTCCCAGTCCCACTTCGGGTGCACCTCGATGTTCTCGCGCAGTGTGGCCACGGCGTATCTGTCGATCTCGACCAGGGCCAGGTGCCCGAAGCCAGCCTGATGCAGACCGATGGCCTGCCCGCCGGCCCCAGCGCAGATCTCGATCGACGTGAACTCAGGCACTCGCGCCTCGATGGCGACCTGCTCGGGTTCCTTCGTGTGGGTCATGCCCCCTCCTTAAAGCCGTACAGCGGCAGACACATCTTGCAATCCACCATCACTGAGGGTGACAGACCCCACTGACAACGAGACCTCACCAAGTTTGCAGTACGTCCAGCAGTTCGCTGAACGCACCCTCTGCCATCCCGAACACTCATACGATATTGCCCATGCGGATACCTGCCTGGACCGAGGATGAACTTGTACTGGCCGGAGCACTTGTCGTGAAGAACGGCTGGCGAGAGCTTCGGACCAACGACCGCGAGGTCCAGGAGCTGTCGGAGCTGATCCGGTCGCTTCCTCTCCACACACCGGAGGAACGCGCCCTTCCCGGCTTCCGGTCGCCCGACAGCGTCAGTCGCAAGACCAGCGACTTCATGTCGAATCACAAGCTGTACACCGGCAAGCCCACCCGGTGCGGCAAGCCCACACTTCTCATGATCGAAGCCTTCACGGAGCGCGAGGCGGAGATGCTCAAGGCCGCCGAGGCTCTTGAGGAAGGCATCGCTTCCGGCGAGCTGTACACCATTCCCATACAGCTGGACGAGGTCGACGAGGCTGGCGCTACTGCCATCGAGGGGCGTCTGCTCGCTCGCCAAGCACTTGCCCGTGAGCGGGATCCGAAACTCCGTGCGCTGAAGATCAGGCAGGTCCGGCGCAGTGGGCAGCCGCTGCGCTGCGAGGTCTGCGACTTCGATTTCGCCCGCGTCTACGGAGACCTGGGCGAGGGTTACATCGAAGTGCACCACGTCACTCCCCTCTACATCTCCGGGACGCGGGAGACCAAGCTCGACGATCTCGCCTGTTTGTGCGCCAACTGCCACCGCATGTGCCACAGGAGCCGTCCCGGAGAATCCTGGCGCACACCGGCCGCTCTACGCGAGCACATACGCAAGTCGGCTCAGAGCGCCATCCACTAGGCCGCATCAAGAAAGAGGCCGACAACTCAGGATGTCAGCGTCGGCTCAGATGGTAATGCGGCGCTATCCCGGCGGTTCTGTCCCCGCTACCTGCGAGGTAATGGCGTCTACTCGGCGCACCTGCCACGATCGTCAACGCAAGACGACACAGCTTGTCGAACGCTTAGGAAGCACGACCGACCCGGGAGAACCCCATGCCCGCCTACGTCATAGGCCACCTCCAAGAAGCCGCCCCCCACCCCGAGATCGCCGAGTACATCGAGCGGATCAGCGGCACCTTCGAGCCGTACGGTGGGCGGTTTCTGGTGCATGCGGCGCAGCATGAGGTGAAGGAGGGGAGCTGGCCCGGGCATGTGGTGGTGATCGAGTTTCCGGGGATGGAGGAGGCGCGGGCCTGGTGGGACTCGGCCGCGTATCAGGAGATCGCGCCGTTGCGGTCACGGCACATCGTCGGGGACATCATCCTGGTGCCGGGCGTGCCCGAGGGGTACGACCCTGCGGCCACCGCGAAGGCGATGCGGGAGGGCATGGCCGAGCAGCGCTAGCGGGTCCTCGAGGGGCTTGGTGGTGACGGAAATTGGGGGCCTCAGGGGTGCCCAAGTTGGGGGCGTGCAGGGCTTCCGTGGGCCTGCGGGCGGGTGATGGACGTCGTCCGCCTCCACCCCGCCGACCGCCTCCTCGTAGCCGCACAGACGCCCGCCCACGCACTCTCCAAATCAACCCTGACCTGGTGTTTTACCGGATTCCCCATAGGCTGGGAACATCTGCCGGACGCCCAGGGGAGGGGTCTTCGTGAGCGGGGACGGCTTGGAGTACAGCGCTGCCGACATCGAGGTGTTGGAGGGGCGGGAGGCCGTTCGTAAGCGGCCGGGGATGTGGGTCGGTTCGGTCGGGGAACGTGGGCTGCATCAGGCCGTGTTCGAGGTCGTCGGCCGGGCCGTGAACGCCGTCCTGGCCCGGGGCGTCGGCTCCGTCGACGTCACGCTCACAGCCGACGGCGGCGTACGGGTCGTCGATGACGGGCCTGTGGTGCCCTTCGGCACCGACGCATCCCCCGGCCTTGACGCACAACTGACCTCGCTGCAAAGCGAGTCCGGACCCCGCGGTCAGTACCTCGCGCTCCTGGCTCCCCTGGCAGTCGGCCCCTTCGTCACCAACGCCCTGTCGGGCCGGCTGACGGCGGACGTGCGGTACGGCGGTCGGCGGCACGTCCGGGAGTACGTGCGCGGGATTCCCGTCGGCGCGTCCGAGGAGGCCACGCCCGCATCCCGCGACGGTACGACCATCGCCTTCTGGCCCGACACCGGAATCTTCGAGACGACGGCGTGCTCGTTCGCGGTGCTCGCGGAGCGTTTCCGGCAGGTGGCCTTCCTCAACCGGGGGCTGGCCGTCTCCCTGACCGACGAACGCCCGGCCGGCGGCCCCCGAGCGGTGCGGTTCCGCTGGCCGGACGGGGTGCGGGACTTCGTGGCGGCTCTTGAGGCGGAGGCGGGAGCGAAGCTCGGTCCGGACGTCGTCGGCTTCGAGCGGGAGGACCTTCGGATGGCGGGGACGATGGAAGTCGCCTTCGTGTGGGGCGGCTTGAGCGCAACTCGGGTGCGGGGCTTCGTCAACGGCATGTGCACACCGGAGGGCGGCACCCACGTGGACGGCTTCCGCGAGGGCGTTACGGCCGCGATCAACTCGTACGCCCCCGGTCTCGCTCCCTCCCGAGTCGACGAGTTGATGACGGCGGTCGTGTCGGTGAAGCTGGACCGTCCCGAATTCCTCGGCGCCACACGTGAGTTGCTGGGTAACACGGAGGTACGCGACTGTGTCGCGGAGGCTGTCCGCGAGCATGTAGGCGCCTGGTTCGAGGAGAACCCGGAGCGGGCCGCGGAGGTCGTCCGGCGGGTCGTCCGGGACGGCGCACCCGACTGAACGACAGCCCTTCGTAATCTGGTGCCGTGCCCGCACACGACAGCCCCATCACAGTCCTGCGCCCCGCAGCCCCCGCCGACGTGCCGGCCATCGCCGCCATCTGGCGGTCCGGCTGGCGCGACGGCCATCTGGGGCATGTGCCCGATGAGTTGGTCGCCGTCCGTACGCCCGAGTCCTTCGCCGCCCGTGCCGCCGAGCGGGTTGCGGACACCGTCGTCGCGGTGGCGGGTGGAGAGGTCGCCGGGTTCGTCGTGGTCGTCGGCGACGAGGTCGAGCAGCTTTATGTGGCGGCCGGCCACCGGGGGGCCGGCGTGGCGGGTGCGCTCCTGGCGCGTGCCGAGGAGGTCGTACGGCGGCGGGGGCACCGTCGGGCGTGGCTCGCCGTCGTCGCCGGGAACGCTCGCGCGCGGCGGTTCTACGAGCGTCAGGGCTGGGGCGACGAGGGGCCGTTCGACTATCCGGCGGAGGGGCCGGACGGGCCGGTCATCGTGCCGTGTCATCGGTACACCAAGGGCCCGCTCCCCAGCTGATCCGGAAGGCCCCCGCGCGTCAGGGCGTCGGCTCGTGCAGGCGCTGGAGCAGCTTCAGCAGCGTCCCTCGCTCCCCCTCGTCCAGCCCGGCGAAGCACTCCTCCAGCACCGCGTCCGCCACCGCGTGGCCGGCCTCCAGGACGCGCTCCCCCGCCTGCGTCAGGTGGTGCTCGATACGGCGGCCCCGGCCCGGACGCCGGTCGACCAGCCCCTGTGCCGTCAGCCGGCCCACCAGCGTGCCGAAGGCCTGTTCGGTCTGGAAGGTTGCGGCGGCCAGCTCGCGGGCCGAGGCTCCCGGCGTACGGCCGATCGCGCGGAGGGCGTCCCACTGGGCGAGCGTGGTCCCGACCTCGGCCAACGCGCTGTCGAGCGCCCGGTGTTGGCGGTACTGGGTCTGCTTCACCGCCCGACCGAGAAGTTGCAGCTGAACGTGCAGGTCATCGCGCATGGGCCAAGCCTACCTCGTCGACTAAGCTAGCTTATATAAAGATGTTTAGTTACAGTGGTGCCATGACTACCGACGTGAAGACCTCAGAGACCGCCCGTCCCGTCCTCGTCCTCCACGGCGGCGGAGGCCCCGCCACCGTCGCGGGACTGGCCCAGCACTTCTCCTCGACCGGGGCGCCGACCATCGCCCCCGTCCACCCCGGCTGGGACGGGACCCCGCGCCCCGACTGGTGCACCGGCATCGACGACCTCGCCCTCACCTACCTGCATCTCCTGGAGGACAACGACCTCACCGACGTGGTGGTCGTCGGCTCCTCCCTCGGGGGATGGATCGCCGCCGAAATGGCCGTACGGGACAACGCGCGGCGCGTCGGCGGGCTCGTGCTGATCGACGCCGTCGGGATACACGTCGAGTCGGAGCCGATCACCGACTTCTTCGCCCTCGACCCGCGCGCCGCCGCCGAGTACTCCTGGCACGACCCGGACCGCTTCTACGTCGACCCCGCCGCCCTCCCCGCCGAGGAACTCGCCCGCCGCCAGGGGAACATGGCCACCATGCGGCTGCTCGCCGGCGACCCGTACATGCACGACCCCAAGCTGATGCGACGCCTGGGGCGGGTACGGCAGCCCACGCTGCTCGTCTGGGGAGAGAGCGACCGGATCGTGACACCGGAGTACGGGGCGGCGTACGCGAAGGCCTTCGGGAACGGACGGCTGGAGGTCGTACCCGAGGCGGGTCACCTTCCGCACGTCGAGCAGCCGGACGCCACCTTCTCCCTCATCGACGCCTGGCTGCGGGCCTAGGCCGACTCAGCCTCTCCTCGCGAGCTCCGCGCGGCCGAACAACAGGGCGTATCCAGTGGGCAGTTGGGCCAGGACGCGGTCGATCAGCCCGGGGGCGGCCTCCTCGACCAGTTCGCCCAGCACACTCAGTACCGAGCTGACGTCCCAGCGGGCGGTGGCCGGGGTGGCTCCCGGTATGCGGGCGGCCACCGAGTCCACGAACTCCGCGGCGGTCAGCGGGCGGGTGGCCGGTATCTGCCCGGCGACCACGCGGGCCGCCTCCTCGGGCAGGGCTCGGGCGAGGTCGACGCGCTCGTCTCCGACGACGTGTCCGCCGAGCGCCGACAGGACGACACGGGTGACGCGTTCCGCCTCGGCGCGGGTGGGGTACTGCCCCGACTCCCGGACTCCGTCGATCAGTCGACTCCACCGGGCCGCCGTGGTGGTCGTCGGGTTCGGGTCCAGGGTCGTCGCCGCACTCATCTGATGGCTCCTCCTCCGGTGCGCTGGGGTGTGCCGCGTCCCGCCGACGGTGCGCGGTCGGCGGGACGCCTGTAGCGGGATAGGGGATGTGGGACGCGGGATGTACGAACTGCCGCCGGACTAGTGGCCGATCTCCTTGCGTCCGCCGCCGCCTCCGCTGATCTGGATGCGGCGCGGCTTGGCCTGTTCGGCCACGGGGATGCGCAGTGTCAGGACGCCGGCCTCGTACGAGGCGTCGATACGTTCCGTGTCGAGGGTGTCGCCGAGGAAGAGCTGGCGGGTGCAGGTGCCCGTGGGACGCTCGGCGACGATCATCTCCGCACCCTCGGGGGCGGGGTTGCGGCGCTCGGCGCGGACGTTGAGGACGTGGCGCTCGACGTCGAGGTCGATCGTCTCGGGGTCGATGCCGGGGAGGTCGAAGTGGACGATGAAGTCGTCCCCGGACCGGTAGGCGTCCATCGCCATCGCGGCGGGACGGGCGGCCGTGGAGCCGAGGACCTGCTGCGCGAGACGGTCGAACTCGCGGAACGGGTCGGTACGCATGAGCATCACCGGTCACTCCTCTCATCAGGCGCTGAGGTGCGATGCCCTTACGACTTCTTATATAGCTCGGTGGAGGAAACTTGACAAGCCTGGACTCAGGTAAGGGCCCGGGCCGGGCGCGGATTAGCCTCGGGACAGATCGAGCGAATCGCTCGCATGCGCATCGCGAGGAGGCACACATGGCCAGGGTTCCCAGTGCGGCGGTGGCCGCGACCGGGCTCGTCGGCGGGTACGGGGTGGCCCGCTGGACGAAGAAGCGGCAGCTGGGCGGGGCCGTCCTGGCCGTCGCGGGGGCCGCGGCCGCGCAGCAGTGGCGGCAGCGGGCGGGCGGGAAGGCGGCCGGGGCGCTGACGGCCGCGTACGTCGCCGCGTTCGCCGGCTCGCATCCGCTGGCCAAGAAGGTGGGCGCCTGGCCGGCCGTGTTCGGAGTGGCGGGAGCGGTGGCGCTGGCCTCCTGGGCGGTGGCGGACCGGAACGCCTGAGTCCGCCGGGGGCGGCACATTTCGTTGTCGTCCGGGTCCCCTCGCGTCTCCTGGGCGTCCCCCGTCACCGGCATGCGAGGCGCCGGAGGCCTGCTCCTGCTGCGCCGCCGGAACCGGGTGCGCGGCGGCGGCACCGACGAGGCGCCGTCGCCGCAGTGACCGGGGGATGCGCAGCGCGGCGCGACGGGGTGCCGCCGCGCCCACCCGTGCCGCCCCAGCGGCACGACTGCCCGCGGCGACGGGACGAGACGACCACGAGCGCCACGGCCCGCAGTCGCACGGCGGCGGGAGTGGGGTGTGGGGGTGCGGCGCAGCCCGCCGCGTACGCTTCCTGGACGCGTTCCACAAACTAGTTGGCAGGCGCCCCGTCGGCGGCGGGCTCGCCGTACCCCCGCACCCCCGGCCCCCGGACGAACCCCAGGCGCCCCCCCACGACCTACGCCGTCGGCGGCGGGCTCACCGTACCCCCGCACCCCGGCCCCCGGCCCCCGGACGAACCCACGGCGCCGCCCGGCCTACGCCGTCGCCGGCCGCTCCTTCTCGCGCCCCCGCGTCACCGCCGAGGCCGCCGAGGCCGCCGCCGTCAGCGGTCGGGCCACGTCCTCCAGGGAGCGGCGTTCCGCTCGTACCGCGAGAGCGGCCGCCACCAGCCCCGCCGCGCACATCAGGCCCGCGCCGATCTGGAAGGCCAGCACCGTGTCGGCGACCTTGCCCGTCCCGGTCAGGTCGGCGAACAGCAGCGGTCCGCTGATGCCGCCCGCGGCCGTGCCGAGGGCGTAGAAGAAGGCGATCGACATCGCCCGGGTCTCCATCGGGAAGATCTCGGACACCGTCAGGTAGGCACTGGACGCCCCGGCGGACGCGAAGAACAGCACGCCGCACCAGCAGGCCGTCAGCGTGGCCGCGCTCAGCGAACCCTGCTGGAACAGCCATGCGGTGAGGAACAGCAGCAGACCCGAGAGCAGGTACGTCGACGAGATCATCACCCGTCGCCCGACCGTGTCGAACAGCTTGCCCAGCAGCAGCGGGCCGCAGAAGTTGCCGATCGCGATGACGGCGAAGTAGTACCCGGTGTCCCCGGTCGGCACGTCGAAGAACTTCGTCAGGATCGCGCCGAACCCGAACGTGATCGCGTTGTACAGGAACGCCTGGCCGATGAAGAGCGAGAACCCCAGGACCGACCGCCGCCGGTAGTCGGAGAACAGCGTCCGGGCGATCTCGGTGAACTTCACGTTGCGCCGCTGGTGGATGGTGATCTCACCCTCGGGCCGCTTCAGCGGCTGCCCCTTCTCCGCCTCCACCTGCTCCTCGATGGACGAGACGATCTCCTCGGCCTCCCGGTCCCTGCCGTGGATCAGCAGCCACCGTGGACTCTCCGGAACGTGCCGTCGTACGAGGAGGATGACCAGCGCGAGCACGGCCCCCAGGGCGAACGTCAGCCGCCAGCCCACGTCCTTGGGCAGGTAGGCGGTGTTCAGGGCGACGATCGACAGCAGCGAACCGCCCACCGCGCCCAGCCAGAAGCTGCCGTTGATGATCAGGTCCACCCGACCCCGGTACAGCGCGGGGATCAGCTCGTCGATCGCGGAGTTGATGGCCGCGTACTCGCCGCCGATACCGAACCCGGTGAGGAACCGGAAGGCGAAGAACCACCAGTTGGAGAACGACACCGCGGTCAGCGCGGTCGCCGCCAGGTACACGCCCAGCGTGATCATGAACAGTTTCTTGCGGCCCCAGATGTCCGTCAGCCGCCCCCAGAACAGGGCTCCGGCACACGCACCCGCCACATACAGTGCGGCCGCCATGCCGGTGACCTCTCCGGAGGAGATCGGCAGTCCGCTGCCCGACTCGGACAGCCGGCTTGCGATGTTGCCGACGACCGTGACCTCCAGGCCGTCGAGGATCCATACGGTGCCGAGTCCGATGACGATCGTCCAGTGCCAGCGCGACCAGGGCAACCGGTCGAGCCTGGCTGGGATGTTGGTCGTCACGGTGTTGCCGCTCGCGGCCTCCGCGGTGCTCATGGGCTCCCTCCTCGTCCCCTCTCCCTCGAGAGGAACGTGGATCGTGTGCCCGCGCTCCGCCGCCCTACGCTCCCGCCGTCACGCCCCCAGCGCCCGCGACACCGTGTAGATCAACAGGCCCACGAGCGAACCCACCACCGTGCCGTTGATCCGGATGAACTGCAGGTCCCGCCCGATGTGGGCCTCGATCTTGCGGGTGGTGTGCTCGGCGTCCCAGCCCGCCACGGTGTCGGTGATCAGGGAGGTGATCTCCTTGCGGTACGTCGTGACGACGTACACGGCCGCCCCCTCCACCCACCCGTCGACCTTCCCCTGCAGCTTCTCGTCCACGGCCATCCGCGCGCCCAGGGACAGCAGCGAGGCCCGTACCCGCAGCCTCAGTTGGCTGCGCTCGTCCTCGGCGGCGGACACGATCATCGACCGTACGGCGGTCCAGGCGGAGGCGATGAGGTCCTGCACCTCGCCCCGCCCGAGCACCTCGCCCTTCAGCCGCTCGACCCGCGCGCGCGTGTCCGTGTCGGACTGCAGGTCGGAGGCGAAGTCGGTGAGGAACCGGTCCAGCGCTCCGCGCGCCGGGTGGGAGGGCATGTCCCGCATCTCGGTGACGAATCGCAGGAGTTCCTTGTAGACGCGTTCGCCGACCTTCTTGTCGACGAACCGCGGGGTCCAGCCGGGCGCCCCGCCCTGCACGGCGTCCATGATCTCGGTGTCGTGCCACACCAGCCAGTCGTGAGCCCGCGTGACGACGAGGTCGACGGCCCTGCGGTGCCCGCCGTCGGCGACGACCTTCTCCAGCATCTTCCCGATGCCGGGCGCGATCTCCTGCGCGTCGGCCCGCCGGGTGATGGCCTCGCCGACCACGGCCTGGACGTCGGAGTCCCGCAGGACGGTCATCGCGCCGCGCAGGGCGGCCGACAGTTCGGCGGTCACCCGGTCCGCGTGCTCGGGCTCGGCCAGCCACGCGCCGAGCCGGCTGCCGATGCCGACGGCCCGCAGCCGCTGCCGTACGACGTCCTGGGAGAGGAAGTTCTCCCCGACGAACTCCCCCAGCGAGACGCCCAGCTGGTCCTTCTTCGTCGGGATGATCGCGGTGTGCGGGATGGGCAGCCCGAGCGGCCGGCGGAACAGGGCCGTGACCGCGAACCAGTCGGCCATGGCGCCGACCATCCCGGCCTCGGACGCGGCGGCTACATAGCCCGCCCACGCGCCGGCGCCGGAGTTCTCGGCCCATTTGGCGAGGACGTAGACCAGGGCCACGAACAGCAGCAGCCCGGTCGCGGTGAGCTTCATACGGCGCACCCCGCGCTGCTTCTCCAGGTCGGCGGCGCTGAAGGTGGTCATCGCGCGGGCGGCGGAGGCGGGGACGCCCCGATGAGCGGCCGTGGCGGGCCGGGCAGGCCCGCCCCCGGCCCCCGCGCCCGAGGCCGACCTGTCCGCCGCGTCCGCTCCGTCCGCCCCGGCTCCCACCCCGCGCCTCGCCTCATCTCCCGCTTTGTCCGGGTCTGTACGTTCCATTCACTCCACCCGTTCGTGATCCCCTGCACATATTGTCCCTTCCTGACCGACTCCTGGAACGAATCGAGAGTTCCCGGCGTCTGTGAGAAGGGGGAGCTCGTCGTGAACTCCGGTGGCCCAATGGGGGGTCCTGCCGAACACCCCTCGTCCCACGCCGCATCTTCCATGCCGCATCATTGGGATGATCACTACGGAGCCTCGGGGCTCCACTGCCCGAGGAGACACGCACCGCATGACCAAGCGTCACGGTTATGCCCTGCTTTCCGCGATCGTGGCCCTGATAGTGGGCCTGTCGACCGCGATCTATGTCGGCGTCACCGCCGACGACGGCACCACCACCAACGCCCTCGCAGGCGGCGGCGTCCCGCACAACCCGGCCGCCCCCGCCTCGACCGGCACCTGGGTCGGCGCCTGGTCCGCCTCCCCGGGGGGAGCCGAGCCCGGCACCGAGGTCGAGGGCATGGCGGGCCGCTCGGTCCGCAACGTCGTCCACGCGAGCGTCGGCGGTACGAGTGCCCGCATCACGCTCTCCAACCTCTACGGCCAGTCGGCGCTGACCATCACGCACGCCTCCATCGCCGTGGCCGCCGCCTCCGACACCGCCGCGGCGAACGCGGAGACGATGCGCAGGCTGACGTTCAACGGCGGCACCGCGGTCGTCATACCGGCCGGTGGCCAGGTCCTGAGCGACGCCGTCCGCATCGTCGTCCCGCAGGGGGGCGACATCCTGGTCACCACGTACTCCCCGACCGAGTCCGGCCCGGTCACCTTCCACCAGCACGCGCGCCAGATCTCCTACGTCGCCCAGGGCGACCTCACCGAGGACGCGACCGGCACCGGGTACACCGAGCAGACGCCGTACTGGCGTTACCTCACCGCCCTCGACGTGCTGAGCAACGACGCCGACGGCACGGTCGTCGCCTTCGGCGACTCGCTCACCGACGGCATCACCTCCACGCAGGGCGCCGACCACCGCTGGCCCGACATCCTCTCCGACCGGCTGCGCTCGGCGGTCGCCTCCGGACAGAACGTGCCCCGCTACAGCGTGGTCAACCAGGGCATCAGCGGCAACCAGGTCCTCGCCAACGGTCTGGGCCGGCCGGCCGACAACCAGAGCGGTCTGCTGCGCTACTCCCGTGACGTGCTGTCCCGTACGAACGTCAAGGTCGTCGTGATCGACCTGGGCGTCAACGACATCCTGCGCAACCCGCAGCTCGCCGACCCGGACAGGATCCTCACCGGCCTGCGCACCCTGGTCCGCCAGGCCCACGCCCGGGGCATCAAGGTCATCGGCGCGACCCTCATGCCCTTCCAGGGCCACCGGGGCTACACGGTGGCGCGGGAGGCGGTACGGGAGCGGGTCAACGCCGAGATCCGCGCGGGCCGGGTGTACGACGCCGTCGTCGACTTCGACCAGGCGCTGAGGGACCCGTACAACCCGCGCAGGCTGCGCTCCGACTACGACTCGGGCGACCACCTGCACCCCAGCGACAAGGGCTACGCGCGCATGGCCCAGGCCGTCGACCTGAACCAGCTCAAGGGCGCGGCCCCGGCCGAGCTGTAGACACCGGCGCCCCGCGGCGGCTCAGTACTCGTCGCGGCGGCGCCTCTCGCGGCGCTCCTCGTGCCGCTCGCGGTGGCGTTCGCGGCGCTCGTCCCTGAGGTCGCGCCGCCACTCGCGGTGCTCCTCGAGCATCCGCGTGTGGTCGCCGAGGCCTTCGTCGAGTGCCCGGCCGGACCTGCGCTCCAGGCGTTCCTGGCGGCGCTCCTCCTTGAGGCGGCGCCGCTCCTCGCGGGTCAGCTTGCGCTCGACGCCGACGCCGCCCATCAGGGCGAAGCCGGTCACGACCACCCGGGGGGCGCCCGGCGCGGCGGGTTGGCCCTCTTCCGTGTGGTCGAAGCCGCCCATGATCCCGATGCCGCGCACCACGACCTCGACGCCGGGCGGCACGATGACGTTCACCCCGCCCATGATCGTCACGCAGTTGATCTCGACCTGGTGGTCGGCGAAGTTCGCGTCCCGCAGGTCGAGTTCGCCGCCGCCCATCAGGGCGAAGCAGTTGAACCGCCTGGGCACGGTCCAGCGGCCCTTGCGCTCGAAGCCGGACATGACGGCGACGGCCCAGCTCGACGAGCCCTCGCCGCCGACGATCCGCCCTGCCCAATCCCCGCTGTCCTGCGGTTCCTTGACCAGGGACACGGCGGGATGGGCGACCTGCCCGACGGGCAGGTCACGGGTGATCGGCGCCAGTTCGCCGTACGTCCGCGCCTGGTACGTGGCCTCCAGTCGCTCCTCGAACTCCGCCATGTCCAGGCGGCCCTCCGCGAGGGCGTCCCGCAGGACCTCGGCGACTCGTTCACGGTCGGCGTCGGATGCGCGGAGTTCCGGGACTGCGGCGTCATCGGTCATGGACAGCAGCCTACGAGAACCCCCGGCGGGAGGCTACGACACCGCTTTCTCCGCCTCGTCCGCCGTCCCGCCCGCGTACATCCGGGCGATCACCGCCTCGATGTCGGGCTCCCGCACCGACAGATCCACCAGCGGGTACCGCGCGGCGATCCGCGCCACCAGCTCCGCGGCCGACTGTGCCGCCGGGAACGCCAGCCACTGCCGCGGCCCGTCCACCCTGACGACCCGCGCGGGCGGCGCCTCGATCGGCGGCAGCTCCCGCTCCAGGTCGACCACGAGGGTCCGCTCGCTCTCGCCCGCCTCGTGCAGGCCGGCGAGCGCGCCGTCGTACATCAGACGCCCGTGGTCGATGACCATCACCCGCGAGCACAGCTGCTCGATGTCCTGCAGGTCGTGCGTGGTCAGCAGCACCGTCGTGCCGCGCTCGGCGTTCAACTCCCGCAGGAATCCGCGCACCTTGGACTTGGAGATCACGTCCAGCCCGATCGTCGGCTCGTCCAGGTAGAGCACCTCGGGGTCGTGCAGCAGCGCCGCCGCGATGTCGCCCCGCATCCGCTGCCCCAGCGACAGCTGCCGCACCGGCACGTCCAACAGCTCGCCCAGCTCCAGCAGTTCGACGCAGCGCGCCAGGTTCTGGCGGTAACGGGCGTCCGGGATGCGGTACATGCGGTGCGCCAGCCGGTAGGAGTCGATCAGGGGCAGGTCCCACCACAGCGTCGTACGCTGCCCGAACACCACCCCGATCCGGCGCGCGAGCCGCGTCCGCTCACGGGAGGGGTCGATGCCCGCGACCCGCAGCCGGCCGCCGGACGGGGTCAGGATGCCCGTGAGCATCTTGATCGTCGTCGACTTGCCCGCGCCGTTCGGCCCGATGTACCCGACCATCTCGCCGCGCGCGACGGTGAAGGACAGGGCGTCGACGGCGCGCACCGACCGCCGCTCCCGCCGCAGGAACCCGGTCTTCCTGCGCACGTCGAAGACCTTCTCGACCCGGTCGAGTTCGATGAAGTCGTCGTCCATCAGTTCTCAGCAGCCCTTCGGTTCTCGCCGGCCCTCAACTGCCCGTGCTCCGGTACGACCTGAGCCCCGCCCGCCACGCCAGCCCCGCCAGCCCCACGCACACCGCGGCCACCAGCGGGGACAGGAACGCCGCCCAGTCGGGCAGCCCCAGCGGATAGGGCAGCCCCAACACGTAGGTGGCCGGCAGCCAGTTGACGAACGCCAGCGGCAGCACGTACGTCACCCCGCGCAGCAGCTCCGTGGCGAACACCGTCGGCGGGTACTGCAGCAGCGTCGTACCGCCGTAGGTGAACGCGTTCTGCACCTCGGCGGCGTCCTGCGCCACGAACTGGAAGGCCGCGCCCGCGATGAACACCGCGCAGAAGATCGCGCAGCCGCTCACCAGCATCACCGGCATCAGCAGCACCCGCAGCGGCGTCCAGTCGATGGTGAGATGCAGCAGCGCCCAGGTCAGCACCAGCGCGCCCTGGCTGGTGCGGCCCAGCCGGCGCAGCGCGAACTGGTCGGCCGCCATCTGCGCGAGCACCGGCGCCGGCCGCACCAGCAAGGTGTCCAGCGTGCCGTCGCGCACCCGCCGCCCCAGCCGCTCCATGGAGCCGATCACCATGTCGGCCAGTCCGAACGTGGTGCTGGAGACCCCGTAGAGGAAGGCGACCTGCTGCAGCGAGTAGCCGCCGAGCGCGTCGACGCGGGAGAACATCAGCAGGATCGCGACGAAGTCGAGCGCGGTGGTCGCGAAGTTCGTCAGCGTCATCAGGGCGAAGGACGTGCGGTAGGCCATCGTGGAGCGGATCCACATGCCCGCGATCAGGAAGTACGCCCGCACCCCCTCCCGCACCCGGCCGCCCGGAACCTCCTCGGCCGCCCGGTGCACCCCGGCGTCCAGCCGGTAGCTCTCAGCCACCCTGCACCACCACCCTCCGCGTCGCCGCCGCCTGCACCATCCGACCGGCGGTCAGCAGGACCACCGCCCACACCGCCTGGAAGGCGTAGGTGGCCAGCGGGTCGGCCCGGCCGAGGAACACGTCGGCGGGTGCCTGCAGCAGCGACGACCAGGGCAGCGCCCGTACGACCTCGCCCAGCGCGCCCGGGAAGACGTTGAGCGGCAGCAGCATGCCCGAGCAGAACCAGCCCACCAGCCACGCCATCTGGATCACGCCGGTGCCGTCCATCAGCCAGAACGCGGTCAGCGCCACCAGATACCGGATCGCGAAGCTGACCAGCATCGCCAGCACCACGGAGACCAGGAAGGCCAGCCAGGTGGTCACGTCCGCGGGCAGCGCCATGTCGAAGAACAGCGCGCCGAACACGAAGGGCACCACCCCGCGCCCCAGCAGTTCGAACCCGGCCCGCCCCAAGTCCGTGGCCAGCCACCACAGCTGCAGGTCGGCCGGCCGGTACAGGTCAACGGCGACGTCCCCGGTGCGGATGCGCTCCATCAGCTCCGTCTCGACGCCCCCGCCGCCGTTGGCCAGCGTCTTGAACAGCGACTGCCCGATCCACACGTAGGTGACCGCCTGCGCCAGGTCGTAGCCCCCGAGATGCGGCCGCTCGTCCCACAGCGCCGTGTACGTGTAGACGAGGATCAGCCCGAAGGCGGTGTTGGTGAACACCCCCGCCACCGTCGCCGCCCGATACGTCGCGTACCTTCTGAATCCCCCCGCCGCGACGGCGACGTACAACCGCCCAGCGCCCACACCGCAGCCCTCCTCGGCCCGCCGACACCGAAGCGCAGGAGCCTAGCGGCGGGCCGACGGGCCGGGCCACCGAATTTCCGGGCGGCGCGGACCCGGTACCTTTCGGCCACGGCCATGCGTGCCGCGATTCGGGGAACTGATCGACGGATGGGACAGTCTTCATCAAAGGAGGCGTGAGTAGCCTCCTTTCACGAAGGCGCCCAAAGCGCGCCAGAAACGTACCGGCCCTTCGGGTCGTACGAGATACCGCACCACAGGAGTCTCCGCACACCATGAGCGACGAGCCGCAGCCGCAGCAGTCGGCCCAGGGCCGGGCCATCACAGAGCCGCAGGCGGCCGAGGCGGCCGAGGTCCCCGCCGGACCGGCGGACACCGGGGGCACGAAGCCCAAGCGGCCCAAGCGGACCGGCTGGCGCCGGCTGCTCCCGACCTGGCGCATGGTCCTGGGCGGCTTCGTCATCGGCGTCCTGCTGCTGATCGGCCTGTTCTTCCTCGGCTACTCCATGGTGCAGATCCCCACGGCCAACGACCTCGCGACCAAGCAGGCCAACGTCTACCTGTACGCCGACGGCACCCAGCTCGCCCGCGACGGCGAGGTCAACCGGGAGAACGTCACCCTCGCCCAGGTCTCCAAGGAGGCCCAGCACGCCGTCCTGGCCGCCGAGGACCGCGACTTCTACACCGAGTCCGCCGTCGACCCCAAGGCGATGCTGCGCGCGGCCTGGAACACCGCCACCGGCAAGGGCAAGCAGTCCGGCTCCACCATCACCCAGCAGTACGTGAAGAACTACTACCTGGAGCAGGAGCAGACCGTCACCCGAAAGGTGAAGGAGTTCTTCATCTCGATCAAGCTGGACCGCGAGAAGTCCAAGAACGAGATCCTCGAGGGCTATCTCAACACCAGCTACTTCGGCCGCAACGCCTACGGCATCCAGGCCGCCGCCCAGGCGTACTACGGCCAGGACGCCACCGACCTCGACGCGGCCCACGCCGCCTATCTCGCCGCTCTGGTCAACGCGCCCAGCGAGTACGACGTCGTCGCTCACCCCGAGAACAAGGCCGCGGCCGTCGCCCGCTGGAACTACGTCCTGGACGGCATGGTGAAGAAGGGCTGGCTGACCGAGTCGCAGCGGGCCGGCCTGAAGTTCCCCGTGCCGAAGCAGCAGACCGCCTCCACCGGCTTGTCCGGGCAGCGCGGCTACATCGTCCGCGCCATCAAGGAGTACCTGGACAAGCACAACATCGTCGACGAGGACACCCTCGCCCGGGGCGGCTACCGCATCACCACCACCCTGCAGAAGAGCAAGCAGGACGCCTTCGTCAAGGCGGTGAACGACCGGCTGATGTCCAAGCTCGACAAGAAGGGCCGCAAGGTCGACAACTACGTCCGTGCGGGCGGTGCCTCCGTCGACCCGAAGACCGGCAAGGTCGTCGCCATGTACGGCGGCATCGACTACGTCAAGCAGTTCACCAACGGCGCCACCCGCGAGGACTTCCAGGTCGGCTCCACCTTCAAGCCCTTCGTGTTCGCCTCCGCCGTCCAGAACCACTCCCAGACGCAGGACGGCGACATCATCACCCCCAACACCTACTACGACGGCACCAACAAGCGCCCCGTCCAGGGTTGGAACGGCGCCTACGCCCCCGCCAACGAGGACGACGTCTCCTACGGCGACATCACCGTGCGCACCGCCACCGACAAGTCCGTCAACGCGGTGTACGCGCAGATGGCGGTGGACGTCGGCCCCTCGAAGGTGAAGCAGACGGCCGTCGACCTCGGCCTGCCGTCCGACACCCCCGAGCTGTCCCCCTACCCGTCCATCGCGCTCGGCGTGGCCAGGGCCAGCGTCCTCGACATGGCGGAGGCCTACGCGACGCTCGCCAACCACGGTGAGCACGGCACGTACACGATGATCGAGTCGATGACCAAGGACGGCCGGCCCGTGACGCTGCCGAAGGGCACGACCACGCAGGCCGTCAACCGCGAGGCCGCCGACACCACGACGTCGGTGCTGCAGAGCGTCGTCGACAACGGCACCGCGACCGCCGCCCAGGCCGCCGGCCGTCCCGCCGCCGGCAAGACCGGTACCGCGGAGAGGGACACCGCCGCCTGGTTCGCCGGTTACACCCCCGACCTCGCCACGGTCGTGTCGGTGATGGGCCAGGACCCGGTGACGGCGGCGCACGAGCCGCTGTACGGCGCCCTCGGCCTGCAGCGCGTCAACGGTGGCGGCCCGCCCACCGAGATCTGGGCGCAGTACACCCGGGACGCCCTGAAGGGGAAGCCGGCCACCGACTTCGACCTCCAGCTGCAGCCGGGCGCCGACCAGACCCCGGCCCCGCCGACCGACATCGTGACCCCCGGCACCGGCGGGCAGGACAACGGCGGCACCCCGGGCACCGGCGGCCAGAACAACCAGGGCCAGACCCAGGGCCAGACCACCGGCGGCACGCCCACGAACGGCGGCACGACGGGCGCCACCACCGGCGGCGCCACCACGAACGGCGGCACGACCACGGGCGGCGGCACCACCAACGGCGGCACCACGACGGACGGCACCACCAACGGCGGCACGACCACGGGCGGCACCAACGGCGGCACCACGGGCGGCACGGACACCGGCACCACCACCGGCGGAACGACCGGCGGCACGGACACCGGGGGCACGACCGGCGTGACGGCCGGCCCACAGATCACCGGCCGCAGGCAGTAGCTCCGCGGAAACCACGGAAAGCGAAAACCACGGAAAAGGGCTGGTGACGTGGTCACCAGCCCTTTTCCCTGCCGTCGTCGCGGCTTACAGATACAGCCCCGTCGTGTCCTCGGACCCCTCGAAGCGGTCGGCGGCCACGGCGTGCAGATCGCGCTCGCGCATCAGTACGTAGGCCACGCCCCGCACCTCGACCTCGGCCCGGTCCTCCGGGTCGAACAGGACACGGTCGCCGGGCTCCACCGTGCGCACGTTCTGGCCGACGGCCACGACCTCGGCCCAGGCCAGCCGACGCCCGACCGCCGCAGTGGCGGGAATCAGGATGCCCCCGCCGGAACGACGCTCGCCCTCACCGGTCTCCTGCTTGACCAGGACCCGGTCGTGCAGCATCCGGATGGGCAGCTTGTCGTGACTGGTGCTCTGGTCGTTTCTGTTGGCGCTCACGTTCTCGAACCTACAGTCTCTCGCTCAGCCCTTGCGCCGCCGGGTACCGAGGGCCAGCAGGCCCACCAGGCCGACGGCGACGAGCGCGACGGGCACGATCCGCTCCAGGCGCGGCGCGCCGTCCTCGTCCACGAAGCGCGCCCGCACGTCGCTGACGGCCTTGTTGACGCCGACGTAGGCCCGCCCCAGCGTGTGGTCGATATTGGACACGACCTTGGCCTTGGCGTCGCCGACGATCGTCTTGGGGTGTACCCGCACCCCGATCTCGTCGAGGGTCTCGGCCAGCACATCGCGCCGGCGCTTGATGTCCGCCTCGATCTGCGCCGGGGTTCTGGTGTCCGACGTGTCCGCCACGGTTGGGCCTCCGAAGTCAGCCGATGCCTGTTGCTGTTCTGGACAGTCTGTCAGTTCCGCCGTCCATCGCACTGTCAGGACCCCCGGTTACGCTGGTCCGATGAGCGAGCGACTCCAGCCGGGGGACGTGGCCCCCGACTTCACCCTCCCCGACGCCGACGGCACGGACGTGTCCCTGTCGTCCCACAAGGGCCGCAAGGTCATCGTCTACTTCTACCCGGCGGCCCTCACTCCAGGCTGCACCAAGCAGGCGTGCGACTTCACGGACAACCTCGACCTGCTGGCCGGCGCCGGCTACGACGTCATCGGCATCTCCCCGGACAAGCCGGAGAAGCTGGCGAAGTTCCGCGAGAAGGAGTCCCTGAAGGTCACCCTCCTCGCGGACCCGGAGAAGACGGTCACCGAGGCGTACGGCGCCTACGGCGAGAAGAAGAACTACGGCAAGACCTACATGGGCGTCATCCGCTCCACGATCGTCGTGGACGAGGAGGGCAAGGTCGAACGAGCCCTCTACAACGTCCGCGCGACCGGCCACGTGGCGAAGATCATCAAGGACCTGGGCATCTGACTCCGGCCCTCCGCACGACAAGCGGCTCGCCCCGGGGGATACCCCGGCGCGAGCCGTTCGCCTTCCCCGTGACCGGTACGATGACAGGCGGCCGGCGGCGGTGGCGCAACGGCTGACGCAGCAGGTTTAGGTCCTGTGGCCCTTGATCGGGCTTGAGGGTTCGAATCCCTTCCGCCGCACCGGGAACGGCCTGCGCATCCGAGACGCGATGCGCAGGCCGTTGTCGTACGGGCTGTCAGTCCAGCAGCTCCCGTACCACCGGCACCAGTGCTCGAAATGCCTTGCCGCGGTGGCTGATCGCGTTCTTCTCCTCCGGGCTCAGCTCCGCGCACGTCCGCGACTCGCCGTCCGGCTGGAGGATGGGGTCGTAGCCGAAGCCGTTGGTGCCGGTCGGGGTGTGGCGCAGGGTGCCGGGGAGCCGGCCCTCGACGACGCGCTCCGTGCCGTCCGGCAGGGCGAGTGCGGCCGCGCAGGCGAAGTGGGCGCCGCGGTGGGCCTCGTCGATGTCCGAGAGCTGGGCGAGGAGGAGGTCCAGGTTGGCCTTGTCGTCGC
Source organism: Streptomyces sp. NPDC085900 (assembly GCF_044540925.1). Classification (NCBI taxonomy): domain Bacteria; kingdom Bacillati; phylum Actinomycetota; class Actinomycetes; order Kitasatosporales; family Streptomycetaceae; genus Streptomyces; species Streptomyces sp. NPDC085900. The sequence continues at coordinate 133,308 of NZ_JBITSP010000001.1, read as the reverse complement.
CGTGCTTGCCGGCCCAGCGGGCGGAGAAGATGCCGGGCGCGCCGCCCAGGACGTCCACGCACAGGCCCGAGTCGTCGGCGACGGCGGGCAGGCCGGTGGCCTTGGCGAGGGCGTGGGCCTTGAGCAGGGCGTTCTCGGCGAAGGTGACGCCGGTCTCCTTGACGTCGGGGATGTCGGGGTAGGCGTCCGCGCCGACGAGGTCGTGGGGCAGGCCGGCGTCGGCGAGAATCGCCCGGAGTTCGGTGATCTTCCCGGCGTTGCGGGTGGCGAGGATCAAGCGGGTCATGGCGACCAGTATCGCGGGCCGCCCGCCGGCTCCGTCAGGAGGTGCAGACCTTGGTCAGTTCGCCCGCCGCGTCGGTGACCGGGCTGACGTCGGGGGTGTTGTCGCCGTTCCTGATGGCCGTGCGGACGTTGTCGACGGCCTTGCCGAGGTCGTCGACCGCCTTGTTGACGTCGGCGTTGTCGGTCTTGTCGCCGATCTTGTCGAGGTTCTTGTCGATGGAGGCGAGGGAGTCGTCGAGCTGGGTGGGGTCGTTGGAGGCGTTCTCCACGGCCTGCTGGAGGTCGGTGACGCTGTCGGCGATGGTGTCGGCGGTCTGGACGCAGTCCAGGGCCTTGTCGACGGCGTCGCAGCCGGTGGTCAGGCCGGCCGTGAGGGCGACGGCCGCCACGGCCGCGAGGGCGGTGGCGATGCCGCGGGTTCCCCGGTCACGTCGAAGACTGCGGCGGCCTCGGCTGGCGGGCATGGCTGTGGTCCCTCCCTCTGCGTCGGGCCCCGGTGGCCCCGCACTGGTCGGGCGCACGGCGGTGTGCCGTGCGCCCGCATACACAGGGACGCCGGGGTGGGCGCCGGAGGTTGCTTCAGCGGCCGTCTTCCCTTGGCGTTCCCTTTACCTTTCGAGGACCGTATCAAGTGCCTTGCGCTGGAGGGCGGCGAGTTCCGTGCAGCCGGTGACGGCCAGGTCGAGGAGGGCGTTGAGTTCGTCGCGGGCGAAGGGCTCGGCCTCGGCGGTGCCCTGGACCTCGACGAAGCGGCCGTCGCCGGTGCAGACGACGTTCATGTCGGTGTCGGCGCGCACGTCCTCCTCGTAGCGGAGGTCGAGGAGGGGGACGCCGCCGACGATGCCGACGGAGACGGCGGAGACCGTGCCGGTCAGCGGCTGGCGGCCGGCCTTGATCAGCTTCTTGCCCTGGGCCCAGGCGACGGCGTCGGCGAGGGCGACGTAGGCGCCGGTGATGGCTGCGGTGCGGGTGCCTCCGTCGGCCTGGAGGACGTCGCAGTCGAGGACGATGGTGTTCTCGCCGAGCGCCTTGTAGTCGATGACGGCGCGCAGGGAGCGGCCGATGAGCCGGGAGATCTCGTGGGTGCGGCCGCCGATCTTGCCGCGCACGGACTCGCGGTCGCCGCGGGTGTTGGTGGCGCGGGGCAGCATGGCGTACTCCGCGGTGACCCAGCCCTCGCCGCTGCCCTTGCGCCAGCGGGGGACGCCTTCGGTGACGGAGGCGGTGCAGAAGACCTTGGTGTCGCCGAAGGAGACGAGGACGGAGCCCTCGGCGTGCTTGCTCCAGCCGCGTTCGATGGTGATCGGGCGGAGCTCTTCGGGGGTGCGGCCGTCGATTCGTGACATGCCGCTGAGCCTAGCCGCAGGAACGGAAGCGGAAAGGGGCCCTCCCCTACGGAGAAGGGCCCCGGTGCGGCGAAGGCCCCCGCCGGTCGGGGCGGGGGCCTTCAGGGGTGAACCGGCCGGCGGTTCACATCATGTCCTCGATCTCCGCGGCGATCGGGTCGGCGTCGGTGCCGATGACGACCTGGATCGCGGTGCCCATCTTGACGACCCCGTGCGCGCCGGCGGCCTTGAGGGCGGCTTCGTCGACCTTGGCCGCGTCGACGACCTCGGTGCGCAGGCGGGTGATGCAGCCCTCGACCTCTTCGATGTTCTCGATGCCGCCGAGCCCGGCGACGATCTTCTCTGCCTTGCTGGCCATTTCGGTCTCCTCACGCACAGTTGGCCCAACTTCGCGAGCGATTGTGCCGTGTGTACCGAAGGATGACGTCACAGCAACCCACTCGTCCACGACTGGTCTACACCACACGACAGGCGGTCGCCAACCGATGACCACAGAAGCCGAGGTGAGTCCGGGCCGCGCCCGCTGGAACAGAGCGTTTCAGGGGCTGCAGAAGATGGGTCGCAGTCTGCAGCTGCCGATCGCCGTGCTGCCGGCCGCCGGCATCCTCAACCGCCTCGGCCAGCCGGACGTGTTCGGGGCGGACGGCCTGGGTTGGGACAACGTCTCGAAGGTGATGGCGGGTGCGGGCGGGGCGCTGCTCGACGGCTCGCTGGGTCTTCCGCTGCTGTTCTGCGTGGGTGTCGCGATCGGCATGGCGAAGAAGGCGGACGGTTCGACGGCGCTCGCCGCGGTCGCCGGGTTCCTCGTCTACTACAACGTGCTGCTGCAGTTCCCGGAGGACTGCCCGCCCGGTTCGAAGGCGCTGCCCGGTATCGGCTGCCAGGCGACGGCCGACCAGTCCGTGGTGGGTTTCACGTTCCAGAACCCGGGGGTCTTCGGCGGCATCGTGATGGGTCTGCTGACGGCGTTCTTCTGGCAGCGCTACCACCGCACCAAGCTGGTGGACTGGCTGGGCTTCTTCAACGGCCGCCGGCTGGTGCCGATCATCATGGCGTTCGTGGCGATCGCGGTCGCGGCGCTGTGTCTGTGGGTGTGGCCGCCGATCGGTGACGGTCTGGAGAGCTTCTCCAACTGGCTGAAGGACCTGGGTTCCTGGGGTGCGGGCGTGTTCGGTGTCGCCAACCGGGCGCTGCTGGTGATCGGCCTGCACCAGTTCCTGAACGTGCCCATCTGGTTCCAGTTCGGCAGTTACACCAAGCCGGACGGCACGGTGGTGCACGGTGACATCAACATGTTCCTGGCCGGCGATCCGCACGCGGGCCAGTTCACGTCCGGGTTCTTCCCGATCATGATGTTCGCGCTGCCGGCCGCGGCCCTGGCGATCACGCACTGCGCCCGTCCGGAGCGGCGCAAGGAGGTCGGCGGCCTGATGCTGTCGGTCGCCCTGACGTCGTTCGTCACCGGGATCACCGAACCGATCGAGTACTCGTTCCTGTTCATCGCGCCGGTGCTGTACGCGATCCACGCGCTGTTGACGGGTGTGTCGATGGCGGTGACGTGGGGGCTCGGGGTGCACGACGGGTTCAGCTTCTCGGCCGGGCTGATCGACTACATCATCAACTGGAACCTGGCGACGAGACCTTGGGCGATCGTCCCGATCGGGCTCTGCTTCGCCGCCGTCTACTACGCGATCTTCCGTTTCGCGATCACGAAGTTCGACCTCAGGACTCCCGGGCGGGAGCCGGAGGAGGAGCGCGAGGACGTCACCAAGGCGTAGCGCCGGGACGCCGTCGAGGCGTGGTCCGCGGGGCCCCTCGAGGCGTAGCCCAACGTAGTACCACAGTCACGGGAATCGCGGGTTCCTTATGCCACCTTCATCGTGCTACAACAGGTCTACACCACTGAGTGGTGTAGACCACCACCCGATGGAGGAAGTCTATGAGCACCGCCACCGCGCCCACGGCGGCCCCCACGAAGAAGTGGGGATCAGGCCTGTTCCAGGGCCTGCAGAAGATTGGTCGCAGTCTGCAGCTCCCGATCGCCGTACTGCCGGCCGCGGGCATCCTGCTGCGCTTCGGCCAGCAGGACATCCACGACAAGCTGCACCTGCCCGACAAGGTCACGGCGGTCTTCGCCACGGCGGGTGGCGCGATCTTCGACAACCTGCCGCTGCTGTTCTGCATCGGTGTGGCGATCGGCTTCGCGAAGAAGTCCGACGGCTCGACGGCCCTCGCGGCGCTCGTCGGCTTCCTGGTCTACAGCAACGTCCTCAAGGCGTTCCCGGTCACCGAGGCGAAGATCCTCAAGGGCGCGGACATAGCCGCGACCTACAACAACCCCGGTGTGCTCGGCGGCATCATCATGGGCCTGCTGTCCGCGGTGCTCTGGCAGCGCTTCCACCGCACCAAGCTGGTGGATTGGCTCGGCTTCTTCAACGGCCGCCGTCTGGTGCCGATCATCATGGCCTTCGTCGGCCTGGTCATGGGCGTCTTCTTCGGCCTGGTCTGGAAGCCGATCGGTGAGGGCATCTCCAACCTGGGCGAGCAGATCACGGGCCTGGGGGCCTTCGGCGCCGGTCTGTTCGGTCTGATCAACCGCGGTCTGATCCCGATCGGCATGCACCAGTTCGTCAACTCCGTGGCCTGGTTCCAGATCGGTGACTTCAAGAACGCCGCCGGCACCGTCGTCCACGGCGACCTGACCCGCTTCTTCGCCGGTGACCCGACCGCCGGTCAGTTCATGTCCGGCTTCTTCCCGATCATGATGTTCGGTCTGCCGGCCGCCGCGATCGCCATCGCGCACTCCGCCCGCCCCGAGCGCCGCAAGGCCGTGATGGGCATGATGATCTCGCTGGCGCTGACCTCCTTCATGACCGGTGTGACCGAGCCGATCGAGTTCTCGTTCATGTTCATCGCCCCGGTCCTCTACGGCATCCACGCGGTGCTCACCGCCCTGTCCATGGCCGTCACCTGGGCGCTGGGCGTGCACGCGGGCTTCACCTTCTCCGCGGGCGCCATCGACTACGGCCTCAACTGGAACCTCGCCACCAAGCCCTGGCTGATCATCCCGATCGGTCTCCTCTTCGGCGCGATCTACTACGTCGTCTTCCGCTTCGCCATCACGAAGTTCAACCTCCCCACCCCGGGCCGCGAGCCCGAGGAGGAGGTCGAGGACCTCACCAAGGCGTGAGCCCACGACAGCACGAAGGCCCCCGGAGCCGCACGGCTCCGGGGGCCTTCGTGCTGTCGACGTCAGATCTCGTACGACACCCTCGGCGTCGCCAGCTCCACCGGGCCCGCGTACGCGGCACGCGCGTCGGCCAGGTTGATCTGCGGGTCGGTCCACGGCGGGATGTGGGTGAGGAGCAGGCGGCGGGCGCCCGCCCGGGCCGCCGACTCCCCCGCCTCGCGGCCGTTGAGATGCAGGTCGGGGATGCTCTCCTTGCCGTGCGTGAAGGCCGCCTCGCACAGGAACAGGTCGGTGTCGCGGGCGAGTTCGTCCAGCACGGGGGTCGCGCCCGTGTCGCCGGAGTACGTCAGGGACCTGCCGCCGTGCTCGATCCGGATGCCGTACGCCTCCACCGGATGGGCCACGCGTTCCGTGTGCACCGTGAACGGGCCGATCTCGAACGTGGACGGCTTCACGGTGTGGAAGTCGAAGACCTCGCTCATGGAGGAGGCGGTGGGGGTGTCCGCGTAGGCGGTGGTCAGGCGGTGCTCGGTGCCTTCGGGGCCGTAGACGGGGATCGGGTCGCAGCGGCCGCCGTCGTGGCGGTAGTAGCGCGCGACGAAGTACGCGCACATGTCGATGCAGTGGTCGGCGTGCAGATGGCTGAGGAAGATCGCGTCGAGGTCGTAGAGACCGCAGTGGCGCTGCAGCTCGCCGAGGGCGCCGTTGCCCATGTCGAGGAGCAGCCGGTAGCCGTCGGCCTCGACGAGGTAGCTCGAGCAGGCCGATTCCGCGGACGGGAACGACCCCGAGCAGCCGACGACGGTGAGCTTCATGAAACAGAAACCTCCGCTGGCTGGAAATCCAGAGAATCCAGAAGATCGGGGATGGGGCGTCGGGGGTCGTGCGGTCCGTCGAGCGTAAGGCGCAAAACCCCTCGTCGCTCCTCCGCCAAGGGCTGTTGTGGGCGAACTCACCTGTGGTGTCACCGGTTCGGCTGGAAGTGGGGCGCGTGAGGCGCGTGAGAGGGCGCGCGCAGAGCGGTGCGCCCCGGTAACGTCCTCCCCATGGACACGTCCTGGTGGCTGGCGCTCGCCGCGGTGGTACTGCTGGCGCTGGTCGCCACGCTCGTCGACGGGTGGGGGCGCGGCAGACGGCCCGGGGGGCGGCGGACGCGGCCGCCGGGGCGGCCGGGCGAGCGGGGACGGCAGCGGCCCAGGCCCGCCGAGATCTGGTGGGCCAACGTCCCCTTCGAGGACGGGCCCGGCGGGAAGGACCGGCCCTGCCTGGTGCTGGTGGTGCACGGGGAGCGGGCGACGGTCGCGAAGATCACCAGCAAGTTCCACGACGAGCGGCCCGGGGTGATCCCGCTGCCCCCGGGAGCGGTGGGCGACCGTCAGGGCCGGGCGAGCTTCCTGGAGACGGACGAGTTGCGCGAGGTGCCGGTGTGGCACTTCCGGCGGCGTGCCGGTGTGGTGGACCCGGTCCTGTGGGACCAGGTCCGTCACCTGGCGACGTGAGGCGCGCCTACGCCCAGAGTTGTCCGTGCAGCGTCTCGATCGCTTCCTCTGTCGTGGCCGCCGTGTAGACGCCCGTCGACAGGTACTTCCAGCCGCCGTCGGCCACGACGAACACGATGTCGGCGGACTCCCCCGCCTTCAGTGCCTTGTTGCCGACGCCGATGGCCGCGTGCAGGGCCGCGCCCGTGGAGACGCCCGCGAAGATGCCCTCCTGCTGGAGGAGTTCACGGGTGCGGGTGACGGCGTCCGCGGAGCCGACCGAGAAGCGGGTGGTGAGGACGGAGGCGTCGTACAGCTCGGGTACGAAGCCCTCGTCGAGGTTGCGCAGGCCGTACACCAGGTCGTCGTAGCGCGGTTCGGCGGCGACGACCTTGACGTCCGGCTTGTTCTCGCGGAGGTAGCGGCCGACGCCCATCAGGGTGCCGGTCGTGCCGAGGCCGGCGACGAAGTGGGTGATGGACGGCAGGTCGGCGAGGATCTCCGGGCCGGTGGTGGCGTAGTGCGCGCCGGCGTTGTCGGGGTTGCCGTACTGGTAGAGCATCACCCAGTCGGGGTGCTCGGCGGACAGCTCCTTGGCGACCCGTACGGCGGTGTTGGAGCCGCCCGCGGCCGGTGAGGAGATGATCTCGGCGCCCCACATGCCGAGCAGGTCCCGGCGCTCCTGCGAGGTGTTCTCGGGCATCACGCACACCATGCGGTAGCCCTTGAGCTTGGCCGCCATGGCGAGGGAGATGCCGGTGTTGCCGGAGGTCGGCTCCAGGATCGTGCAGCCCGGAGTCAGCCGCCCCTCCTTCTCCGCCTGCTCGATCATGTGCAGGGCGGGGCGGTCCTTGATCGAGCCGGTGGGGTTGCGGTCCTCGAGCTTGGCCCAGATGCGGACGTCCTCGGACGGCGACAGCCGCGGCAGGCGCACCAGGGGGGTGTTGCCTACCGCGGCGATCGGGGAGTCGTAGCGCATGGGGATCAGGCCATACCGCCGGCCACGGCCGGCAGGATCGTGACGTTGTCGCCGTCGGCGAGCTTGGTGTTGATGCCGTCGAGGAAGCGGACGTCCTCGTCGTTCAGGTAGACGTTCACGAACCGGCGCAGCTCGCCGCCGTCCACGATGCGGGCCTGGATGCCCGCATGCCGGGTCTCGAGGTCGGCGAAGAGCTCGGCGAGGGTGTCCCCGGTGCCCTCCACAGCCTTCTGACCGTCGGTGTAGGTGCGGAGGATGGTGGGGATGCGGACCTCGATGGCCATGGCTCAGGGCTCCTGTCGGAAGTTTTCGGCTGGTCGGTGCGCGCGCGGCAGCGCAGTACTGCGGGGGTGGTGCGTGATGCGCCGCGGCTCACGGCCGTACGGCGGCAGGGGTCAGCTCGGACAGAGGGCGCTGTTCAGCCTGCACAGGTCGACGTGCAGCCGCGCCACGAGCAGGATGCCCGGCGTCTTTTCGCTCACGTCGTTGGAAACCATGCGGTCATCGTATCGATTCCCGGTCCCCGACCCGGAGTGTGATCTCACACTACGGACGTATTCCGACCGGCTGCTGAGACCGCACAGCTCAGGCGGATGCCCGTGCCACCGCTCGGGCCGACCGTACGGGGCTCAGTATGCCCCGACGACGGTGACCTCCTCCTCGGTCACCTCGCCGTCCACGATCCGGAACGAGCGGAACTGGAACTCGCCCAGGCCGTCGGTGTCGGCGGTGGAGACCAGGACGTAGTGGGCGCCGGGCTCGTTGGCGTAGGAGATGTCGGTGCGGGAGGGGCGGGCCTCGGTGGCCGTGTGGGAGTGGTAGATGACCACCGGCTCCTCGTCGCGGTCGTCCATCTCGCGGTAGAGCTTGAGCAGGTCGCCGGAGTCGAACTCGTAGAAGGTCGGCGACATGGCCGCGTTGAGCATGGGGATGAAGCGCTCGGGGCGGTCCGAGCCGGCCGGCCCGGCGATGACGCCGCACGCCTCGTCGGGGTGGTCCTTGCGCGCGTGGGCGACGATCTGGTCGACGAGGGCCTGGGTGATGGTCAGCATGCTGGCCAGGATAAGCAGAGGGGCCGCCCCGTACCGAAGGGTGGTACGGGGCGGCCCACATGCTGAACCAGAGGTCAGCCGACCTTCTCCAGCTCCGGCTCGCGCCGCTCCGCGATCTGCGGGTTGCGGGCCTTCAGCACGGCCCAGCCGACGCCCAGCGCGGCGGCCCAGCCCGCCATCACGTAGAGGCAGACGCGCGAGTCGGCGTCGTAGGCGATGAGGCCCGTGACGAAGAGCAGGAAGACGATGGCGATCCAGCTGCACACCGCGCCGCCCGGTGCCGGGAAGGCGGAGGCGGGCAGGCGGCCGGCGACGACGGCACGGCGGTAGCGGACGTGGCTGACGAGGATCATCAGCCAGGTCCAGATGCCGGCCGCGGTGGCCACCGAGGTGACGTATCCGAAGGCCTTCTCCGGGACGACGTAGTTCAGGACGACGCCGATGCCCATGAAGAGGACCGAGACGGTGATGCCGAAGGCCGGCGTCTTGGTCGAGGACAGCTTCCGGAAGACCGCCGGGGCCTCGCCGTTGTCGGCGAGGGTGCGCAGCATGCGGCCCGTGGAGTACATGCCGGAGTTGCAGGAGGACAGGGCCGCGGTCAGCACGACGAAGTTGACGATGCCCGCGCCGGCCGGGATGCCGATCACCGCGAACGCCTTCACGAAGGGGCTGACGCCGGCCGCGAAGTCGGTCCACTTCACCACGCACAGGATGACGGTGAGGGCGCCGACGTAGAAGAGCGCGATGCGCCAGGGCAGGGTGTTGATCGCCTTGGGCAGCGTCTTCTCGGGGTCCTCGGACTCGCCCGCGGTGACACCGACGAGCTCGACCGCGAGGTAGGCGAACATGACGCCCTGCAGGGTCATCAGGGACGAGCCGATGCCCTTGGGGAAGAAGCCGTCGAACTGCCAGAGGTTGGCGACCGCGGCGGTGTCGCCGGCGTTGCTGAAGCCGAGGGTGAGCACGCCGAGGCCGATCACGATCATGCCGATCAGGGCGGTGACCTTGACCATGGAGAACCAGAACTCGAGCTCGCCGAAGACCTTCACCGAGATCAGGTTGACCCCGAACAGGACCACCAGGAAGACCAGCGCGGTCACCCACTGGGGGACGTGCGGGAACCAGTAGTGGACGTAGATCGCGGCGGCCGTGAGCTCGGCCATGCCCGTGACGACCCACATCAGCCAGTACGTCCAGCCGGTGAAGTAGCCGAAGAACGGGCCGAGGAACTCGCGGGAGTACTCCGCGAAGGAGCCCGAGACCGGGCGGTACAGGAGCAGTTCGCCGAGCGCCCGCATGATGAAGAAGACGATGGCGCCCGCGAGGGCGTACATCAGGATGAGGCTGGGACCGGCCTTGGCGATGTTCGCCCCGGCCCCCAGGAAGAGGCCGACGCCGATGGCGCCGCCGATCGCGATCATCTGGACCTGGCGGCTGCCGAGTCCGCGCTCGTACCCCTCTTCGGAGGTCTGCTCCGAGCCTGTGTCGACCTGAGCGGAGGTCATGTGTGTGGTGCGCCTTTCTCCATGCCGACCCGGGCCTCTCGTCGGCCTCGGATCGGGTCTCGATCCCCCCGGATTGAATGGAGCTGAGCGGGCTCGCGGGCCCGCTCGTGCCAGGCCGACGGTCGTCGGCGCTGTGGCGCACCCGGCCGAACATTCGGGTGGTGTTCGCCGGGCGGTCGTGAAGATTTATCACGGCCGCAACGCTGATCACCGGGGGAAAATGTGGCGCATCACACAAGGAGAAGGGGCCAAACAGCGTAGAAAACGGACACACCCGGCCGGACCGGTGACTCGATCGTTATCCGGATTTGAGCGTCCTCCGAGCGAACACGGAACCTGCACATTTCAGGGCAGGAGGGTGTTCACCAGCGTCTCCTGGAGCCCGCCCAGCCAGAGGTAGGCCATCACCATGGGCTTACGGGGGTCGTCGTCCGGGAGCCGGTAGAGAACGTCGGTGTCGTCCTCGTCGGTGATCTCCAGCCGCGAGCCGATCGCCAGGCGCAGGTCGTTGAGGGAGCCCAGCCACTGCCGGGACTGCTCGACGGACAGTTCGAGGACCGCTCCGCCGTCGGGGGCCGGGGTGAGTGCGTCGAGGGTGCGGACGACCGTGAGCGCGTTCTCCCGCTTGCCGGCCCGCAGGTCGTTCTCGGTGTAGCGGCGGAACTCGGCGGAGTGGGCCTGCTGTTCCTGCGCCTGCTGGGGGCCGGGGGTGCCCTCCGGGTCGCAGTAGGCGTCCGGGAAGAGCCGCTTGAGCACGGGGTCCCGGGGCGGCTCGCTCGGGCCCTCGGCGAAGAGCTCCGCGAGCGGGTCGTCGGAGGCGTCCGCGCCGGGTCCGGGGCCGATGAGCTCCAGCAACTGGACGGCGAGCGATCGGATGATGGAGATCTCGACGTCGTCGAGGGCGACGGCCGCACCGCCGCCGGGGAGCGGTTCGAAGTGTCCTGGCATGAAGGAGGTTCGCTACTTCCGGTCCTGCGCGCGGGAGGGGGTCATTTCCGGTCCTGCTGGAGGGTGGCCCACAGGCCGTAGCCGTGCATCGCCTGCACGTCGCGTTCCATCTCCTCGCGGCTACCGCTGGAGACGACCGCCCGGCCCTTGTGGTGGACATCGAGCATGAGCTTGGTGGCCTTGTCCTTCGAGTACCCGAAGTACGTCTGGAAGACGTAGGTCACGTAGCTCATGAGGTTGACCGGGTCGTTGTGGACGATCGTGACCCAGGGGACGTCCGGCTCGGGTACGGCGAAGACCTCCTCCGCCGACTCGGTGCGTTCGATCTCTACGGGAGCGGGTGACGTCACAAGGCCCATGCTGCCACGGCCCCGATAAATCGTCACACTGACGCGAAGGGGGTGTAGCATGCTCGGCATGAACACAGCGGACCTTGGGCTGCCGGTGGACGTTCCCTCGACGGCGCTCTTCACGGACCAGTACGAGCTCACGATGCTGCAGGCGGCCTTGAAGGCCGGTACCGCCGAACGGAGGTCGGTCTTCGAGGTCTTCACCCGGCGACTGCCCGAGGGGCGCCGCTACGGCGTCGTGGCCGGCACCGGGCGGGTCCTGGACGCCGTGGAGAACTTCCGCTTCGACGCCGGCGTCCTGGGCTTCCTGCGTGAACGGGGCATCGTCGACGAGCCGACCCTGGAGTGGCTCGCCGGCTACCGGTTCGGCGGCGACGTGTGGGGCTACCCCGAGGGCGAGGTGTACTTCCCGGGCTCGCCGATCATGCGGGTCGAGGGGTCGTTCGCCGAGTGCGTGCTGCTGGAGACCGTGATCCTCTCCATCCTCAACCACGACTCCGCCATCGCCGCGGCCGCCTCCCGCATGTCCTCGGCCGCCGGAGTGCGCCCGCTGATCGAGATGGGCGCCCGCCGCACCCACGAGCTCGCGGCCGTCGCCGCCTCCCGCGCCGCCTACCTCGGCGGCTTCTCCTCCACCTCCGACCTCGCGGCCGGCTTCCGCTACAACATCCCGACCGTCGGCACCTCGGCCCACGCCTTCACCCTGCTCCACGACCACGAGCGGGACGCCTTCCGCGCCCAGGTCGACTCGCTCGGCCGGGGCACGACCCTGCTCGTGGACACCTACGACGTCGCCGAGGCCGTCCGCCTGGCCGTCGAGGTCGCCGGGACCGAGCTTGGCGCCGTGCGCATCGACTCCGGCGACCTGCTGCTGGTCGCGCACCGGGTGCGCCAGCAGCTGGACGAGCTGGGCGCGACCGACACGAAGATCATCGTGACCTCGGACCTGGACGAGTACGCCATCGCCTCGCTGGCGGCGGCCCCCGTGGACGCGTACGGCGTCGGCACCCAGCTGGTGACCGGGTCCGGGCACCCGACGGCCTCCATGGTCTACAAGCTGGTGGCCCGCGCGGAGTCCGACGACCCCAAGGCCCCGCTGGTGCCGGTGGCGAAGAAGTCCAGCGGCGGCAAGACCTCCATCGGCGGCCGCAAGTGGGCCGCGCGGCGCCTCGACGCCGACGGGGTCGCGGAGGCCGAGGTCGTCGGCACGGGCCCCGTCCCGGCCGAGCTCGCCGACCGGCAGTTGCTGGTGCAGCTGATCAAGGGCGGCGACGTGATCGCCCGCGAGCCGCTGGACGTCGTACGCGACCGGCACACGGCCGCGCGGGCCGGCCTGCCGCTGTCGGCCACCCAGCTGTCGCGCGGGGAACCCGTCATTCCGACGGAGTACGTACAGGCTCGCTCGGGTAGCTAGAAGCGGGCGCTCACCGCACGCGCCCGCGGATACGCCCTCTCATGCCCCCTCCCCTGCGCCCCCCGAACTCAATAGGCTCGGAAGTTCACCGGCCGGGCCCGCACCCCCCTTCTCTCCCCGACCCCATAGTCGAAGGACACCGACCATGCGCCGCGCCTTGATCGTCGTAGACGTGCAGAACGACTTCTGCGAGGGGGGCAGCCTCGCCGTGGCCGGGGGTGCCGACGTGGCCGCCGCCGTCACCGAACTGATCGGGCAGGCGGCCGGCTCCGGCTACCAGCACGTGGTGGCCACCCGCGACCACCACATCGCGCCCGGCGGCCACTTCGCCGACAACCCCGACTTCGTGCACTCCTGGCCCGCGCACTGCGTCGCCGGCACCGAGGGCGTCGGCTTCCACCCGAACTTCGCCCCCGCCGTCGCCTCCGGCGCGATCGACGCCGTCTTCGACAAGGGCGCGTACGCGGCGGCCTACAGCGGCTTCGAGGGCGCCGACGAGAACGGCGTCCCGCTGGCCGAGTGGCTGCGCGCCCGGGACGTCGTCGAGGTCGACGTGGTCGGCATAGCCACGGACCACTGCGTGCGGGCCACCGCGCTGGACGCGGCCCGCGAGGGCTTCCGCACCCAGGTCCTGCTCGACCTGACGGCCGGGGTGGCCCAGGAGACCACAGACCGGGCGCTCGAGGAGATGCGCGAGGCGGGAGTGGAACTCACCGGCAAGCCGGTGGTCGCGTAGCCCGCCCTCCCCGGCCCGCGCTGCGGGCCAAGCCCCGGACCGGCACCGCCCCGACGGCGACGCCGTGGCCGGCCGCCGTCGCGGCGGAGAGATCGACACCGGCATGGTCGGCCGGCAGTCTTCGCGCCCCGGCGGCCCCCAAACCGACACGGCCCCCAGGACCGGCACCGCCGGACAGCCACGTCGTGGCTGGTCGCCGTCGCGGCGGACGGATCTGACGTGCGCCTGCGCGGGCCGAGAGGGCCGGACCGGCGCGACCGGCCGGCCGTCTCCGCGCCCCGGCGCCCACCGCACGAGCCCGGCCCGGAGTGGCACCGCCGGAAAGCCACGCCGTGGCTGGTCTCCGCCGCGGCGGAGACATCGGCACCGGCAGGGCCGGCCGCCGACTGCCTCCGCCCCCGGAGGTCCCACACCGACCCCGGCCACCCCGGAGTGGCACCGCCGGAAGGCCACGCCGTGGCAGGTCGCCGTCGCGGCGGAGAGATCGGCAGCGGCCGCGTCCGCGCCCCGGCGCCCACCGCACAAGCACGGCCCGGAGTGGGCACCGCCGGAAAGCGCCGACGCACCGACGTGGGCGGCAGTCGCGGCGCCCGCGCCGATGCGGTTGGGCAGGGCGTCGTTATGCCGGTGCCGCCGGGCGGCGTAGGAGGGCCTTGATCGGGTGCCAGAGTTCCTGGACCAGGTCCGGGGCGGGCAGGACACCGTTGTCAGGGGCTGTGCGCCATATCAGGCCGTCGGGATGGTGCAGGACGGCCGTGATCTCGTCCGGGGTCGGCGGGGCCGCGTTGCCCCGCAGGTAGACGGCCCGCATGCCCAGGTTGCGCAGCCTGGTCAGGGCGCGCGCCCGGTTGCGGGCGTGGACGAGGACACGGACGCAGTCCGTGCCGTCGGCGGTGGGGCTGGGCAGGTTCAGCGCCACCACCACGCTGCCGCTCGGCAGCTTGCAGAAACCTCCTGCGGCCATGCAGGTCACACCCCCGTGCGAGTCGGTGTCGAAGGGACTGTCAATAAGAACGGCACAGCACGCACCTAAACACGATCGGCGGCGACCCGCCAAGGGGTCACCGCCGATACGTCTCTGACCTGCGAAAACTCAAACTACTTCAGCACGGGTCCCACCTCGAGCGAGATCGTGGAGCCATCCAGGGCCTCTCGGACGATCTTGATCTTGGTGTTGGTGTCAGTGACCTTGACACCCGCGGCCGGGTTCGAGGTGTCGTAGTAGGTGCTCGCGTGGTCGTTGAAGACCGGCACCCCCCACGACCACTTGATCTTGGTCGCGACGTCAGCCTTGTGCAGCGTGATGCCGTCCGTCGGGTACAGGCTGAACGGCGAGTCGTAGGCCTGGATGCGGCCCCGCATCAGCGTGCCGTCGGACCACTTCAGCGGCACCGGGTGGGAGTCGATCGGCAGGATCAGACCCGTGCCCGGGTGGTCGCCGGTGTTGTTGTCCGGCTGGGAGGTGTCCCACTTCCAGATCAACAGGCCGTTCTGGTACGGGTAGTGCTCCACCCAGTCCGGACGGGTCGTCGAGAAGCCGAAGTTGTACGGGCCGACCTTCAGGGTCTTGTCGTACGACACGTACTGGCGGTTCTCGGCGATGTAGTACTGCTTGTAGTCCTTGGTGAAGGACGCGCCGATGCGGGAGAAGCCGCTCGCGGTCCAACCGGCGTCCGCGGACTCGGCGTTGTCGGAGAAGACCGCCGCGCCGTCGGCCGTCACGGTGATCTCGTCGGCCGCGAAGCCCTTGAGCGCCACACCGCCGTCCGTCTGGTAGCGGAAGCGCAGGTCGATCTTCTTGCCCGCGTAGGCGTCGAGCGAGTACGACAGCTTCTTGTAGCCGTCGACCGTGCCCGTCAGCGCCGGCTTGTCGCTGCCGTCGCGCGGGATGGCCTGGCCGTCCACCGTGCCGTCCAGGGCGGTCCAGTTGGCGCCGCCGTCGGTCGAGACCTCGGCGTAGAGGAAGTCGTAGTTCGCCTCGATGTCGTAGTAGCCGTCGAGGGTCAGCGTCGCCGCGGACTTCCCGGTGAGGTCCACCGAACGGGTCAGCGTGTTCTTGAGGTCGTTGCCGCTGCCGCTCCACCACTGGGTCGAGCCCTGCGCCGGGGTGACCACCTCGGTGGTGACCGCCTTGTCGGGCAGCGTGACCACGAGGGCCTGCTTGTTCTTGGTGTTGTACTCGGCGACGCCCAGCTTGTGCTTCGACTTCGTCGCGGCCTTCGCCGTGTCGTAGTCGAGCCAGCCCAGCTGGAGCTTGTCCCAGGCGTTCATGTCGCCCGGCAGGTCGCCGATGGCGTTCTTGCCGGTGCCGAGCCAGGAACCGGAGGACATCAGGGTCCAGAACCCGGTGGAGTTCTCGCCGCCGTTGGTGTCGTACTCGTCCGGCAGGCCGAGGTCGTGGCCGTACTCGTGGGCGTAGACGCCGAGTCCGCCGTTCTCCGGCTGCATCGTGTAGTCGCCGACCCAGACGCCGGTGTCGCCGACCTGGGTGCCGCCGAGCTTGTTGTTCGCGGGGCCGGTGGCGCCGGCGTCGGAGCCGAAGGCGTACCAGCGGTGCGCCCAGATCGCGTCGGTGCCCTGCGCGCCGCCGCCCGCGGACTCGTCCTCGCCGGCGTGCACGATCTGGAAGTGGTCGACGTAGCCGTCGGGCTCGTTGAAGTTCCCGTCGCCGTCGAAGTCGTAGCGGTCCCACTGGTCGTACTGGGCGAGGTCCGCCTTGATGTCGGCGTCCGACTTGCCGGCCGCCTTCTGGTCGGCGACCCAGGCGGTCAGTCCGTCACGCACCAGGTTCCAGACGCTGGAGCAGGTGGTGGAACCGCAGGCGTTGTTGCCGTAACGGGCCTCGTTGTAGGGGACCTTGACCCAGTCGGTGACCTCGCCGTCGACCGAGTAGCGGCCCGAGGACTGCTTCTCGTAGTACTTCTTCAGCGACTCGGTGTTCTTGCCGGTGCCGAAGTAGAGGTCCTGGAAGTGCTGCTGGTTGTAGTCCGCCTGCCAGGCCGTGGAGTTGTCCTTGGCCCGGTCCGGCTCGGCTATCCGGTTGTGCAGCGGGCCCGCGGTGCCGCCGTAGCGGCTGTCGACCTGGTCGCCGAACTCGACCAGGATCGTGAAGATCTTGTCCGTCTTCTCGCGGCCCAGTTCTACGTACTTGCCGTCGCCCTTCTTGCTCTTGAGCTGGACGACCCGCGAACCGTCGCGGTCCTTGACCGAGGTCCTGCCGGATATGACCTGGTTCAGGGCCTCCTGGCGCTGCGCCTCCTGGGTCTTGGAGAGCGGACCGTCGAGGTCGTGCTCCTTCGTGCTCTGGGCCGCGGCCGGGTCACGGCGGTCCACGGTGGCGGACTTGGCGCTGTCGGCGGCCTGCGCCACGCCGAACGTCGAGAACGTGGCCGTCGCCGCCGCGAGTGCGACACCGACCGCGCCGGCTCTGAACGTCCAATGTTTAAGAGTCACTTGAGTTCCTCGTGGTCACGTTGGTAAGTCAAGTGACGCAATTTGACTAGAGGTCGGTAAGAAAAGACAGACCTTGACTTGAGCAGGACAAGTGCACTATGCGGAGCCGGGGTTCGCTTTGCGGACACCCCGACCGGCGCGTTCGAACGTCCACTTGATGGACGCCATGACTCCGTGCGCCCCCTGTGCACCGGCACTGTTGGTTAGGTCACGCTTACTGTTCGTTCCAGTCGGGCACACAGGCGATTAGAGTCGGATGGCGGCACGCCCCGAAACCGGCGGAAAGCCAGGCCGACGCCCCCGTGGACCCCCACTTCCGAGGACACGATTGCCATGCCTCGTCCGACTGCCGCACAGCTGACCTACGGCTCCTGCACCGTCATCTTCTCGACGCTCGCCATGCTGCTGCTGTCCCAGACGAGTTCGGGCGTGGGGATCGCGGTCATCGCCGTCTCGGCGCTCGCCCTCGGCCTCCTGGTCGCCATGACGGTGCCGCTGCCGAGGACGAAGGTCGTCGCGGTGTCGCGGCCGGCCGTCGAGCAGGCCGAGGAGCCCGTGCACGCCGTGGCGACGGGCTCGTCGAAGGCCGCCTGAGCCGGTCCGGCCGGTGCCGGTCAGACGGTGCTGACCACCACCGTCTTCGCCGCCTTGTCGTGCAGGCCCTGCTTGTAGGGCCGGTCGAAGTAGCTCCAGCCGCCGCAGATCGCGGTCCAGATGCAGGCACAGCAGAACGCGAACGGGAGCCACAGGACCGCCGCCCGCGCCAGCGAGGTCTGCACCGAGGGCGTGGAGCCGTTGTCGAGGTTCGCCACCCGCATCTTCAGCCACTTCTTGCCGAGCGTCTGCCCGGATTTGCTCATCATCACGGTGTCGTAGGCGATGTAGAGCACGGCGGCGATGAGCGACTGCGCGAAGGACTTGCCGACCGCCACGTTGTTGCCGTTCACGGTGTACTCGTGCACGCCGATCGGCCAGGTGACCAGCCACACGACGATGCCGACGAGGATGAGGTCGATGATCCGGGCCAGCGTGCGCCTGCCGCTGTCGGCGAGCGGGGGCATCCCGGCGAGCGGATCGCCGGGGTGGGGCCCGCCGCCGTAGGGGTCTCCGCCGTAGGGCGGCGGCTGCTGGCCCGGCGGCGGCTGCTGACCGTAGGGCGGCTGCTGACCGCCATAGGGCGGTTGCTGACCGCCGTACGGCTGCTGCTGACCGCCTGGGGGCGGTTGCTGGCCGGGCGGAGGCTGTTTCCTGAACGGGTCGTCTTCCGGCGGCTGCTGTCCCGAGCCGGGCGGTTCGGTCGTCATGGCCCGAGTGGACCGCGAACCCCCCGGCTTCGCATCCGGCGGACGGCCGTCCGGAGTACGGATTCGAGTACGCCGTACGGCCGACCCGCTCAGCCCGCGACGAACGTACGCGCCGCCTTGTCGTGCCAGCACTGGCGCCACGGCCGGTCGAACAGGCACCACGCCACACCGACGACACCGATGCCGAGCAGCCCGGGCACGCAGTAGACGAACCAGCGGCGCAGCGCCCCGCCGAAGGACGGCGGCTCGTGCGCCTCGATGTCCCGCACCTCCAGGCCGAGCAGCTTCTTGCCGAGCGTGCGGCCCCACTTGGCGGTGGGCATCGCCTCGTAGAGCACACCGACCACCAGCAGGACGGCCAGGATGATGCCGAAGTAGACCGAGGTGGTGCCGTCCAGCAGCCAGACGGTGACGGTCCGTCCGCTGAGCTTCGCCTCGTCGATCTTGCCGTTGATGTGGTCGACCGCCTTGGTGCCCAGCGGCACGGCGGCCACGGCGGTCACGCCCGCGACGATCACCGTGTCCAGCAGCCGGGCGGCGAGCCGCTTGCCCAGGCCCGCCGGGCGGGCGGCGGCCGCGTTCATGGCGGCCTGCTGGAAGATGTCCGCCACCGGCGGCTTCCAGGGCGCGACGCGCTGCTCCTCATCGGCTCCCGCGAGCCGGTGCACCTGCTGGGCCCAGGAGGCCTGGCCGCCGCCGGGCCCCGCGGCCATCGGGGTGGCGGCGGGCTGGGGGCCGCCGGGCTGCGGCGGCACCGAGACGGAGGGCTGCTGGGAGAGGGCGGCCGGGGCGGCGCCCTGGGCGCCGGCAGCCTGTGCCGCGCGCTCGGCGGCGGCCAGGCCCGCGTTGAAGCCGGGGGCATCGGGTGCGGCGGCGGAGGCCTGCGGTCCGAAAGCCGGGCCGCCGGAGGCACCGGCGGACGCGGCGGCCCCGGGCGACGGCGGCTGGGCGCCGGAACCGGACCCGCCCGGCCCACCGGACGCACCGGCCCCCGGAGCCTGCCGTGCTCCTCCCCCGGCGCCTGCGGGCGCCCCCGTGCCGCCGCCCTGCGCCCCGCCCTGCTGCCCCGTGCGCTGGGGCACAGCGCGGAAGGTCATGGTGCCGTCGTCGGCGGCGGGGGCGGGCGTGGCGGAGGAGCCGTCGGACGCGCCGCCCTGGGGGCCGGGGTCCGCGGTCACCCTGCGGAAGACGAACGTGCCGCCGGAGTCGGCCTCGGAGGGGGCCGTCCGGGCGGGCGGGATCGTCGCGGAGCCGTCCGTGCTGCTCGTGCGGTCCGGGCCGTCGGACCCGGCACGCGGGTCGGCACCCCAGGAGACGCGGCGGTCCTGGTCGCCGCCGAAGCCGGACTGCCGGGAGCGGTCGGCGCCCCAGGCGGACGCCGGCTCGGGACGGCCGCCCTGCGCGGGCTCCGCGGGAGCCGACTGACCCGGCTCGGGGTCCTCGTCGAAGAAGTGCGGGCCGGTCTCCTCGACCAGGGGGACCGAGGGGGCCTGGGCCTGCCCGGGGACCGGGCCCGATCCGGGCGGCGGGTCGAGCGACTCGCCGTCCGACGGCGCCGGACGGCTGGTGCCCGGTACCCAGGCGGCACCGTTCCAGTACCGGACATATCCAGGAATGGACGGGTCCGGGTAGTACCCTTCGCGGGGCCTGTCGTCGCCGGGGGCCGGGGATGGGGCGCTCATGTCCGTCGTCCCGTATCTGCTCGCGGGTGAATATGGGGGCCACCACATCTATCAGACCGGCGCGAGCCGCACGCCCGGTCCCGCCGGACCCACTCTTTTCCGGGCAACCTCATGCACCGGATTCACACGCTCGGAAAAAACTTCTCCGAACCCGCGTAATGGTCGCGGCCCCACCCCTCTCTCCCCTGTACGGGCCCGCCCACAGGGCCCCGTACACCTGCCCGAGAGAGGAACCGGACGTCATGCACTACACCGTCGTGGAACGCGAGTTGGAACTCAGGCTGATCCTGTCGCCGGAACGCGGTATCCCGGTACCGGCCCGGCTCAGCTACCGCACGGACGACCCGTACGCCGTGCACGTCGCCTTCCACATCAACTCCGAGCACCCCGTGGACTGGACGTTCTCGCGCGAGCTGCTGGTGGAGGGGGTGTTCCGGCCGTGCGGGCAGGGTGACGTGCGGGTGTGGCCGACGAAGACCGAGGGGCGCAGCGTCGTGCTGATGGCGCTGAGTTCGCCGGACGGGGACGCCCTGCTGGAGGCGCCAGCCGCGCAGGTGTCCGCCTGGCTGGAGCGGACGCTGAGGGTGGTGCCCCCGGGGACCGAGGGCGAGCAGCTGGGGATCGACGACGCGCTCGACCAGTTGCTCGCCCGGTGACCGCTCCGGTGACGGGGTCAGAAGAGCTTGCCGGGGTTGAGGATGCCCAGCGGATCGAAGACGTGCTTGATCTGCCGTTGCATCTCCACCCCGACCGGCCCGATCTCGCGCGCCAGCCACTCCTTCTTCAGGACGCCCACGCCGTGTTCGCCGGTGATCGTGCCGCCGAGCTGGAGGCCGAGGGCCATGATCTCGTCGAAGGACTCGCGGGCGCGCCGGGACTCGTCGAGGTCGGCCGCGTCGAAGCAGACGGTGGGGTGGGTGTTGCCGTCGCCGGCGTGCGCGCAGACGCCGATGGTGAGGCCGTACTTCTCGGCGATCCGCTCCACGCCCTGAAGCATCTCGCCGAGCCTGGAGCGGGGCACGCACACGTCGTCGATCATCGTCGTGCCCTTGACGGCCTCCAGCGCGGTCAGCGAGAGCCGCCGGGCCTGGAGGAGGAGTTCGGACTCGGCGACGTCTTCGGCGGGCACCACCTGGGTGGCGCCGGCCGCCTCGCACAGGGCGCCGACGGCGGCGAGGTCGGCGGCGGGGGCCAGGGTGTCGAAGGCGGCCAGCAGCAGGGCCTCGGTGCTCTCCGGCAGCCCCATGTGCGCGAGGTCGTTGACGGCCTTCACCGTCGTACGGTCCATGAGTTCGAGGAGCGAGGGGACGTGGCCGCCGGCCATGATCCGGCACACCGCGTCGCAGGCGGCGGTCGCGGAGGCGAACTCGGCGGCCAGCACGAGCTGGGCGGGCGGCTGCGGCTTGAGCGCCAGGACGGCCCGGACGACGATGCCGAGGGAGCCCTCGGAGCCGACGAAGAGGCGGGTGAGGTCGTAGCCGGCGACGCCCTTCGCGGTGCGGCGGCCGGTGGACATCAGGCGGCCGTCGGCGAGGACGACGTCGAGGCCGAGGACGTACTCGGCCGTCACGCCGTACTTGACGCAGCACAGGCCGCCCGAGGCGGTGCCGATGTTGCCGCCGATCGTGCACATCTCCCAGCTGGAGGGGTCGGGCGGGTAGTACAGGCCGTGTTCGTTGACCGCCCGGGAGAGCGTGGCGTTGATGACGCCCGGTTCGACCACGGCGATGCGGTCGACCGGATTGATCTCCAGGATGCGGTCCATCTTGGTGAGGGACAGCGCGATGCTGCCCTCGGAGGTGTTGGCGCCGCCGGACAGGCCGGTGCGGGCGCCCTGTGGGACGACCGGGACGCGCAGTTCGGTGGCGATGCGCATGACGTGCTGGACCTGCTCGACGGTGCGGGGCAGCACGACCACGGCCGGGGTGCCGGCGGGACAGAAGCTGGCCATGTCGTTGGCGTAGGACGCCGTGACGTCGGGGTCGATCAGGACGGCCTCGGCGGGCAGACCGGTCAGGAGCCGGTCGACGAGGTTTCCGGTGGCTGCGTCGGAGGGCGCTTCGATACGGCTCATGATCACAGCGTCGCACCCGGGGCCATCGGTGTGAACCCCGTCTACGGCAGTGGACGTATGCCGGGTGTGGTCGTCGTGCTGGCGCAGAGTGAGCGGCATGGAGAAGGAGCAGGAGGCACGGCGTCCGCGGACCGGCCGGCGGGTACTGATCGCCGCTCTCGCCGGGTCCCTGGTGCTCGGCGCGGCGGTGGCGCTGTGGCCCTGGGAACGGCCCGTGACCAGGCCCGTCGTCACTCCGGCGGCGGGCGCGCAGGCGCTGTCGGCCGTCGTCGCGGGGGCGCCTGCGGGGCTGCCGGAACTGGGGACGCTGATCGGGGAGCGGGAGGCGTGGGTGCGGGGGCATCCGGGGGACGGTCGGGCCTGGGCGGTGCTGGGGGCGGCGTACGTGGAGCAGGGGCGGCGGACCGCGGACGCGGCGAACTATCCGCGGGCCGAGCGGGCGCTGCGGACCTCGCTGCGGGTCGCGGGGACGCGGAAGGACGTACAGGTCGCGGCACTGGACGGCATGGCGGCGCTGGCGAACGCGCGCCGCGACTTCCCGGCGGCGCGGGCCTGGGGCGAGACGGCGCTGAAAGTGGAGCCGAAGCGGTGGACGACGTATCCGCCGCTGCTCGACGCCTACACCGGGCTCGGTGACTACAAGGCGGTCAAGCGGACCCTGGACCGGCTGCTGGAGCTGCACAGCGGGTCGGCCGTGCGGGCGCGGGCGGCGGCCGTCTACCGCGACCGGGGCTGGCGCGAGGACGCGGCGGCGCAGCTGTCCGACGCGGCGGCCGGAGCGTCGTCGCCCGCCGAGCGGGCGGCGTGGCTGGAGCGGGCCGGGGAGCTGTCGTGGGAGCGCGGGGATCCGCAGGACGCGCTGCGGCGTTTCCAGGAGGCGGTGCGGATCGATCCCGACCAGCGGGCGGCGCAGGCGGGGCAGGGGCGGGCGCTGGCCGCGCTGGGGCGGACGACGGAGGCGCTGAACGCCTACCGGGTGGCCCTCGCCAAGCAACCCTGTCCCCAGTACGCCCTGGAACTGGGCGAGTTGTACGAGTCGATCGGGCTCGGTGAGGCGGCCCGGGTGGAGTACGACGCCGTGCGGGAGCGGGTGCGCGAGGTGGCCGAGGCGGGGGTCGACGAGACGCTGGTGCTCGGACGGCTGGAGGCCGACCACGGGGACGCGCGGGCCGCCGTGCAGCTCCTGCGCGCCGAGTGGCGCAAGCAGCCCGGCATCGAGGTGGCCGACGCGCTGGGCTGGGCGCTGCACCGGGCCGGGCAGGACAAGGAGGCGCTGCGGTTCGCGACGGCGGCGACGGACCCGGTGCACGGCGGCGGGGTGCGCAGCGCCCTGTACGCGTACCACCGGGGCGTGATCGAGCGGGAGTTGGAGCAGTACGGGGCCGCGCGGCGGCATCTGCAGGAGGCGCTGCGCGTCAACCCGTACTTCTCCCCGCTGCACGTCCCCTCGGCACGACAGGCGTTGGCGGCGCTGGGCGAGCCGCCGGACGTGCCGGTGCCGACCGTCGAGGAGAGCAAGGAGCCTCAGGACGAGGAGGGTTGAGTCATACGGCGGCGGTGCCGATGAGGGCGTTTCGGGTCACCAGCGCGGCCAACTGCTCCTCGCCCAGGTCCTGTGTGCCCTCGGGCCGGCGCGGCAAGACCATGTAGCGGGTCTCGGCGCTGGAGTCCCACACGGTGATCTCCGTGCCGGCCGGCAGTTCCAGGCCGAACTCCGCCAGGACCGCCCGTGGTTCGCGGACCACCCGGGAGCGGTAGGCCTCCGACTTGTACCAGCTGGGGGACGGGCCGAGCAGGCGCAGCGGATAGCAGGAGCAGAGGGTGCAGACGATGACGTTGTGGGTCGTCGCGGTGTTCTCGACGACCCGCAGCCGCTGGTACGAGCCCTCCATGAAGCCGAGTTCACGGACCGCGGCGGTACCGTCCGCCAGCAGGCGGGACCTGAACCCCTCGTCAAGCCAGGCCCGGGCGACGACCCGTGCGCCGTTCGCCGGTGTCGCCCCGGACACGGTGGCGTCGATGATCTCGTCGAGCCGGGCGCCGGAGAGGACGCCCTTCTCCTCCAGCAGGGTCTCCAGGCGTCGTACCCGACGGGCGATCGTCGCGTCGGAGTGGTCACCGCTCATGCTCGGGATCCTCTTCCAGGTAGCTTTCCCACAGGTCCAGTACGACGTGGTGGTCGCCCTCGCCCCACAGGTCGCGGGCCGCGAACCGGACCGCGTAGACCTGCTCGACCGGCGCGTCCCCGCGGCCCTGCGCGCTGACGTCGGCGAGTTCCGCCGGTCCCTCCGGTTCGATCACGACGCCCCGCTTGCCGCGGGCGTAGCGCGGCAGGCGGGTGTGGTGGGACGGGTCGTGGTGGAAGGTGCGGACGCGTGCGCCGGGCGGGAAGCGGTCACCGGGCATCGAGCTCACCCGGCTTCAGCACGCCCTTGCGTTCGAGCAGGACGCGGATGGCCTCGAACCAGCGCTCGTAGTACGACGTCGACAGGTACTCCGCCGGCGGCATGGACTCGATCGCGTCCCGGAACTCGTTGGTGTTGAACAGCCCTTGCTCGCGCAGCGCGTTGAGCAGCCCGACGACCCTGGCCTCCCAGTCCGCGTGGAAGGGTTCGGCGTCGTCGGTGATGTCGACGGCGCCGAAGCCCTGCGTCCCGCCCACGTCGTTGATCCTGGCCATGCGGACAGGCTACGACGCGGTTCAGTCGCTGTCCTCCTTGACGAAGATCGAGAAGCGGCGCGCTCCGATCTCCCCCGAGGCGAAGCCGACGTACACCCTCGGGTCGGAGCCCGGGCGCACCGCGACGCCCTCCGGCTCGCGGTAGGTGAGGCTGTAGCCGGCCTCGGTGCGCTGTTGCTGGAGCAGCTTGCCGGTGGTGACGGAGACGCTGGAGACGTAGGAGTTGCCGCGCCCCGCGGCCGGGTTGGTGGTGGCGTTGTAGGCGGTGCCCGCGAGCTGATAGACGGCGTCGCGGAACAGGGCGTAGCCCTGGAACGGGATACGGGGGTCGGGGTGGGCGCCGACCTGGGCGAAGTCCGCGACCGGGTTGTCGTAGTCGCGGGCCGTGAAGGCGTCGAGGTCCCAGACGCGGTACCGGGGCGTGTTCGCCTTGTCGCGGTAGCGGATGGCGATGCGGCCCGAGGCCTGGCAGACCGACGGCTGGTTGTTGGTGGAGCCCGCTATCGGCTTGCGGATCTTGACGTCGGCGGCGGTGCGGGTGGCGCCGTCGGCGAAGTGGAAGCGGGTGACGCCCTGCCCGTAGCCGCGGACGGCGGCGGCCTCGGTCCAGATCCAGGTGGAGCCGTCCTCGGCGTCGCGCTGGATGCCGATGCTGACGCCGTGGCCGAAGCCCCTGAGGTACATGTGACCGAGCCGGTTGCCCTTGTAGTCCAGCTTGTTGAGGCACAGATCGCCGGCCGCGTGGCCGGTGGCGGTGACCTGGAGCACGTACAGATGCCTGTTCGGCTCGTCGAAGGCGAACGACTGCAGCACCGTCGGCTCCCTGAGCGTGGCCTTCTGCCACAGCCAACGAACCGACGGCACCGCGAGGTTGATCGCAGAGATCACTGCACTTTCCCCAGTCCTGTGGGCGCCCCCTCGGCACCCGCAGGACTTGAGGGTGTCAACCGGCGTTCACCGGTCGCAAGGCTTTCGGCTCACAGGTTTCCGCGCTTGGCCTGCTCCCGCTCGATCGCCTCGAAGAGGGCCTTGAAGTTGCCCTTGCCGAAGCCCATCGAGCCGTGCCGCTCGATGAGTTCGAAGAACACGGTCGGCTTGTCCTGGACCGGCTTGGTGAAGATCTGCAGCAGGTAGCCGTCCTCGTCGCGGTCGGCGAGGATCTTCAGCTCACGCAGGGTCTCGATCGGCACCCGGGTGTCGCCGACCCACTCGCCGAGGGTGTCGTAGTACGAGTCCGGGGTGTTGAGGAACTCCACGCCGGCCGCGCGCATCGTGCGGACCGTCTGGACGATGTCGTTGGTGTTGAGCGCGATGTGCTGGACGCCCGCGCCGCCGTAGAACTCCAGGTACTCGTCGATCTGGGACTTCTTCTTGGCGATGGCGGGCTCGTTGATCGGGAACTTGACCTTGAGCGTGCCGTCGGCCACCACCTTCGACATCAGCGCGCTGTACTCGGTGGCGATGTCGTCGCCCACGAACTCCTTCATGTTCGTGAAGCCCATGACCTTGTTGTAGAACTCCACCCACTCGTTCATGCGGCCGAGTTCGACGTTGCCGACGCAGTGGTCGATGGCCTGGAAGGTGCGGTGGGCGGGCGGCTCGACGATCGGGCTCGCGGCGACGAATCCCGGGAGGTAGGGGCCGTCGTAGCCGGTGCGCTCGACCAGGGTGTGGCGGGTCTCGCCGTAGGTGGCGATCGCGGCGAGGACGACCGTGCCGTTGTCGTCCTTCAGCTCGTACGGCTCGGCGACGCTCTTCGCGCCGTGCTCCAGCGCGTAGGCGTACGCGGCGCGGGCGTCCGGGACCTCGATGGCGAGGTCGACCACGCCGTCGCCGTGCTCGGCCACGTGCCGGTCGAGGAAGTGCCCCCAGGCGGTGGCGGGCTTGATGACCGAGGTGAACACGAAGCGGGCGGAGCCGTTCTCGAGCACGTAGCTCGCGGTCTCGCGGCTGCCGTTCTCGGGTCCCGAGTAGGCGACCAGCCGCATGCCGAAGGCGGTGGAGTAGAAGTGCGCCGCCTGCTTCGCGTTGCCCACGGCGAAGACGACCGCGTCCATTCCCTTGACCGGGAAGGGGTCGGCCTGCCGGGCGGTGTCGGGAGTGTGGTGTGTGGTCTGGGTCATAGCGGCAGCCTGATGCGGAGCGGCAAGGTGCGCAATAGTTTGCGTATCTGCTGGACAATCTGTTCAGCGGCACGGCCGTACACGCGGTCTTTCTGTACAGGATGACCACCGCACTCGGGAGGCTGCTGTGGCGATCGACCAGCTCGACGGCCGGATCCTGGTCCTGCTGGCGCTGGAGCCGCGGATCGGGGTGCTGGAGATGTCCCGGCGGCTGGGGGTGGCGCGCGGGACGGCGCAGGCGCGACTGGACCGGCTCCAGTCGAACGGTGTCATCCGGGGGTTCGGGCCCCAGGTGGATCCGGCGGCCCTGGGGTATCCCGTCACGGCGTTCGCCACCCTCCAGATCCGCCAGGGCCAGGGCGCCGACGTACGGGCGCACCTGGCATCCGTGCCGGAGGTGCTGGAGCTGCACACGACCACCGGCAGCGGGGACATGCTGTGCCGGCTGGTGGCCCGGTCCAACGCGGATCTGCAGCGGGTCATCGACCGGGTCGTCGGCTTCGACGGCATCGTCCGGGCCGCCACCGCGATCGTGATGGAGAACCCCGTTCCGCTGCGGATCATCCCGTTGGTGGAGCAGGCGGCGAGGGATGTGGAGGGCACCTAGCGGCTCACAGAAGGCGATGCAAAGAAAGCGTTGCAAAGAGACCTTTGCAACGCTACCTTTGTATGCGTGACAGAGCAGCCCAGGACCCCGGAGGTCCGCCATCTCGACGCTCGCTCCCTGCGCGGGCTCGCACACCCCCTGCGCATGCAGCTGCTGGACGCCCTGCGCTTCGGCGGCCCTGCCACCGCGTCCCAACTCGCCGAGAAACTGGGCGAGTCGAGCGGTGCCACCAGCTACCACCTGCGCCAGCTCGCCGCCCACGGCTTCGTCGAGGACGCTCCCGAGCGCGGCAAGGGACGGGAACGCTGGTGGAAGGCGGTCCACAAGGGCTTCTCCTTCGACGACTCCCTGCTCACGGACACCGATCCGGCCGTCCGCGGGGCCGCCGACCTCTACCTCCACGAGATCGCCATGAGCCAGGTCAGGAACCTGTCCACCTGGCTGGGCGACCGCGGTTCCTGGCCCGAGGAGTGGAACCGCGTCTGGGACATGAGCAGCGCGACGCTACGGCTGACGCCGGAGCTCACCCGTGAGCTGATCGAGAAGATGCACGCGCTCGTCGACTCCTACCGCGACCTGGCCGTCGAGGACGACACCGCCGCCCAGGTGCGCATCCACACGCACGCCTTCCCGCTGACCGACTGAGAGGCCCGGCCCCGATGCTGCCCCCCGAGTCCCACCTCGCCACGCACCACGTCCGCGCCGCCGAACTCCACGCCGAGGCCGCCGACCACCGCCTCGCCGCCGAGGCCGCACGCCCCCGCGACCTCCGTGCCCGCCTGGGCTGGACGCTCGTGGAAATGGGCCTGCGCATCGCCACACCGAGGCCGGCGCTGAACCCCTAGAACGGAATTCAGCAGGCGACGACCGGAGACGACTTCAGCGGGCCACGACCATAACCGGCTTCAGCAGGCGGCGACGGAACCCTTCCCGCTCTCCAGCGCCACCAGCGAGTCCACGGCGCTCTTCAGCGTCGTCACCGGGATCAGCCGCAGCCCCTTCGGCAGCTCGGATCTGGCGTCGGAGCACTCGGCCTTGGGGACCAGGAACACCGTCGCCCCGTCCCGCCGGGCGGCCTGCGTCTTCAGCGCGACGCCGCCCACGGCGCCGACCTTGCCGTCGGCGTCGATGGTCCCCGTACCCGCGACGTTGCGGCCGCCCGTGAGGTCGCCGCCGCTGCCGTTGCCGTCGAGCTTGTCGATGATGCCCAGCGTGAACAGCAGCCCGGCACTGGGCCCGCCCACGTCGGCGAGCTTCAGGGTGACCTTGACGTCCTTGCCGTTCAGATGGAGGTAGTCCAGCGCGGCCTCGGTCGCGGCGTCCTGGGACTCCTTCATCTGCGCGCTGTTGTGCTGCTCGATCTGCTTCGTGGTCTCCCCGCTGGGGTAGACGGCGTCGCGCGGCATGACGGCCCGGTCCGTGGCGAACCACGCGGAGAGCACGTCGCCGAGCGAGACCCGCGTGTCCGGATTGGTCGCCTCGATCGTCGTCATCCGCAGCTGCCCGCTGGTCGTACGGGTCTTCGCGCCGGAGATGGTGATCACCGGGGTGCCCTTGTTCTCGCCGAGGACGTTCGCGGTCATACCGGGCTGCGCCAGCGAGAACGGCAGCGGCGCGAAAACCGCCGTGGCGATCAACGCCACGACGGGCAGCGCGCAGACGGCGAGGGCCTGGGGGCGTGTGAGGCGAGAGAGCACGGGATCAATCTAACGCGAAGAACCCTTTCGGCCTGCTCCGGGCCACCGGGGCCCCACGCGGGCAGGCATCGCCCACCCGCGGCGGCCCTGCACGAACTCAGGGCGATGTCCCGTGCCGCGTCCACACCCGCGGCCCCACCCGCACTCACCCGCGGCAGCTCCCGCACATGCTCACTGCAGGGCCTCGGCGATCTCCCGTGCCGCGTCCACCACCCGCGGCCCGCCCGCACCCATCCGCGGCGGCCCCTGCGCATGTTCACTGCAGGGCCTCGGCGACCTCCCGTGCCGCGTCCACCACCCGCGGGCCCACCCGCTCAGGCACCGCGTCGGCCAGCATCACCACTCCGACGCTCCCCTCGACCCCGGTGACCCCGAGCAACGGCGCCGCGGCGCCACTGGCGCCCGCCTCCAGCTCGCCGTGCGTGAGGGTGTACCCGCACTCCGCCGTCGGCTTGGCCCGCGCGGCCAGGATCGCCTTGCCGGCGGCCCCCCGGTCCAGCGGATGCCGGAAGCCCGCCCGGTAGGCCACGTGGTAGTCGGTCCAGGAGGGCTCGACGACGGCGACCGCCAGCGCGTCCGCCCCGTCCACCAGCGTCAGATGAGCGGTCGCCCCTATGTCCTCGGCGAGCGAGCGCAGGGCCGGCAACGCGGCCTCCCGGACCAGCGGATGCACCTGCCGTCCCAGCCTCAGCACGCCCAGCCCGACCCGGGCACGTCCGCCCAAGTCACGGCGTACGAGGGCGTGTTGCTCCAGGGTGGCGAGCAACCGGTACACCACGGTCCGGTTCACGCCCAGTTTGGTGGATAGCTCGGTGACGGTCAGCCCATGGTCCGTGTCGGCCAGCAGCTTGAGGACACGTAGTCCCCGGTCGAGCGTCTGAGAGGTCTCCGCGGTCACGACGCCCACTCCTCCAAGTGGTGAGGTCGGCGACCTCCGAGCGGCAGTGCGTCACCGAGTCCCGTCGGCGACGCGCAACAGAGGCCGCCGATCGGCCGGCGACCCGGCCTGTACCGGGCCGCGTCGCTTCACGGCTGCGCTCCGCGGCGGCGCTGCCACGGGGCGTGTGCGTAGCGGGACAGTAGCGAAGGGGGTTCGCTGAGCGGAAGTCTCCGTCCAGAATCCGGGCAGGGGCCGGGAGGGACTACCTCTGTTTGTCCCGGTACGCGCACCGCGCAACGTACGCGCACCGGGCAACGGGTGTCACCGCATCCGCGTGGCCCACTCCTGCACCTTGGCGATCCGCTGCCTGAGCTGTCCGGCCGTCGCCTCCGCGCTCGGCGGCCCGCCGCACACCCGGCGCAGCTCGGTGTGGATGACGCCGTGCGGCTTGCCGCTCTGGTGGACGTAGGCGCTGACCATGGTGTTCAGCTGCTTGCGCAGCTCCATCATCTCCTTGTGCGAGACGACGGGCCGCCGCTCGGCCGGCAGCTCCAGCAGGTCGGCCTCCGAGTCCGGCTTCTTACGGCTGTGCGCGATCTGCCGGGCCTGCCGCTTCTGCAGCAGCAACTGCACCTGGTCGGGCTCCAGCAGCCCCGGGATGCCGAGGTAGTCCTGCTCCTCCTCGCTGCCGGGGTGGGCCTGCATGCCGAACTCGGCACCGTCGTAGAGCACCCGGTCGAAGACCGCCTCGGACTCCAGCGCCTCGAAGGCGAACTGCTCCTGCTCGCCGGTGTCCTCGTCCTGCTCCTTGTTCGCCTCCTCCATCTCCTTCTCGGACTCGGCGTACGGGTCCTCCTCGCCCTCCTTCTTCGGCTTGTCGAGGGCGTGGTCGCGCTCGACCTCCATCTCGTTGGCGAAGGTGAGCAGGTCGGGGACGGTCGGCAGGAACACGGAGGCGGTCTCGCCGCGGCGCCTGGACCGCACGAAGCGGCCGACGGCCTGGGCGAAGAAGAGCGGGGTGGAGATCGTGGTGGCGTACACGCCGACCGCGAGCCGGGGCACGTCGACGCCCTCGGACACCATGCGTACGGCGACCATCCAGCGGTCGTCGCTGTTGCTGAAGTCGTCGATCCGCTTGGACGCGCCGGCGTCGTCGGACAGGACGAGGGTGGCCTTGTTGCCGGTGATCTCCCGGATCAGCTTGGCGTAGGCGCGCGCCGAGTCCTGGTCGGAGGCGATGACCAGGGCGCCCGCGTCCGGGATGCCCTTGCGGACCTCGGTCAGCCGCTGGTCGGCGGCGCGCAGCACGCTCGGCATCCACTCGCCGCGCGGGTCCAGGGCCGTACGCCAGGCCTGGCTGATCGCGTCCTTCGTCATGGGCTCGCCGAGCCGCGCGGCGATCTCGTCGCCCGCCTTCGTCCGCCAGCGCATGTTGCCGCTGTAGGAGAGGAAGATGACCGGCCGGACGACGTGGTCGGCGAGGGCGTTGCCGTAGCCGTAGGTGTAGTCGGCCGCGGACCGCCGGATGCCGTCGTTGCCCTCCTCGTACGTGACGAAGGGGATCGGGTTGGTGTCGGACCGGAACGGCGTGCCGGTGAGCGCGAGGCGGCGGGTGGCCGGCTCGAAGGCCTCCAGACAGGCCTCGCCCCACGACTTGGAGTCACCGGCGTGGTGGATCTCGTCGAGGATGACGAGCGTCTTGCGCTGCTCCACCCGGT
The DNA here is from genome assembly GCF_044540925.1 of Streptomyces sp. NPDC085900. Classification (NCBI taxonomy): domain Bacteria; kingdom Bacillati; phylum Actinomycetota; class Actinomycetes; order Kitasatosporales; family Streptomycetaceae; genus Streptomyces; species Streptomyces sp. NPDC085900. The sequence continues at coordinate 101,807 of NZ_JBITSP010000001.1, read as the reverse complement.
TGCGGTGCAGCATCGGCCGCACGCCGACACCTGCGTAGGTCACCGCGACACCGTGGTAGTCCTTGCCGAGCGGCCCCGCGCTGTACTCGGGGTCGAGCTTGATCCCTATCCGCGCGGCCGCCTCCGCCCACTGCTTCTTCAGGTGCTCGGTCGGCGCGACCACGGTCACCTGCTGCACGACGTGGTGGTGCAGCAGCCAGGACGCGAGCGTCAGCGCGAACGTCGTCTTGCCGGCGCCGGGTGTGGCGACGGCGAGGAAGTCGCGCGGCTGCTCCTGGACATACTTCTCCATCGCCCCCTGCTGCCAGGCACGCAGCTTGCTGGCGGTGCCCCAGGGGGCCCGGCCGGGGAAGGCGGGGGAGAGGTGGTGGGAGTGCGAGGCGGAGCTGGCAGACATGGGTGTGGGCCCGGAGGGCCCTCCGTTGAGGGTGGTGGCGGGCGACGGGCGGGCGGTAGTCACGGTCTCCGTGGGTGGGTCGGGCGGCTCGATTGACGAGGGTCGGGGTGGCTCGGCTACGTATGACAACCGGGCCACCCTACCGGCGGGCCACCGGTGTCAACGTGCGGACAAGGCCGGGTCACCCGTGGGTGGGACCCACGTCACAGCCGGCTCGACCGCCCGGCTACGACCGCCCCGGCTACGGCCGTCCCCGCAGCCGGGTGGCCACCCAGGCCCCCACCAGGGCCACCCCGGCCATCGGCAGGAACACCGCCGCGAAGGCCGCCGGATGCGAGCCGGACGCCTGGGTCGCCGTGTGGCTCACCGCTCCCCCGCCCAGCGCCGCGAAGGCCGCGCCGCCCGCCGCCAGCAGGACGGTGTTGGAGAGGCCGTCGGAGATCTGGAGGGCGGCGGAGTTCGCGCCGGCCTCCTCGGGGGCGGACAGCTGGAGCAGGAGGACGCTGGTCGACGAGATCACCAGGCCCATGCCGAAGCAGCCGACGGCCCAGGCGACGGCGACGGTCCACACGGGCACCGAGTGGATGAGCACGCTGGGCGCGGTGGCGATCGCGGCGGTCACGAGCAGCATGCCCACGGTCATGAGCCGGTCCCGGTACGGCTCCACACGCGACCGGGACTGCAGCCACGAGCCCAGCGCCCAGGTCCCGCCGCCGGCCGCGAGCGAGAACCCGGCCAGCGTCGGTGTGAGCCCCCGCTCGGTGACCAGCATCAGGGGCACGAAGGACTCGGCGGCGACGAAGGACCCCGCGGAGATGCCGCGCAGCAGCACGACGGACGGCAGCCCGCGCGCCGCCCGGTAGGTGCCGCGCGGGAGCAGCCCGAGCACGGCGGGCACGAGCAGCGCGGCGCCGGCGACGCCGGGGAGGAGGGAGAGCCAGCGCAGGTCCTGGGCGGCGTACTGGAGCAGCCCGGCGCCCAGCGAGACGCCGAGCGCGAGGCGGATACGGCGCCGGTCGGCGGAGGAGGCGGCGTCGCCGGAGGCGGCGGGGGTGACCGGGCCTCCCGCGCGACGCCGTATCTGCGGCAGCGCGAGGGCTAGGGGGAAGACGACGAGGACGGGGATGCCGATGAACACCCAGCGCCAGCCGAGGTGTTCGGTGACCGCGCCGGAGGCCAGCGGCCCCACGATCGACGGTACGACCCAGCCGGCCGCGAACCCCGCCATGATCGCCGGCCGCAGCCGCTCGGGGTAGGCCCGCCCGACGACGACGTACAGGGCGACGATCACGAGCCCGCCGCCCAGCCCCTGCACGGCGCGGCCCAGGATGAACAGCCACATCGCGGACGCCGTCCCGGCCAGCAGCAGCCCCGCGGCGAAGCACCCGATCCCCGTGGTCAGCGCCCCGAGGGGGCCCCGCCGGTCCGACCACTGCCCGGCGAAGACCATCCCGAACAGGCTGGTGGTGAAGTACCCCGAGAACGCGAACGCGTACAGACCCACCCCGTCCAGCTCCCGGGCGGCCACCGGCATCGCCGTCCCCACGGCCGTCGCCTCGAAGGCGATCAACAGCACGACGGACACGATCCCGACACTGAGCGCCCGGTACTCCCGTCCCAACACGCCTTCTTCGGCACGGCCCGGGGTCTGGTCTGCGACGGCGGCGTCACGCGGTTCGAGGACGGTCATGCCCGCCAGGGTAAGGTGCGCAGCCTCCCGTCACCCCTGTCGGAGGTCTCCCCCGGCCTCGGACCTTGGTCGTACGCCCCACCCCCGCACACCCCTTCATGAACGGCGTATGGCAGTCCCGTTGCACCACCCCCGATTCCCTTGAGCCCCGCCACCACCCGCCCCTACGGTCGACTCACCGAGTTCGGAAGGGCGGCCCACCGCCACCCACCCGACCCGGCCGTGTGCCCGAGTGGTTCAGGGACTCGCCTGCAAAGCGAGTTACGCGGGTTCGATTCCCGCCACGGCCTCCGATGTGTCCGTCCCCTCTGCAACGGCAGCACAACCCCAGGCCCCCCTCGGGTGTCCTTCACATGACCGGTGGGGTGTCCCGCCGGTCATCGTGCTGTCTGTTGTCGACGAGGAGATCACTGTGCGCCAGCACACGCGCTCGTACATCCGGGCCTCGGCCGCCTTCGTGGCCGCCGTCGCGATCGCCGGCGGCGTCGCTCCCGCGGCGCACGCCGAGGACGCCGGGGCCGATCTGGTGATTTCGGCGCTGCCGAAGGCGGCGCCCAAGCCCGGTGAGGTGTACGACCAGGACGTCGTGATCACCAACAAGGGGACCGCCGCCGTGGACGGCGTCAGCTTCCGGATGCGGCTGACCCGCGGGCTGGACTTCCCCGAGGCCGTCGAGGGCTGCACCTACTCGACCGTCGAGGATCAGGTCCGGCAGGCCGTGTGCAAGATCGACGAGGTCGTGGAGCCCGGCGCCTCCATCAAGACCGCCGTACGGTTCAAGGCGCTGCCCAAGGCGCTGATGGAGGCCGTCGAGTACGGCACCGGCAGGACCGGTGAGACGCCGGGCGAGGGATTCACCGACAGCTACCGGCGACTGGCCCTGACCGCCGACAGCAGCGCCGACCTCGTCGCCGTCGGCGACGACACCGAGGCCCTCGCGGGGAACTGGCAGTCGGTCACGGTGGCGCTGCGCAACGACGGCCCCGGCTGGATCCGCAACCAGGAGAGCGACGACCAGCCCGCGCTCATGGTGCACATACCGGCGGGCACCACCGCCACCGAAGTGCCGAAGCAGTGCTCGCCGTTCGGGATCGACGGGCCGTCCGCTCCCGGCGGGACGCCGGGCAGGTCCACGTACGTGTGCACGCCCGACGACCACACCATCGAGGTCGGTCAGTCGCTGCTCTACACCTTCATGCTGAAGATCCACGCCGATGCGAAGACCACCACCAGCGAGGTGAAGGCGACCTCGGTCTACGACATCCACCCGGTCTTCGACAAGAACGCGGCCAACGACAAGGCCCAGATCCACATCGCCATCCCGACCGACAACGAGGAGGACCCCACCACCTCGGGCGGCTCCACCGGCGGTGCCACGGACGGCGGTTCCGGCAGCGGAGGCAACGGCAACGACCCGCAGGGCCAGGCCGCCGGGGGCACCGGGGCCTCGGGCTCCTCGACGGGCGGCGCGTCGAGCGGCGGGTCCGACGGCTCGGTGACCGGCAGCCTGGCGAACACCGGCTCCGACGGCATCCCGATGGTCGCCGGTGCGGCCGGCGCCGCTGCTGCGCTCGGCGGCCTCCTCGTCGTGGCCGCACGCCGGCGCCGCGCGGGCACCGGCGCCTCCTGAGGTTCCGGCTCTCGGCGGATCGCGTCCCGGCACCGGTCGTCCGGCGCCCGGACGCGTCCTCAGAGCACTCCGCCCGCCTCGTCCTGGAAGGCCTGGGTCCAGTAGTGCCAGTCGGCCGACGTGGTCGTGGCCGTCGGGTCGACCGAGGCGAGCACCTGGAGCATGGTCGCGGCGAGCTGGTCGTAGGCCTGGGTCGTGAGTTCGTGGGAGAGGTACTTGTCGATGCCCCGCTCACGCTGGTGCAGCCAGAGGGTGAAGGCGAGAGTGGAGACGTCCGTGTTGAGCGGATAGAGTCTCGCCTCCGGCTCGCTCCAGTTCAGGACCTCGCCCGTCGCGCCGTCCACCACCAGGCTGTTGTCCTCGACGAGGTGACCGAGGCGTATCAAGTGGTCGGCGCGCGCGGGGAGTTCGAACGGGGAGGCGGTGCCGGGGCGGTCGTCCGCCGCGTACTCCGCGAGGGTCTGCAGCGGCACCTCGGTGTCGAGGTGGAACAGGACCGTGTCCTCCGGCAGGCCCGTCTCGCGCAGGAAGCGGCGGGTCGGCTCGTGGGTGAGCGTGGCCGGGAAGTCGACGTCCTCGAAGCGGGCCACGCGCGCGTGGCCGAACTCCTCGTCCAGCAGGCGGGCGGGGACGTCCAGGGTGAGGCCGGTGCGGGTTCCGGGGCCGGCGGCGAGGGCGAGAGGGCGGATCAGCGCCGCGGCCTTCCAGTACGGCGGGACCCGGCCGTCCGTGCCCTCCTCGAACAGGGCCAGCAGCTGCCGGGAGGCCTCGGCCGCCGCCTTGGCGCCGTGGCGTCCGGCGAACGACGCGAACTGCCCCCGCAGGTCGGCCAGTTCCTCGGTGACCGCGGCGAACCGCACCAGCGCCTCCAGCGAGGGCGCCAGGGGGCGGTCGTCCATCGCCTCGAAGAGGTACGCGGTGCTGATCTCGCCCGTGCCGCCGTCGAGGAGGATCGACTCCGCCTCCATGCCGGCGGGCGCGAGGAGTTCGCCTATCACCAGCCGGTCCCGCAGTTCCCGCAGGTCCCGATCCTGCCCGGAGGCACCGTCGGTGCTCTCCGCCAGCGTGCGCAGGCCGTCCGTGCGCAGCACGGCGAACGTCAACAGGGCGCCGGAGCCCGGCAGTCCGGGACCCGTGAGCCGCCGCCGCGTCGGGGCGTGCGTGACGTACGGGTCGAGTTGGTCCTCGGTGAACGTGATCGCCGCGACGGCGGTATCGGTCGTCATGCCCTTTGCTCCCCCGGATTTCCCGCTGCGCCCGGCCCGCTGTGTCCGCCCGCAGTTCCGCACGGGGACAGCCGACCGGACGTGGACGCAGCCCACCGTCCGCCTCGTGGCCGGCAGGCGTTCCCACTGCTGAAAACAGTACGCCCCGCCACTGACAACGGCCCCTGATCACAAGACGCTCGGCACACCCTCGCGCGTTCCCTCCCCGCGAGAATCGCCGCCCCCGGCGGCACCGCCGCCACCAGTAGCACAGCCGCTGCGGACAGCGTGGCCGCTACCGACAGCACGGCCGCGACCGACGTCCTGACCGCTCCCGCGACGCGACAGCCGCTACTGCGACGTGACGACCGCTACTGCGACGCGACAGCTCTACTGCGACGTGACGACCGCGGCCTGGGGGCGGATCGGCAGCCGGTTCACCGGGCGGCCGGTCGCGGCCCGGACGGCGGAGGCGATCGCGGCGGGGGACGTGACCACCGGCACCGCGCTCACCGCCTTCGCGCCGAAGGGCGCCACGACGTCCCGCTCCTCCACGAGCTTGACGATGCGGATGTCCGGGGCGTCCAGGGCCGTCGGCAGCGCGTAGCCGGTGAGGTCGGGGTGGCGGATCACCCCGCGCGCGGTGCGCAGGTTCTCCGTCAGCGCGATGCCCACGCCCTGGGTGACGCCCGCTTCGATCCGGGCGGCCAGCTGGGCCGGGTTCAGGACGCGGCCGACGTCCTGGGCGAGCGCCAGCTCCACGACCCGTACCGAACCGAGCTCGATGTCGACGTCGACCACCGCGCGGATCGCGCAGAAGGCCATGCCGACGAAGGCGTCGCCCTGGCCGGCGCCGTCGAGGGGCTCCGTGGGGTGCGGCCGGCACTGGGCCGTCGCCCACAGCTCCTTGCCGTCCATCGCCTCGGTGACGGTGGTCGACAGGACCCCGTCGTACGAGGTGATCTTGCCGTCGGTGATCTGGAGCAGTTCGGTGGACATGCCGAACTTATGGGCCAGCGGCTGCAGGAGCTGGGTGCGGACCATCTTGGCCGCGCGTTCCACCGCGCCGCCGGAGACCCAGGTGTGGCGGCCGCGGCAGCCCGCCCCGGCCGGGGGCTGGTCGGTGTCGACGGGGGCCACGTGGACCTCGTCGATGCCGAGCGTCTCCTGGACGATCTGACGGGCCAGCGTGGTGAAGCCCTGGCCGGTCTCGACGGCCGCGCACAGCACGGTCGCGACGCCGTCCTGGACCTTCACGGTCGCCGTGGAGACCTCGTCGGCGCCCTCCGCGCCGAGCATGTGGACCATGCCGAGGCCGTAGCCCACGCCCCGGCGCACCGCGCCCGGTTCACCCGCGCCCTCGGGGCCCCCGGGGAGCAGCCACTCGTCCTCGGGGGTGTCCTTGGGCAGCTCGGGGAGCGGGAAGTCCCGTACGGCCTGCAGCAGTTCCGCCACCGGCGCCGGGCAGGTCACGGTCTGCCCGGTCGGCAGGACGTCACCGGTGGCCAGGACGTTGCGCAGGCGCAGTTCCGCCGGGTCGACGCCGAGCTTCTTGGCCAGCTTGTCCATCTGGGCCTCGTAGGCGGCGCACACCTGCATGGCACCCTCGCCGCGGACGTGGCCGGAGGGCGGGTTGTTGGTGCGTACGGCCCAGCCCTCGATGAAGGCGTTGGGCACGACGTAGGGGCCGCAGGCGAAGCCCACCGCGGCGGCCAGGGCCTCGGAGGAGGTGTCGGCGTAGGCGCCCGCGTCGAGCAGGATCTGCGCCTCGACCTTGACGAGCTTGCCCTCGGCGTCGGCGTGGTGGCGGTATCTGAGCAGCGTGGGGTGGCGGTGGGCGTGGCCGAGGAAGGACTCCTCGCGCGTCGCGGTGAGTTTGACCGGGCAGCCGGTGCGCAGGGCCAGCAGGCCGAGGGGGAGCTGGAAGCCCTGGTCCTCACGGTCGGCGGTGGCGCCGGGGACACCGGTGACGACGATCTTGACGCGCTCGGGTTCCAGGCCGTAGCAGGCGGCGGCCGTGTCGCGGTCGGCGTGCGGGTCGGTGGAGGCCAGGTAGAGCTCGACGCCGCCGTCCGGGCGCGGGACGGCGAGACCGGCCTCGGCGCCGATGGGGGCCGGGTCCTGGCGGCCGATGCGGTACAGGCCCTCGACGACGATCTCGCCGGCCGCGTCGGGGTCGCCGTGGCGCAGCGGGATGTGCCGGATCAGGTTGCCGTCGGGGTGCAGCGGCTCGGCCTCGAAGGCCTGCTCGGGGTCGGTGACGGGGTCGAGGACCTCGTACTCGACCATGATGGCCGCGGCGGCCATGCGGGCGGTGTCGGGGTGGTCGGCGGCGACGGCGGCGATGGGTTCGCCGTGGTGGCGTACGACCTCCGAGGCGAAGACCGGGCGGTCGGCCTTTCCGCGTCCGTGCACCGGGGTGCCGGGGACGTCCTCGTGCGTGACGACGGCCCGGACGCCGGGCATCTCGCGCGCGTGGGACGCGTCGATCGACACGATGCGCGCGTGCGGGTGCGGGGAGCGCAGTACGGCCGCCCAGAGCAGGCCCTCGGCCCACAGGTCGGCCGCGTACGGGAACGTGCCCTCGGTCTTGGCACGGGCGTCGGCGGCCGGCAGGGAGGCGCCGAGGCCGTGCGGGATCGGCTCGGGGGCGGGTGCTGCCTCCGCGGTGGTGGTCGCGGTGGCGGCTTCGTTGCTCACGCCTGGCCTCCGTCCTGTCCGTACGCCTGGTCGTGCGGGGCGGGGTCGAACGCCGACGGGTTGACACCGCCGGCCCCCGGACCCGCCTGGTGAGGAATACGTGCCTCGTCGCCGTCGTGTTCGGCGTCCGCGGCGTTGTGCGCCTGTCGTTCGGCGACGACCTCCTGGACGGCGTCGACGACACCCCGGTAGCCGGAGCAGCGGCAGAGGTTGCCGCACAGGGCCTGGCGGGTCTCCAGCTTCGTCGGCGCCGGGTTGCCCTCCAGCAGGTCGTGCACGGTCATCGCCATGCCGGGCACGCAGAAGCCGCACTGCACGGCGCCGCACCGGGCGAGCGCGCGCTGCACGTCGGACGGCTGCCCGTCCTCCGCGAGGCCCTCGACGGTGCGTACCTCGCTGCCGGCGGCGGTCACGGCGGGCACCAGGCAGGAGGCGACCAGGCGCCCGTCGACCTGGACGTTGCACGCTCCGCACTCGCCCTGGGAGCAGCCGTCCTTGGCGCCGGCGAGCCCGAGGCGCTCACGCAGCACGTAGAGCAGCGACTCGCCGATCCAGGCGTCGGAGACGGGGCGTTCCACGCCGTTGACGCGCAGGACGTAGGAGGCGAGGGGGTGTTCCTCGCCGGGCAGCGAGGGCGCGGGCTCCTCGGAGTCGTCGGTGGCGTCCGGGCCGTCGGAGACCGGTGCGGTGTCGTGGGTGTCCGGACCGTCCGCCGGGGCGGCTCCGGCCGCCGTCGGTTCGGCCGTCTCTGCCCGGTCGTGCGTCTCCGAGCCGTCACCGGGCCGCGTGAACGCCTCTACGGGCCCCTCGGCGCCCTCGGTGGGCTCCTGGGCCTCCTCGGCCGCTCCGGCGGCCTCACGGGCCCCTTGGACGGCCTGTGAGGCTGCTGCGGCGGCGTCGGACGCGGAGGCGTAGCCCTCGGCGGCACGCCGTGCGGCGGGATCGCCCTGCCCGGCATCCCCGGCCGGGTACTCGCCAGCCCGGGTCGGGTCCGCGCCCGCGGCCTCGCGCCCGGCGTGCTCGCTCTCCGACGGCCGGAGGTCCCGCGGCCGTTCGCCGGCGTGCGGGGGCGCGTACCCGGTGCCGTCCGCGGGCCGGTGGCCGGTGGGCTCCGGGTGTCCCGGCAGGTGCGGTTCGGGCGCCGCTTCACGGCCGTGCCCGCCCGGCATCGGCGGTGCACCGGGGTGCCCGTGGGCCGGGTCGGCGTCCGTGGGCCTGCCGGGCGCCTGCCCGATGGCGTGGTGCCCGGTGTCGGTCCGCCCGTCGTCCGTCCGTCCCGGGGCGGTGTCCGTTCCCGCCGCCGACGCGAGGGGCCGTCCGGCGCCGTCGGTTCCGGTCGGTTCCGCGGTCTCCTGCCCCCAGGGCCGGCCCGCGCCCTCCGACGCCCAGGGGGCGGCCGCGCCGCCGGGGAGGGTCGCCGGGGGTGTTCCGCCCCACTGCTGGACCAGGGACGACGTGGTGAACTCGCCCGATTCGTCCGGAAGATCACCGTTCGCGACGGGGATCGACCACTGGCCGGTGACGTCGTGACCGGACCCGCCGTCGGTGCGCGCGGGGTCCTCGTAGGCCCACTGCTGCGTGGACCCGGGGTTGTACGTGAACTGGTCGTTCCCGGCGCCGTGCGGCACGGCGTTGGGGTCGGGCCACTGGGCGCCGTCGGCCGGTGCGGCCCAGGCGCCGGGGGCCTCCGGGTCGGTGCCCGGCGTGGCCTGTATCTGCGGCGGCACATAGCCGTGGCCGCGTGCGGCGAGCGGGCTGTCCGCGGAGGCGAGAAGCGCGTCGATGCCGCCCTCGGGAAGTTTCACGAAGGCGGTCGCGCCGTCGTCGTAGTCGCCCTGGGGCAGCGGGTCCCAGCGGCCGCCGCTCTGGGGCGGGGTGCCCTCTCCGTGCTGGTCGTCGGTCACGACAGCGCCCTCCCCAGTGCTCGTCGGGCCAGCGCGGCGACGGTGCGCCGCAGGTGCAGAACGGCGGGCGGAAGCTGCGGTACGGATCCGTCGGCCTCGGGGGCCGGGTCGGGGATGCAGGCCGCGGCGACGTACTCCCCGAAGGCCTGCAGCGCCTCGGGGACGATCGCGCGGCCGTTGTCCCAGTCGATCAGCCGGGCGACCCACTGCTCGGCGTCCAGCGGACGCAGCGGCATCGGCGCTATGGCACCGACGGCGCACCGCACTCCGCGCCGGGCGGGGTCGAGGACCAGGGCGACGGAGGCCATCGCGCGGCCCGGTCCGGTCCGGCCGGTCGCCTTCAGGAAGACCTGCGGCGCGTGCAGCAGGGGCACGCGCACGTACCCGATGAGTTCGCCGCCGCGCAGCATGTCCACGCCGGCCAGCAGGTGCGACACCGGGATCTCCCGGCGGGCTCCGCCCGGGCCCGCGATGATCAGTGTCGCTTCCAGGGCGGCCAGGACCGGCAGCGCGTCGCCGGTGGGCGCGGCCGTGGCGATGTTGCCGCCCAGGGTGCCCGCGTTGCGGATCTGCGGCGGGCCCGCGGCGCGGGCTGCGGCGGCGAGCGCCGGGATCAGGGCGGCGAAGTCGGGGCGGCCCATACGCGCGTGCGTGAGGCCCGCGCCGAGCAGGGCGTGACCGTCCTGGTACTGCCAGCCGCGGATCTCGCTGATCCGGCCGAGGCCGACCAGCGCGGCGGGCCTGAGCTGCCCGGAGTTGACGGCGGCCATGAGGTCGGTGCCGCCCGCGACGGGCACGGCGGCGGGCATGGCGACGAGGGCCGCCACGGCCTCGTCCAGTGTCGTGGGCAGCGTGACGGACTGCGCCGCCTGCGGTGCGTGCGTGGTCAAACCGGCTGCCCCTTCCCGCTGCCCCACCTGGTCCCACCTGTGTTGCCGTACGGTACGTGCTGACAGGGCGGACGTGGCAACTCTGGCACATCTTCGAGGCACCCGAAGACGTGGGTCCACTACGAGGCATTCGCCCCCGCCACCAGGGAGATGGTCCGTTTTGGCGCGCCATAACCGGTGCGCGCGATTTGCCACTCTTCGGTGATGCTTACGACGGTTTTCCGCCGCGCGTTCGGGAGGGCCGGTTGCCCGTTCGGGGACTACCTGTTCGGGGGCGTGCCCTCGATCGGGCGGCCGGGCACCCCGGGGCGCCGCTGCCACGGCCGGGGCCCGGACGGTGGCCGATAGCCGACCCCCAGAGCGTCCAGCCGCCGGTAGTGCTCGGCCATCCGCTCCTCGAATCCGGCGAAGTCCCGCTCCCCGGGGGCGGGCAGGCGGCTCCAGGCGACCTCGGCGAAGGCGGCGAGCCTCGGGAAGGTCTGGTAGTCCACACGCGCGTGGTCCTCCATCGCCTCGGTCCACACATTGGCCTGCGCGCCGAGGACGTGCTCGGCCTCCTCGGGCGCCAACTCCGGTGGCACGGGCTCGAAACGGTAGACGTCCTCCAGGGTGCGGACGTAGCCGATGGGCACCGGCTCGTCGGCGCCCGCCTCCTGACGGTGGTCCAGGTACACGTACTGCTCGGGGCACATGACGACGTCGTGGCCGGCCCGGGCGGCGGCGACCCCGCCGCCGTAGCCCCGCCAGGAGGAGACCGCGGCGCCCTTCGCCAGCCCGCCCTCGAGGATCTCGTCCCAGCCGATCAGGCGGCGTCCGCGCGCGGTCAGCCAGGTGTCGAAGTGGCCGATGAACCACGCCTGGAGGCCGTCCTCGCCGGCGAGTCCGAGCTCCCGGATGCGGGCCTGGGCGGTCGGGGAGCGCCGCCACTGGTCCTTGAGGCATTCGTCGCCACCGATGTGGACGAACTGCGAGAACTCGGCGGCGTCCGCGGGGAAGAGACCGAGCAGCTCCTCGAAGACGTCCTCGTAGAAGCGCAGGGTGTTGTCGGTGGGGGCGAGTACGTTGGGAGAGATTCCCCAGTCGTCCCAGACGGAGAGAGTGGTGGTGTCGATGACGTCGGTGTTGCCGAGTTCCGGGTACGCGGCGATGGCGGCCTGCGAGTGCCCGGGTACGTCGATCTCGGGGACGACGGTGATATGCCGCTCGGCGGCGTAGGCGACGATCTCCCGGATGTCGTCCTGGGTGTAGAAGCCACCGTGCGGCTTCTGTTCCCACAGCGGTGAGGCGCGATGGCCGAATCTCGTACGCGCCCGCCATGAGCCGACCTCGGTCAGCCGGGGGTACTTGAGGATCTCGACACGCCAGCCCTGGTCGTCCGTCAAGTGCAGGTGCAGGACGTTGAGTTTGTGCGCGGCCATCAGGTCCAGGTAGCGCAGGACGCCGTCCTTGGGCATGAAGTGCCGGGCCACGTCGAGCATGAGGCCGCGCCAGCGGAAGCGGGGCGCGTCACGGACGGTGACCGCCGGCACCTCCCACCGCCGCTTCGAGGTGACGGGGGCGCGGCGGAAGGCGTCGGGGCCGAGGAGTTGGCGCAGGGTCTGGGCGGCGTGGAACAGTCCGGGCTCGGCGGCCGCCCGCAGCGTGATCGCGTGCCGGTCGACGGTCAGGCCGTAGCCCTCGGGGTTCCCGGACTCCTGCGGGGCGATGCGCAGCACGATGCCCTCGCGGTCGCCGGTGTGCGGCGGCAGCGGCAGTCCCGTGGCCGCGCCGACGGTGCTGCGCAGCCACTGCGCCACCCGCTCGGTGCCCGGCCCGGCGTCGATGCCGGAACCGGCGTCGAGCAGATGGCCCGTGCCTTCGCCGGGTGACGGCGCCGAGAACTCGCCGGGTGCCGGAATCAGTCCCGTCCGTACCGTCACATCAGCCCCTCAGCGTCGTGCCCGGCCCGGCTGCCCCGGCAGGGTCGTCTGCGCAGTGTCGCCGACCGGGGCGGACAGCACAAAGGCCCCCGGAGCACGCCGGAACGCGCCCCGGGGACCTGACAGATCTCGGCCGGAAACCGGCAGGGTTACTTGTCGCCGCCCTTGCCCTTGTCGCCACCGCCGGCGCCCATGGAGTCGTAGATCTCCTTGCACATGGGACACACGGGGTACTTCTTCGGGTCGCGGCCCGGCACCCAGACCTTGCCGCAGAGCGCCACGACGGGGGTCCCGTCGAGGGCGCTCGCCATGATCTTGTCCTTCTGGACGTAGTGGGCGAAGCGCTCGTGGTCGCCGTCGCCGTGGGACACCTGTGGCGTCGGCTCTACGAGGGTTCCCGTACCAGTCCCGCGCTCGGGCTCGAGAGTGCTCATATCGCCAAGGGTACTGAAGCTCACACGCATCAGTTGAGCGAAGGGTCGTCCGGGTACGTGGCCACCATCGCGAGCTCGTTGCGCTGACGGCGCAGGACCTCCCGCCAGAGTCTCTCGGGGGCCGGCGAGGAGACGTCCCCCGGCTCCGACTCCACGACGTACCAGGCGCCGTCGACCAGCTCGTCCTCCAGCTGGCCCGGGCCCCAGCCCGCGTACCCGGCGAAGATCCGCAGCGAGCCGACGGCCGAGGCGAGCAGCTCCGGCGGTGCCTCCAGGTCGACCAGGCCGATCGCGCCGTGCACCCGGCGCCAGCCGAGCGGGGCCCCGTCGACCGAGGAGCCGCCGGGGATGACGGCGACGCCCAGCGCCGAGTCGAGGGAGACCGGTCCGCCCTGGAAGACCACGCCCGGCTCTCCCGCCAGGTCGGCCCAGCCCTCCAGGATGTCGCCGACGTCCACCGGCGTCGGGCGGTTGAGGACGACACCGAGGGAGCCCTCCTCGTCGTGGTCGAGAAGGAGCACCACCGCACGGTCGAAGTTCGGGTCCGCCAGGGCGGGTGTTGCCACGAGCAACCGCCCTGTGAGCGAGGACACCTCGGTCATGCCAGACATGATCCCGCATCTTCCGTCGACGCGGGGAGGCAATGGGGGTAAGAAGGGTGATTGCAGCTCAGGGTGTAAGGAAGCGCGCCCGGCGCACACGGGCCGTCGGTGACCCCATGTACCCGGCAGGGAACGGCCCGTGTTGTGACACAGCTATGACGTAGCTGGGCGGTACTTGGGCTTACTCAAGGGGGGTAGGCGGCGATTACCCTTTCCCTTCTGGCCCCTGCCCCACTCATCGGAACGCGAGATACATGACCGTCAACGACGATGTCCTGCTTGTCCACGGCGGAACCCCGCTGGAGGGCGAGATCCGTGTCCGCGGTGCGAAGAACCTCGTACCGAAGGCCATGGTCGCCGCCCTGCTGGGCAGCTCGCCGAGTCGACTGCGCAACGTTCCGGACATCCGTGACGTGCGTGTCGTACGCGGCCTGCTGCAACTGCACGGGGTGACGGTCCGTCCCGGTGAGGAGCCGGGTGAGCTGGTGATGGACCCCTCGCACGTCGAGAGCGCGAACGTCGCCGACATCGATGCCCACGCGGGTTCGAGCCGCATCCCGATCCTCTTCTGCGGTCCCCTCCTGCACCGCCTCGGGCACGCCTTCATCCCCGGTCTCGGCGGCTGCGACATCGGCGGCCGGCCGATCGACTTCCACTTCGAGGTGCTGCGGCAGTTCGGCGCGAAGATCGAGAAGCGGGCGGACGGCCAGTACCTGGAGGCGCCGCAGCGGCTGCGCGGTACGAAGATCCGGCTGCCGTACCCGTCGGTCGGAGCCACCGAGCAGGTGCTGCTGACGGCCGTGCTCGCGGAAGGCGTCACCGAGCTCGCCAACGCGGCGGTGGAGCCCGAGATCGAGGACCTCATCTGCGTCCTGCAGAAGATGGGCGCGATCATCGCGATGGACACCGACCGCACCATCCGCATCACCGGTGTCGACAGCCTCGGCGGCTACAACCACCGCGCCCTCCCGGACCGCCTGGAGGCCGCCTCGTGGGCGTCCGCCGCGCTGGCGACCGAGGGCAACATCTACGTCCACGGCGCCCAGCAGCGCTCGATGATGACGTTCCTGAACACCTACCGCAAGGTGGGCGGCGCCTTCGAGATCGACGACCAGGGCATCCGCTTCTGGCACCCCGGCGGGCAGCTGAAGTCCATCGCGCTGGAGACGGACGTGCACCCGGGCTTCCAGACCGACTGGCAGCAGCCGCTGGTGGTCGCGCTGACGCAGGCGACGGGCCTGTCCATCATCCACGAGACGGTGTACGAGTCCCGCCTCGGCTTCACCTCCGCGCTGAACCAGATGGGCGCCCACATCCAGCTCTACCGCGAGTGCCTGGGCGGCTCGGACTGCCGCTTCGGCCAGCGCAACTTCCTGCACTCGGCCGTCGTCTCCGGCCCGACCAAGCTCCAGGGCGCCGACCTGGTCATCCCCGACCTCCGCGGCGGCTTCTCGTACCTGATCGCCGCCCTCGCGGCCCAGGGCACGTCCCGAGTCCACGGCATCGACCTCATCAACCGCGGCTACGAGAACTTCATGGAGAAGCTGGTGGAGCTCGGCGCAAAGGTCGAACTCCCGGGCAAGGCCCTCGGCTGACCCCAGCCACGTCACCCCGGCCCCGGGCACACCGCCCCCGGCTGGGGGTCCGGGGGTCATCCCCCGGGCAGACACGGCATGGAGAAGCTGGTGGAGCTCGGCGCAAAGGTCGAACTCCCGGGCAAGGCCCTCGGCTGACCCCAGCCACGTCACCCCGGGGTCGTCCCCGGGGCAGACACAGCAATGCCGATGGGGCGGTCACCCGGATTCCGGGTGACCGCCCCATCGGCGTTCACGTTTCGCCCCTGTAAGGGGCGCGGGGAACTGCGCGACCGGCCACGGCCGGTCCGCAGTCGCCCACGACGCTCATGGCCACGGCGCTCCGAACGGCGCCCGAAGCGGAGCGCTTACTTGCCCTTGGCGGCTTCCTTGAGCTTCGAGCCCGCGGAGACCTTCACGCTGTAACCGGCCGGGATCTGGATCGGGTCGCCGGTCTGCGGGTTGCGAGCGGTGCGAGCGGCACGGTGGGTGCGCTCGAAGGTCAGGAAGCCGGGGATGGTGACCTTCTCGTCGCCCTTGGAGACGATGTCGCCCACGACCTCGGCGAACGCGGCCAGGACGGCGTCGGCGTCCTTGCGGGTCACCTCGGCGCGGTCGGCCAGCGCGGCCACCAGCTCACTGCGGTTCATGTTGTTACTCCCGTGTTCTTCTTGCCGTTGGGGTGTGCCACCCGGCCGGAGCCGCATGGTGGCACAGCGAAGCCGATGCGCTCGCGCCCAGGGACGCATCCTGCCCCTACCTGCGACGGGAAAGCCAATCCGGCACCCGTCGGAGGCGTGAGAACACCCGAGGGAGTCACACGAAAAGAGGGCCTGGGAGGCCTGAGCGCGGCGCCGCCACCCTAGAGGGTGGCGACGGACGCCTGGTTCCACGACTCGCCGGTACTGCCGGTCGTGGTGATGCTCACAGCCCGCGCACGTCATGGCCGGGCCTACTACGCACCGTACGCCACGTCTACGGCGCGACGCCCGCCGCCTTGGCCGCCTCGCGCACCGCTCCGGCCACCGCGCCGGCGACCTTGTCGTTGAAGACGCTCGGGATGATGTAGTTCGGGTTGAGCTCGTCCTCGGTCACGACGTCCGCGAGGGCGGTCGCCGCGGCCAGCATCATCTCGGTGTTGACGGTGCGGGACTGGGCGTCCAGCAGGCCGCGGAAGACGCCCGGGAAGACCAGCACGTTGTTGATCTGGTTCGGGAAGTCGGAGCGGCCGGTGGCCACGACGGCCGCCGTCTGACGGGCGATCGCCGGGTCCACCTCGGGGTCGGGGTTCGCGAGCGCGAACACGATCGCGTCGTCGGCCATGGCGGCCACATCGTCGCCGTCGAGGACGTTCGGGGCGGAGACGCCGATGAACACGTCCGCTCCGCGAACGGCTTCCTTCAGCGTGCCGGTCAGGCCCTCGGGGTTGGTGTTGTCGGCGATCCAGCGCAGCGGCGAGTCGGCGGCGGCCTCGCGCAGGTCGTCGCGGCCGGCGTGCACGACGCCGCGGATGTCGGCGACCACGGCGTTCTTCACGCCGGCGGCGAGCAGCAGCTTGAGGATGGCCGTGCCGGCCGCTCCGGCGCCGGACATGACGACCCGGATGTTCTCGATCGGCTTTCCGGTGCAGCGCAGCGCGTTCTTCAGGGCGGCCAGGACGACGATCGCGGTGCCGTGCTGGTCGTCGTGGAAGACGGGGATGTCGAGGGCCTCGCGCAGCCGTGCCTCGATCTCGAAGCAGCGGGGGGCGGAGATGTCCTCGAGGTTGATGCCGGCGAACCCGGGGGCGATCGCCTTGACGATCTCGACGATCGCGTCGGTGTCCTGGGTGTCGAGGCACAGCGGCCAGGCGTCGATGCCGGCGAACCGCTTGAACAGGGCGGCCTTGCCCTCCATGACCGGCAGGGCGGCCTTGGGGCCGATGTTGCCCAGGCCCAGCACGGCCGAGCCGTCCGTCACGACCGCAACGGAGTTGCGCTTGATGGTCAGGCGGCGGGCGTCCTCGGGGTTCTCGGCGATCGCCATGCAGACGCGGGCCACACCCGGCGTGTAGATCATGGACAGGTCGTCACGGTTGCGGATCGGGTGCTTGGACTGCATCTCGATCTTGCCGCCGAGGTGCATCAGGAACGTACGGTCGGAGACCTTGCCGAGCGTGACGCCTTCGATGCCGCGCAGCTGCTCGACGATCTCTTCGGCGTGCGCGGTGGAGGTGGCGGCGATGGTGACGTCGATGCGGAGCTTCTCGTGCCCCGATGCGGTGACGTCGAGGCCGGTGACCGAGCCTCCGTGGGACTCCACGGCCGTGGTGATCTGGGAGACCGCCGTTCCTCCGGCGGGCACCTCCAGACGGACCGTGATCGAGTAGGAGACGCTGGGCGCCGTTGCCATGGCCGACTTCCTCTGCTTTCACCGTGTGACGCTGGTATGCCGTCCGATCGTCGCACCTACCCCTGAGTACGCGGTAGCCGCCTCGGATTGCGGACGTTTTGTTCACAGGGTGGTGTCGTTTTCGGAAAACGGATTCCACCATACGAGAAGTGATCAGGCAACGAAAGAGGCCCACGTCACGTGGTGACGTGGGCCTCCGAAACGTTCAGTGGCACCGACCCGCCATGCTCGCCTCGCGGCAAGTGGTCCCTCTGAGGGACGAAGGTTGGGCCCGGGGGCTTGGATCGGGCCGGTGCCACACCCAGGCTAACAAACAGATCCCGTAAGGCCATTCCCGTACCGGGACTTCATTCGTTTCCACCCCGGAGAGCGTCGACTCCACCCCCGGTGAGGGCCGGCTCCACCCCCGGTGAGGGTCGGCTCCACCCCCGGTGAGGGCCGGCTCTACTCCCGCAGGAGGTCGGGCACCCCGTCCCCGTCCGGCTGGTCCTTGTCCGTCGAGACGATCGTCAGCTGCTGCGTGGCCCTGGTGAGGGCGACGTACAGCACCCGCAGACCGGCCGGGGACTCGTCGGCGATCTCCGCGGGCGATACGACGACCGTGGCGTCGTACTCCAGACCCTTCGCCTCCAGGCTGCCGAGGGCCACCACCCGGTCGCCGAGCCCGGCCAGCCATCGCGCGGCCTCCTCGCGCCGCCGCATGGCGACGACGACGCCGACGGTGCCGTCGACGAGGTCGAGCAGGCGGGCGGCCTCCGCGCGGACGGTCTGCCCCAGGGACTCCCGCGACACCACGAAGCGCGGCTGCACGCCGGTGGAGCGGACGGCCGAGGGGGCCTCGGAGCCCGGCATGGCGAGCGCGAGGACCTTCGCCGCCAGTTCGGCGATCTCCGCCGGGTTGCGGTAGTTGACGGTGAGCTGGAAGCGGCGGCGCGGGCGGGTGCCCAGGGCCTCGTCGCGGGCCTCGGCCGCCTCGTCGACGTCCGACCAGGAGGACTGGGCGGGGTCGCCGACGACCGTCCAGGTGGCGTGCCGGCCGCGGCGGCCCACCATGCGCCACTGCATCGGCGTGAGGTCCTGGGCCTCGTCGACGATGACGTGGGCGTACTCGGTGCGCTCCTGTGCCAGCCGCTCGGCGCGCTCGCGCTGCGACTCCTCGCGCACCGGCATCAGCTCCTCGAGGCCGGTCAGCTGGTCCAGCGGGTCCAGCTCGCGCTTCTTCCTCGGACGTACCGGGGTGCCGAGGATCGCCTGGAGCTCGTCGAGCATGGCGATGTCGTGCACGGAGTGGCCGTCGCGTCTGAGCGAGCGGGCGACCCTGCGGACCTCGCCGGGGTTGAGGATCCGGCGGGCCCAGCGGCCCAGGCGCCGTTCGTCGGCCATGGCGGCGAGGACGGCCTTGGGGGTCAGCTCGGGCCACCAGGCGTCGAGGAACTCGAGGAAGGAGTCCTCGGAGGTGATGTCCTCGTCGAAGGAGGAGCGCAGTTCGGCCGCGAGCTCCGGGTCGGTGTGCCGGCCGGCGGCGCCCGACTGCTCCCACAGGGCGTCCAGGAGCAGCTTGCGGGCGCGGGGGCGCAGCAGGTTGACGGGTGCCGTGCCGCCCAGAGCGTTACGGCGGATACGTTCCAGCGTGGGCGACTCCAGCTCCAGCCGGCGCCCGAAGGCGACGACGCGCAGGCGGGTGGGGGTCTGAGCGGGGGCCGTCGCGTCACCCTCGCCGTCGTCGCCGAAGGCGAGCTGCCCGGCGGACGCGGCACCGGGCCGCCCCAGCTCCAGCGCCCCCCGCGCCGCCTTCCGCAGCACCTTCAGCATCCGGTACGAGCCCTTGGCCCGGGCCACCGACGGGGAGTCGTACAGCGTGGCCTCGGCGCCGTCGACGAGCGAGCCGATCGCGCGGATGGCGACCTGGCCCTCCTCGCCCAGCGACGGCAGCACGCCCTCGGTGTACGCGACGAGCAGCGGGGTCGGCGAGACGATGAGGATGCCGCCCGCGTACCGGCGCCGGTCCTGGTAGAGGAGGTAGGCGGCGCGGTGCAGGGCGACGGCCGTCTTGCCGGTGCCCGGTCCGCCCTCGACGTACGTCACGGAGGCGGCGGGGGCGCGGATGACCAGGTCCTGCTCGGCCTGGATGGAGGCGACGATGTCGCGCATGGTGTGGCTGCGGGCCTGGCCGAGGGCGGCCATGAGGGCGCCGTCGCCGATGACGGCCAGTTCGCGGCCGTCGAGGGAGGCCTTCAGCTCGGGGCGCATGAGGTCGTCCTCGACGCCGAGGACGCGCCGCCCCTTGGAGCGGATGACCCTGCGCCGTACGACCCGGCCCGGGTCGACCGGGGTGGAGCGGTAGAAGGGGGCCGCGGCGGGGGCCCGCCAGTCGATGACGAGGGGCGCGTAGTCGGCGTCGAGGACGCCGATGCGTCCGATGTGCAGGGTCTCGGCGATGTCGGCGGTGCCGTCGTCCCGGACGGCGCCTTCGGCGGGTTCCACGGCGGTGTAGGCGCCGTCGGGACCCTTCTTGCCGTCCTTGCCGAGAAGGAGATCGATCCGCCCGAAGAGGAAGTCCTCGAACTCGTTGTTCAGGCGGTTGAGGTGGACGCCGGCCCGGAAGACCTGGGCGTCCCGTTCGGCGAGGGCGCCGGGCGTACCGACCTGGCCGCGCTTGGCCGCGTCGTTCATCAGGAACTCGGCCTCGTGGATCTTCTCCTCGAGCCGCCGGTACACCCGGTCCAGGTGTTCCTGTTCGACGCTGATCTCCCGCTCACGACTCGAGTCGTGATCCGAGCCGACCGCGGTTTCCTGCTGAGCCTGAGCGGCCACCGGGCCCCCTTCTGACGTGCTGGGCAGCCGTCAACCGTACGCGAAGGGGACCCGGCAAAGCTACGTGGACGCAGGAGCAGTCCTACGCGTCGACCTGCACGAGCTTCTTGCCGTCGAAGGTCATGACCTCGAAATGGTCGATCTCGTTGGGCTTGAAGGCGGCGCCGCCCTGCGCGTACAGGGGCTGCTTCGACTCCGGGGTCTTGCCGTTGGGGATGCCGTATCCCCACTTGGGGACCGCCCAGGTCGACATCGTCTCGCGCTCGCCGTTCTTGCCCACCGCGATGAGCGAGCACTTCAGCGGGCCCTTGACGTTGCTGAGCTCGACGACGCCCCAGGTGCCCCAGTCCTTCTGCTCCATGGCCACGGTCGCCTTGACCTTGGTGGAGGCGTCCGTCGCCGAGATCTTGTCGTCGATCGTGGTGAAGGCCGCCTTGGCGCCGGCCGCCAGCGGGGTGCCGCTCTTGGCGCCGGAGTCTCCACCGGTCGCCGCCATGACGGTGAGCGGGCCACCGATGATCAGCGCGGCGGCTGCCGCCACCAGGTAGAACCCCTTGCGCCGCTTCAGCGCACGGCGCTCCGCGACCTCGTCGACCAGCTTCTCGGCGAGCCGCGGGCTGGGCCTGGCGGAGAGCGACTCCCCTATGGCCGGCGTGCCCGTCCCCGGCAGGTCCGCGAGGGCCGCCAGCATCGGCTCCATTCCGGCCAGCTCGTCGAGCTGCCGGGCGCACCATTCACAGGTGGCGAGATGTGCCTCGAAAGCGGTTGCCTCGGCGTCGTCGAGAATGCCGAGGGCGTAGGCGCCGACCGTCTCGTGCTCGCTCGGGCCCGGAGATCCCATCATGGGTCCAGACATACCCGACCCACCTGTGCCGAATCCCTGGTTTCCCCCGTAAACACTCATCACGCCGTCACCCCCCGCTCCTCCAGTGCGAGCTTCATCGACCGCAGGGCATAGAACACCCGAGACCGCACGGTGCCACTGGGAATGCCCAGCGTCTCGGCAGCCTCATTGACCGTACGCCCCTTGAAATACGTCTCGACGAGCACCTCCCGGTGGGCCGGGGTCAGGTCGTCCAGCGCGTCCGACAGCGTCATCAACCACAGCGCCTTGTCGATCTCGTCCTCCGCGGGGATGACCTCCAGCGGCGACGGATCGACCTCCTGCGGCCGGGCCTGCCGGCTGCGGTGGCCGTCGATGACGATGCGCCGAGCGACCGTCACCAGCCAGGGGCGTACCGATCCGGTCGCTCGATTGAGCTGGCCGGCGTTCTTCCAGGCACGGATGAGTGTTTCCTGCACCACGTCCTCGGCTCTCTGGCGGTCACCCGCGACCAGACGAAGGACGTACGCAAGGAGAGGTCCGGCGTGCTCCCGGTACAGGGCACGCATCAGCTCCTCATCAGGTTCCGAGGGCTGGGACATGCGATGTCGGGCCCTCGATCCACGTTCATTGGCCACGACGGAATCCTTGCGCACGCCCACCTCCGATGTCCGGGGGTTCCCCCAGTCGGTCGCTCGTGCACAGGTACGGATGTGGCATGCGTCATGTTCAAACTACGCCGACACTTTTCTTCGGGGTGTCGTGATGAGAGGGACATGAGAGCACATTCCCACCGCGCGATCTTTACATTTCCGCCACACCGGCAAGATCAGGCCGACTGCCCGTGGCGGTTCAAGACCAAACGGAGTGTTGTCGAAATCACTTCGACACCACACAACCCTGTTCCCCCCAGAACGCGCAAACCGGACAGCTAGGCCCGCGCGAGAGCGGCCCGGCGGCGGTGCCGGGCGACCCTTTCGCGGTTCCCGCAGACCTCACTGGAGCACCAGCGCCTCCTGCGTCCCCGGGACGAATCGACGTAGACGATCGGACAGTTGTCCCCCTCGCACTGCCGCAGCCCCGCTCTCGCGACGGGGTCGGTGAGCAGTTCCACGGCGTCCCTGGCGATGGCGGCGAGCAGCGCCGCGCACTCGGGCGGCCGGTCCAACTCCCTTACGAGGGCCCCGTCCTCACCGCGGACGGCGCGCGGGGCAGGGGGCGCGACGAGGGCGATCTCGTTCACCCGGCCGAGCGCGATGTCGTACGACGGCCGGGTCCGTGCGGTGACGCCCGCGGCCGTGCCGCGCACCAACTGCCCCACCTGCCCCCTGAGTTCCCGGAACCCCACGAGCCACGACCCGTCGGCGTGCGCCAGGGAGGTGCCCGGTGGCACCAGGCCCGCCCCCACGATCCAGGCGCACAGCACCTCGACCGAGTCGAACCGTTCCTCGGGATGCGTGGTCGCGAGGAGATCGAGGCAGATCCGCCCCGAGTCGAACCGCAGTTCGTACGGGACCGTGGCCGTACCCAGTGCCATGTGCCTGTCACCGCCTAGGGGTTACCAGGGGCCGGGGAAGCGTTCCTTCTTACAGTGCCCTCCCCTGGCCGAGGCCGGAACCCCTTCCGCTGGACGGGCGCTTATGCGGCCGCGCGTCTCGGCGATGTCCCGGGCGGGGCAGGGTCCGTTGACTGGAGGGCATGACACGAAACAGGACCGCCGCGGGACTCGTACTGGGCGCGGCCACGGTCGCCATGGGCCTGATGGCCGGGGTGTACTACATCTTCGCCTGCTGCGTGATGCCCGCGCTGGCCCGCAGCGACGACCGGACCTACGTCCAGGTCATGAACGACGTCAACGACGTCATCCAGAACCCGCTGTTCCTCCTCGCCTTCCTGGGC
The DNA here is from genome assembly GCF_044540925.1 of Streptomyces sp. NPDC085900. Lineage (NCBI taxonomy): Bacteria > Bacillati > Actinomycetota > Actinomycetes > Kitasatosporales > Streptomycetaceae > Streptomyces > Streptomyces sp. NPDC085900. The sequence continues at coordinate 78,935 of NZ_JBITSP010000001.1, read as the reverse complement.
GCCCCGCTGCTGACGGCCGTCTCGGCGTGGCAACTCCGGGGCCAGCCCTGCCGGTCGTGGATCTGGACGGCCATGGCCGCGTACATGCTCGGCTTGTTGACGACGATCGCCTTCAACATCCCGCTCAACGACGACCTGTCCCGCGCGACCGACCCGGCGGCGGCACGGGAGCACTTCGAGGACGCGTGGGTGACGTGGAACGCGGTGCGGGCGGGGGTTTCGGTGGTGGCCTTGGCCTGTCTGGCACGGGGGTCGGTGCTGTACGGAGCCTCAGAGCGCCGGACGGCTCACCTCAACACGTCCGGCGCTTGAGGTGGCACCCTCCCTCAGGCGTCCGCGTACTTCGCGTCCGTCGCCGGATCCAACGCCAGCCGGTACCCCCGCTTGACCACCGTCTGGATCAGCTTCGGCGCCCCGAGAGCCGTCCGCAGTCGGGCCATCGCGGTCTCCACCGCGTGCTCGTCGCGTCCCGCCCCCGGCAGCGCCCGCAGCAGTTCCGCCCGGGCCACCACCCATCCCGGCCGCCGGGACAGGGCCCGCAGCAGGGACATCCCGGCCGGCGGAACCGGCTTCAACTCCCCGTCCACCAGCACCGCGTGACCCCGGATCTCCACCCGGTGCCCGGCGATGGGCAGCGCGCGGGCCCGCCCCGGCAGCTCCTGGCACAGCAGCTGTACGAGCGGACCGAGCCGGAACCGCTCCGGCTGCACCGTGTCGACGCCCCGCGCCTGCAGCGGCAGCGCGGTGACCGGCCCGACGCACGCGGGCAGCACGTCGTGGTGGAGCGCGGCGATCAGCTCGGGCAGCAGTCCCCGCTCCTCGGCACGGTTGAGCAGCGACGCCGCGGCCGGCGCGCTGGTGAAGGTGAGCGCGTCCAGGCCGCGGGAGACGGTGGCGTCCAGCAGCCGGTCCACCGGCCCGATGTCCTCCGGCGGCATCCACCGGTACACCGGCACCCCGACGACCTCGGCCCCGGCCTCCCGCAGCGCCTCCACGAACCCCGGCAGCGGCTCGCCGTGCAGCTGTATGACGATCCGGCGCCCCTCGACGCCCTCGTCCAGCAGCCGGTCGAGCACCTCGGCCATGGACTCGCTCGACGGCGACCAGTCCTCGGTGAGCCCGGCGGCCCGTATCGCCCCCTTGACCTTGGGGCCGCGGGCGAGCAGTTCGACGCCCCGCAGCCGCTCCAGCAGGGGCTCGCCGAGACCCCACCCGTCGGCGGCCTCGACCCATCCCCGGAACCCGATGGCGGTCGTCGCCACCACCACGTCCGGCGCCTCGTCGATCAGGTCCTTCGTCGCCGCCAGCAGTTCGCTGTCGTCGGCGAGCGGCACGATGCGCAGGGCGGGTGCGTGCAGGACGGCGGCTCCCCGTCGCTGCAGCAGTGCGCCCAGTTCGTCGGCGCGGCGGGCGGCGGTCACGCCCACCGTGAAGCCGGCCAGGGGCCCGTGCTGCCCTGACTGCGGTCGCTGCTGTTCGTCGTACATGGCTCTCGTCCCGAACTCGAGTCGTCGTACAGGAGGTACGGCGGTACCCACATACCGATCGAGCCTGTCAACGATGCGTGACAGGCTCGGTTCGGCTTCGTGTCGCCGGTGTTACGTCACACCTCGGCGTAGCTGAGCTGCGGCTTCGCCTCTGCGGCAGCCGTGGCGTGGGTGGCGGGGGCCGTACGGCGAAGGTATACGGCCCAGGTGATGGCGAAGCAGACGGCGTAGTAGGCGAGGAAGGCGACGAAGGCGCCGGTGCCCGAGCCGTAGGAGAGGAAGGACTGGCGGAAGGCCATGTTGATGCCGACACCGCCGAGCGCGCCGACCGCGCCGATGAGGCCCATGGAGGCCCCGGAGAGCCGGCGCCCGTACTTGACGGCCTCCTCGCCCTGCAGGCCCTTGGCGAGGGCCTTGGCCTGGAAGATGCCGGGGATCATCTTGAAGGTGGAGCCGTTGCCGATGCCGGTCAGCGAGAACAGCACCACGAAGGCGGTCACGAACAGGGGCAGCGACTTCTGCATGCTGGCGGCGACCAGGACAGCGGTGGCGGCGGCCATGGCGACGTAGTTGTAGAGGGTGATCTTCGCGCCGCCGTACTTGTCGGCGAGCCAGCCGCCGACGGGCCGGATGAGGGAGCCGAGCAGGGGGCCGACGAAGGTGAGGTAGGTGGCCTGCAGCGGCGTACGGCCGAACTGGTTGGTGAGCACCTGGCCGAAGGCGAAGCTGTAGCCGATGAACGAGCCGAACGTCCCGATGTAGAGGACGGACATGATCCAGGTGTGGCCGTCGCGGGCGGCGTCCTTGGCGGCGCCGGTGTCGTTCTTGACGTTCTCGATGTTGTCCATGAACAGCGCGGCGAGGACGGCGGCGACGACGATCAGCGGGATGTAGATGCCGAGCAGCACCCGCGGGCCGCCGCCGGCGCCGATCACGGCGAGGGCGACGAGCTGGATGGCCGCGACGCCGATGTTGCCGCCGCCGGCGTTGAGCCCGAGGGCCCAGCCCTTCTTCCGCAGCGGGAAGAAGGCGTTGATGTTGGTCATGGAGGAGGCGAAGTTGCCGCCGCCGATGCCGGCGAGGAGCCCGATCCACAGGAACGTGTCGAACGACGTGCCCGGCTTCATCACGGAGAACGCGGCGATGCTCGGCACGAGCAGCAGGCCGGCCGAGATGATCGTCCAGTTCCGGCCGCCGAAGACGGCGACGGCGAAGGTGTACGGGACGCGGACGACGGCGCCGACCAGCGTCACCATGGACGTCAGCAGGAACTTGTCGGCCGGGGTGAGCCCGTACTCCGGACCCATGAAGAGCACCAGCACCGACCACAGGGTCCAGATGGAGAACCCGATGTGCTCGGAGAGGACGGAGAAGGCGAGATTGCGGCGGGCGATCTTCTCCCCGGTCTGCTTCCAGAAAGTCTCGTCCTCGGGGTCCCACTGCTGGATCCAGCGGCCTCCCCTACTGGATGCGGGGGCTGTGCTAGGGGCTGTCATGACGCCTCCACGGTGCTCCGGGGCTCGGTGGTACTCGGGGTGCTGAGCGGTATGAGTCCCGAAGGTAGGGAGGGCGCGTTTCCTTGCTGTGGCACTGAGTGACCGGAAGGGAACGTTGCTCTCACCCCGGACCGGGGCGGGATGAGAGGTACTGCGCCGGTACGTTACGAACGCCTCCCCCGAGCCGACCGGCGCACTGTGAGTCAGCGGCCCCGGCGGTCGACGGCCGTGAGGTCGATCTCGATGTCGCAGGGGACGGAGACCTTGAGCCGCTCGTGGAAGATGCCGGTGAGGCCGCAGGCCAGGCCTGGGTGGCCGAATCGAGCCAGCGGTACGCGGGTTTCGTCGGCCGGCCCGTCGTCGGATGCGGCGCTCATCGGTGCTCCCCTGGGACGGACTCTCGCCTGTCGCTTCAGCGTGCCCAGGGGGACGACGGCGGGCTCACCCGAACCAGTGATCCAACGTCAGGGCCGGAGGCCGTCACGCGTCGGCGTCCGGGACCCATCCCCCCTCCGGCACCCTCAGCCACCCCTCCCCCGCCGACAGTTCCGCCGCCGCGCGGCGGAGCGCGTCGAGTGCGGGGTGGGTCATGCCCCTTCGCCAGACCAGGGACACGGGGGACAGCGGGACCGGGTCGACCAGGGGGCGCAGTACCGTCCGTGGCATGGGCGGGAAGTCGGTCACCGCGAGGATCGGGTGCCGCATCTTGGCCATGATCCGTTCGAACTCCTCGTCGCCGACGGCCAGCGGCGCGGGTGGCGCGATCTCGATGCCGCGGCCGTCGAACAGGCGGCGCGCGAGGTCCGTCCACTCGGGGGTACGGGGGTTTCCGGCGCCCGCGTACACGGTCTCGCCCGCCAGCGCGGCCAGCGGCACCGCGTCCAGACAGGCCAGGTGGTGGTCGTCGGGCAGGACGACCGCCATCGGCTCGTGGCGGACGAGCTGGTGGTCCAGTCGGCCGCGGAGTGCCGGGTCCAGGCCCGCGTACCGTCCGAACGACGCGTCCAGCCGGCCGGCCAGCAGTTCCGCCGCCGCGCCGGTCAGCCCGCTCTCGTACCGTGCCATCAGCTCGTGCTCGGGGGCGAGTTCGCGGGCCCGGTGCAGGACGCGGCGTGCGGTGACCGCGTCCCGGTAGTTGAGGTCGACCAACAGGGGGCGGGCCTGTCCGAAGGCGTCCAGCAACTCGTCCTGCGCCGCCAGCACGCGGCGGGCGTACGGCAGCAGTCGCTCGCCGTCGGAGGTGAGGGTCACCTGCCGGGTGGAGCGCACGAACAGCTCGGCCCCCAACTCCCTCTCCAGCCGCCGTACATCACGGCTGAGTGCCTGCTGGGCGACGTAGAGCCGGGCGGCGGCCCGGGTGAAGTGCAGCTCGTCGGCGACCGTGACGAACGCGCGGAGGAGTCGGGGGTCGAGGTGGCGGTGGCCGACAGGTCCGGGGGCTGGCATCCGGTGAACCTACAACAGCGACTCACAACACAGGTGCGTGAATCAGTGCGAAGCAGGTGTTGGACCCCTTGATCGTCCACGGGCGACCGTAGTGCCCATGCCGCAGTCCGAGTCCCGCAGGCCTCCCATGTTCACCGTCACCGCCGACACCATCGTCGCCGTCGACTTCACCTCCCGTACGGGAACGCCCGGTCCCTACCGCCGCCTCCTGTCCACCCCCGGCGCCCGCGCCTTCACCCTCCCCAACCTCCTGGCCCGTCTGCCGATGGGCATGTTCAGCGTGAGCGCGGTGGTGATGATCGCCGGTTCGCGCGGCTCGTACGCCCTCGCCGGCGCCGTCACCGCGACCGGCCTCGCGGCGACCGCCCTGGTCGCCCCGTGGATCGCGCGGCTCGTCGACCGGCACGGGCAGGCACGGGTCGCCGTACCCGCGACCGCCGTCGCCGTCCTCGGCTCCCTCGCGCTCCTGCTGTGCGTCCGCTACGACGCCCCGGCCTGGACCCTGTTCGCCTCCTACGCCGCCACCGCCACCACCCCCAACACCGGCGGCATGTCCCGCGCCCGCTGGGCCCATCTGCTGCGGGGCGACGAACGGGCCCTGCACACCGCGAACTCCTTCGAGCAGGCCGCCGACGAGGCGTGTTTCATGCTGGGCCCGGTCCTCGCGGCCTTCCTGTGCGGAACGTTCTTCCCGGAGGCGGGCACCCTGGTGGGAGCCTTGCTGCTGCTCACCGGCGTGCTGCTGTTCGCCGCCCAGCGTTCGACCGAGCCGCCCGCGGGCCGGCCGGCGCACAGCGCGCCCCCGTTCCGGGCTCCGGGCATGCCCGCGCTGCTCACCGTCTGCCTCGCCATGGGGGCGGTGTTCGGCTCCATGGAGGTCGTCACCATCGCGTTCGCGGACGCGCAGGGGCACCGTTCGGCGGCGGGGGTCGTGCTGGCGCTGCAGGCGGCCGGATCGTGCGCGGCGGGGCTGCTGTTCGGGACCCTCAGGACCAGGGGGCCCGCCTCCGAGCGGCTCCCCTGGTGCATCGCCGCGATGACGGGCCTGCTCACCCTGCCCCTGCTCACCGCGACCCTGGCCGGTTCGCTGCCGCTCCTCGCGCTCGCCCTCCTCGTCGCCGGCATGGCGACCGCCCCGACGATGGTCACGACGATGACGCTGGTCCAGCAGCTCACCCCGGAGGGGCGTCTCAACGAGGGCATGACCCTCGCCGTCACGGGTCTGCTCGGCGGCATCGCCTGCGGCTCGGCGATCGGCGGCTGGACCGTGGACCACATGACGGCGACGGCCGGGTTCGGGGTGCCGGTGACCGCCGCGGCCGTGACGCTGATGATCTCCCTGTTCCACCAGCCGGCGACTTCTCCGGACAGCGATTCCCGTCAAATGCATTGACGCGCCCACAGCGCCCACATACGGTCCCCCGTCGAAGCGCTTCGACGTCACGCATCGAATCGATTCGACGATGGCCCGTTCGCCGCGTGACGTCCCGATACCCATCCGACTCCTGCGGAGGCACGGGATGTTGACGACACGAAGGCGTGTGATGACGGTCGCGGCGGCGGTCCTGGGAGGGTCGCTGCTCGTGACCGCCTGCGGCGGCTCGGACGGTGGCGGGTCCGCGGACGGCAAGACGCTCAAGCTCTGGCACTACGAGGGCGCCGACAGCGCGATGGGCGCCGCCTGGAACGAGGCGATCAAGGAGTTCGAGGCGAAGCACCCGGGCGTGAAGGTGAAGTTCGAGGAGAAGGGCTTCGAACAGATCCAGAAGACGGCGCCCATGATCCTCAACTCCTCGGACGCGCCCGACCTCATGGAGTACAACAAGGGCAACGCGACCGCGGGCCAGCTGTCGAAACAGGGCCTGCTGACCGATCTGTCGGCGGAGGTCACCAAGCGCGGCTGGGACAAGACGCTCAGCCCGGGCGTGGCCACGACCAGCAAGTACGACGCCGAAGGCGTCATGGGCTCCGGCAAGTGGTACGGCGTGCCCAACTACGCCGAGTACACGATGGTCTACTACAACAAGGACCTGTTCAAGAAGTACAAGATCGCCGAGCCGAAGACGTTCGACGAGCTCACGGCCGCCATGGACGAGTTCGTCGCCAAGGGCGTCACCCCGCTCGCGAACGCCGGCGCCGAGTACATGGCCCAGCAGTACCTCTACCAGCTCGCCCTGTCCAAGGCCGACCGCTCCTGGGTCGACAAGTACGAGCTGTACAAGGGCAAGAACGACTTCCACGACCCGGCCTGGACGTACGCGGCCACCACCTTCGCCGACTGGGTGAAGAAGGGCTACATCAGCAAGAAGTCGACCAGCACCAAGGCCGAGGACGCCGGAGTGTCCTGGATCCAGGGCAAGGCGCCGATCCTGTTCTCCGGCAGCTGGTGGTACGGCCGCTTCCAGTCGGAGGCCAAGTTCGACTGGGACAGCGGGCTGTGGCCCGGGTCGGACCTGACCCTGGGCTCGGGCGGCAACCTCTGGGTGGTCCCCAAGAACGCCAAGAACAAGGAGCTCGCCTACGACTTCATCGACATCACCATGTCGAAGAAGATCCAGAACATCCTGGGCAACAAGGGCGGTGTCCCGGTGGCGGCCGACACCTCGGCCATCACCGACCCCAAGTCCAAGGAGCTGATCTCCGACTTCAACACCGTCAGCAAGCGGGACGGCCTCGCCTTCTACCCGGACTGGCCGGTCAACGGCTTCTACGACGTCCTCGTCTCCGAGACGCAGAAGCTGATCACGGGCAGTGAGAAGCCGGACGCCTATCTGTCGAACCTCCAGCAGGCCTACGACAAGGGCGTGCCGCAGCAATGACGGTCACCGTCGAACGGGGTGCGCGGACCGGCGGCGGGCAGCCGCACGCCGGGCCGCGCCGCCCCCGTACCCGCGACTCCTACGCCCTGTTCCTGCTGCCCGGCTTCCTCGCCTTCACGGCGATCATCATCGTCCCGTTCCTGATGAACACGGGCGTGAGCTTCACCGAGTGGCAGGGCATCGGCACCCCGAAGTGGACCGGCCTCGCCAACTACCGTGACCTGCTGGACGACTCGGAGTTCTGGGCGTCCTTCCGGCACAGCCTGTTCATGGTCGTCGCCATGGCCGCCGTGCCGACGGTGATCGGACTCGTCCTGGCCGCCGCCCTGTTCGACTACATAGGCAAGCACTTCGGCAGCAAGGTCGCCGCCGTCCTGCGTGCCTGCTTCTACCTTCCGCAGGTGCTGCCGATCGCGGTCGCGGGCATCGTGTGGAGCTGGATCCTCGCGCCCGACAACGGCTCCCTCAACGAGCTGCTGAAGGCCGTCGGGCTCGGCAGCTGGCAGCAGGACTGGCTCGGCGATCCCGACATCGCGCTGTACAGCGTCATGGGGGTCATGGTCTGGGTCCAGATCGGCTTCCCGCTGGTCGTCTTCATGGCCGGACTGCAGCGCGTGGACCCGCAGTTGCACGAGGCGGCCGAGCTGGACGGGGCCGGCTGGTGGCGGCGCTTCTGGCACGTCACGCTGCCGCAGATCCGGCCGGAGATCTACGTCGTGCTGACCTGGTGCACGATCGCCGCGCTCAAGGTGTTCGGCGCGGTGTACGTGCTGACCAAGGGCGGGCCCGGCGGCGCGACCGACGTGCCGTCGTACTTCTCCTTCACCACCTTCTTCGAGAAGACGCAGGTCGGCTACGGCGCCGCGATCTCCACCATCCTCACGGTGATCATCCTGGCGCTCTCCCTGGGCCTGCTGAAGCTCCAGACCCGCAGCGAGGAAGGGGACCGCGCATGACGACAGCCCTGCGCCGCTACCCGGTGCTGATCGCCCTGTGCATCGCGGCCCTCTTCATGGTCGTGCCGTTCCTGATCGTCGCGGTCAACGCGGTCAAGTCACCGACCGAGTACTCGCAGAACGGCCCGCTCAGCCTCCCGAAGGGCCTCTACACCACCGGCCTGAAGGACTTCTGGGAGCGGGTCGACTACGGCCAGAAGCTGTTCAACTCCGTGCTGATCAGCGGCTCGGTGGCGGTGCTGGCGGCGGCCCTGTCGGTGCTCAACGCCTACGCGATCGGCATCGGCCGGATCAAGGGCCGCACCTGGGTGCTGGCGTTCTTCGTGCTCGCCAACATGCTCCCGCAGGAAGCGCTGGTCTACCCCGTCTACTACCTGAGCAAGCAGGTCGGGCTCTACGACACCAGGCTGAGCGTGATCATCGTGTTCACGGTGATCCAGGCGGCCTTCGGCACGTATCTGCTCTCCTCCGTCCTGGGCCAGTTCCCCCGCGAGATCATCGAGGCGGCCCGGATCGACGGCGCGAACAAGTGGCAGGTGCTGTGGCGGATCGTCGTCCCGGTCAGCCGGCCCACCATCGGCGTGCTCCTGGTCTTCTTCTTCATCTGGACCTGGAACGAGTTCCTGCTCCCCCTGGTCATGCTGATCTCCAACGACAACCAGACGGTGTCGGTGGCCCTCGGCGTGCTGCAGGGCCAGCGCCTGATGGACGCCACCATGACCAACGCGGCGGCCCTGCTCGGCGTGCTGCCCGCCATCGTCTTCTTCCTCGTCTTCCAGCGGACGCTCACCCGCGGCATCGCCGTGGGAGCCGTGAAGTAAGGACCCCCCACATGAAGTTCACCGACGGCTACTGGCTGCTGCGCGAGGGCGTCACCGCGGCCCACCCGGTCGAGGTCCTCGACGTCACAGCCGCCGAGGGCGCGCTGGACATCCACGCGCCGACCCAGCCCATCCGCCACCGCGGCGACCTGCTGAAGGGACCGGTCGTGACGATCAGCGCGCACGCCCCGATGCCCGACGTCATCGGCGTCACCTTCACGCACTTCGAGGGCGAGCAGCCCCGCGGCCCGCAGTTCGAGCTGGGCAGGCAGGACTTCGCGGTCCACACGGAGTACGACGAGGAGCACGCGACGCTGACCTCCGGCGCGCTCTCGGTCCGGGTGGCCCGCACCGGCCCGTGGCACGTGGACTTCCTCGCCGACGGCCGGACGCTCACCACCAGCGGCCCCAAGAACATGGGCATCATGCGGGACACCGCCACCGGCGCCCACTACCTGCGCGAACAGCTCAACCTGACCGTCGGCACCTCCGTGTACGGCCTCGGCGAGCGCTTCGGGCCGCTGGTCAAGAACGGCCAGGTCGTCGACATCTGGAACGCCGACGGCGGCACGGCCACCGAACAGGCCTACAAGAACGTCCCGTTCTACCTCACCGACGCGGGCTACGGCGTCTTCGTCGACCACCCGGGCAGGGTCTCCTTCGAGGTGGGCTCGGAGGCGGTGTCCCGGGTGCAGTTCAGCGCGGAGACCCAGCAGCTGACGTACTACGTCATCTACGGCCCCACGCCCAAGGACGTCCTGCGCAAGTACACCGCCCTCACCGGCCGCCCCGCCCTGCCGCCCGCCTGGTCGTTCGGCCTGTGGCTGTCGACGTCCTTCACGACGTCGTACGACGAGGAGACGGTGACCTCGTTCATCGAGGGCATGCGGGAGCGCGAACTGCCGCTGTCCGTCTTCCACTTCGACTGCTTCTGGATGCGCGAGTTCAACTGGTGCGACTTCCAGTGGGACCCGCGGGTGTTCCCCGACCCCGAGGGCATGCTCGCCCGGCTCAAGGCCAAGGGCCTGCACATCTGCGTCTGGATCAACCCCTACATCGCGCAGCGCTCGCCGCTGTTCGCGGAGGGCAAGGCGCTCGGCCACCTGCTGAAGCGGCCCGACGGCAGTGTCTGGCAGTGGGACCTGTGGCAGCCCGGAATGGCGCTGGTCGACTTCACCAGCCCGGCGGCCCGCGACTGGTACGCCGCGAAGCTGGAGGCGCTGCTCGCGCAGGGCGTCGACTGCTTCAAGACCGACTTCGGCGAGCGGGTGCCCGTCGACGTCGCCTACGCCGACGGCTCCGACCCCGAGCGGATGCACAACTACTACACCTACCTCTACAACCGCACGGTCTTCGACGTGCTGCGCAAGCACCGCGGCGAGGGCGAAGCCGTCGTCTTCGCCCGGTCGGCGACGGCCGGCAGCCAGAAGTTCCCGGTGCACTGGGGCGGCGACTGCGAGGCGACGTACGAGTCGATGGCGGAGTCGCTGCGCGGCGGGCTGTCGCTCGGCCTGTCCGGCTTCGGCTACTGGAGCCACGACATAGGCGGCTTCGAGGGCACCCCGACGCCCGCCCTGTTCAAGCGCTGGCTGGCCTTCGGACTGCTGTCCTCCCACAGCCGGCTGCACGGCAGCTCCTCCTACCGCGTCCCGTGGCTCTTCGACGAGGAGTCCGTGGACGTGCTCCGGCTGTTCACCCGGCTGAAGCTGAGCCTCATGCCGTACCTGTACGAGGCCGCGCGCACCGCCCAGGCCGAGGGCGTGCCGATGATGCGGGCGATGGTGCTGGAGTTCCCGGACGACCCCGCGTGCGCGCACCTGGAGCGGCAGTACATGCTGGGGCCGGACCTGCTGGTGGCGCCGGTGTTCAGCGACGACGGCGATGTCTCGTACTACGTCCCCGAGGGAACCTGGACCCACTTCCTGAGCGGGAGGACGGTGACCGGGCCGCGCTGGGTGCGCGAGCGGCACGGCTTCTCCAGTGTGCCGCTGCTGGTCAGGCCCGGTGCGGTGATCCCGGTCGGCGCGGTCGACGACCGGCCCGACTACGACTTCGCCGACGGGGTCACCCTGCGGGCGTTCGGGCTGCGGCGGGGCGCGCGGGTGACGGTGCCGGTCGGGGAGGTCGTCTTCACCGTCGTACGCGAGGGGGACACGCTGCGGGCCTCGTGCAGTGATCCGGCGGCGCCGTGGGCGCTGACCGCCGGGGAGCGCACGGCGCGGGCGCAGGCGGGCACCGGGTTTCTCTCCCTGGAGCTGGGCTGATGGTGAAGATCACCGATGTGGCGCGGCACGCCGGGGTCTCCCCCAGCACCGTCTCCTACGCGCTCAGCGGCAAGCGCCCCATCTCGGAGGAGACCCGGCAGCGGGTCGAGGAGGCCATCCGCGAGCTGGGCTACCGTCCGCACGCCGGCGCCCGCGCCCTGGCCAGCAGCCGGTCCAACGTCCTGGCGCTCGTCGTGCCCCTACGGGCCGGCATCCATGTGCCGGTGGTCATGCAGTTCGCGGTGTCGGTGGTGACGACCGCCCGGCGCCACGACCACGACGTGCTGCTGCTGACCCAGGAGGAGGGAGAGGACGGTCTGCGCCGGGTCGCCGACACGGCGCTGGTGGACGCGCTGATCGTGATGGACGTCCAGCTCCACGACCCCCGACTGGGTCTGCTGCGCTCACTGGACCGGCCGTCCGTGCTGATCGGCTTCCCCGCCGAGCCGGCCGGGCTGACCTGCGTCGACCTCGATTTCAAGTCGGCCGGGGAGGCGTGCGTGGAGCATCTGGCGCGGCTGGGCCACCGGGTGGTGGCGCTCGTCGGGTCGCCGCCGGAGGTGTACGTGCGCGGGACCGCGTTCGCGCAGCGGGTCGTCCAGGGGTTCACGGCCGCCGCCGACCGCGGCGGGCTGTCGTCCTCCGTGCACCCCTGCGAGGCCACGCCGGCGGCCGCCCGGCTGGTCGCCGAGCAACTGCTGCGCGAGCAGCCCGCGTTGACCGGGGTCGTCGTCCACAACGAGGCGATCCTCGAACCGCTGACGGACGCCTTCGAACAGCTCGGCCTGCGCGTCCCCGGCGACCTGTCCGTCACCGCCATCTGCCCCGACGAGATCGCCGAGTCCGTCCGCGTGCCCGTCACCTCCGTCGCCCTGCCCTCCGCCGAGCTCGGCGAGCGGGCGGTGCAACTGCTGATGAAGAAGCTGGACGGCAGTGCCGTACCGGAGGCGACGCTGCTCGCGCCACAGATGACGGAGCGGGCGAGCACCGCACCGAGGAACACCTGACGCACCTCAGCACCCGTCTGCAAGGCCCTACCTGAAGGAGCCGCGTCATGACAGGCAAGAGAAGACACAGTTCCGTGTACGCCCTGGCCCTCACCCTCGTCGCCGCGCTCGGCGCCACCGTGCCCGCGCACGCCGACACCCCCTACCCCTTCCGCGATCCGAGCCTGTCCGTGGACGCCCGGGTCACCGACCTCCTCGGCCGCCTCACCCTGGACGAGAAGATCTCCCTGCTCCACCAGTACGAGCCCGCGATCCCCCGCCTCGGCATCCAGTCCTTCCGCACCGGCACCGAGGCCCTGCACGGCGTGGCCTGGCTGGGCAAGGCCACCGTCTTCCCGCAGGCCGTCGGGCTGGCCTCCACCTGGGACCCGGCGCTGATGCGGGACGTCGGCTCGGCGGTCGGCGACGAGGCCCGCGGCTTCCAGCAGACCCGCCCGGACGGCTGGGGCCTGAACCTGTGGGCGCCGGTGGTCAACCCGCTGCGCGACCCGCGCTGGGGCCGCAACGAGGAGGGCTACTCCGAGGACCCGTACCTCACGGGCGCGATCTCGACGGCCTACGGCACGGGTCTGACGGGCGGCGACCCCGACCACCTCAAGACCGCCCCCACGCTCAAGCACTTCCTCGCCAACAACAACGAGGTCCACCGCGACACGACCACCTCCGAACTGCGGCCGCGCGTGGCGAAGGAGTACGACGAGCAGGCCTTCAAGCCGGCCGTCGAGGCGAACGCGGCGACGGGCGTGATGTCCTCGTACAACCTCGTCAACGGCCGCCCGAACACGGTGAACCCGGCCCTGGACGACACCGTCCGCAGCTGGACCTCCCAGCGGCTGCTCAACGTCACGGACGCCTACGCCCCCGGCAATCTGGTCGGCAGCCAGAAGTACTACGGCACCCAGGCGGAGGCGGACGCGGCGGCGCTGAAGGCGGGCATCGACAGCTTCACGGACAACGACAGGGACTCCGGGCCGACGACCGCGGCGGTCAAGTCGGCACTCTCCACCGGCCTGTTGAAGGAGTCGGACGTCGACAAGGCCGCCGCGGACGTGCTGAGCGTCCGCGTCCGGCTCGGCGAGTTCGACCCGGGCGGCGGAAAGTACGGCTCCATCGACGCGTCGGTCATCGACAGCCCGGCGCACCGGAAGCTGGCGAGGCGGGCGGCGACCGAGGCCGCGGTGCTGCTGAAGAACCAGGGCGGTGCCCTGCCGCTGAGGAAGTCCGCGAAGGACGTGGCCGTGGTCGGCCCGCTCGCCGACACCCTCCACACCGACTGGTACTCGGGCACCCTGCCCTACGTCGTCACGCCCAAGGACGGCATCGAGGCGAAGCTCGGCACGCCGGTGGCGAGCAGCGAGGGCGTCGACCGGATCGCGCTGAAGGACACGGCGACCGGGAAGTACGTGACGGCCGGGGCGGGCGCGGCGGGCGCGGCGCTGAAGGAGAGCGCCACGAGCGCGGACACGGACGCCCAGTTCGACGTGTTCGACTGGGGCTCGGGCATCGTCACCCTGCGCTCGGCCGCCAACGGAAGATACGTCGGCTACAACTGGTCCGGCTTCGTCAACGACCAAACGCAGCCCAACGGCTGGTACGTGCAGCAGCAGTTCAAGTTGGAGGCCCAGGACGACGGCACGTACCTGCTGCGCTACGCCGGCTACGAGACCCAGGAGTCCTGGTGGTCCAACCCGGTCTACCTCGGCCCGACGGGTGCGGACGGCACGCTGGGGCTGGTGCCGAAGGACCAGGCCGCGCACTACGCCAAGGACGTGGTCCGCAGCGGGGTCGCCGACGCGGTGGCGGCGGTGAAGGGCCGGGACACGGCGGTCGTCGTGGTCGGCTCCGACCCGTCGATCAACGGCCGCGAGGCCCACGACCGCACCGACATGGGCCTGGCGCCCGCGCAGGAGTCCCTGGTCGAGGCGGTCCGCGCGGCCAACCCCCACACGGTGGTGATCGTCGAGAACAGCTACCCGACGACGCTCGGCTCCCTGCAGAAGCAGGTCCCCGCCCTGCTGTGGACCACCCACGCCGGCCAGGAGACCGGAAACGCCCTGGCCGACCTCCTCTACGGCGACGCCGACCCCTCGGGCCGGCTCACGCAGACCTGGTACCGGTCCGAGTCCGACCTGCCCTCCATCCTGGACTACGACATCATCAAGTCCGGCCGCACGTACCAGTACTTCACCGGCCGGCCGCTCTACCCCTTCGGCTACGGGCTGTCGTACACCTCTTTCCGCTACGGCGGGTTGAGGCAGGTGAAGGGCGGCTACGAGGTCTCGGTCACCAACACGGGCGGCCGGGCCGGTGACGAGGTCGTGCAGCTCTATGTCCACCAGCGCGTCTCCCGCGACGAGCAGCCGCTGAAGCAGCTGAAGGCCTTCCAGCGGGTGTCGCTGAAGCCGGGCGAGACCCGGACGGTGCGGCTGAAGCTGCGGCGGTCGGACCTGGCCCACTGGGACGTCACCCGCTCCAAGTGGGTGGTGGAGAAGGGCACTTACGACGTCATGGTGGGCTCGTCGTCCGCCGACCTGCCCGCCCGGACGGCCTGGCGGGTCGACGGCGAGACGATCCCGCCCCGCGACCTGTCGAAGGTCACGCGCGCGGAGAACTTCGACGACTACTCCCCGGCCGTCCACCTCGTCGACGAGTCCAAGGCCGGCGGTACGGCGGTGTCGGCGGCCTCCGACGGGGCGTGGCTGAAGTTCGCCGACACCCGGCCGGGCAAGGGCGCGGGCGTGTTCAGCGCGCGCGTCGCCAGCTCCGCCGGGTCGGTCGAGGTGCGGCTGGGCTCGCCCACCGGGCCCCTCGCCGCGACCGCGCACTTCGCGGGCACCGCGTCGCCGTACGAGTACACGACGGTGACCGCGAGGCTGTCGGCCGCGGCGAAGGGCCGTGCGGACGTCTACCTGGTCCTCGGCAAGGACGTACGCCTGTCGACGTTCAGCCTGCGCTGAGGCCCCACGCCTGCCCGAGCCGGTAGGCGGCGCACAGGTTCACGTCGAGGAGGTAGGCCCCGGCGGCTCCGCACTGCCCGGTGCCGCTGCCGGGGTCCACCGGCTGGCCGTGTCCCATGCCCGTGATGCTGTACGTCTCGACGGCCGTGTTCCCCGCCGGGTCCTTGAAGACCTGGTGGGGATAGCCGGCGACGGTGTCACTGACGTCGGCGGTCTGGTCGGCGCCGTGCACGTTCGTCCACTGCCGCATCAGGTCGGTCATGTTGACCGGCTTGACGGTGTAGTCGGCGGTGCCCTGGAAGACGGTCAGCGTCGGCCAGGGCCCGGAGTACCCGGGCCGGGCGGCGCGCACCCGGTCGCCCCACTGCGCCGGGGTCTGCGTGGCGCCGACGTACATGCACACGTACGGCGATCCGGCCGCCTGCGCGCACCCGTACGGCAGCCCGGCGACGACCCCGCCGGCCGCGAACTTCTCCGGGTAGGCCGCCATCATCACGGCGGTCATGGCGCCGCCGGCGGACAGCCCGGTGACGTACACGCGCGAGGCGTCCCCGCCGGCGTCGGCGAGCTGCCGGTCCACCATCTGCGCGACGCTCGCGGCCTCGCCCTGCCCGCGTTCGATGTCGCCGGTCTGGAACCAGTCGAAGCAGGAGGAGGCGTTGTTGGCGGTGGACTGCTGCGGCAGCACCACGGAGAAGCCCCACCGGTCGGCGAGCTGGATCCAGCCGCTGCCGGAGCCGTACCCGGCGGCGTCCTGGGTGCAGCCGTGCAGGGCGACGACCACCGGGCGGCCGGCGGGCAGCCCCGCGGGGACGTACCGGAACATGCGCAGGGCCCCGGGGTTCGACCCGAAACCGGTGACCTCCTGGAGGGAGGCGGCACGGGCCTGTCCCGACGGGATCAGGGCGAGCAGGGCGACCAGCAGGGTCGCCAGACAGACAAGGCGGCTTGCGGCTCTGGTGTGTGTCATGGGGAGGGACCGTAGAAGCGTGAACCACCCGCCGATATAGAGCCGGACCCCATAAACACACCGAGGGCCCGGTGGTCTGAGACCACCGGGCCCTCAACATGGAGAGTGGAGATGGCGGGAATCGAACCCGCGTCCAACGGTGCAGAACCAGGGCTTCTCCGTGTGCAGTTCGCTGCGATTTTCTCGGCCCCGGCGATCACGCGAACAAGTCGCCGACGGGCCCAGTCACTGTTTGATTTCCCTCTTCACCCCGTGACCGGGATCAAGGTTTAGTCCCCTAGCTGATGCCAGGATCCGGGTCGGGAACACCCCCGGGCTGACACTCCCATCAAGGAGCTATTCGATCACTACCTGATCAGGCAGCGAGAGCGAAAAGCTCGGGAGAATCGCTCTTGGAATTGGCGATTATTTGTTTCGGCCTGTGGTTTACGAGATCATGGCCGCTTCCTCGACACGCTTCCCCTGCTTCGACATCCGCTGTCGAAACCGATCATCCCCATGTTGTGTTTTCAAACCGCGCACCCGCTGTGAGGTGCAGTCCCATCGTACGTGACCAACGCACGCCGATGCCACCGTATTCCCGCGGGGTCAGGCGCCCCGCTGCTTGCGCTTGGCCGCCGCGACCGCGCGGTCCGCGTCCCGCCGGTCCTGCTTCTCCCTCAGGGTCTGGCGCTTGTCGTACTCCTTCTTGCCTCGCGCCAGCGCGATCTCGGCCTTCGCCCGGCCGTCCTTGAAGTACAGGGCGAGCGGCACGACGGTGTGACCGGTCTCCTCCGCCTTGACGGCCAGCTTGTCGATCTCCTCGCGGTGCAGCAGCAGCTTGCGCTTGCGGCGCGCGGAGTGGTTGGTCCAGGTGCCCTGGGCGTACTCGGGGATGTGGGCGTTGTGCAGCCACGCCTCACCCCCGTCGATCTGGACGAAGCCGTCGACCAGTGAGGCGCGGCCCTGGCGCAGCGACTTGACCTCGGTGCCGGTCAGGACGAGCCCGGCCTCGTAGACGTCGATGATCGCGTAGTCGTGTCGGGCCTTCTTGTTCTGGGCGACCAGCTTGCGCTTGCCGCCCTTCTCGCCGTCCTTGGCCTTGCCGGCGCCCGCGCCCTGCTTGGGCTGGGCCTCCTTGGGTACGTACATTCCCTTGCTCATAGTGCCGTCCATTTTCGCACTACGCAGGGGGGCCGGGGCCAGTCCTTAATCCGCGTCGCCGAGGCCGCTGAGCACGGTCTCCGCCCGCTCGACGGCGCGCGGCCCGTCCGCCTGGTCCACTTCCAGGTCGGGGGTGATGCCGTGGTCGTCGACGCTGCGCCCGGAGGGGGTGCGGTAGTGGCCGACGGTCAGTTCGGCGACGGAGCCGCCGGGGAGCCTGCTCGGCATCTGGACCGAGCCCTTGCCGAAGGTGCGGGAGCCCACGACGACCGCCCGGCCGCGGTCCTGCAGGGCCCCGGTGAGCATCTCGGCCGCGCTCATCGTGCCGCCGTCGACGAGCGCCACCAGGGGTCTGGTGGTGTCGCCGCCGGCGTCGGCGTGCAGGACGCGCTGCTCGCCGTCGACGTCGTAGGTGGCGACGAGGCCGCCGTCGAGGAAGGCGGAGGCGGTGGTGACGGCCTCGGTGACCAGGCCGCCGGAGTTGCCGCGCAGGTCGAGGATGATGCCGGTGTCGGCGGCGGCCCGGCGCACCGCGGTGCGCACGGCGTCGCCGGAGCCCTTGGTGAACGCGGCGATCTTGATGACGGTGATGCCGCCGGGGAGCTTCTGGACGGTGACCGAGTCGGTGGACAGTCGGGCCCGCCGCAGCGTCTGCGTCCACGCGCGCGTGCCCCGCTCCAGGCCGAGCCGGACCGCCGTGCCGGCGGGGGCGTCGGTGGCGTCGCCGCGCAGTAAGGAGACGACCTCGGTGACGGGCTGCCCGTCGACGTCCCGGCCGTCGATGCTGCGCAGCCGGTCGCCCTTGTGGATCCCGGCGTCGGCCGCGGGGGATCCGGAGGCGACCTTGGTGACCTCGATCCGGCCGTCGCGTTCGCGCCGCGCCCACAGGCCGACGCCGGTGTACTGGCCGTCGAGGGCTTCCTGGAACTCCTCGTACTCGCCCTGGGAGTAGACGGCGCCCCAGCGGTCCCCGCTGCGGCTGACGGCGCGCTCGGCGGCCTCCATGGGGGACTTGCCGTCGGCGAGGGCCTCCTCGGCCGCCCTGGTGACGTCCTCGTGGTGCCCGGCCGGAACGGCCGAACGGGCCTGCCCGGCAGCGGATTTCCGGTCGAGGTCCGGGAAGGAGCCGGTCGCCGCGCCGGCGACGAGGACGCCGGTGAACAGCAATGTCAGGGCGGCCCCGCGGCGGCCGCGGCGGGGCTGGCAGAACAGGTCACGACCTGACATGCCGGTGAGTCTAGGACAACGAGAAGGGCCGTACGGCGTCTTGCCCGTACGGCCCTCTTGGCATGCGTCACACCTTCAGGTACTTGCGCAGCGCGAAGAACGCCGCCAGCGCGGGCATCAGCAGACTCGTCGCGAGGATCAGCGGCAGCTTGGTCAGCACGGCGTCCCAGCCGATGAAGTTGATCAGGTTCAGCTTGTGGGACAGGTCGAGGCCGTGGTCGATGATGAAGTACCGGGCGATCACCAGGAAGCCGCAGGCGACCGTTCCACCGATGAGCCCGGCGACCGCCGCCTCCATGATGAACGGCGCCTGGATGTAGAAGCCCGAGGCACCGACCAGGCGCATGATCCCGGTCTCGCGCCGTCGGCTGAACGCGGACACCCGCACGGTGTTGACGATCAGCATCAGCGCGACGACGAGCATCAGCGCCATGATCGCCCGCGCGGCCCAGTTCATGCCGTTGAGCAGCCCGAAGAGGTTGTCGAGGATGCCCTTCTGGTCCTGCACGGACTGCACGCCGTCCCGCCCGTCGAAGGCGGTCGCGATGACCTGGTACTTCTGCGGGTCCTTCAGCTTGATCCGGTACGACTCCTGCATCTGGTCCGGCGTGAGGGAGCTGGCCAGCGGGGAATCGCCGAACTGCTGCTTGTAGTGCTTGTAGGCGTCGTCCTGCGACTCGTAGGTCACCTTCTGGACGACGTCCATCTTGTCCAGGTCGGCGAGGATCGACTTCTTCTGGTCCTCGGTGACCGCGCCCTTGGCGCAGTTGGGGTCCGACTCCGCGTCGCTCTTGTTGCAGAGGAAGATCGAGACGTTGACCTTGTCGTACCAGTAGCCCTTCATGGTGTTGACCTGGTCGCTCATCAGGAGCGACCCACCGAAGAGCGCCAGGGACAGGGCGACGGAGACGACGACGGCGAACGTCATCGTCAGGTTGCGGCGGAGACCGACACCGATCTCGGACAGTACGAACTGGGCGCGCATGGCGTGTTGTTCAGGCCTTTCCGTGGACAGTCGTCAGGTGCGTCAGTGCTGGTAGCCGTAGACGCCGCGGGCCTGGTCGCGGACGAGGCGGCCCTTCTCCAGCTCGATGACGCGCTTGCGCATCTGGTCCACGATGTTCTGGTCGTGCGTGGCCATGACCACCGTCGTACCGGTGCGGTTGATCCGGTCGAGCAGCTTCATGATGCCGACGGAGGTCTGCGGGTCGAGGTTGCCGGTGGGCTCGTCGGCGATGAGCAGCTTGGGCCGGTTGACGAAGGCGCGCGCGATGGCCACGCGCTGCTGCTCACCACCGGACAGCTCGCCGGGCATCCGGTCCTCCTTGCCGCCGAGCCCGACGAGGTCGAGCACCTGCGGCACGGACTTGCGGATCTCGCCCTTCGACTTGCCGATGACCTCCTGCGCGAAGGCGACGTTCTCCGCCACCGTCTTGTTCGGCAGGAGCCGGAAGTCCTGGAACACCGTCCCCAACTGGCGCCGCATCTGCGGCACCTTCCAGTTGGAGAGGCGCGCGAGGTCCTTGCCCAGGACGTGCACCTGACCGTGGCTGCACCGCTCCTCGCGGAGGATCAGCCGCAGGAAGGTGGACTTACCGGAGCCGGAGGACCCCACGAGGAACACGAACTCGCCCTTCTCCACTTCCAGGGACACATCCCTGAGTGCGGGGCGGGTCTGCTTGGGGTAGACCTTGGAGACGTTGTCGAATCGGATCACGGATGCACCACGGGTAGCCGGGGGTAGATGAGCGTGACCATACGCGAGTCCGGTGTGCAACCGCAGGCGCAGGCGTGGGTTGGGTACCGGATGCGTCTTTTGTGCCCCGAAGGCGACGAGACGAACAGCACGCACCCCATTGAGAGCGACCCCCGCGCACCCTTCCGAGGAACCTGGCACAGTAGAGGAGGGAACGTTCGTCGACCTCCGAGCGTTCTTCCGGTGAAACCATTGGTCTAGGAGGGCGAGCGCATGACGTACGACCGGCTGGTGTGCGCTAACTGCGCGGCGCCCGTGAGCGAGGGCCGGTGCCCCGTGTGCCGCGCGAACCGCGAGCGGCTGCAGCAGGAGAACTTTTTCGCGGGTCTGAACCCCATGGCGCTGATCGCGCTGCTTGCGGTGCTCATCGCCACCGTCGCGCTGCTGGCCCACCAGACCGCGTAACGGCCGTACAAGGGCGCCAGGACGCCCGAAGGGCCCGGAGCGAGGCACGCTCCGGGCCCTTCGTCGTACGTCGTCGCACACGGTGTGCGTACGGACGGCTACCGTCAGGCGGCCGCACCGCCACGGCCGCCCACGAGGCGCGGCAGCAGGCGGAAGCCGATGCCACCGGCGATCATCGTGGCCGCGCCGACCAGCAGGAACGCGGTCTGGCCGGCACCGGTCTCGGCGAGCTGTCCACCGCTGCCCTGGGCCGAGGTGTTGGTCGAGCTGCCGGTGTCGGTGAGGGCCGAGGAGCCCTCCTCCTGGGTGGAGTCGTTGGAGCCGCCGTTGGGGTCGGTGTCGTTGCCGCCCGTCG
The DNA here is from genome assembly GCF_044540925.1 of Streptomyces sp. NPDC085900. Lineage (NCBI taxonomy): Bacteria > Bacillati > Actinomycetota > Actinomycetes > Kitasatosporales > Streptomycetaceae > Streptomyces > Streptomyces sp. NPDC085900. The sequence continues at coordinate 57,826 of NZ_JBITSP010000001.1, read as the reverse complement.
AGCTGCTGCTGCCGCCACCGGTCGAGCCGGAGTCACCGGAGCCACCCGAGTTGCCGGAGCCGCCGGAGTTGCCGCTGCCACCCGAGTTGCCGGAGCCGCCCGAGTTGCCCGAGCCACCGTTGTCACCGGAGCCGCCGGAGTTGCCGCTGCCGCCGTTGTCGCCGGAGCCGCCGTTGTCACCGCCGCCGGAGTTGTCGCCGCCGCCGGAGTTGTCGCCGCCGGTCGAGTCGCCGCCGCCGATGACGCCGCCGATGGACACGGTGCCGCCGCCGTCGGTGGAACCACCATCGGTGGTGCCGCCGTCGGTCGTGGTGCCGCCGTCCGTCGTCGAGCCGCCGTCCGTGGTGCCGCCGTCGGTCGTGGCGCCGCCATCGGTCGTCGAGCCGCCGTCGGTGGAACCGCCGTCGGTGGAACCACCGATCACGCCGACGGTGGCACCGCCGTCGCTGGTGCCGCCGTCGGTGGAGCCGCCGTCGGTGCCGACGTTGACGCCGACACCGATGTCCAGGGCGGAAGCGGCGCCTGCGGCGGTCAGCGAGGCACCCGCGGCGATCACGGCGCCCGCGGCTATCCGCGCGACGCGGATCCGCGTCTTCTTCGTCATATGTGTGCTACCCCCAGTAGCTGATCGTCAGTAGGGCGGCGCTCGGGGCCGTGATCGACGGAGACAGCTACGAAGCCCCCCGGTTCACATGCGCCCCAGAGATACGCATGCCACGCTTTACCCTTCCGATTTTTCAAAGCAACGTCAAGGCCGTTGCGTGCGCAATGTCCACTTGCGTCTCGTTTACAGCGACTTGGAACCTGTGAGTGTGATGTAAAACCCAGACAAACGACCAACTGCCGCCACAGGGGCGGCAGTTACCAAGTCGACAAATGCACTCGGGGAGGTTACTTCTCCTGCTGCTTGCGCCAGCGAATTCCGGCCTCCAGGAACCCGTCGATCTCGCCGTTGAACACGGCCTCCGGGTTGCCGACCTCGAACTCGGTGCGCAGGTCCTTGACCATCTGGTACGGGTGCAGGACGTACGAACGCATCTGGTTGCCCCAGGAGTTGCCGCCGTCGCCCTTGAGGGCGTCCATCTTGGCCTGCTCCTCCTGCCGGCGCCGCTCGAGCAGCTTGGCCTGGAGGACGTTCATCGCGGTGGCCTTGTTCTGGATCTGCGACCGCTCGTTCTGGCAGGAGACCACGATGCCGGTGGGCAGGTGGGTGATGCGCACCGCGGAGTCGGTGGTGTTGACGCCCTGGCCGCCGGGGCCGGAGGAACGGTAGACGTCGATGCGCAGTTCGGACTCGTCGATGTCGACGTGGTCGGACTGCTCGACGACGGGAAGGACCTCGACACCCGCGAAGGAGGTCTGGCGGCGGCCCTGGTTGTCGAAGGGCGAGATGCGCACGAGGCGGTGGGTGCCCTGCTCGACGGAGAGGGTGCCGTAGGCGTACGGCACGTGCACCGCGAAGGTGGTCGACTTGATGCCGGCCTCTTCCGCGTACGACGTCTCGATGAGCTCGGTCTTGTAGCCCTTGCCCTCCGCCCAGCGCAGGTACATCCGCTGGAGCTTCTCGGCGAAGTCGGCGGCGTCCACGCCACCCGCCTCGGCGCGGATGTTGACCAGCGCCTCCCGGGAGTCGTACTCACCGCTCAGCAGCGTCCGGACCTCCATCTCGTCCAGCGCCTTCTTGACGGCGGTGAGCTCGGACTCGGCCTCGGCACGGGTGTCCGGGTCGTCCTCCTCCTCGGCCATCTCGAAGAGCACGGCGAGATCGTCGATCCGCCCGCGCAGCGCCTCGGCCTTGCGGACCTCTGCCTGCAGGTGGCTCAGCTTGCTGGTGATCTTCTGCGCCTCGTCCGGGTTGTCCCACAGGGACGGCGCGGCCGCCTGCTCCTCGAGCACGGCGATGTCTGCCCTCAGCTTGTCGAGGTCCAGAACGGCCTCGATCGACTCCATGGTCGAGGAGAGGGACTTGAGCTCTTCGGATACATCGACGACTGCCACGCCCTCCAGCCTAACGGCTCCGCCGACGGACCGACGCCGGGTGACCGCGCCCCCCCCCAGGGCACCCGGCTCCGGTGCGGGCCACGCCGAACACCGGACCTCTACGTCACGGAGACGCCGGTGCCGAGTGCTTCGGGTCCTGCGGTGCCGCGCCCGCCCCGTCCCCCGAGGTCGCCCACCACGTCCCGACCCCGACCGCCGCGACCAGCGCCACCGCACCGGCCCCGAGCGCGATCCGCCTGCGTCGCGTCACCGCACGGTGCCGTGCCGATCCCGGCCTCGGCGCCCCGGCCGCCCGCGGCACCCGGGCCGTACCCCGGGCCCCGCCCGCCAGCTCGTCCGGCCCCGGCACCCGCATCGACGTGTGGGTGTCGCGGTTGGAGTCGGCCGGCTTCGCGCCCGGCACCAGGGGCACTGCCCCCCGTCGGCGCGCCGGCTCCCCGGCGCGCACCGCGGCCGGCGCCTCCTCGGTCTCCTCCGCGGGCTCCACGTCCGGCTCGTCGACGTCCAGGGGCGGCATCCCGGCGATCAGCGGCAGCAGCTCGCGCAGCCGCGCCCCCAGCTCGGAGGCCCGCAGCCGGGAGGCCGGTGCCTTGGCCAGACACTGGACGATCAGCTGCCACAGCTCGTCGGGGATGCCCGGCAGCGGGGCCACCGTCTCCGTGACATGGCGGCGCAGCACCGCGCCGGGGTGTCCGCCGCCGAACGGGGTGAAGCCCGCGAGCAGCTCGTAGAGGACGGTCGCGAGGGCGTAGATGTCGACCGCGGCCCGTGGCGGCAGACCCTCCACGATCTCCGGGGCCAGGTAGTCCGGCGTCCCGATGATCTTCGTGGCACGGGTCCGGCGGGGCGTGTCGATCAGCTTGGCGACACCGAAGTCGGTCAGCAGGGCCGGGTGCGCGCCGCCCGGGCCCAGCGGGCCCTGCATGTCGAGGAGGACGTTCTCCGGCTTGACGTCGCGGTGCACGACGCCCGCGGCGTGGGCGGCCGCCAGCCCGTCCGCGACGTCGGCGACGATCGCGACCGCGGCCTCGGGGGCGAGCCGCCGATCGCGGTCCAGGCGGGTGCGCAGATCGGTGCCGCGGACCAGGTCCATGACCAGCGCGAGGTCGTTGCCGTCCACGACCAGGTCGCGGACGGAGACGATGTTCGGGTGCTCGAGGCCGAGCAGCGCCGTGCGCTCCTGCACGAAGCGTCCGACGAGTTCCTGGTCGGAGGCGAGATCCTCGCGCAGCAACTTGATGGCGACGGGCCCTTCCGGCCCCTCGCCCAGCCACACCGTGCCGGCGCTGCCCCGCCCCAGGATCTGGTTCGCGGTGTACCGGCTGCCGATCTTCCGTCCCAAGACTGCTCCTACCGACGCGTGTTAGTCGCTAAAACTACGCGTCCGAGGAGCCAACCTTCACCGCGGAGACGGAAATCACCCGCCAGCTGTCGACAAATCCCCAAACTCGCGGACGGTGGTCAGTTGCTGCTGCCGGACTTGCTGTTCAGGTCGCCGATCCAGCCGCTGACGTTGTCGTACCAGTGCTTGAGCTCGGAGAAGTAGCCCCGGCCCGTGCCGATCCAGTCCTGCAGCGGGGTGAGCTCCCAGACCAGCCATCCGGCGACGAACAGGATGACGATCATGAACAGGCAGCCCTTGAGGCAGCCGAGCCCGGGGATCTTCATCCGGTTGGGGCTGGGCTGGCGGGGCTGCCGGGGCTCACGGACGGGCCGCTGCGGCTCCGGCGCGGGCGCGTACCGCTGGGGCTGCTGGTGCTGCGGGGCGTACTGCTGGGGCTGCTGCTGCGGATAGCCGTAACCCTGCTGCCCGCGCTGCGGCGGCCGCTGCTGCTGTTGGGGGCGGGGCTGCTGCTGCGGCCGGGCCACCTGGCGTTGCGGGCGCCGGCGCAGCGGATCCTCGTTCGGGTCGAGGTACTGCACCTGCGTCTGCTCGTTGCGGTCGCGGGCGGCGCGCAGCTGGCTCTGCCAGGGGTGTGGCTGCTCGGGCTGCTGCTGCCCCGGCTGCCCCTGGCCCACCGGCGGCATGACCGCGGTCGGGTCTGCGGCCGACGTGTTGGGCAGTACGGCGGTGGGGTCCGCGGCGCCGACGGGGCCCGGGCGGCCGGTGGTCGGCATGACGTTCGTCGCGGCGTTCGGGTCGAAGCCGACCGCGGTGTGCGGGAGGACCTGCGTGGGGTCGGCGGAGCCGGGGACCGCGGCCGGGGCCGGGTCGGGGGCCAGCAGGGCGGCGACGTTCTCCGCGGCGGCGATCTGCGCGGAGTTGGCGTGCACGCCGATGCCCTCGGCGACCACGCGCAGGGCGCGGGCGAGGTTCTCGGCGCTGGGCCGTTCCTCCGGGTTCTTGCGCAGGCAGCGCTCGATGACCGTCCACAGGGGGTCGGGCACCGTGGACGGGCGGCGCGGCTCGGCGCTGAGGTGCTGGTGGAGGACTTCGAGGGCGGAACCGCCGTTGAACGGCGGACGGCCGGTGACCAGCTCGTACAGCAGGATTCCGGCGCCGTAGACGTCGACCGCGGAGGTCTGCGGGCGGCCCTCGGCGGATTCCGGCGCCACGTACGCGGGCGTGCCGACGAACTCGTGGGTGCGGGTCAGCCCCGGGGAGTCGGCCAGACGGGCGATGCCGAAGTCCGTGAGCATCGGGTGCATCCGGTCGCCGTACCGGGCGAGCAGGACGTTGGCCGGCTTCAGGTCGCGGTGGACGACGCCGTCGGCGTGGCTGGCGGCGAGCGCGTCGGCGATCTGTGCGGTGAGCAGGGCGGCGCCGACGGGGCTGAAGGGGCCGTTCTCCCGCAGGTAGCGGTGCAGGTCGGGGCCCTCGACGAGGTCCATGACGAGCGCCAGCAGATCACCCTCCACGACCAGGTCGCGGACCCGGACGATGTTCGGGTGGGTCAGGCGCAGCAGGACGGAACGCTCTCTGAGGAACCGCATGACGATGTCGGCGTCGCTCGCGAGCTCCTCCTTGAGGACCTTGATCGCGACCGTCTCGCCGGGCTGACCGGGCACGGCCGCCTCGGCCCCCGCGGTCTCTCGCTGGCGGGCTCGCCAGACGGTGCCCGTGGCGCCGCGTCCGAGCGGCTCCTCGAGCAGGTATTTGCTGCCTACCGGCCGCACGTCATGCGCTCCCTGCTTGCTTGCCTGTGTTCCGGTCCACTGTAGTGCCGCCGCGCCCGGCGGCATCCTGTCCGCTTGCCCGGCTTGCGCCGCGCGTCGTCGTGTGCGCGGTTCTGTGCGCCGTCTGTGCCTCTTACGTTCCGGTTCCCGTCCGTGTTCGAAGGAAAGACGCTCGGTTCGAAGGAAAGACGCTCGCTCCGGTCGGCCGGTTGCCCGCGACCTGACGTGACCGATCTCAACTGATCGCCGACGCGCCGACGGTCAGGCACTTTTAGGGGCAGAGCTGACCAATCAAGATCACTTGGGACCGGGGCATGGGCGTGTTGTCAGTGGCAGGTGCGAGGATGCCTCCAGTACTGGCCGACGTGCTCGTGTGGGGTGGGGGGATTCCGCGCCGCCCGCGCAGAAGGGACCGCTGACGGCGATGCAGATCCGGCTGACCGTCGTAGACCCGCTGGGCCCGCCCGACAAGGCGCGGGGCCGCGCAGCGAGCCGCGACGTGCTGGTCACGGCACCCGCCGGCACGGCCCTGGCCGCGGTGGCGTCGGCACTGGCCTCGGCGGTCTCCGGTGACGCCGGCACGGCCTCCGGAAGCGGCGCGGTCGTGCTGTACGCGGACGCGCAGCGGCTGGACGACCAGCGGTGCACGCTGGGCGAGCCCCCGCTCATCGACGGCGCCGTGCTGTCCCTGGGCGCCCCCGCCGAGCCGGAAGCGCACCCCGAGCTCGACGACGCCCCGACCCAGCTGCACGTCGTCTCGGGCCCGGACGCGGGCGGCGTCCACCTCCTGCACGGCGGCGAGATCCGCATCGGCCGCTCCGCCGACGCCGACGTCCCGCTCGACGACCCGGACGTCTCCCGCCTGCACTGCGCGGTGACGGTCGCCGCCGACGGCCGTGTCTCGGTCGCCGACCTCGACTCCACGAACGGCACCACCCTGGACGGCACCCGCCTGACCACCCGCCCGGTCCGCTTCACCCCGGGCGCACTGCTGCGCATCGGCGAGTCGGCCCTGCGCCTGTCACCGGCCGGCGGGCCGGGCGCACGGGTGCCGACGGTCGCCGACGGTGAGGGCTGCGTGCGAGTCCCTGCCGGGGGCGAGGCGGCGGGAGCACGGCCCGACGCGGGTGCGGACGGACACGTGTCGGTTCGGTCCGCGGGCGCGGACGGGCCGACCGCCGTTCCCCACGCGCGCGTGGCCGACGGCGAGGACACCGTCTCCGGTTCCCGGGGGACGCCGCACACCCCGGGACGCGCCTCCGCCGAACCGCCGGTCGTGCCGGGGCAGGGCCGAGCACCGCGGATCGAGAGCCGGGGCGACGGAGCGGGCGACACACACGCGGGACGGTCCGGCGCGCCGGCGTGGAACCCGTCCGGCACCGAGCCGGTCGCGCACGCCCCGACGCCCGACGAGGAACCCTCCGGTGCGCGCACCCGAGGAGCCGCCGACGAGGAGACCACGGTCCCCGGCCCCGGAACCGGCCGCCGCAAGGGCACGCCCCTGCGCGGCACGGACGTTCCCCAGGGTGTGCGCAGGCGCGGCGGGCTGTCCTCGTGGGCGCGGAAGCTGACCGGCGGACGCGCGGAGCAGAGCACGTCGACGCCCGCGGCGTACGGCGACTCCCCCGCCCCGGCCGCCGCGCCCGCCCCGTACTCCGGTACGCAGATGCCGGAGACCTGGCCGGACCCCGCCGCCCTGCTGCTGACCGCGCTCGGACCGGGCCCACGGCTCTGGGAGCGCGGCCCAGGGCATCCGGAGGCGCTCACGGTACGGCTCGGCACGGCGGACCGGCCGGCGCCCGACGGCTCCGGTCTGCTGCCCGCGGTGCCGGTGACGGCGAATCTGCGCGAGGTCGGCGCGCTGGGCCTGGCCGGTCCGCGCGCGCGGCTGTCCGGACTGGCCCGCGCGGCCATCGCCCAGCTCGCCGCCCTGCACTCGCCCGAGACCCTGGAAATCGTGCTGATCAGCGCGGATCGCTCCCGCCCGGTGGAAGAGCGCACGGCGGAGTGGTCCTGGCTCGGCTGGCTCCCCCACCTGCGCCCCGCCCACGCCCAGGACTGCCGCCTCCTGCTGGCCTACGACCGCGAACAGGCGACGGCTCGCACGGAGGAACTGCTGCGCCGCCTGGAGGACCAGCAGACGGAGGCCACAAGCGGGACAGCGACTCGCACACCCCGCCTCGCGCCCGCCTTCACGTCCGCCGAGCACGGCACCTCTCCGGGAGCGGACGGCTCGGCAGCGACGTACCCGACCGACGGGGCTCGCACGGCACGCCCGGCCGGTGACGACCGCCGCCCCCCGGCGCGCGGCGCTCTCCACCGGCCCTCCTGGGCCCGGGACGACGACGGCGTTGACGGACCGGAGGGCTTCGCGGGGCCGTACACGGTGGTCGTCGTGGACGGCGACCCCGGCGGCGCCGACGTACGTGAGGCCGTGGCGCGGCTGGCGGTGGAGGGACCGGACGCCGGCATCCATGTCGTGTGCCTCGCCGAGACGGCCCCCGCGTCGCCCGCCTCGCCGCTGACGGAGACGTACGAGGCGGCGTGCGAGGCGGCGCCGACCTTCCGGGAGTGCGGCGCGGTCGCGCTGCTGAGCGGCGACGTGGCGACGGCGCTGCGGCTGATGCGGGTGGCGCGGGCCGGCACGGCGCCCGGAAACCCCACCGACACCTCAGGATCCACCCGGCCCGGCGCCGACGTCCGCCCTCCCGCCACCGGCACCAGCACCCGAAGCGCCCCCGCGCACGCGTCCACCGCGCCCAACCCCTCCCCCCAGAGCGCCACTTCCGCCGTCCACCCACCGCACGCCGGCCTCATAGCCCCCGGCACGGTCGCGGCCGTGGACGCCGTCTCGTCGGCCTGGGCCGAGCGGTTCGCGCGGGCGCTGGCGCCGCTGCGGCCCGACGGCTCCGGCGTCGACCGGCAGCCGCGGGTGTCCGTGCCGCTGCCCCAGACGGCGCGGCTGCTGGACGAGTTGGGTCTGGCCAGAGCCACTCCTGCGTCGCTGATGGCGCGCTGGGCGGACGCGGCGGACGACCCCGAGTCGCTCGGCGGCCGGGCCTGGGCCGTGCTCGGCACAGGGCCCCGCGGCCCGGTCAGCGCGGACCTCGCCGCCGACGGACCGCACCTGCTGATCGAGGGCCCGGCGGGCAGCGGCCGTACGGAGCTGCTGCGGGCCGTGGTCGCCTCGCTGGCCGCGGCCGAGCGCCCCGACCGGCTCGGCATCGTCCTGGTGGACGGCCGGGACGGCGTCGGCGCCGCGGCGGGCGCTCACGGCGAGGGCCTGCGCGTGTGCACGGACGTTCCGCACGTCACGACCCACCTGACCGCCAACGACCCCGTACGCATGCGGGAGTTCGCCCAGTCGCTGAGCGCCGAACTGAAGCGCAGGGCGGAGTTGCTGGGCCGCTCCGACTTCGCCGAGTGGCACACGGGCCGTGAGCTGTCGGGCCGGATGGTGTCCCAGCGGACCACGGCGGTACGCGGCGCCCCGGCCTCCGGTACGAACGGCGCCGGCGACCTGGACAGCCCGCCCAGTTCGACGATGCGGTTGCGTCCGGGGGCGTCCCGCCGGCGCACGGAGGCGGCGCCGCCGCTGCCCCGACTCGTGGTGGTCGTCGACGACTTGGACGCGCTGGTCTCCCCGGCGCTCGGCTCCCCCGGCCGCCCGGCGGCGGGCTCGGTCGTGCGGGCGCTGGAGGCGGTGGCCCGCGAGGGCTCGCGCCTCGGCGTCCACCTGGTCGCCGCGACGGGCCCGGGCGGCCGTACGGCCGAGACGGAACCGGCACGGCTGGCGACGATCCGAGTAACCCTGGAACCCCCGGGTTCCGGCCCGGAGGAGCCGTCCCCGGGCCGCGGACGCCTGACCGTGGCGGACGGCCGGACGACTCCGTTCCAAGGCGGCCGCGTCACGGGCCGCATCCCGAGAACGGCCACCCTGCGCCCCACGGTCGTCCCGCTGGACTGGCAGCGCATGGGCGACCCGCCGGCCCGCCGGCCCGTACGCGAACTGGGCAACGGACCGACGGACCTGGCTCTCCTGGCCAGCGCGCTGGAGCGGGCGGCACGCGAGGTCTCGGCATCGGAGGTGCCGTCACTGCTGTAGCCGACGGTTCGCTTCCGCTCGGAGCCGACACCTAGTCACGACGTGGTCACGATCCCTGGGTTGACACGGGACGCACACTTGCCGACCCCAGGCCTCAGGCGTAGACCAGATCACACGGGACAGCGCTCGACGTTCGACGAGAACCGAAGAACGGGGCAGTGATGCGCAGCACGAGCAGCAAGAACCGGAAACTCAGGGCCGCCAAACCGGCGGCCGCTCTCCTCGCGACCGCTCTCACGCTCGCGTTGGCGGGCTGTGGCGGCGGCGGCAACGACAACAAGAGCGGCGGCGGGGGCAGTTCGGAGAGCAGCAGTGGCCTCAAGCTCCCCAAGCTCAACGGCCAGACCCTGGAGGTCGCCGCCGTCTGGACCGGCGCGGAGCAGGCCAACTTCATGAAGGTCATGGACGAGTTCAAGAAGCGCACCGGCGCGAAAATCAACTTCGTCCCGACCGGCAACAACACCTCCACCTTCCTCGGTACCAAGATCCAGGGCGGCAAGCCGCCGGACGTCGCGTTCCTTCCCCAGGTGGGCGTGCTGCACCAGTTCGCGGACAAGGGCTGGCTCAAGCCGCTCGGCGCGGACGCCAAGGCCCAGTTGACGAAGAACTTCTCCAAGGGCTGGGTGGACCTGGGCGCCTCGAAGGGCACCCAGTACGGCGTCTACGCCAAGGCCGCCAACAAGTCCCTGGTCTGGTACAACACCCAGGCCTTCGACTCGGCCGGCATCAAGGACACCCCGAAGAGCTGGAAGGACTTCCTGACCACCGCGCAGACGCTGTCCGACGCCGGGTCCCCGGCCGTCTCGATCGGCGGCGCGGACGGCTGGACGCTGACCGACTGGTTCGAGAACGTCTATCTGTCGCAGGCCGGCCCGGACAAGTACGACCAGTTGGCCGCGCACAAGATCAAGTGGACGGACCCGTCCGTCAAGCAGGCCCTGACCACGCTCGCCCAACTCTGGGGCAAGAATGACCTGATCGCGGGCGGCACCAAGGGCGCGCTGAACACGGAGTTCCCGAAGTCGGTCACCCAGACCTTCTCCGGCTCCACCCCGGCGGGCATGGTCTTCGAGGGCGACTTCGTGGCCGCCAACATCAACGGCGACACGAAGGCGAAGCTGGGCACGGACGCCAAGGTCTTCCCGTTCCCGGCGGTCGGCAGCCAGGCCCCGGTGGTCAGCGGCGGCGACGTCGCCGTGGCGCTGAAGGGCGGCACCGGCGCCCAGGCGCTGCTGACGTTCCTGGCCTCGACGGACGCGGCGGAGATCTGGGCGGCGCAGGGCGGCATCCTGTCGCCCAACAAGGAGATGGACATGTCCAAGTACAAGGACGCCATCACCAAGCAGATCGCCCAGCAACTGCTCGCGGCCGGCGACAACTTCCGCTTCGACATGTCCGACCAGGCCCCGGCGGCCTTCGGCGGCACGGCGGGCACCGGCGAGTGGAAGGACCTGCAGGACTTCCTGCGCAACCCGAAGGACGTCGCCGGCGCCCAGCAGAAGCTGGAGGCCGACGCGGCCAAGGCGTACGGCTCGGGCTGACGGTCCGGCGATGACGTCAGTGGCGAACGCGACGGAGGGCGCCGGCGCACTGCCGACGCCCTCCGCCCAACCGCGCAAGGGTGTCACGGGCACACGGCTGTGGGTGGCGGGGCTGTTCCTGCTGCCCGCGTTCGTGCTGCTCGGGGCGCTCGTGGTCTACCCCATCGGGTACTCGGTCTGGCGCAGCCTCTACGACGCCGACGGGTCGGGCTTCGTCGGACTGAAGAACTACGGCGACATCTTCTCCGACGACGCCACGCTGACCGCCGTGCGCAACACGGCGATCTGGGTGGCGGTCGCGCCCGCGGTCGTCACCGCGCTCGGTCTGATCTTCGCGGTGCTGACCGAACGGGTGCGCTTCGGTACGGCGTTCAAGCTGATCGTCTTCATGCCGATGGCGATCTCGATGCTGGCGGCCGGGATCATCTTCCGTCTGGTCTACGAGCAGGACCCGAACCTGGGCGCCGCCAACGCGGTCGCCAAATCCATCCACGACACCTTCGTGTCGTCGTCCGTCTACCCCAACGCCCGCCCGAACGCGACCGTCAGCGACCTCAAGCCGTCCGGCGGCGGGTCGTTCACCAGCACGGGCACCGTCCACGCGGGCACCCCCGCCCTGCTCCCCCTGGTCGGCATCGCCCCCACCAAGCTGCCCGGCACCCCCGAGAACGCGAGGACGCCGTCCGGGTCCGGTATCACCGGCACCGTCTGGCTGGACTTCAAGCTCGGCGGCGGCGGGACGAAGGGCAAGGTCGACCCCGGTGAGAAGGCGCTGAAGGGCGTGAAGGTGGAGGCCGTCAAGGGCGGCAAGGTGGTCGCCTCCGCCAAGAGCGGCGCGGACGGCACCTTCACCCTCCCGGCGAAGGCCGAGGGGGCGCAGCTACGGCTGCCCGCCTCGAACTTCTCGGCGCCGTACAACGGCATCGACTGGCTCGGCCCGACCCTCGTCACCCCGGCCATCATCGGCTCGTATGTGTGGATGTGGGCGGGCTTCGCGATGGTGCTGATCGCGGCGGGCCTGGCGGGCGTGGACCGCAATCTGATCGAGGCCGCGCGGGTCGACGGCGCCAACGAGTGGCAGGTGTTCCGGCGGATCACCGTGCCCCTGCTCGCGCCGGTCCTGGTCGTCGTCCTCATCACGCTGATGATCAACGTGATGAAGATCTTCGACCTGGTCTACATCATCGCCCCGCAGCCCAGTCAGGACGACGCCAACGTCCTCGCCCTGCAGTTGTTCCTGTCGTCGTTCGGCGGTGGCGGCAACGAGGGCGTCGGCAGCGCGATCGGCGTGATCCTGCTGCTGCTCGTCCTGCCCGTGATGATCGTGAACATCCGGCGACTGCGAAGGGAGCGGCAGCGGTGACGACGCTCGACACGACCGTGCGCGCCAAGCGCTCCCTCGCCGCCAGGGTGGCGAGCGGCGCGGGCGGCGGCGCCCTGCGCGTCTTCCTCGTCCTGGTGGCGGTGTTCTGGCTGGTGCCGACCTTCGGCCTGCTGGTGTCCTCCTTCCGCGACCCGACCGACATCGCCACCTCGGGCTGGTGGAAGGTGTTCAGCGCGCCGGGTCAGCTGACGGCCAAGAGCTACAAGTCGCTCCTGGAGAACGACGCGATCACACACTCGCTGTTCAACACCATCTGGATCACGGTCCCGGCGACCCTGCTGGTGGTGTTCTTCGGCGCGATGGCCGGATACGCCTTCGCCTGGATGGACTTCAAGGGCCGCGACTGGTGGTTCCTGGTCGTGGTGGCGCTGCTCGTCGTCCCCGTCCAGGTGGCGCTGATCCCGCTCGCCGACCTCTTCGGCAAGATCGGGATCTTCGGCGACATCATCGGCGTGGTCCTCTTCCACGTCGGATTCGGCCTGCCGTTCGCCATCTTCCTGCTCAGGAACTTCTTCGCGGAGATCCCCCGCGAACTGCTGGAGGCGGCACGGCTGGACGGCGCCGGCGAGACCCGGCTGTTCCTGACGGTCGTCCTTCCGCTGGGCGCGCCGGCGATCGCCTCGCTGGGCATCTTCCAGTTCCTGTGGGTGTGGAACGACATGCTGGTCGCGCTGGTCTTCTCCGACTCGCAGTCGCAGCCGCTGACGGTCGCACTGCAGCAGCAGGTACGGCAGTTCGGCAACAACATCGACGTACTCGCGCCCGGCGCGTTCATCTCGATGGTGATCCCGCTGGTCGTGTTCTTCGCGTTCCAGCGGCAGTTCGTGTCCGGCGTGATGGCGGGCGCGGTCAAGTAGCCGCCGCGCCAAGCCCCCAGAGGGGGACACCCGTTCGCCCGGTGTCCCCCTTATGCCGTACGAAACCGTAACCAAGTCACTCCATCGGCCGTTCCCGGGCAAGGCCCCGTCGTCCGCGCCGACCCCATGGATGTGCCTTGCCCAGGTTCAGTGTCATCGTCCCCGCGTACAAGGTCCAGGCGTACCTGAGCGAATGCCTGGACTCGGTGCTGACGCAGTCGTGTCCCGACCTGGAGCTGATCGCGGTCGACGACTGCTCGCCCGACGGATCGGGCGCGATCATCGACGAGTTCGCGTCCCGCGACCCGCGCGTGCGCCCCCTGCACCTGCCCGAGAACCGGGGCCTGGGCGGCGCCCGCAACGCCGGCATGGAGCAGGCGAAGGGCGACTACCTGGTGTTCCTGGACGGCGACGACACCCTCACCCCGCACGCCCTGCGCGCGATCGCCGACCGCCTGAAGGAGACCGGCGAGCCGGAGGTCCTGGTCTACGACTACGCGCGCACCTACTGGTCGGGGGAGACCGTCCGCAACGTGGTCTCCGTCCAGCTGACCGAGCAGGGCCCGAAGCCCTTCCGTCTGGAGGACCGCCCGGGTCTGCTGCACCTGCTGATGGTGGCCTGGAACAAGGCCTACCGGCGGGAGTTCGTGGAGCGCGAGGGCTTCGCCTTCCCGCCCGGCTACTACGAGGACACCCCGTGGACGTTCCCGGTCCTGATGGCCGCCGAGTCGATCACCACCCTGGACCGGGTCTGCGTCCACTACCGCCAGCGCCGCCAGGGCAACATCCTCTCCACCACCAGCCGTAAGCACTTCGACGTCTTCGAGCAGTACGACCGGGTCTTCGCGTACGTCGACCAGCGGCCCGAACTGGCGCGCTGGCGGGCGGTGTTGTTCCGCCGCATGGTCGACCACCTGACGAAGATCCTCGCCCGCCGCGATCGCCTCCCGCGCGGGTCGCGCGCCGAGTTCCTGCGCAGGGCCCGCGTCCACTACCGCCGTTACCGGGTCCCCGGCTCGCCCGTCCCGTTCAGCGCCAGGCTGCGCCACGCCCTGATCCGCTGGGGCCTGCACCGCACGTACCGGGCCTTGCAGTCGGCGGCGGCCGCCCGCCGCCGTACGCTCAAGCTGACCGTCAAGCTGGTCCGCGCCCTCCGGGCAGGCGCCCTGCGCCTGCACTACCGCGTGCAGCTCCGGCTCCCCCTGCGTGCCGACCGCGCCGTCTTCGCCTCCTGCGAGGGCGGGAGGAACGGCGGCAACCCGGGCGCCCTGGCGGAGGCGTTCCGCACCTTCGCCCCGCACATCCGCACGGCCTGGCCGGCCCGGCCCGACACGGCCGGCTACTGGACGGCCCTGGCCCGCTCCAAGTACCTGGTCAGCGACACCGACTTCGAACCCCGCCTGCTCAAGCGCCCCGGACAGGTGCTGATCCAGACCCAACAGGGCACGCCTCTGGGGCACATGGGACTGGACCTCCAGGAACGCCCGGCCGCCGCACGGGACATGGACTTCGAGCGGCTGCTCAGGGGCGTGGACCAGTGGGACTACGTGCTGTCGGCCAACCGCCACTCCACCCTCGTCTGGGAACGCGTCCACCCGGGCACGTACACCACCCTCGAATACGGCCTGCCCCGCAACGACCGCTTCCAGAAGGCCACGTCCGCCGATGTCGCCCGGGTCCGCCAGTCGCTCGGCATCCCCGACGACGCGGTCGCGCTCCTGTACACGCCCGCCCGCCGCGACTACCGCCGCACCCAGCACTCCCCCCTCGACCTGGAGCGCGTCCTGCGCCGCCTGGGGCCCCGCTACGTCATCCTGGCCCGCCCGCACGGCCCCGTGCCGCAGGACGCCCGGATCATCGACGTCACCGGCCATCCGAGCGTCGAGGAACTCGCCCTCGCCTCGGACGCGTTGATCACCGACTACGCGCCCCTGATGTTCGACTACGCCAACCTCGACCGCCCGATCGTCATCCACGCCCACGACTGGGAGGCGTACGACGCGGCCCGCGGCACCTACTTCGACCTGCGCGCCTTCCCGCCGGGCGCGGTCGCCCGCAGCGAGGACGAGCTGATCGACATCTTCGCCACCGGCCACTGGTGCGGCTCCCGCTCCACCCAGCTGCGCACCGCGTTCCGCGAGCGCTTCTGCCCGTACGACGACGGGCGCGCCGGCGAACGGGTGGTGCGGCACGTGGTGCTGGGCGAACGGGGACTGCCGCCGGTCGTCCCGCCGGCCGACCGCCACCCCGTCCCATCGGCCGCCGCGACCCTCACGCGCTCCCCGCAGGCCACCGTGCCGCAACCCACCGGCCCCCTGACCGTCACCGACAGCCTCTGAACACCGTTCTCACTCCGGGGAGTTCGCATGCCCTCCAGCCCGTCGCGGCCCACGCCGAGCCGCCCGTCCACCTGGCGTCCCGCGGGGCGGCCCGGCCGCCTCGGCTGAGGCCCGCCCGCGGCTCCCGCCGACTCTCGAGAGAAAGAGCAGAATGCCCCGCTTCAGCATCATCGTCCCGTCCCATGGGGTGGCGGGCCGGCTGTCCCAGGCGCTGGACTCCGTCCTCGCGCAGTCCTACGGCGACTTCGAGCTGATCCCGGTCTGCGACGGTCCCGACGCGCCCGCCGCGGACGTCGCCGCCGGGTACGCCGAGCGGGACACCCGCGTGGCCCCCGTGCACTCGCCCCCGTCGGCAGGCCTCGCCGGGGCGCGCAACACCGGTACGCGGGCGGCGACGGGCACGTATCTGCTGTTCTTCGACGGCGACGACGTCCTGGTGCCGGGCGCGCTGGCGGCACTGGACGCCCGCCTCGCGGAGACGGGCGACGTCGACGTGCTGTACGCCGAGCACGAGCGCGTCCCCTGGTGGGAGGGCGAGCCGACCAACCCGGCCGCCCTGCTGCTGCCGAAGACCCCCGAGGGCGCCTTCGCCCCCGACCAGGTCCCCCGGCTGACCGGCGTACAGCTCCCGGCGTGGAGCGCGGCCTACCGTCGCGCCTTCCTCACCGACCACCGGATCGGCTTCCCCGACGGGCACTTCACGGACGTCGGCTTCGGCGGTCTGGTCGCGCTGCGGGCGGAGAAGGCGGCGGTGCTGCGCGAGGTCGTCGTACGGCATCTGGTGCGGCGGCAGGGCAGCCGGCTGAGCCTGCCCGGTGAGCACCAGCTCCAGCTGCTCGACCAGGTCGAGCTGGTCCTCACCCACGCCGCCAAACTCGGCGTGCACGACGAGCGATCGACGCCCCTCTTCGACCACCTCTTCGGCGCCGTCCTGAAGACGGCCGCCCACCCCAGGCGCCTGACGACCGGGCGCCGCGCCTTCTTCCGCCGGGCGAGCAGGCTGTACCGGCGGCACCGCCCGGCCGGTTTCCGCACCCCGGCCGGCAGCCTCGGCGTCCAGCACCGGCTCCTCGCGAGCGGTGCCTACACGGCCTTCCGTGCCCTGCGCGGCGCCAACCAGTCGGCCGTGCGCGTCCTGGAGGTCCTGCCACGCCCCCAGGGCCTGCGCACCCGGCTGCGCTACCGCCGTGCCCTGCTCCGCCCCATCGATCCCAACCTGGCCGTGTACTGTGCCTATTGGGGCCGCGGCTACGCCTGCAACCCGGCCGCGATCCACGCCAAGGCCCGCGAACTGGCCCCGCACATCCGCTCGGTGTTCCTGGTCGAGCCGGACCAGGCGCACACCGTGCCGAAGGACATCGAGTACGCGGTGATCGGCAGCGCGAAGTACTGGGACGTGCTGGCCCGCGCCAAGTACCTGGTCAACAACGCCAACTTCGCCGACGCCGTCGTCAAGCGCGAGGGCAGCGTGCACCTGTCCACCCAGCACGGCACCCCGCTGAAGAAGATGGGCGTCGACCAGGCCACGTACCCCGTGGTGGCCGCGGCGACCGGCAGTTTCGCCAAGCTGCTGGCCCGCGTCGACCGCTGGGACTACAACCTCACCTCCAACCGCCACTCGACCGAGATGTGGGAGCGGGCCTTCCCGGCCGCGCACGAGACGCTCGAGTACGGCTATCCGCGCAACGACGTCTACTACGCGGCGACGGCCGACGACGTCGCCCGTGTCCGGCGGGAGCTGGGCGTCCCGGAGGGCAAGACGGCCGTCCTGTACGCGCCCACGCACCGCGACTACCACACCGGTTTCGAGACCGGGCTGGACCTGGAGGCCTTCTGTGAGGAGGCCGGCGAGGACGTCGTCGTCCTGCTGCGCGCCCACTACTTCTACGACCAGGGCAGGGCGCGGAACACCGGCCGGATCATCGACGTCACCGCGCACCGCTCCGCCGAGGACGTGTGCCTGGCCGCGGACGCCCTGATCACCGACTACTCGTCGATCATGTTCGACTACGCCAACCTCGACCGGCCCATGGTCGTGTACGTCGACGACTGGGACGTCTACCGGGAGACCCGGGGTGTCTACTTCGACCTGATGGAGCTGCCGCCGGGTCCGGTGGCCCGCACGCCCGAGGAGCTGGCGCGGGTCTTCCGTGACGGCTCCTGGGCGGGCCCGGAGTCCAGGGCCGCGCGGACCGCGTTCCGGGAGCGGTTCTGCCAGTTCGACGACGGGCGCGCGAGCGAGCGGGTCGTACGCCGGGTGCTGCTGGGCGAACCACCGGAAGCGATCCCGCCGGTGATCCCCCTCGCCGAGCGCCTGCCCGCCCCCGCCGCGACTACCCTCGCAAGGAGCTGACGTGCCCCGCTTCAGCATCATCGTCCCCGTCTTCAAGGTGCAGGGCTACCTGCGCGAGTGCCTCGACTCCGTGCTCACGCAGTCGTACCCGGACTTCGAGGTGGTCGCCGTCGACGACCGCTCGCCCGACGGCTGCGGCGCGATCCTCGACGAGTACGCGGAGCGCGACGAACGGGTGCGCGTGCTGCACCTGCAGGAGAACGTCGGCCTCGGCCGCGCCCGCAACGCGGGCCTGGAGCAGGCGCGCGGCGACTACGTCCTCTTCCTCGACAGCGACGACTTCTACACGCCGGGCCTGCTGGCCGCCGTCGCCGACCGGCTGAAGTCGGCCGAGGACCCGGACATCCTGGTCTTCGACCACGTACGCACCCACTGGTGGGGCCGGGGCGGGCCGAGCGACGCCTCCGCGCTGCTGGCCGCGGCCGGGCAGGACGTCTTCAGCCTCCGCGAGAGCCCGCAGTACGTCCACCTGTTCCTGGTCGCCTGGAACAAGGCCTACCGCCGGGACTTCTTCCAGGAGCACGGGCTGCGGTACGCGCCGGGCCTCTACGAGGACGCCCCGGTCACCTACCGGTCGATGGTGCTCGCCGAGCGCATCGCCTGCCTGAACCGGATCGGCGTCGAGTACCGCCAGCGCCGGCAGGGTGCGATCACCAAGACGCCGGGGCGCAAGCACTTCGACATCTTCGCGCAGTACGAGGGGCTGTTCGCGTTCCTGGAGGAGCGCGAGGACCTCGCCTGGGCTCGTCCGCTGCTGTTCGAGCGGGCCATGGACCACATGTTGTACGTCATCGCCCGCGAGGACCGGGTGACCCCCTCCGACCGGGCCGCCTTCCACCGCGAGATCCGTGCCTTCCACCGCCGCCACTGCCCCGAGGACTTCACCCCGCCCGAGGGTCCGCGCGGCACCGAGATGCGGCTGCTGGCGAGCACGCCCTACGCCTCGTACGCGGCCCTGCGCGGGGCGCGCGGGGTGCGCAGGCTCGCCGGGGCGGGCAAGCGGCGGGTGGCGGCCAAGGTGTCGGCGTCGGCGCAGAGCGCCTGGTTCGCGGCCCAGTCGCGGCTGCCGCTGGATCCGCATCTCGTCGTCTACTCCTCCACGCACCACGCGGGTGTCTCGGGCGACCCGGCCGCGATCCACGCCAAGGCCCGCGAGATCGCGCCGCAGCTGCGCGGGGTGTGGGTGGTGCGCGAGGAGTCGGTGGCCGACGTGCCGCCCGGCATCGACTTCGTGACGCCCGGCTCCCGGCGCTACCACGCGGTCATGGCGCGGGCGAAATACTGGGTGAACAACGTCAACTGGCCCGGCAGCCTGGTCAAGCGGCCCGGCCAGGTGCACGTCCAGACCCATCAGGGCACCCCGCTCAAGTACATGGGCGCCGACCTGCTCGGCAAGCCCGGCGCCCGGCACGGCTTCAGCGTGCCGAAGATGCTGCACCGCGCCGACCGCTGGGACCTGAGCCTGGTCGCCAACCGGCACTCGGAGCTGGTGTGGGAGCGGGCCTACCCGTGCCATTTCACGTCACTGCGGACGGGCAGCCCGCGCAACGACGTCCTCGTCGGCGCCCCGGCGGACCGCGGCGCGGCCGTCCGCGCCCGCCTCGGCATCCCCGCCGGCGACACGGTCGTGCTGTACGCGCCGACCCGCCGGGAGTACCGCCGGGGCGGGCACGTCGACCGGATCGACCTGGCCCGGTTCGCCGCGGACCTGGGCCCCGGCCACACCCTCGTCGTACGCCTGCACCCCTCGCTCGCCTCCGGTACGGCGCGCGGGCTCGGGCTGGCCGATCTGCACGGGCGCGGCGTGCTGGTCGACGCGACGGACGAACCGCACGTCGAGGAGCTGCTGCTCGCCTCCGACGTGCTTGTCACCGACTACTCGGCCCTGATGTTCGACTACGCCAACCTCGACCGGCCGATCGTCGTCCACGCCGACGACTGGGGCGCGTACGCGGCGAGCCGGGGCGCCTACTTCGACATCACCGCCGAGGCGCCGGGCCATGTGTCGCGCTCCTACCGGGAGTTGGCCTGGCTGTTCGCCTCGGGCACCTGGCGTGACGAGGAGTCGGCGGGGCTGCGGGCCGCGTTCCGGGAGCGGTTCTGCGAGTTCGACGACGGGCGGGCCGCCGAGCGGGTCGTACGGCAGGTGCTGCTGGGCGAGTCGGCGGGCGACGGCGAGGGGGCGGCCGTGAGCATTCCCCGGGCGGCCGACGGCTCGGCCCGGCTGCCTCAGTACAGCTGACCTTCGGGCGCCGCGAGCCGGCGTTCCGCGCGAGGGGGGAGGACCGCGGTGTCCTGCCCCTTTCGCGCGCGGCGCCCGGCGTGGCTCTCGATCAGCAGCGGGATGCCGCACACGGGCAGCAGGCTCGCCATGACCAACAGCCGTGGCCCCATGGCCGTTTCGGGGTGCCCGGCCTGGTTGGCGAACCCGGCGACGGCGACGCCGACGACCAGCAGGGCGAACGGGCGGTGGTACCGCAGGGCTCCCCAGGCCCCGGCCGCGAGCAGCAGCAGGTTCAGGGGCTGTACCAGCGCGCCGCGCAGCCACTCCCGCCAGAAAGCGAGGCTCAGGCGGAGGAACTGGTGCAGGAGATGCGGGGGCACGGGCCTGCTGTAGTGGACGGCCAGGAGTTCCTGGAGGCTGGCCCGGGTGCCGGGCAGCGCGCATACGGCGATCACGAGCTGAAGCGCCACGGTGAACAGGCCCGTGACCGCGAGGAGCGTCCCTTCGGGCCGCGGGAGTTCCCGCGTTCGGCCCCATCGCACGCACAGGTACAGCGCGAGCACGCCGGCGATTCCGGCGACGGCGAGCAGGGTCTGCGCGTATTTCACGCAGGCGGCCGCGGCGAACGCGGCGACGGAGATCGCCGTACCCGACCTGATGCGGCCTTCGAGTACGCGGACGCAGCCGAGGATTCCGGCGAGGAGAAGGCACAGCAGCAGTCCCTCGCACATGGGCTGCATGGATTCCGTGCCGGTCGGCAGCGCGTAGTAGAGCACCTGCCCGAGCAGGGCGAGGGGGGCGGAGACGCCCAGGCGGCGCAGGATCAGCACCACGAAGCCGCTCCCGAGGACGGTCACCGCGATTTCGGCCGCCCACAGCCCGCGGACCAGGCCGAACGCGCGCACGAAGGGGATGGTGAAGGCCGGGTATCCGGGCCTGGTCGCGAAGATCTCGGAGACGCGCGGGTCGCTGAACAGCGCCCGGTAACCGGTGATGTCCGTGCGCCGGGCGGCGCCCGCGATGATGCGTTCCCCGCGTGCGAGGCAGTCCCGGTAGGCGGAGTCCCCGCCGTCGTGATTCCGGTACGTCGCGAGGTCCGCGCTCGCGTGCCGGGCGGCGGCCACGCGCGCGCTGTCGCAGAAGTACTCCAGCGCACGCCGGGAGGCCTCTTCCCGGCCGACCCCCTGCAACATGTACGCGTGCGCCACGTACTGGCGGGTGTCCATACGGGCGCGCCCCTGGATCTCGGCCGACTGGGCGGCGGCGAAAACCAGGGCGATGAGGGAGAACCAGAAGGGAAGCCGCCACATACTGAACTGGCCTATCACGCGAGATCGCGCGATTCGGCCAGGCCGGGACAAATGTCGCGTTTCGCTGAACGCGTCGACCCGCCCCGGCGGTGCCGGTGCGGGTCGGTCGGCGTGCGGAGGGACTTACTCGATGACGAGGTCGACCTCGACGTTGCCGCGCGTGGCGTTGGAGTACGGGCAGACCTGGTGGGCGGTCTCCACCAGCTTGCGGCCGGTCGCCTCGTCCAGGCTCTCCGGCAGCTCGATGCGCAGCGTCACCTTGAGGCCGAAGCCCTCGCCCTGCTTGCCTATGCCGACCTCGGCGGTGACGGCGGCGTCGCTGACGTCGACCTTGGCCTGGCGGCCGACGAGACCGAGGGCGCTGCCGAAACAGGCGGCGTAACCGGCGGCGAACAGCTGCTCGGGGTTGGTGCCCTCGCCGTTGCCGCCCAGCTCCACCGGCGGCGCGAGCTTGACGTCGATCTTGCCGTCGTTGGTGAAGGCGCGACCGTCGCGGCCGTGGGTGGCGGTGGCGACAGCGGTGTAGAGCGAGTCCATGGATGACCATCCCTCTCGAAGTCTTGTTCCGGCGGCTCTGGTGGCGGCCGCCTCACGACCACAAGTAGAGCACACAATTCAATTGTGCACAACTAAATGGCGGACAAGGGCTATCCTGGACCCATGAGCACCTCGCCGACTCCTGCACCCGCGGCCGACTGGCTCCGCCTCGACCAGCAGATCTGCTTCTCCCTGCACGCCGCCTCGCGCGCCTTCGGCGGCCTGTACCGCGTGGTCCTCAAGGACCTCGGGCTCACCTACCCGCAGTACCTGGTGATGCTGGTGCTGTGGGAGCACGGCGACCAGCCGGTCAAGAAGCTGGGCGAGCACCTGCGTCTGGACTCCGGCACCCTCTCCCCCCTGCTCAAACGGCTGGAGGCGGCGGGCCTGGTACGACGTGAGCGCAGCGCCCGCGACGAGCGCTCGGTGGAGGTACGGCTCACCGAGGAGGGCTCCGCCCTGCGTGAGCGGGCGCTGGAGGTGCCGCGGCGCATCGTCACGGCCACGAGCTTCGACGTGGACGAGATCCGCGCCCTGCGCGCCCGCCTCGACGAACTCACCACCGCCCTGGACGAGGCCGCCGTGGAGGCGGCACGGGACGGCTCATAGCCGCGGGCGGCGGACGTACAGCCCGAGGGTGATCCGGCCGCTCGCGAACCCCTCGACGTGGGTGAAGTGCTCCTCCACGGCGTCGAGCTTGAGCCGGTCGACCGGGTCGCTCGGCACCCAGCGCGACTTCAGGACGTATCCGGGGGCGACGACCCACACCCGGTCCACCGAGGCGAGCCTGCGCCGCAGCTCCCCGGGCGGCGCCTCCAGGCCGCTGAGCGTCCCGGACCGGGCCCCGGACTCCGCGAGCGCGACGTCGCGGGCCCGCCCGAAGCCCTTCGGGTACGCCTGCGCCCCGACCCGCCAGAACGACGGCAGGAAGAGCACCGCGTCCCCGGGGCGGGCCTGGCGGGCGACGGCTGCCGAGACGGCGGCGAAGTTCTCGGGACGGTGGTCCGGGGAACGGTTCTCCCGCTGCAGGGGAAGTGAGGCGACGAAGACGAACGCGACGGCCACGACGCCGCCGAGGGGGACGAGACGGCGCACCGGCCGGCGCGGCACGCGTGGCAGCAGGCGCCCGGCGACCGTCACGAGCCGGTCGGCACCGGCAGCCACCAGCAGGGGCGCCCCGGCGAGCGCGTAGAGGACGTACCGGTCGTCGTAGAGGGGCTGGATCTGCGAGACGAGCAGCAGGACCGCCGGCGGCAGCACCAGCAGAGGCAGCGCGACCGCCGCGAGCCGCCGGGCGGTCAGCCCCACGGCGGCCAGCAGCACGCACCCCCAGAACACAGGTCCATCCGGGGCGGCGGCGAAGGACCGGCCCAGGACCTCCACCTGCGGCCACCCGGGCGTCCGCAGCCACGACACCTGCCCCGACTGTCCCTCGGACACCCAGGCCAGCGGCAGCAGGACGACGACCACCGCGCCCGCGGCACGCCCCCAGCCGGACCACACCCGGCGCCCCACCCGCGCCAGGACCAGCGTCGCCGCGTGCGCGAGGAGCACCAGGACCGCCAGCTCGTGCAGCAGGCAGGTCACCGCGAGCAGGCTCGCGTACGGCCACCAGGGGTGCTCGCGCGGCTCCCGCAGGGCCCGCACCAGCAGCAGGGTCGCGCCCGCCACGCCGGCCGAGACGAGCGCGTACGAGCGGCCCTCCTGGGCGTAATGGCCGGTCATCGGGGTGACGGCGTAGAGCAGCCCGGCCCACAGACCGACGCGCGGCCGGACCAGCCGGGTGCCGAGCGCCGCCACCAGGCCGGCGGCCGCGGCGGCCCCGCACACCGAGGGCAGACGCAGGACGACCTCGCCGGGATGGACGGCGAGGACGAGGTGCATGAACAGGTAGTAGAGGCCGTGCACGGCGTCGACGGTGTGCAGCAGCTGCCAGATCTGCGGCACGGTACGACGCGCCACGAGATAGCTGACGCTCTCGTCGCCCCACATCCCGCCCCGGTCGACGCCCCACAGCCCGAGTACGAGCATCAGGGCCGCCGGCAGCGCCACGGCAGCGGTCTCCGCCCGCGTCCACCGGCGGGAGCGCGCCCGCCGCGAAACCTCGCTCTCCATACAGCAGCTAACGTTCGTCACGCAGCCGAGTTTGTGGTGTTGGCAAGCTCTTACCGACGATTGACGGTGTATTAGCACGCATACACCATTCGCCCGGCTTACCATCCGCGGTGATGAATGCCGCGCCGAACCCCCTCAGGAAGCACCCGCGCCTCGTCCTCGCCACCGGCTGGCTCGCCACCCGGGCCGCGATGCTGTGGCTCCTCACCCACGACCAACTGCCCGCCCTCGGCCGGGGAACGGTGGCCCGGGAGGTGTGGCGGCTGTACCACCACTGGTACGACGTCCTCACGCTGGGCACCTTCCCGACGCACGACCCGCTCTGGCAGTACCCGCCCGGCGCCGGCGCGGTCCTGCTCTCGCCCGCGCTGCTGCCGGGCCTGACGTACTTTCAGGCGTTCGTGGTCCTCACGCTGGCCGCCGACGCCGCGACAGCCCTGGCGCTGACCCACGCGGGCCGCCGCCGCAACCGCAGCTTCCTCGGCGCCTGGGTGTGGGTGGGCGGCCTGCCGCTGCTGCTGCACGTCCCGCTCGTCCGTTACGACGTCCAGGTCACGGCGCTCGCCGTCATCTCCCTGTTGACGATGTCGCGCTCCACGCGTGTGTGCGGAGTGTTCGCGGCGCTGGGCGCCGTGGTGAAGGTGTGGCCCGCGCTGGTGCTGCTGGGCACGCCCAAGGGGCCGACGACGCGCTCGGCGTGGTCGTGGGCCACCGGGGCGGGAGCCGTCGCGCTGGGCGTGTTCGCGGTGCTGTTCGCCCACCCGTTCTCGTTCCTGCGGGAACAGGGCGGCCGGGGCGTGCAGATCGAGTCGCTGGGCGGCACCGCGCTCTCCCTCGCCACGCACGCCGGGTGGCCGGGAAAGGTGCGCTACCAGTACGGCGCCATGGAGTTCACCGGCCCCTACGTCCGCAGCGTCGCGTACGCGTC
This sequence comes from Streptomyces sp. NPDC085900, assembly GCF_044540925.1. NCBI lineage: Bacteria > Bacillati > Actinomycetota > Actinomycetes > Kitasatosporales > Streptomycetaceae > Streptomyces > Streptomyces sp. NPDC085900. The sequence continues at coordinate 33,015 of NZ_JBITSP010000001.1, read as the reverse complement.
CCTCGCGCTCACCGCGGTCGCCTTCGGGCTGCTGCTCCTGTGGCGGCTGCGGGCCCGGCGCTGGACGCCCGCCACGCCGTACGACGCCGCCTTCAGCGCCGTACTGCTCTTCACCGTCACCAGCCGCGTCATCAGCCCGCAGTACATGATCTGGCTGCTCGGGCTGGCCGCCGTGTGCCTGACCTCGCGGCACACCGTGCAACGCCCCGTGGCCGCCCTGGTCGTGGCGGCGACCGCGGTCAGCGCCGTCGCCTATCCGGCCCTCTACCACCAGGTGATGGCCTGCACCTGGACGGGCTGCGGGCTGATGCTCGTACGCAACGGCCTGCTCGCTGCGGCCGCCGTGCTGTCCTTCACGCGCGTGTGGCGCTCCACCACGCCCCCGGCGCCCGTCCCCGCACCCGTCGTGTCCCCCGACACCCAGGGCGTCGGCTCACCCGTCCCCGTGTGACGCTCCCGCCTGCTTCACTGATACGCGGGACAGGACCACGCACCGAGGGACGAGGGGACGACCGCACATGACCTGGCTGATCACCGGCGGCGCCGGGTACATCGGGGCGCACGTCGTCCGGGCGATGGCGGAGGCGGGCGAGCGGGCCGTCGTGTACGACGACCTGTCCACCGGCGTCGCCGCGCGCGTGCCGGAGGGGGTGCCGCTGGTGGTGGGCTCCACGCTGGACGGCGAGCGGCTGGCGCACGCCCTCGCCGAGCACGAGGTCACCGGTGTCGTGCACCTGGCGGCGAAGAAGCAGGTCGGCGAGTCGCTGGACCTGCCCCTGCACTACTACCGGCAGAACGTGGAGGGCCTGCGCGTCCTGCTGGAGGCGGTGACGACGGCGGGCGTCCCGTCCTTCGTGTTCTCCTCGTCCGCCGCGGTGTACGGCATGCCGGACGTGGACCTCGTCACCGAGGAGACGCCCTGCGTCCCGATGTCCCCGTACGGGGAGACCAAGCTGGCCGGCGAGTGGCTGGTCCGCGCGACGGGCCGGGCGACCGGCCTCGCCACGGCCTCGCTGCGCTACTTCAACGTGGCGGGCGCGGCGGCCCCGGAGCTGGCCGACATCGGCGTCTTCAACCTCATCCCGATGGTCTTCGAGAGGCTCACCGAGAACGCTCCCCCGCGCATCTTCGGCGACGACTATCCGACCCCCGACGGCACCTGCGTACGCGACTACATCCACGTCGTCGACCTCGCCGAGGCCCACGTGGCCGCCGCCCGCGCGCTGCGCGCCGCCCCCGGCCGCGACCTCACGCTCAACATCGGCCGCGGCGAAGGCGTGTCGGTGCGCGAGATGATCGACCGCATCAACGCCCTCACCGGCTACGACCGCCCCCCGACGGTCACCCCGCGCCGCCCCGGCGACCCGCCCCGCGTCGTCGCCTCCGCCGACCGCGCCGCCACCGACCTGGCCTGGAAGGCCAAGCACGACGTCCAGGACATGATCCTCTCGGCCTGGGAGGGCTGGGTACGCCTCCACCCGGAGGCGGCGCGAAGCTAGCGCGAAGCCGCAGGGGTACTGCTACCGGGCCACCGGCCGGCACCCGGCGGTGTTGAGGGACAGCAGCGTGCTCACAGCGCCTTGACGGCCTGCGCGGTGGCCCGGGCCAGGGCGTCCAGGTACCCCTTGGGGAGCTTGGGGCTGCGGATGACCACCGACCGCCAGTACAGGGGGCCGGAGATCACGTCGAGGGCCAGCTCGTCGTCGAAGCCCGCGCGGATCTCGCCGCGCTGCTCGGCCGCCACCAGGATCTTGAGCGCCACGCCCTCCTGGCCCTCCCGCAGCGTCTTCTGCATGGCCTCGGCGATCTCCGGGTTGCGGGCCGCCTCGGCCTGCAGGTCCGGGATGATCTGCGAGGCCACCGGGTGGCGCAGGGCGCGGGAGGTGACCTCGTACAGCAGGCGCAGGTCGCCCTCCAGGGAGCCGGTGTCGGGCGCCGGCAGGCCCATCACCGCGAGCGCCGAGACGACGTCGAGGACCAGGTGCAGCTTGGACTTCCAGCGGCGGTACACGGCCGTCTTGCCGACGCCCGCGCGGCGCGCGATGCCCTCGATCGACATGCGCGCGTAGCCGACGGCCGCGAGTTCCTCGAAGACGGCCGCCCGGATGGCCTCCGTCACGTCCTCCCGGAGCACGGCCGCTCCGGCGGGGGTCCGGCGGCGCGGACGCGTCTGGGGCTCGTCGGCGTTCGTCGTCATGCGGTCCAGCATAGGGCGTTGCGACGATACGGTCCCGTCCCCACGCAGAGCGTCACGACGGAACGGTCTCGTGGCGGCGGGCCGCGTCGCGACGAAACAGCCCCGTCCCGGCGCAACACGTCACGACGAAACGGTTGCGTTCCGACGCCCACTCGGCCTACGCTCACGTTGCGACGATACGGTCCCGTCCCGACGTAAGAGAACGTGAAGAGAAGCGTAAGGAAACGCGGGGCAAAGGGACACGGCGTCACAGAGCTTTCCAGCGCCACCCCCTCCCCCGAGCGAAAGCACCGGATGTGAGCCAGGTCCTCCACACACCGCCCTCGACGCCGGCCACGACCGACGTCGACCTCGCGGCCCTCGCCGCCCGCCACGGCCTCACGGTCAGCGGTGCCCGCCCCTCCCTGCCCGAGTACGTCCGGCAGCTGTGGGCCCGGCGCCACTTCATCACCGCGTTCGCCACCGCCAAGCTCACCGCGCAGTACAGCCAGGCGAAGCTCGGCCAGGTCTGGCAGGTCATGACACCGCTGCTGAACGCGGCCGTGTACTACTTCATCTTCGGCGTCCTGCTGCACACCAAGAAGGGCGTGCCGGACTACATCCCGTTCCTGGTCACGGGCGTGTTCATCTGGACGTTCACGCAGAGCTCGATCCTGACCGGCACCCGCGCGATCTCCGGCAACCTCGGCCTGGTGCGCGCCCTGCACTTCCCCCGGGCCGCCCTGCCGATCTCCTTCTGCCTGCAGCAGCTGCAGCAGCTGCTGTTCTCCATGGCCGCCCTGGTCGTGATCCTGCTCTGCTTCGGCGTCCCGGTCTCCGCCTCCTGGGTGCTGGCGATCCCGGCGCTGGTCCTGCAGTTCTGCTTCAACGCCGGCTTCGCGATGATCATGGCCCGGATGGGCGCCAAGACCCCGGACATCGCCCAGTTGATGCCGTTCGTGCTGCGCACCTGGATGTACGTCTCCGGTGTCATGTGGAACATCGACAAGCTGACCGGCCAGCACAGCGGCCTGCCGAGCTGGGTGAACCCGGTGCTCAAGGCCCAGCCCGCCGCCGTGTACATCGACCTGATGCGCTACGCCCTCATCGACAGCTTCCACGCCAGGCAGCTGCCGCCGCACGTGTGGCTGCTGGCGGCCGGGTGGGCCCTGGTCCTGGGCGTCGGTGGCTTCATCTACTTCTGGAAGGCTGAGGAGACCTACGGCCGTGGCTGAGCAGACCTTCGAGATCACCGACCGGATCCCCGCCGGCACCGTGCCCACCGACACCGTGCCCGGCGACCTGATCCCGACGATCGTCGTCGACGGCGTCGACATCGTCTACCGTGTCAACGGCACCGGCGCCGGCAGGGGCTCCGCCACCGCCGCCCTCAACCGCATGCTGCGCCGTCAGCAGGCCGAGCAGGCCTCCGGCGTGCGCAAGGTGCACGCCGTCAAGAAGGTGTCGTTCGTCGCCTACAAGGGCGAGGCGATCGGCCTCATCGGCACCAACGGCTCCGGCAAGTCGACCCTGCTGAAGGCGATCGCGGGTCTCCTGCCGGTGGAGAACGGCCATATCTACACCCACGGCCAGCCCTCCCTCCTCGGCGTCAACGCGGCCCTGATGGGCGATCTGACCGGCGAGAAGAACGTCTTCCTCGGCGGTCTGGCGATGGGCATGTCCCGCGAGGAGATCAAGGACCGCTACCAGTCGATCGTCGACTTCTCCGGCATCAACGAGAAGGGCGACTTCATCACCCTCCCCATGCGGACCTACTCCTCCGGCATGGGCGCCCGTCTGCGCTTCTCCATCGCCGCCGCCAAGGACCACGACGTCCTCCTCATCGACGAGGCGCTCGCCACCGGCGACCGGTCCTTCCAGAAGCGCTCCGAGGAACGCATCCGCGAACTGCGCCAGCAGGCGGGCACGGTGTTCCTCGTCAGCCACAACAACAAGTCGATCCGCGACACCTGCGAACGCGTGCTGTGGCTGGAGCGCGGCGAACTGCGCATGGACGGCCCGACCGAGGAGGTCATGGCGGCGTACGAGGAGTTCACCGGCGGCGCCGACAAGCCCAAGCCGAACAAGGCCGCCTGAGCCGCCGTACGAAGAAGGGGCGCCCGAGCCGAACCGGCCCGGGGCGCCCCTTCGTCGTGGAGGACCTGCCTCCGACTACGAGTGGGTCCGCAGCAGGGTGCGCATCGTCCGCATCGCCACCGACAGGTTGGCGAGGTCGAACGTCTCCGAACCCTGGATCTCCTCCAGCGTGGTGCGCGCCCGGCCGAGGATCGCCGCGTTCTTCTCCTCCCAGGCCTTGAAGCGCTGCTCGGGGGTCGAGGTGCCGTTGCCCACCGCCAGGACGTCCGCCGTCAGCGCCGCGTGCGCCGCGAAGAGGTCCTCGCGGATGGAGGCGCGGGCCATGGACTGCCAGCGGTCGGCGCGCGGCAGCTCGATGATGCGGTCCATGAGCTGGGCGATGTGCAGCCGGTCGGCGAGGTCGTAGTAGACCTCGGCGACGTCCATGGGGTCCCGGCCCATGCGGTCGCCGATCGAGACGATGTCCAGCGCCGGGAAGGCGGAGGAGAACCCGGCCACGCGCGTGGCCAGTTCGTCCGGAACGCCGGCGTCCGTCAGCTCGTCGTAGATCTTCTGCCACCACTCCAGGTCCGCGCCGCGCAGCAGCTTCGGCAGTTGCTGCCAGACCTGCTCGACCCGCTCGGCGAAGAACTCGACCGTCTCGGCGAGCTGCAGCGGCTGCGGCCGGTTGTTGAGCAGCCAGCGCGTACCGCGCTCGACCAGGCGGCGGGAGTGCAGACGGATACGGGTCTGCACGGCGGCCTCGACCCGGTTGTCCAGCTCCTCGACCGCGTCCCACACCGGGGCTGAGCAGAAGATCGCCCGCGCCGCGGTCTGCGCCCGCACGATCTCCTCCAGCGAGGCACCGGTCTCCTCCCGCAGACGGTGCAGATACGTCGTACCGCCCGTGTTGACCGTGTCGTTGACCAGCACGGTCGTGATGATCTCGCGGCGCAGCGGGTGACTGTCGATGAACTCGGGGAACTGCTCGCGCAGCGCCGTCGGGAAGTACGCGTGCAGCAGCCCGCGCAGGTACACGTCGTCCGGCAGGGACGTGTGCAGCAGCTCGTCGGCGACCGTGATCTTCGTGTACGCCAGCAGGACGGCCGTCTCCGGGCTCGTCAGCCCCTGCGCGGCGCCGAGGCGTTCGCGGATCTGGCGGTCGGTGGGCAGGAACTCCAGCGCCCGATCGAGGTGCCCCTCGCGCACCAGGTGGCGGATGAACCGCTGCTGGGCGTGGAGCATGTCCTTGGACTGGGCGAGGGCGTTGGCGAGCGCCGTGTTCTGCGCGTAGTTGTTGCGCAGGACCAGCCGGCCGACCTCGTCGGTCATCTCGGCGAGCAGCTTGTTGCGCTGCTTGACTGTCATGTCGCCCTCGGTGACCAGGCCGTTGAGCAGGATCTTGATGTTCACCTCGTGGTCGGAGGTGTCGACGCCCGCGCTGTTGTCGATCGCGTCCGTGTTGATCTTGCCGCCGTGCCGGGCGAACTCGATCCGGCCGAGCTGGGTCAGGCCCAGGTTGCCGCCCTCGCCGACGACCTTGACCTGCAGGTCGGCGCCGTCGACGCGGATCGGGTCGTTGGCCTTGTCGCCGGCGTCCGCGTGGGACTCGGTGGACGCCTTGACGTACGTACCGATACCGCCGTTCCACAGCAGGTCCACCGGCGCCTGCAGGATGGCGCGCATCAGGTCGGCCGGGGTCATCTTGGAGATCTTGCCCTCGATGCCCAGGGCCTCGCGGATGTGCGAGTTGAGCGGGATGGCCTTGGCGGTACGCGGGAACACGCCGCCGCCGGCCGAGATCAGCTCGGTGTCGTAGTCGGCCCAGCTGGAGCGCGGCAGCTCGAAGATGCGGCGGCGCTCGGCGTAGGAGGTGGCCGCGTCCGGGTTCGGGTCGATGAAGATGTGCCGGTGGTCGAAGGCGGCGACCAGGCGGATGTGCTCGCTGAGCAGCATGCCGTTGCCGAACACGTCGCCGGACATGTCGCCGATGCCGACGACCGTGAAGTCCTCGCTCTGCGTGTCGACGCCGAGCTCGCGGAAGTGCCGCTTGACGGACTCCCAGGCACCGCGGGCGGTGATGCCCATGCCCTTGTGGTCGTAGCCGGCCGAGCCGCCGGAGGCGAAGGCGTCGCCGAGCCAGAAGTTGTACTTCTCGGCGACCCCGTTGGCGATGTCGGAGAAGGTCGCGGTGCCCTTGTCGGCGGCGACGACGAGGTAGGTGTCATCCTCGTCGTGCCGGACGACATCCTGCGGGGGCACGACCTCGCCCGCGACCATGTTGTCGGTGATGTCGAGCAGGCCGGAGATGAACATCTTGTAGCTGGCGATGCCCTCGGCCAGCCACGCGTCCCGGTCCACCGCCGGGTCCGGCAGCTGCTTGGCGACGAAGCCGCCCTTGGCGCCGACCGGCACGATGACGGTGTTCTTCACCATCTGCGCCTTGACCAGGCCGAGGATCTCGGTGCGGAAGTCCTCACGCCGGTCGGACCAGCGCAGACCGCCGCGGGCGACCTTGCCGAAGCGCAGGTGCACGCCCTCGACGCGCGGCGAGTAGACCCAGATCTCGAACGCCGGGCGCGGCGCGGGCAGGTCGGGGATCGCCTGCGGGTCGAACTTCATGGAGACGTAGTCGTGCGGCCTGCCGCCCGCGGCCTCCTGGAAGAAGTTCGTCCGCAGGGTCGCCTTGATGACGGTCAGGAAGGACCGCAGGATCCGGTCCTCGTCGAGGCTCGCGACCTGGTCGAGCGCCGCGTCGACCTCTTCGAGGAGGGCGTCGACGATCTCGTGGCCCGCGCGCTGCCGGTCCGGCGACATCCGCGCCTCGAACAGGGAGACGAGCAGCCGGGTGGTGTGGACGTTGTTGCGGAGGGTGTCCTCCATGTAGTCCTGCGAGAACGTCGAGCCCGCCTGCCGCAGGTACTTGGCGTACGCCCGCAGCACCATCGCCTGCCGCCAGTTCAGGCCGGCGCTCAGCACGAGGGCGTTGAAGCCGTCGTTCTCGGCCTTGCCGGTCCAGGTGGCCGCGAAGGCGTCCTGGACGCGCTCGCGGGCATCGTCGCCGAGGTAGTCTCCGCTGCCGTTCTGCGTCCGGGGCATGCGCAGGCCGAAGTCGTAGATCCAGGCGGTGGTGCGGTCCGCGCAGCGCAGTTCGTACGGCCGCTCGTCCGTGACCTCGACGCCGAGCCGGCTGAGGACCGGCAGCACCGCGGACAGGGAGACGGCTTCGCCCCGGCGGTAGATCTTGAACCGGCGCTCCTCCGGCGCAGCGCCCACCGGCTCGTACAGGCTGAGCGAGAAGTCCTGGCCGCTCTGCTCCTGGGCCTCGCTGAGCTGCTCCAGGTGGACCAGGTCGGCGACCGCGGCCCGCGGGGTGTGGTCGGCCTTGTAGCCCTCGGGGAAGGCGTTGTTGTAGCGGCGCAGCAGCTCGGCGGCCTTCTCCTCGCCGCACTCGGCGTTCAGCGCCTCCGCGAAACCGTCGGCCCAGGAGCGTGCGGCCTCCACCAGGCGCGCCTCGATGCGCTCCTTGTCGGTGTCCGACAGCTCGGGCAGCTCGGTGCCCTGCGGGACGCGGACCACGAAGTGCAGCCGGGAGAGGATCGACTCGGTGTTCCAGGCCGTGAAGTCGACGCTGATGCCGCCGAGCTCCTCCTTGAGGATGTCGATGATCCGCAGGCGCACACCGGTGGTGTAGCGGTCGCGCGGGAGGTAGACGAGGGCCGAGTAGTAGCGGCCGTACTCGTCCTGGCGCAGGTAGAGGCGCAGTCGCCGGCGCTCCTGCAGGTACAGCACGGACGTGACGATGGACTGCAGTTCGTCGGCCGGCGTCTGGAAGAGCTCGTCGCGCGGGTAGGTCTCCAGGATCTGCAGCAGGTCGCGGCCGTCGTGGCTGTTGGGCGAGAACCCGGCGCGCTGCAGCACCTCGTCGACCTTGCGGCGGATGACGGGGACGCGGCGCACGGACTCGGTGTACGCGGCGGAGGAGAACAGGCCGAGGAAGCGGCGCTCACCGACGACGTTGCCCTGCTCGTCGAACTTCTTGACGCCGATGTAGTCCAGGTACGACGGCCGGTGCACGGTGGCGCGGCTGTTGGCCTTGGTGAGGATGAGGAGCTTGTGCTCGCGGGCCTTGGCGCGGGCGTCGGCGGGCAGCCGCTCGAAGGACGGGCTGACCGGGTGGCCCTCCTCGCCCGCGTGGTGCGGGTCGGAGCGCAGGATGCCGAGGCCGGTGCCGGGGACGGCGGCCAGCGAGTCGTCCTCGCGCAGCTGGTACTCGCGGTAGCCGAGGAAGGTGAAGTGGTCGGCGGCCAGCCAGCGCAGCAGCTCGCGGGCCTCCTCGATCTCCTGCTCGCGCAGGTCGGACGCGATGGGCTCGGCGGGCAGTTCCTCCGCCATGCGCAGCGCGGCGTCGCGCATCTTGTCCCAGTCCTCGACGGCCTCACGGACGTCGGACAGGACCCGCAGCAGGTCGGCGGTGATCTGCTTGAGGTCCCCGCGGTCGGTCTCGCGGTCGATCTCGACGTGGATCCAGGACTCGACGTGCGCGTCGTGCGGCAGAGCGCCGCCCGGCTTCGCGGGGAGCACCTCGATGAGTTTGCCGGCCACATCGCGGCGGACGAAGACCTGCGGGTGGATGACGACGTGGATGCCACGCCCCTGCCGGGTCAGCTCGTTCGTGACGGAGTCCACGAGGAAGGGCATGTCGTCGGTGACCACCTCGACGACCGAGTGGCTGCACGTCCACCCGTTCTCCTCGACCGTGGGCGTGTGGACCCGCACGCTGGCCGTGCCCTGGGGGCGGTTCTCGGCCAGCCGGTAGTGCGAGAGCGCGGCCCCGAAGACGTCGACCGGGTCGCGGCCGCTCAGGTCTTCCGGAGCGGTGTGCAGGTAGTAGCGCTGGAGGAACGCGAGCACGGTCTCCCGGTCGGGCGTGCTCCCGTCCGCCGTCCCGGTCGGTAGGTGCCCCCCGACCGGGCTGTTCTCAGCTACCCGAGCAGCCCTCTCCAGCAGCTCGGCCTTGGCTTCGTCCAGCTTGGTCTGCATTGTCCTCTGGCTCCTGTCGCGCGCCGTTGCGTGACGTAGAAGGAAGTACGGTCTCTTCCCCTGCGGCTCGTCGCCACGGCCCGGGTTCTCCGGTCTGCTCCGACGCTATGCCGCAAGGTGAGATGGGCGGGGGGTTATCAGCCATTCTCGACGCGCCCGTGGGATGTGACGCTGCTCTCGGCATCGCCTGTTCCAGGGGTGTGTACGGCGTCCTGGGGACCCTTGCGATCCCGTCCCGCCCGCGAAGACCAGCGACCGCCGCCCGGCCACGGAGGTGTTCCGTGCTCGTCGGGCGCAGGGCAGGGGCGACGTTGCCCCCGCGAGCTATCGCGCTGATCACGCCACCAAGGCTATCGCTCCTTACAGGGGGCCCGTCATGAGCCGTATGTGTACAAAACCCGGTGGGGAACTTTGACGTTCTGCACAGGGGCGAAACGCCTCACAAGACACTAGAGACCACCTTTCCCCTTCTTCCCGCACTGCCTCGCCTTCCCCGGTGCGGACCCCCTTGGCAAGCGCGCCCGACGGAGGCACGTTGCCGACATGACAGCCAAAATCCTCATCGTCACCGGCGACGCGGCCGAATCGCTCGAGGTCCTGTACCCCTACCAGCGCCTGCGCGAGGAGGGCTACGAGGTCCACATCGCGGCCCCGGCCCGCAAGAAGCTGCGGTTCGTCGTCCACGACTTCGAACCCGGCTTCGACACCTACACCGAGAAGCCCGGCTACACCTGGCCCGCCGACCTGGCCTTCTCCGAGGTCGAACCCGGCCAGTACGCGGCCCTGGTCATCCCCGGTGGCCGGGCCCCCGAGTACCTGCGCAACGACCCCGAGCTGCGCAAGATCCTCAAGTCCTTCTTCGACGCCGACAAGCCGATCGCCCAGATCTGCCACGGTCCCCTGCTCACCGCCGCGGTCGACGGCCTCCGCGGCCGCCGCGTCACGGCCTATCCGGCGCTGGAACCGGACATGCAGTCCGCCGGCGCCGACTTCCAGGACGCGGAGGCGGTGGTGGACGGCACCCTGGTGTCCGCACGGGCCTGGCCGGACCATTCGGCCTGGATGCGGGAGTTCCTGACGGTGCTGAGGGCCAAGGCACCGGTGACATGACCTCGGCACCGGTGGTGTGACATCGACGCCGGTGGCGTGTTCTCGGCGCCGGTGGCGTGTTCTCGGCGCCGGTGGTGTGACATCGACGCCGGTGGCGTGTCCTCGACGCCAGTGGCATGACCTCGGCCGTGGTGTCGTCGGCGGTCAGGCGGCCAGCCGCTCCGCCTCCACGACCGCCTCCGCCAGGGTGTCCACCACCGGCACGCCGACCTCCTCGAGGCTGGCCCGTCCGTGCGAGCCGCCGGTGTAGAGCACGGCCCGCGCGCCGACGTGCATCGCGGCCACCGCGTCGTCCGCGGCGTCGCCGATCACCACCGTCCGCCCGGGATCGACCCCGCGCAGCGACGCCAGGTGCCGCACCATGTGCTCGGCCTTGCTGCCGCCGGACGGGCCGGTGCGCCCGTCGACGCGTATGAAGTGGGCCTCGATCCCGAAGCCGCGCACCAGCGGCACCAGCTCGTCATGCACGTACATGCTCAGGATCGACTGGCTGCGCCCCGCCGACGTCCACCCGGCGAGCAGTTCCACCGCTCCCTCGGCCAGCCCGCATCTCACCCGGTGCTCGGCGTAGTACCGGTGGAAGACCTCGTCCATGAGCTCCCACTCGGCGTCCGTCGGCAGCCGTCCCAGCAGCCGCTCGTAGAACTTGGGCACCGGCACGCAGTACAGCGCCCGGTACTGCTCCATGGTGATCGGCTCCAGGCCAAGCTCGGCGAACGCGGCGTTGGTCGCCCCGATGATCGCGTCGTTGTCGTGGAACAGCGTCCCGTTCCAGTCCCACACGATGTGTGCCCCTGCTTGCTTCCCCATGCAGAAAACCTACCCGCCGCCACTGACAATCAAGAGGCCGCCCGGTCGAGGAGAGCGGAAGCGCTCAGTCCGCGAGCCCCACCAGGTTGGGGATCTCCTGCGTCGCGTACCACAGCAGCTCGTGGTCCTCGGCGCCGTCCACCACGAACTGCGCGTCGTCGTCCCCGCCGTCGGCCGCCTCCAGCGCCGCGGCCGCCGCGGCCACGTCCGCCTCCGCGTCGTCGAGGTCGACGTGCACGGCGGCCGCCTTGGCCAGCGCCACGGTTCCGGTGACCCGCACCTCGCCCAGCGCCGCCGGGTCGAGCCCGCGGTCGGGGTCGGCGGACGCGGCACCGTCCGGCACGTCGACGGCGACCACGACCCGGCGGCGCGCGGCGCCGGGGTCGGCGGCCAGCAGCCGCAGCGAGGCCAGCGCGGCACGGTTCAGCGCCGCGTACTCCAGTTCCTCGATGTCGTCGGACAGGTACCACTCGCGCAACGCGGGCGTGACGGCGTACGCGACGAACGGTCCACTGGCCAACTCACCCGTCTTGTACGCCTCGGCGAGCCCGGGGAGGGTCAGGGGGACGTAGACGCGCATGGTTGGCCGCTTTCCTGTTCGTCGGGGTCGGAGGACCTTCCGGAGGGCCTTCAGGATACGCGCGGGGGTCCCCTTTCGAGTTCCCCACCGTGACGCCCGGGCCGTCGACCCGCGTCCCGCGATTCACCCGCCGCCTCCGCGCGAACACGGGCCCGAGGGCCTCTCGATCACCCTGATAGGTGAAGTTTCCGCCCGCCCCGACGCGGACGAGACCTTCCTTGCCGCCGCCCACCGCGACCCCGTACAAGATCCCCAACGCCAAGTTACCGACCGGTACCGGCGGTCTCGCGAACCGAGGAAACGGGGACTTCCATGCACAAGGTCATGACCAGGACCGCCCAGCGCCGTCCGGGCTCCCGCCCGCCGGCCCGCCAGGACTCCCGCCGCCCCGCGGGCGCCCCGCCCCGCACTCCGGGCGGCAGTCCCGCGCGCACCGCACCGGGAGAGGGCCGCCCACCCCGCCCCCGCGCCACCGGCACCGGGCCGGGCGACTCCCGCCCACCCACGGCCCCGGCCACCGCCGCCGCCACCCTCACCCGCACCACGGCCGGCACCGCACCGGCCCCGAACTCCCTGTCGAACCCCATTGCCCAGGACCAGCCCGACACCGGCACCCCCTCCCCCACCGTCCCCGCCCAGGCGCGCCGCCTGCCCCCTGCCCAGCCCCGTCCCAGCGATGTCTTCGCCGACCTGCTCCTCGCCGTCCTGAGCGGTCAGCGGCCGGTTCACTCGATGCTCCGGCACACCGCGGGCCGTGCCTACGACGAACTGGCCTGGCTCGCCGAACGCGGTCCCCTGCGCGCCCGCGGCACACGCCCGGTCGTCCGCGACATCGGCTACTACGAAGCGCGTCCCGGCGCCGTCGAGGTCTTCGCCCGCATCGGCGCGGGCGACCAGCTGCGCGCCATGGCGTTCCGCCTGGAACGGGGCCGCGACCTGCGCTGGCGCTGCACGGCGGTGGAACTGGGCGGCGCCCGGCCGCCGCTCCCGGCCGACGACGCCTGACCCCGCGGGCACCGAGTACGCCGAAGGGCCGGGTCACCCTGGGGTGACCCGGCCCTTCAAGCCGCTACGGCGCCGCCGGCACCGTCAGGTGCCGCCGTACAGCCGCTTCGTGCCCTACTTCTTGCGGCGTCGGCCGCCACGCGACTGCTTGCGGCGCTCCGCGCGCGTGAGGCCGTCGGCCTCGGAGCGCACCGGCTCGTCGTCGCCGACGAAGTCGCCCTCGATGGTGCCTCCCTCGCCGTCCACGGTCGGCGCGGAGAAGTGGAGGTTGCGGCGCTGCGGCGCGTCCAGGCCCTTGGCGCGGATCTCCGGGCGGGCACCCGCCTGCGCCGGCACGACGTCCTGCTTCTGCATGTCGACCGGTGCCGCGTCCTCGACCGGGACCTCCTCGACCTGCTGCTCGACCTGGACCTCCAGGTTGAACAGGTAGCCGACGGACTCCTCCTTGATGCCCTCCATCATCGCGGTGAACATGTCGAAGCCCTCGCGCTGGTACTCGACCAGCGGGTCCTTCTGCGCCATCGCGCGCAGGCCGATGCCCTCCTGGAGGTAGTCCATCTCGTAGAGGTGCTCGCGCCACTTGCGGTCCAGGACCGACAGCACGACCCGGCGCTCCAGCTCACGCATGATCTCGGAGCCGAGCTGCGCCTCGCGCGACTCGTACTGCTCGTGGATGTCGTCCTTGATGGACTCGGAGATGAACTCGGCGGTCAGACCGGCCCGGTCACCGGCCGCCTCCTCCAGCTCCTCGATGGTGACCTTCACTGGGTAGAGCTGCTTGAAGGCGCCCCACAGCCGCTCCAGGTCCCAGTCCTCCGCGAAGCCCTCGGCGGTCTCCGCCGCGATGTACGCGTCGATCGTGTCGTCCATGAAGTGCACGACCTGCTCCTGCAGGTCCTCGCCCTCCAGGACGCGGCGCCGCTCGCCGTAGATGACCTCGCGCTGCCGGTTGAGGACCTCGTCGTACTTCAGGACGTTCTTACGGGTCTCGAAGTTCTGCTGCTCGACCTGCGACTGCGCGGACGCGATCGCGCGCGTGACCATCTTGTTCTCGATCGGGACGTCGTCCGGGACGTTCGCCATCGACATCACGCGCTCGACCATCTGGGCCTTGAACAGCCGCATCAGGTCGTCGCCGAGGGAGAGGTAGAAGCGGGACTCGCCGGGGTCGCCCTGACGGCCGGAACGGCCGCGCAGCTGGTTGTCGATACGGCGCGACTCGTGCCGCTCGGTGCCCAGCACGTACAGGCCGCCGAGCTCCTCGACCTCTTCCTTCTCCGCCTTGACCGCCTGCTCGGCCCGCTCCAGGGCGGCGGGCAGGGCGTGCGCCCACTCCTCGATGTGCTCCTCGGGGTCGAGGCCGCGCTGGCGCAGCTCCGCCTCGGCGAGGTCCTCGGGGTTGCCGCCGAGCTTGATGTCGGTACCACGGCCGGCCATGTTCGTGGCCACGGTGACGGCGCCCTTGCGGCCGGCCTGGGCGACGATCGTCGCCTCCCGGTCGTGCTGCTTGGCGTTGAGGACCTCGTGCTGGATGCCGCGCTTGGACAGCTGCTGCGAGAGGTACTCGGACTTCTCGACCGACGTCGTGCCGACGAGGATCGGCTGGCCCTTCTCGTGCTTCTCCGCGATGTCGTCGACGACCGCCTCGAACTTGGCGACCTCGGTGCGGTAGATGAGGTCCGACTGGTCCTTGCGGATCATCGGCTTGTTGGTGGGGATCGGGACCACGCCGAGCTTGTAGATCTGGTGGAACTCGGCGGCCTCGGTCATCGCCGTACCGGTCATGCCGGAGAGCTTGCTGTAGAGGCGGAAGAAGTTCTGCAGGGTGATCGTGGCGAGCGTCTGGTTCTCGTCCTTGATGTCCACCCCTTCCTTCGCCTCGATCGCCTGGTGCATGCCCTCGTTGTAGCGGCGGCCGGCGAGGATACGGCCGGTGTGCTCGTCGACGATCATGACCTCGCCGTCGATGACGACGTAGTCCTTGTCCTTCTTGAAGAGCTCCTTGGCCTTGATGGCGTTGTTCAGGTAGCCCACCAGAGGCGTGTTCACCGACTCGTAGAGGTTGTCGATGCCCAGCCAGTCCTCGACCTTGCTGACGCCGGACTCGTGGATGGCGACGGTGCGCTTCTTCTCGTCGACGTCGTAGTCGCCGGTCTCCTCCAGGCCCTTGAGGGGGTTGCCCGCCTCGCCCTTCTTCAGGCGCAGGACCAGTTTGGCGAAGTCGCCGTACCACTTGGTGGCCTGGTCGGCCGGGCCGGAGATGATCAGCGGCGTACGGGCCTCGTCGACGAGGATGGAGTCGACCTCGTCGACGATGGCGTAGTTGTGGCCGCGCTGGACGAGCTCGTCCTGGGACCACGCCATGTTGTCGCGGAGATAGTCGAAGCCGAACTCGTTGTTCGTGCCGTACGTGATGTCGCAGTTGTACTGCTCGCGGCGCTCGGCCGGCGTCATGTTGGCGAGGATGCAACCGACGGACAGACCGAGGAACTTGTGGACGCGGCCCATCATCTCGGAGTCGCGCTCGGCCAGGTAGTCGTTGACCGTGATGAGGTGGACGCCGCGGCCCGAGAGGGCGTTGAGGTAGGCGGGCAGGGTGCCGACGAGCGTCTTGCCCTCACCGGTCTTCATCTCGGCGACGTAGCCGAGGTGCAGGGCGGCGCCGCCCATCATCTGCACGTCGTAGTGACGCTGGCCCAGCACGCGCTTGGCGGCCTCGCGCACCGTGGCGAACGCCTCGGGCAGCAGGTCGTCGAGGACCTTGTCGATGATGTCGTCGTGCTTGGACTCGTCGGGCTCGTCTGCGAGAGCCTCGGCGATCCGCGCCTTGTAGTCATCGGTGAGGGCCCGCAGCTCGGCGTCGGAGAGGTCGACGAAGTCCTCTTCGATGGAGTTGACCTGGTCCGCGATGCGGTGCAGCTTGCGCAGGATCTTGCCTTCGCCTGCACGCATGATCTTCGAGAGGACGGACACGGGGGTTGGTCTCCTTGCCGGTCGGGCCTGGGACGGTCGGTTTCCATTTGCTCACTGAGCAACGGCCATCGTATGCGAGGACCCGGCCAAGCCGGGAGGCCCGCTGTGACGACGACCGCCCAGTGCTCTGCGCACCGCTTCAAATCTTGTTCAAAGCGGCCGACGGACGGGTTCAAAGGGGACAACGGACGGGCCCCGCGGATGGTGCCGGATCAGGCCCAGGAATTGCGCGAATTGTGATCACTCGCTCACGCACGGCAAAAGGATGGCGTCCGCGCACGGCCTCCGCGCAGAATCGGCCGATGGAACCCGTGACGCTCACGACCGCCCGTCTCCTTCTGCGCAGAGTCGGCCCGCAGGACACCGACGCGGTGTTCGCCGCCGTCCAGGACGCCGAAATCCAGCGCTGGACGATGGTCCCCTCGCCCTATCTCCCGGAACACGCGCGGACTTTCACCGAGGAGATCGCCCCCAAGGGCTGGGAGAGCGGTTCGTTGCTCACCTTCGGTCTGTTCCTCCCCGAAGGGGAGGAACTGGTCGGCATGCTGGACCTCGCCATGCGGTCTCTCAGCACCGCCGAGATCGGGTTCTGGGGTACGAGGGAACACCGCGGAAACGGTTATGTGACCGAGGCGGTCGTCGAGGTCTGCCGCTGGGCCTTCACCCGGTTGTCCGTCGACCGCGTGGAATGGCGCGCCGAAGTCGGCAACCACCCCTCGCGCGCGGTGGCGGAACGCGCGGGCTTCGTCATGGAGGGCGTCCTGCGCGCCGCGATCATCCACGGCGGCGTGCGCCGCGACGCGTGGGTGGGCGGCCTGCTGCCGTCGGACCTGGGACTGCCGTCGACGGCGCCGTACCTTCCGGCGCAGGTGTCGTCGACCTAGGGCCTGCCGTCCGGATCGGCTCGGCGTCGCGGGCCGTGATCCGCGGCCGGTCGTGCAGCCGGGCGGTGGGCACGACGAACGCCCAGCTCGAAGCCCATTGTCAGTGCCGCCCCCTATCGTGCCGACCATGACGACCCCGCGTCCCACCACCGACCTCTCGGCGGACGAGGCCCGCCGCATCGCCCTCCGCGCCCAGGGCTTCCTGGGCGCCCCCGACCGCAAGGGCGGTGTCCGCGGTGTCCTGCGCCATCTCGGCGCGGTCCAGCTGGACACGATCTCGGTCCTGGCCCGCTCCCACGAGCTCATCCCGTACGCCCGCCTGGGCGCGGTCGGCCGCAAGGCGGTGGAGGACGCCTACTGGAACACCGCCGCGTCCGGAGAGCCCCACGCCTTCGAGTACTGGTCCCACGCGGCGTGCATCCTCCCGGTCGAGGAGTGGCCCCACTTCGCGTTCCGCCGCCGCGCCTACCGGGCCCGCCCGCACTGGAACCACGACCTGCCCGACGGCGCCTACGACCAGGTCATCAAGCAGCTGCGCGCCGAAGGCCCGCTCACGGCCACGGAGTTGGGCGGGGCCAAGCGCACGAGCGAGTGGTGGGACTGGTCCGGCGCGAAGGTGGCCGTCGAGCGCGCCCTGATGTACGGCGAGGTGGTGTGCGTCCAGCGCCGCGGCTGGAAGCGCGTGTACGACCTGGCCGAGCGCGCGATCCCGGACACCCTGCTGCACGACGAGCTGGACGACGCGGAGTGCCTGCGCCGGCTCGTCGGCCTGGCGGGCCGGTCACTGGGCGTCGGCACGCGCGCGGACATCGCCGACTATCACCGTCTCAAGGGCGAGCAGGTGGACGCGGTGATCGCCGACTCGGGCCTGGTGCCGGTCACGGTCGAGGGCTGGGGCAAGCCGGCCTGGGCGGACCCCGCCGCCCTGGAGACACCTCCGCGCGGCCGCCACCGCACCACGCTGCTGTCCCCGTTCGACTCCCTCGTCTGGGAACGGGCGCGCGCGGAGCGGATCTTCGGCTTCACCCACCGCCTGGAGGCCTACGTCCCCAAGCCCAAGCGCGTGTACGGCTACTTCGCGATGCCGGTGCTGGCCGGCGGCCGTCTCGTCGGCCGGGTGGATCCTGCCCGCGAGGGCGCGACGCTGGTCGCCAAGCAGGTCACCCTGGACGGTCCGAAGGCGGTGCCGGCCGTGGCGGAGGCCCTGGTCGAGGCGGCGAGCTGGGTGAACTGCACGAGCGTACGCGTGGAGCGGGTCGACGCCCCCGAGCTGCACGCGCCCCTCACCAAGGAAGTGACGCGGGCCCTGGCCACGGCCCTGCGCTGACCGCGCCTGTCGCCTGTCGCCCGTCAGCGGATCTCGAGGATCTTCTCCCGCATCGCGTAGACCACCGCTTCCATCCTGGAGTGCAGCTGCAGCTTCTCCAGGATGTTGCGCACATGGTTCTTCACGGTGTTCTCGGAGATGAACAACTCCTTGGCGATGTCACGGTTGTTCATGCCCGTGGCGACGAGCTTGAGGACCTCCAGCTCGCGGTCGGTCAGCCGCGGCGCCGGCACCAGCCGGCGCTCGTCGGTCCGCTGGATCATCGACTTGAACTCGGTGAGGAGTTTCGACGCCATCGAGGGACTGATCTGCGACTGCCCGTCGGCGACGGCGCGGATGGCCGTGGCCACCTCGTCGGTGGAGATCTCCTTCAGCAGGTATCCGGTCGCGCCCGCCTTGATCGCGTCGTAGAGGTCGGCCTCCTCGTCGCTGATCGTCAGCATGATGATCTTGGCACTGGGTGCGACCTCCTTGATGGAGGTGCATGCCTCGATCCCGCCCCGCTTGGGCATCCGCACGTCCATCAGGACGATGTCGGGCAGCAGGTCGGCGGCCTTGTCGACGGCCTCGGCGCCGTCCCCGGCCTCCCCGACGACCTGGATGTCCTCCTCGGCCGCGAGCACGATCTCCAGGCCACGGCGGAAGAGGGCGTGGTCGTCCACGACAAGGACTCTGATCGGTTCCTTGCGTGGAGAGCCCGCATCCGGGCCCATGCCGACGACGCCGCCGTCGGCATCCTCGTCACGCATCGGTCCGAAGCTGTCCGCCATCGTTCCTCCCCCTGAAGGCTGTGGCCTGTGGTGCTGTGCCAACGCCAACCCAAGGCAACGACCCACCGGTTGGGCCATTGCGGCCATGATTCCATGCCCGGCCGACAACGCGGTGACAGAGCGGGGCGCGAAGTGGTCGCACACCGGTGCCCCTGGGGGCGCACAGGCGCTCCAGGGGCACCGGATCGACTGTCGGACGCGTGGATCAGCCGCCCAGCGTGCCGCCGGGCGCGGGGGAGTGCCCCTGGGCGACCATCGGGTCCGTGCTGAGGTGGATGACGCCGTAGTCATAGGCGTGCCGTCGGTAGACGACACTCGGTTCCTTCGTCTCGGAGTCGACGAAGAGATAGAAGTCGTGTCCGACCAGCTCCATCTCGTAGAGAGCCTGGTCGAGGGTCATCGGGGAGGCGACGTGCGTCTTCTCGCGGACGATGAGGGGCCCTTCGCCCTTCACCTCCAGCGAACCGATCTTCTTCGTGGGTACGCCGTCCGGCTCTTCCTCGTGAACGGCCTGGCCGTTGCCGTTGAGCGTCGCCGCGCCCGGAACGTGGTCGGGGACCTCGGCTGCCGAGATCCTGCGCGCACCACGGCGCGAGAACCGCTTGTCGTGCTGCTTGCGCAGCCGGGCGTCCAGCTTCTCCGCCGCCAGGTCGAGCGCCGCGTACGGATCGCTTGCCGCTGCCTCCGCCCGGATCACCGGCCCGCGGGAGCGGAGCGTGATCTCCACTCGGTCACAGCGGTCGGCCTGTCGGGGGTTGGGCTCCTTGGACACCTCGACGTCGAGGCTGATCACCTTGCCATCGAGCTTCTGGATCTTCTCCAGCTTCAGCTTCTCGGCCACGTGCTTCCGGAACCGCTCGGGCACCTCGGTCTTGCGGCCCTTGACGACGATGTCCACGCAGAACTCCGTTCCCGGATCGCTCCGCCTCGCTGCGGAGCATCTCCCTTTTGCACCAGGTTCCGGTGCTCCGGAACCTCGGACTCGGTGACTTCCACCTCCTCCCCCGCGGACAAGATCTCCACTCCACCACCACGGGTGATAGTTGAAAACCCGCAGCACGGCATTCGTCCATGAGAGGTGTGGCCTGCGCCTTTCTCTCACAACCGAACATATCTCGCCCGGACGGATGTCGTCACCCTCTACTCCCGCGTACCTCCGTTCAGGTGAATTGACCCTCTCATTACCTGCAACGATGCAAGTCAGCGGTCAGTTCCGGTTTATTTCGAAAGCATCCGGAGGCGCGGCCACCACGGCCGCGTGGACGACGTCGGCCGTGCCCGCCATTCCCGGCACTCCGGGCATCCCTCCGGCCTTCCGTTCCGCCGGTCCGGCCGCCTGTTCTCCTCTGACTTCCCGAGTCACGGCCGTATACACGGCCGTTGTCGCTCCGTCGTACGAAATCGGCCCCGCCGTCCGCACGGCCCGCGCCGCCTCCGCCAAGGAGGCACCGGTCGTCATCAGGTCGTCGACGAGCACCACCCGGCCCTCGCGCAGCAGCCGCGCGCCACCCGGCGCCACGGCGAGCGCGCCCGCCAGATTCCTTAGCCGCTGGCGGGAGTTGAGCCCCGCCTGGTCGGCCACGGCACGCCGCTGCCGCAGCACCGCGACCACCCGCGCGGGCAGCCCGTCGCGCCGCAACTGCCCCGCCGCGGCCAGCGCGATCCTCCTGGCCGGATCATGTCCCCGCGCCCGCACCGCCGCCCGCGCGGACGGCACCGGGACGAGCAGCACCGGAAGACCCGCGTCGGCGTCCGCCACCTGCCGCAGCCCCGCCCGCACGGCCTCCGCCAGGGCCGCGCCCAGGGGTGCCGCCAGGGCCAGGGCACCCCGTTCCTTGTGGGCCAGCAGCACGGCCCGTACCGCGTCCGCGTACCGGGCGGCCGCGTGCACCACGGGCAGCCCGTCCGGCTCCGGCACCGGTCGCACCCGGCTCGGCCCGGGCCCGCTCAGAGCGGCACGGCACTCCGGGCAGAGCACCGTGCGAGACCTCCCGCAGCCTCCGCACTCGGCCGGCAGCACCAGCTCGGTGAGGTCCTGCCACCACCCCCGCATGCCGTCCACTGTGCCAACGCACGGGCTGCCCTGCCAGCCCTGTGGAAAACTCCCTGTGGACAACTCACCGCCGCCTGCGCGCCCGGCGCGGCAGCGGCCGGTTCAGCCCGGATAGACGGGCGCCGACCCGTCCGTGACCAGCTTCTGCCACTGCCCGCCGGAGGGCAGCCGGACGATCCCGTCCTCCGAGTACGCCACCAGCGGCAGCCCGTCGTCGGACTCGGCCGCGGTGATCTCCTTGACGCCGGTGAGGGCCGCGGGCGCGGGTCCTTCCGGTGTGGAGCCGTCGACCTGGACGTACCGCATGGTCTGCACTCCGCCGTGCTCGCGCCCGACCACCACGAGCCGGCTGTCGCCCGCCCATGACATGGCCGTCACGTCCTCCAACTCCGGTGCCCCGGGACGCGGTTCGAGCACCGAGACCGTGGGCTTGCCGCCCTCCGTACCGCGCTCGATCCGCCCGATCATCAGCGACTTCTTGGTGCCCTTGGCCACGACCAGCGCGACCCGCACCCCGTCGGCGGCCACCCGGACCTCCTCGATCCGGCCGTCCAGCTCGGGCGTCTTCACCTCGACCGGCTCGCCCGCGCCGTGCTGGAGCACCAGCAGCCGTGCGTTGTCGGGATCACGGTCGGCCACCCAGAGGTCGCCCTGCGCGTCCCAGCTCGGCGCGGTCAGCCGGTCGTCGCTCGTCGCGCCGTGGCTCGTCAGCACGGGGTTGCCGAGCGGGTCGTCCGACACCAGCGACGCGACGTAGAGCCGGCTGCCGTCGGCGCCGACCGCCGCCGCGGTCCGCTCGTCGCGCGAGACGGCGACCGACCGCAGCTGCTTCTCGTTGTCGCCCAGCGGCCCGGGCACGGGCACCGGATCGGCCTTCGGGCCCCGGCTGCCCGCGGGGATCCGCACCAGCCGACTCTTGCCCTCGACGAAGTACAGGTTGCCGGGCGTCTGCGCCGAGCCTTGCGCGGCGACTTCATCGCTGCGGTCCTCGTTGAGCGAGCACAGCCTCTTTTTGCCGGACCGCAGGGCCACCGTGTCCACCGCGGGGGCGAAATTCTGCACCGTGAACAGCAGCTGGGCCGCCATCTCGTCGCATCGGTCCAGCCCGACCCGGGCCGCGTTCTTGTTCAGCGGCACTGTCAGCGTGTTCTGGTCGTCCGGCGCCAGCGAGGTGACGCCCTTCTGCAGCGCCGACCCGGTGGGGAAACTCGTCCGCACGACCTGGTCCAGCCAGTGCGTGGGGCCGCTGAGCAGCGAACGCACTATCTGCGTCGTGGGGTCCACCCGCCGGCGTACGAACACGGGGTCCGCCACGGCCGTCGGGTGCGTCGACCCCGCGGCGGCGTCGACGGCGAAGAAGTACTTGTTGACGGACATGTAGTTGCGCTGGAAGTCCGACTTCCCCATGACGACGCCCTGCGGCAGCCGGTCGATGCGCCACTGCTGGGTCTTCTTGTCCCGCACGAGATGCACCAGCGACGCGTAGGGCCCACTGTCCGGCGAGTACGACTGCTGCGTGTCCACCCTGGCGACCCTGGTGCCCTTCAGCGTGTACGACACCTCGTCGGAGTCGTCCCTGGCGTCCGATCGCCGGTTGCTGGCGGTGCCCGGACCGTCCGCGAGGACCGTGATGGAAAGCTCCGGCTGCCAGGTCCGCGACGCCGTACCGGTCAGGTACTGCCGCGCCGTCGAATAGTTCGGATCATCGCTGGTCAGCGCCTCCAGGAAGCCCGACACGATCTCCTGGGGCTGTGCGTTCTCCTGCGGCGGCATGGCGAACACCCGCACCTGGGTGTCCTGCTGCGGCGTGGAGTCGACCCCGCGCAGATCCCCGTTGTCGGGCATCGACGCGCACCCGGCCAGCACTACGACGCCCAGGGCGCCGTACGCCATCGCGCGCAGCGGTCTGCGCCGGGCGCCCCCCTCGCGGTCAGCGCCCACGGAATGCCTCCCCCTGCTTCTGCGAGTCCTCCGGCCCGGAGACGTCCGGGCGGTTCGGGGCCTCATTCCGTGCCCCCTCCGCCGGGGGCGTGTCGTCCTGCTGGGCCCGTGCGCCCGATGCGGGCCGGGGCACCACGCGCGCGCCGTTGCCGGGCAACGCCGTGGGATCGGCCGTGGCGGTCACACCGTTCCGCCTCGGGGTTATCGCCTGTATCTGGTCTCCCGCGGCCTGTACGGGCACGGTGGCGGCCTTCTCGGCCCCTCCGCGCGGCAGACCGGCGTCGTCGAGGCCGCGGTTGCGCCGCGAGTCCTTCGGTTCCAGCGGTATCGGCGAGCCCCGCAGCGGCTCGTCCGCGGTGCGCGGCAGCGTCAGCCGGAACTGTGATCCGCCGCCCGGCTCGCCCCAGGCCTGCAGCCAGCCGCCGTGCAGCCGCGCGTCCTCCAGGGCGATCGACAGGCCCAGACCCGTACCGCCGGTGGTACGCGCGCGTGCCGGGTCGGCCCGCCAGAAGCGGCTGAACACGCGCGTGGCCTCGCCGGGCTTGAGTCCGACGCCGTAGTCGCGCACCGCGACGGCGACCGCGCCGCCCGCCGAGGCGAGCTTGACGACGACGTCCTTGCCCTCGCCGTGCTCCACGGCGTTGACGACGAGGTTGCGCAGCACCCGCTCCACCCGGCGGGCGTCCGCCTCGGCGACGACGGGCTGCTGGTCGCCGACGACCCGTATCGTCGTCCCCTTGCGCTCGGCGAGCGGCTCGGACCCGCTGACGACCCTGCGCACGACCTCCCGCAGGTCTATCGGCTCCGCCTCCAGTGCCGCCGCGCCGGCGTCGAACCGGCTGATCTCCAGCAGATCGGCGAGCAGCGACTCGAACCGGTCCAGCTGGTCGGCGAGCAGCTCCGCCGACCGCGCGGTCACCGGATCGAAGTCCTCGCGGGCCTCGTGGATGACGTCCGCGGCCATCCGTACGGTCGTCAGCGGTGTCCGCAGCTCGTGCGACACGTCGGACACGAACCGCCGCTGCATCCGCGACAGGTCCTCCAGCTGCTGGATCTTCAGCTGCAGGTTCTGCGCCATCTTGTTGAAGGCCTCGCCCAGTCGTGCGATGTCGTCCTCGCCGGTGACCTTCATACGCTCCTGCAGCCGCCCGGCGGACAGCCGTTCGGCGATGCCGGCGGCCATCCGCACCGGCGTGACCACCTGCCGCACCACGAGCCACGCGATGGCCCCGAGCAGCACCACGACGAACAGTCCGGCGGTCGCGAGCGTGCCCTTGACCAGGCTGAGCGACTTCTCCTCCTGCGTGAGCGGGAAGAGGTAGTAGAGCTGGTACGGGTCGCCGTTCGGGTCGTTGACCTGCTTGCCGATGACCAGCGCCGGCTGGGACTCCTTGTTGTTGTTGTAGATGATGCGGGTGTAGCTCTGGGCGGCCGTCGGGTTGTCGTTGATCCGCGCACGCAGGTCCTCGGGCACGCTGGCGGAGGGGTCGACGTAGCCGGAGGCCCGCGGTCCGCGGCCACCGCCGCTGTCGTCTCCGGCGGGCAGCGTCACCACGTCGAAGGCGCCCTGCCCGCCGCTGGACAGCGACGACACGAGGTTGCTCATCCAGGAGATGAGGCTCTGCGCGGAACGTCCGTCCCCGGCCGTGCCGTCGTCGCCGGTTCCGGCCTCGGCCTCGTCGGCCTTCTGCTTGGCCACCGCGAATCCACCGGCGGCCTGGCTCTGCGAGGCCTTCACCTTGGCGTCCAGCAGCCCGTTGCGGACCTGCCCGATCACGACGAAGCCAAGCAGCAGTACCACGCCCAGCGACATCAGCAAGGTGGTGGCGACGACCTTGAGTTGGATGTTGCGCCGCCACAGCCGCATGACGGGCAGCAGCGGCCGCCGCACCCAGCGCATGAACAGCCGCAGCACGGGGCTGCCTTGGACACCGCCCTGCAGCAGCCCGCCCTCGAACAGGCGCCTCCAGCGGGAGCCCGCCGCCTTCCGGCCGACAGGCCGCCCCGCGCGGGCCCCTGCCGACCCGGTCGCCGAAGCGGCACTGTCACCGGTCATGTCAGCTCGGTCCTGCCTTGTACCCCACGCCACGGACGGTCACCACGATCTCCGGCCGCTCCGGGTCCTTCTCGACCTTGGAGCGCAGCCGCTGCACGTGAACATTCACCAGCCGGGTGTCAGCGGCATGGCGGTATCCCCACACCTGCTCGAGCAGCACCTCACGGGTGAACACCTGCCAGGGCTTGCGGGCCAGGGCGACCAGCAGGTCGAACTCCAGCGGCGTCAGCGCGATCGACTGCCCGTCCCGCTTCACGGAGTGACCGGCCACGTCGATCACCAGATCGCCGATGGCCAACTGCTCCGGCGCCGGTTCCTCGGACCTCCTGAGCCGCGCCCGGATCCGGGCCACGAGCTCCTTCGGCTTGAACGGCTTGACGATGTAGTCGTCAGCCCCCGACTCCAGCCCGACCACCACGTCGACGGTGTCGCTCTTGGCCGTGAGCATCACGATCGGCACACCCGACTCGGCCCTGATCAGACGGCAGACCTCGATGCCGTCCCGGCCGGGCAGCATCAGGTCGAGCAGCACCAGATCGGGCTTGCTCTCCCGGAACGCGGCCAGCGCCTTGTCGCCGTCGGCTACGAAAGACGGCTCAAAACCTTCACCACGCAGCACGATGCCGAGCATCTCGGCAAGTGCGGTGTCGTCGTCGACGACAAGGACTCGTCCCTTCATAAACGACATCATCCCATTCTCATAACGGTGGCGAAGGTGCAGGTGAGCAGCGTCACTGGCCCGTGACGATAGTCGTATCCGGGCGTCACTGTCTGCCCCTGTCCCCTGACGTCGACATCGGCGACGTGTGTCGCTACCCAGAGTAGGCGGAGGCAGCGACACCTCTTCGCCGACGGCGTCGGGACAGAGCCTCCGTTCCGGCGAAGGCCACGCCACCCCATGAGCTACGTCGAGACCGGGCGGGACCTCGCGCACAGTCCTGCGAGAGCCTCGGCGGTCACGGGAGAGACCGCGCCCTCTTCCGTGACGATCGCGGTGACCAGCTCGGGCGGCGTGATGTCGAACGCCGGGTTGTACGCCTGAGTTCCCAGGGGAGCCACCGGAATACCGCCGCCCGCCTCCGCTCCCATCGTCGGCACCTGGGGCGCTGTGAGCTCGGTCACCTCATGCCCGGGACGCTGCTCCACTTCGATGGACGCCCCGTCGGGAGTGTCCAGATCGATCGTCGTCGTCGGCGCCACCACGATGAACGGCACATGGTGGTACCGCGCGAGCACCGCGAGCGGATAGCTCCCCACCTTGTTCGCCACCGAGCCGTCGGCCGCGATGCGGTCGGCCCCGATCAGCACCGCGTCCACCTCACCTGCGGCGAACAGCGAGCCCGCCGCGTTGTCCGTGAGCAAGGTGTACGCCATCCCGTTGCGCGCCGCCTCGTACGCCGTCAGCCGAGCGCCTTGCAGCAACGGACGCGTCTCGTCGACCCAGAGCCGCCGCAACTGGCCCGTCCGGTGCGCCGCGAGTGCCACGGCGAACGCCGTCCCCTCACCGCCCGACACCAGCGCACCGGTGTTGCAGTGGGTGAGGATCCGGTACCCGCCGCCGGGCAGCAGCTCGTCGAGCAGCGCCAGCCCGCGCTCGGCCATCCGCGCGCTGGCCTCGGCGTCCTCCTCGTGCAGTGCCCGCGCCGCGGTCAGCGCGGCCGTCGCGGCCTGCTCGGGGTCGCCGCTCCTGGCGTACTCCGCCCGGTAGGCGGCCTGCGCCCTGCGCACCCCGACGGCGAGGTTCACCGCGGTCGGCCGGGCTCCCGCCAGCGTGTTCGCGGCGTCGTCCACGTCGAAGCCACGTACGGCGGCGAGCGCGACGCCGTAGGCCCCCGCGATGCCGAGCAGCGGCGCCCCGCGCACGGCGAGCGACCGGATCGCCTCCACCAGCGCGGACGCGTCCGTACAGACCAGCTCGACCTCCTCGGCCGGCAGCCTTGTCTGGTCGAGAAGCACCACCACGGGGCCCTCGGGTGGCTCCTCCCAACGGATCGCCGGGGTCTCGGTCGGTTTGCTGTCCTCGCCGTATTGCGCGTACTGATCAGCCATGCCGTCAGTCTGCCCCTTTTTCCGCAGACAATTGAAGGTGCGCAGCCCATACCGCGGCCGGTACCAGGGCGACCACCCCATGGCACGATGGCAGCCAACCTGCCGCCGCGACCGCGGACGGGCACCGTGAAGGAGCGACGATGAAAGACACTCCGGGCTGGGCCTCGCCCGGATCTGCCCCGTCCGACGGCCAGGAACCCGGCGCCTCCGGCCCTGCCGAGCCCCACGACCGACCCGGCACGACGGACTCCGCCGGCCGGCCGGGCACCGATGCGCAGGACCAGGGCGTGAAGTGGTCCAAGGAGCAGCCTCCGGCCGGGCAGTGGTCCGCGCCCACCGGACCCGCGAGCCCGGGCCAGACCCCGCCGCCCCCACCGCCCGGCCCCGGCTGGGGCGGCCGGCCTCCCGGCGGCAGCGGCGGTCCGGGCGGCCAAGGGGGGTACGGCGGCTACGGGTCCCCCGGCGGCTGGAGCGGCGGTTGGGGTGGCGCCTGGGGCGGCCCTCCGCCCGCGGCCAAGCCCGGCGTGATCCCGCTCCGCCCGCTCGGCGTGGGCGAGATCCTCGACGGCGCGGTCTCCACCATGCGCACCTACTGGCGCACGGTCCTCGGCATCTCGCTGACCGTCGCCGTCGTCACCCAGATCGCCGTCATCCTGCTGCAGGGCTTCGCCCTCAACGACAACGCCACCGCGGACACCCTGAGCGATCCGAGCGCCAGCCTCAGCGAGGTCACCCGCGCCATGGGCGACACCATGGCGAACACCGCCGTGGTCTTCCTGATCTCCCTGATCGGCACGATCACGGCGACCGCCCTGCTCACGACGGTCACCAGCCGGGCCGTGCTCGGCAAGCCCGTCGCCATCGGCGAGGCCTGGCGCGACGCCCGCCCGCAGGTACTCAAGCTGTTCGGTCTGATCTTCCTGCTGATGCTCATCACGTTCGGCATCGTCTTCGGCGGCACACTGCCCGGCATCCTCGTCGCCCTCTCCGGCTCGAGCACCGCGGGCGCCGCGCTGGCCGTCCTCGGCGGACTCGGCGCGGGCGTCGTCGCCCTGTGGCTGATGATCCGCTTCTCGCTCGCCTCCCCCGCGCTGATGCTGGAGAAGCAGAGCATCACCAAGTCGATGGGCCGCTCCGTGAAGCTGGTCCGCGGCTCCTGGTGGCGGATCTTCGGCATCCAGCTGCTCGCCACGGTCATCGCGAACATCGTCGCCTCGATCGTGGTCATCCCCTTCACCTTCATCGGCGCGGCCCTCGGCGGCGACGGCATCGTCGGCTTCCTCAACAGCGGGGGCCACGTCGGCTGGACGTTCCTGATCATCAGCGGGATCGGCTCGGTGATCGGCTCCATGATCACGTTCCCGATCACGGCCGGCGTCACCGTGCTGCTCTACATCGACCAGCGCATCCGCCGAGAAGCCCTCGACCTCGACCTGGCCCGCGCCGCCGGCGTCCAGGGGTACGGCACCGGCACCCGCTCGGGGAGCTGATGCGGTGAGTCCGACGGGGGGAGTTCTCACCACGGCGCCGGCACTGCCACGCGCCGCCGGATCGGCCGTACGGGCCCTGCTGCGCGCCGGCGACACATCTCTGCTGTCGTCGGTGCGCTCCGGCGACGAACCACCGGTGACGATCCCGCGCGACCCCGCGCGGGAAGCGGCCCGGCGCGAGCTGTCCAAGCGCATGTACCACGAGAACGACCCCAGCCTGTTCCAGCGAGCCCTCAACGCCTTCTGGGACTGGATCGACAAACTGTTCGGCTCGGCCGCCGCCGCGACCCCCGGAGGCGCGCTCGGCCTGGTGGTCATCATCGTGGCGGTCCTCCTGGTACTGGGCGCGCTGTGGTGGCGCCTGGGCACCCCAGGCCGCCAACCCACCTCCTCCGCCGCCCTGTTCGACGACCGCCCCCGCAGCGCCGCCGACCACCGTGCCGCCGCCGAGGCACACGCCGCCCAGGGCCACTGGAACCAGGCCGTCCAGGAACGCATGCGCGCCATCGTCCGCTCCCTCGAGGAACGCGCACTCCTCGACGTCCGCCCCGGCCGCACCGCCGACGAGGCCGCCGCCGAAGCGGGCCGCGCCCTGCCGTCCCACACGGACCGACTGCGCACGGCGGCCCGGGACTTCGACGACGTCACGTACGGCGGCCGCAGGGCGAGCGAGATGTCGTACAGCCGCATCGCCGAACTCGACCGCGACCTCGAACGCGCCAAGCCCCAACTCGCGAACAGCACCCTCAGCACGGCGCCCAACACCCGCCAGGGAGAGGACGGATGACCGCCGAGGCCACCACGCTCCCCTCCACCTCGGTCTCGCCCACCGCCCGCCAGGTGTGGACCCGCGCGCGAGGCATCGCCCTCGCCGTGATCCTCATCCTGGCCGCGGCCGTCGTCATCGCCGTGGTCCGCTCCGACGTCCGGCACGGCGAACTCGACCCGCGCTCGGTCGACCCCTACGGCAGCCGCGCGGTCGCCGAGATCCTCGCCGACCACGGCGTCACCACGCGCGTGGTCACCACGCTGACCGAGGCGCGCGCCGCGGCCTCCCCGAACACCACTCTCCTGGTCGCCGTCCCGGACCGGCTGACGCAGCGTCAACAGACCGCGCTGCACACCGCGATCGCCGACTCCGGCGGCCGCACCGTCCTGGTCGCACCCGGCAGCTCCTCCGTCGAGAGGCTCGTCCCCGGCGTGACGGCGGACCCCGCCACGAGCTTCGGCTCCACACTCGCCCCCGACTGCGGACTGCCCGCCGCCCAGCGCGCCGGCCGCGCCGACACCGGCGGCATCCGCTACACCACCACCCACCTCGACGCCGCCAAGTGCTACCCCAGCGAGCGCCTGGCCACCCTCCTGCGCATTCCGCAGACCTCCGGAGACGGCGACACCATCGTCCTCGGCGCGCCCGACATCCTCCTGAACGACCGTCTCGACGAGCAGGGCAACGCCTCGCTCGCCCTGCAACTCCTCGGCTCCCGCCCCCATCTGGTCTGGTACCTCCCCTCGCTCTCCGACTCCTCGGCCACCGACGGCGGCGAGAAGAGCTTCCTGGACCTGCTCCCCTCCGGCTGGCTCTGGGGCACCCTGCAGCTCTTCATCGCCGCAGCCCTCGCCGCCCTCTGGCGGGCACGCCGGTTCGGCCCCCTCGTGCCCGAGAAACTGCCGGTGGCGATCCGCGCCTCCGAGACCGTCGAAGGCCGCGCCCGCCTCTACCGCAAGGCCAACGCCCGCGACCGTGCGGCCGCCGCTCTTCGCTCCACCACCCGCACCCGCCTCGCCCCCCTCGTAGGCGTCCCCGTCTCCCAGGCGCACGCGCCCGAGACCCTGCTCCCCGCGCTGTCCGCCCACCTCCGCGGCGACGGACAGTCCCTGCACTCCCTGCTCTTCGGCCCGCCGCCCAGTGACGACGCGGCCCTCATCGCCCTCGCCGACCAACTCGACGCCCTCGAAAGAGAGGTACGCCGTCCATGATGGACCCGACCACTGACAACGCCGGGATCACCGGGGACCCGGGCAGGGCCCGAGCCTCCCTGGAGGCCCTGCGCGCCGAGATCGCCAAAGCCGTGGTCGGCCAGGACCCCGCCGTGACCGGCCTCGTCGTCGCCCTCCTCTGCCGTGGACATGTGCTACTTGAAGGAGTCCCCGGGGTCGCCAAAACGTTGCTCGTCCGCGCTCTCGCATCGGCACTCGAACTCGACACCAAGCGCGTCCAGTTCACCCCCGACCTCATGCCGAGCGACGTCACCGGCTCCCTCGTCTACGACGCCCGAACCGCCGAGTTCTCCTTCCAGCCCGGTCCGGTCTTCACCAACCTCCTCCTGGCCGACGAGATCAACCGCACCCCGCCCAAGACCCAGTCCTCCCTCCTGGAGGCCATGGAGGAACGCCAGGTCACGGTCGACGGCACCCCCCGCCCGCTCCCGGACCCGTTCCTGGTCGCCGCGACCCAGAACCCGGTCGAGTACGAGGGCACCTACCCCCTCCCCGAGGCCCAGCTGGACCGTTTCCTCCTCAAGCTGACGATCCCGCTCCCCTCCCGCCAGGACGAGATCGACGTCCTCACCCGTCACGCCGAGGGCTTCAACCCGCGCGACCTGCGCGCCGCCGGCGTACGCCCGGTCGCCGGCCCCGCCGACCTGGAGGCGGCCCGCGCGGCCGTCGCCAAGACCACGATCTCCCCGGAGATCACCGCTTACGTGGTGGACATCTGCCGCGCCACACGCGAGTCCCCGTCCCTCACCCTGGGCGTCTCCCCGCGCGGCGCGACAGCTCTCCTGGCCACTTCACGCGCCTGGGCATGGCTGACAGGCCGCGACTACGTCATCCCCGACGATGTCAAGGCACTCGCCCTCCCCACTCTCCGCCACCGCGTGCAACTCCGCCCCGAGGCCGAGATGGAGGGCGTGACGGCCGACTCCGTCATCAACGCGATCCTCGCTCACGTCCCCGTCCCCCGCTGATGGCCCTCACCGGACGCGCCGCACTCCTCGCGGCACTCGGCTCCCTCCCCGTCGGCATCTGGGACCCAGGCTGGGCCGGCATCCTCGCCGTGAACGCCCCGCTGGCGGTGGCCTGCGCCTGCGACTTCGCCCTGGCAGCACCGGTACGACGACTCGGCCTGACGCGCTCAGGCGACACCAACGTGCGCCTGGGTGAGACCGCCGACGTCACCCTCACGGTCACCAACCCGTCCGGTCGCCTGCTCCGGGCACGCCTGCGCGACGCCTGGCCGCCGAGCAGCTGGCAGCCCGGCACCGAAGTCGAAGCATCCCGCCACCGCTTGACGGTCCCCGCGGGCGAACGCCGCCGCATCACCACCCGCCTGCGCCCGACCCGCCGCGGCGACCGGCAGGCCGACCGCGTCACGATCCGCTCCTACGGCCCACTCGGCCTGTTCACCCGCCAGGGCACCCACAGAGTCCCCTGGACGGTCCGCGTCCTACCGCCTTTCACCAGCCGCAAGCACCTTCCGTCCAAGCTGGCCCGCCTACGGGAACTGGACGGCCGCACCAGCGTGCTCATCCGCGGTGAGGGAACGGAATTCGACAGCCTCCGCGAATACGTCCCCGGCGACGACACCCGCTCCATCGACTGGCGTGCGACAGCCCGCCAGTCCACCGTCGCCGTACGCACCTGGCGCCCGGAGCGCGACCGCCACATCCTCCTGGTCCTGGACACCGGCCGCACCGCGGCAGGCCGCGTCGGCGATGCCCCGCGCCTCGATGCCTCCATGGACGCGGCCCTGCTCCTGGCAGCCCTCGCATCCCGTGCCGGCGACCGCGTGGACCTGCTGGCGTACGACCGCCGAGTCCGCTCCCTCGTTCAAGGCCGCACAGTTCGAGACGTCCTTCCGTCCCTCGTGAACGCCATGGCCACGGTAGAACCCGAGCTGGTCGAACTGGACGCTCGCGGCCTGACGGCCACAGCCCTTCGTACGGCCCCTCGCCGCTCCCTGATCGTCCTGCTGACCAGTCTCGACGCAGCCCCCGTGGAGGAGGGCCTGCTCCCCGTCCTGTCGCAACTCACCCAGCGGCACACGGTCCTCGTTGCCTCCGTGGCGGACCCGTACATCGCACGCATGGCGACAGCACGTGGAAACGCGGACGCGGTCTACGAGGCCGCGGCCGCCGCCCAGGCCCAGAGCGAACGCCACCGCACGGCGGAGCAACTCCGCCGGCATGGCGTCACCGTCGTCGACGAGACGCCGGACGACCTGGCGCCGGCGCTGGCGGACGCGTACCTGGCCTTGAAGACCGCAGGTCGTTTGTAGTTCAAGGGGGTCATCCAGCATGGAAACCCCCTTGAACCAGAGCGGGAGTTGCCCTAATTACCCCGAACGCAGAAAACCCCCGGACCGGTATCCCCGGCCGGGGGTTTTCTCAAAAATTGTTCGGCGGCGTCCTACTCTCCCACAGGGTCCCCCCTGCAGTACCATCGGCGCTGTAAGGCTTAGCTTCCGGGTTCGAAATGTAACCGGGCGTTTCCCTCACGCTATAACCACCGAAACACTATGAAACTGTCGAACTATGCCGCACCGTCGAAACGGGGCCGTTCGTGGTTTCAGAACCAACACAGTGGACGCGAGCAACTGAGGACAAGCCCTCGGCCTATTAGTACCGGTCACCTCCACACGTTACCGTGCTTCCAGATCCGGCCTATCAAC